>CAJFQC010000010.1 GCA_904418845.1 uncultured Ruminococcus sp. | reverse complement strand
AAAACGGATAAGGGTAATCGGTTTGATTTCTCCTATCTTCATTTTGGAAAGAGCCGTGTCTTTAAAAAATCTGTTCCATTCAGAAACATACTCTTGAATCGTCTTTGCCTTTACAGAGGTATAATCCCTTTTGTATAAGAGCCATTCTGTATATAGTTCTTCCAGTGTGATATTCTCACGGTTTTCAATTTTTTGCTTCTCAATATAAAATCTGATGATTTCTTTTTCAAGGTTCTCTTTACTCTTCCTCTTAATCGGACGGCGGTTGTTGGGTTTGGTGTCATCTGGTAAGTAGGTGCGCCAGCTTTTTTCAGATTCCGAGTAATAAATTTCATATTTGTGATTCTCCAAGATTTTTTTATTTGCCATAGTTTCAAAATCTTTGAAGACTTCATCTGCGGTCATATTAGCACAAGCGGCTAATGTGTTCAATAACGTAATATCGGAAGATGTAACAGGGTTATTCATCAGAATCCCCCCTTACACCCGGAGTTTCTTTTTTGATCTTGATGTAGGTAACACTGCTGTCCTTTAAATAAGAGCCAGTAGCTAAAAAGGATTTTGTATCATATATCTGCCGTGTGTACTCTTTCTGAAAGATGATATTTTCGTTCTGCAATTCATGAATCATATCATCAGTCAGCATGAGCCTGGTTTCTTTCGGCATTTTCAGATTTTGTGATTTAAAAAACGCCTTCTTCTTATGTTCCTTTACATCAAGGTCTTTCCCAAAATATTTGCTGAGATAGCGACCACGGTTTTCCTTGCTGTCTACATCAATACGGTTTATTTTAATAAACCCATGCGACCATAAATCCTGTAATTTTTCTTTTGCTATGTATGGAAAATCAAAGAAGATAACATGGTAATGGATTGCACCACGTTTCTGTTTCTCCCACGTTGCAATATACTTTAATAATTGTGTTTTGGTTTGATATAGGTAGTAATTTAATCGCTGGATAAAATACTTAAATTCTTTGTTGGTTACGGTAATATCTTGAATATTCTCTTTGAATGTCAGCGTTACAAATTTGGTTCTGTTATTGAAATTACAGTCCACGATACGGGCAATCTCCCAACGTGTCTGTTCGTAGTGTTTCTGTTTGCGTTTTAAGCTGTCATATTGCTTATGAGCCGACATCTCATCAAAGGTTTTGCGTTTGCTTGTTTTCTTTAAAGCTGTATTTTCTGTTGAATGACTGAAAATAGGATTCTCATAGATATATACTTCTTTGGTGGTAGGAGTTTCAATGATTTTCGTATTGTATGCAAAACATTCCTTTGCATTGCTCACGAAATCCACCTCGTATCCTATTTTGTAATGTGTCCTCTTCCTGTTTTCGGAAGATGTTGTTTTATATATCAAGTCTAGTCAGAAGAAATATCTGCCCTTTCCAAGTCAGACAGTCAGCACCTAAGACGCTGTCCGGTACTGCCTGTCTGACAGGAAAGAGACTATTTCATTCCGGCTATCTTGATATTATTTGCTTCTGCTTTGACAGAAAGACGTCCGTTATAGAGACTCGCCCATGTATGTAATCCCCCAAACATGACAGGGACTTGCCCTTTCTGTTCCAACTCTTCATTGGAAATCAGCGGACTGGACGTTTTTACGCCTACTTTGACTTTTTCAAATTTCAGCTTTGGAAAGAGAACTGTATAGTAGAAGCCGAGTTTTTCTTTTGTGGAAAAATCTACCCAGTCGGAAACTTCTACAAGCTGGAACTGTTCTTCCAGTTTGTTCGGATTTAAAATAAAGTCACTTCCTCGAATCATGGTATCACCTCCTTTAAAATATCTTAAAATCAGATATTAAGATATTTATATGATAAAACAAGGCTGCTGAAATGTCAATAGAAATATCTGAATATCCGATAAAAAGATTGACAGACAAAAAATGGTGGAATATAATGTGCTTAGAAAGGAGGTTCGACCATGAATAAGATAAAGGAATTGCGGAAAGAAAAAAACATCACAGTTGCAGAACTGGCAAAAGAACTGGGGATTTCACAAAGTATGCTGACAAACTATGAAAACGGAAATGGAACGCCAAGAGATGAATCTATCTGGGAAAAGCTGTCACAGATATTTGGAGTGAGTAAAAGCCATGTCATGGGACTGACTACGGATATTGAAACAGCAAATAAGAAAAAGCCGTTGAAAGTAGTTGTGGATATGTCACAGCCGGTATCTATTCAGCCCAAAAATCAGACTGATCTTGACGTACTAGTGAAACTGGATTTGATAGACAGTGATGATATGGAAGAAGTGTCTAGATTTCTCGATAAACTTTTGTCCGAAGATAAATATGAGGGACGAAGAGAAGCGGATATAGAATATATCGCAAAATAGGAATGTTTTTCAATCGTCCGCTTGCCCAGCCGACCCGCCGCCCTGTTAGGAACCGTCGCTCTGGGCATCCTGTGGAACGCTGGTCACAGGAAAAGCACGAACAAAAAAAGAAGATAGATAGCAAGTTGAAAAGGGTAGCAGACAACACATCAAAAAAGTGTAGTCATTGCTATTCTTTTTTATTGTATCGAATCATTACCGTTTTGAATGGTTCACTGCTATTAGGCAAAAAATAAGTTGGGGAGTAGAGATTGATTTCTAAAGTAGTAGGAATACCATTGATTCGGTTGTGTTCTGCTTCGATTTCTTGAATCATATCATGGATTTCCCAACACTTATAGACGATTACTTTTAACTGGGTGTCTCGTGTATCTTGAGTGCTGAATGACATACTGTTCATGATATGGTAGTCTGGCAATTGGAGATAGCCATAGGTTACGGCTAATAAGCAGAGTATTGTAATTACTATTATGATTTTCCTTTTCATGTGAACACCTCTTTCCGTTTATAGGGATAACTATATAATACCTCACTATATAGTGAATTACTACATAAAGATTTATTAAATATACTTTGTGTAGAGGTGCTGAACATGAAATATGGACATTTGGAATTAAAAATAGAAGAAAAGTTACGGGAAAAAGGTGTCAGTAAGAATACCATTTGTAAAGAACTGGATATACCGAGATCAAATTTCAATAGATATTGCAGAAATGAGTTCCAGAGATTGGACGCAAATTTAATCTGTAAACTGTGTGATTATTTTGAGTGTGAAGTCGGGGACTTGATTCGTTATGTAAAAGAATAGCGGACTATGATTGAGATGGCGTGGAGTTGGAAAAGGTATGTAGAAATAAGAAAATCTGTGTATCTTTTTTGCTTGTATAACCTAAAAAATAGAATTATACTGTGAGTAATGAGGGTTAAACAAATAAGAATTTATCTTTATTGACAAAAAAAGAGGTGGGAAAATGTTATGTCATAGAATAATTGATTTAAGCAATCAACTCTGTACAAAATCTGATGATAAGGCGATATTTGTACAGAGGTAATTTTCGCCGAACATTGGATTTTGTACAATTTAATTAATCCGCAAAAAATAAAGATTAGGTTGGAGAAAATTCAATGGGAAATTTCAAAAAATATATAGTTTTATGGCTAAGTCAAAGTATATCGCAGTTGGGAAGTTCTATGACGGCGTTTGCGCTTGTTTTATGGGTATATGAACAAACACATTCCGCACATTCCGTTTCACTTATATCATTTTGTAATTATGTGCCGTATATTTTGACGAGCATATTCATTGGCTCTTTTATAGACAGTCATCGAAAAAAATCAGTTATGCTTGTAGCAGATTGTATTGCCGCAATGACTTCTCTGTTTACTCTGGGCTTTTTAATAGCTGGAAATTTCGCCGTATGGCATATTTACATCATCAATATGATTGTGGGAGTTAGTACGGCATTTCAGCAACCGGCATCTTCTGTTGCAATAGCAAAAATTGTGCCAAAGAATAAACTGTCTAATGTAAGTGGCATGAACTCTTTTTCTAGCAATTTAGTCATTGTATTTAGTCCAATGCTGGCGGCGGTACTTTTTTCTGGCGGAGGCTTACCGCTGATTTTGCTATTCGACTTATTTAGTTTTACAGTTGCCTTTTGCGTGCTGTTATTTCTAATTAACATACCAGAACAGCTCACAAAAGAAAAGTTCAAATCTCCTTTTGCGGAAATCATGTTTGGATTTCACTTTTTAAAAACAGAAAAGGGGATTTTATACATCATGCTTACAATGGCCGTAATAAATTTCTTTTCAAGGTTGACTTATGAAAATATATTATCGCCGATGATTTTAGCAAGAAGTTCCGAAAACAATATTGTTTTGGGAATTGTAAATGCCTGTATGGGAATTGGCGGAATTGTGGGCGGTTTGCTTGTATCTATGAAAAGAGAAACCAGGAAAAAAGCAAGTATGATTTATGTTTCTGCCGCGTTATCTTTTCTTTTGGGGGATTTAACAATGGCTGTCGGCAGGAATGCATTTTTCTGGTCATTTGCCGCCCTTGCCGCAAGTTTACCGCTTCCATTTGTTATGGCAGGACAAAATCTGATACTCTACAAAAAAATACCTGAGAATATTCAAGGGAGGGTATTTGCTGTAAGAAATGCTGTCCAATACAGTACAATTCCTTTCGGTATTCTTTTAGGCGGTTACTTATCTGATTATGTGTTTGAGCCTTTCATGCGTTCAAATTCAGACATTGTGACCTTGTTGGGGAAAATTGTGGGAATCGGTACAGGCAGTGGTATGGCCGTCATGTTTTTATGTACGGGAATTTGTGGTTTTGTCATGAGCATTTTTTCACTTTTTTGTAAAGAAATACAAAAATTAAACGACTGTTGATTGGCCGCCCCACATGTATTTGCTAAAGGGTAATCAAGGTGGGAACACCTTATCCATTATTGTATATGAAAAGTGATTGATAAATCCTAGTTTGTGAGCGATAAGCATTTGAACACTTTTTGAACACCGCAGACTTGATGAAGTCTCCAAAGCCCCTTTCTTTCAGTGTTTTAGATTATTTAAAACGGTTCGATTCCGGTCTGCGGCATTTGGTAAAAGTGAGAGAAACGTTGAATTTACAGCGTTTCTCTTATTTTTCTGTTTCTGCCACGTTGCAATATATTTTAATAATGGGGTTTAGGTCTGATATAAGTAATAATTTAATCGTTGAATAAAATACTTAAATTCTCTGCGAAACATTCCTTTGCTTTGCTAACGAAATTTACCTCGTATCCTATTTTTTGTAATGTGGCTTCTGCCTTGATCTTCTCAAATTTCAGTTTTGGAAAGAGAACATTGTTGTTGATATAGAGCAGAAAAGGGCATGCAGAGATGTGAAAGCCCGCATACCTTTTTGCTTGTGCGTTTTAAAAATTTAGATTATACTATGTAGTAGTTAAGTAAATAAGAATTTGCGGAGGTAAAAAAGCATGAAAAGAATTGTGGTTGGTCTTATAGGGGGGGCTATAGGTTTCATTATAAATATTCTATTTCTTTTACTTGCACCTGATTTAGAAATAGAGGTATATATAGCTACTGGTATTACATGGATTGCAATAGGGATTCTTATTTCTTTATGCAATTTTAAAATAAATGGCATTTTAAAAGGTATAATGGTTTCTTTTTTAGTATCAGCTTCTTCGTTAGTATATACATTTACATCATCAGCAAGCGGCTCTATATGGACATTGATAAACACTTTAGTTGTCGGTGCTGTTATTGGTTATGCTATCGAGAAAGTTATTTCAATAATAACTAACAAAAATTGATGTAGCTGTCATGTTATACAAATTCCTGCTTGTGGGGGACAAGCGTTTGAACACTTTTTGAGCACCGCAGAGTTGATGAAGTCTTCAAAGCCCCTTTCTATCAGTATTTTTGATTATTTAAAATGGTTCGATGCCGGTCTTCGGCAGTGAGAGAGAACGGGAGGAATATTGAGGAACAGCATTTCTCCTGTTGTTTTTCCATCGAAGTAACGACGGGATTGACTTTTCACAAAAAACAGTGACAGAAGTTTTTTCGGAGGAAAGCGGAGATGAAGAGGGAAGAGATATTGGCAAAAGCGTTCCCATTCTGGGACGATCTGACAGAGGAACAGAAGAAAGAACTGCGGGAATATACCATAGAAAATTTCTGCCCAAAGAAAACAACATTGCATTTCGGCGGCGGAGAGTGTGCGGGTGTGCAGATCATCAGACAAGGGCAGGTGCGGGTGTTCATCACATCACCCGGCGGAGGAGATATCACGTTGTTCCGCCTTGTGGATGGGGATGTGAGCATTTTAAGTGCGGCGTGTATGCTGAACGGTATGGATGTAGAGATGGACATGGAGATGGAGACAGACTGCAGGATTTGCACAATACCGAAGCGCGTCTATAAGGCGGTTTATGACGAAAGCAGTGCGGTAAAGGAGTATACACTGGAAATGATATCAGAGAAATTTTCGGATGTTATGTGGCTGTTCAATCAGTTTGTATTTTCCAACGTGGCATCAAGGATTGCGGGCGCGCTCATAGAGCACAGGGGGCTTTCAGGCAGAGAGGTATTGAGCATTACACATGAGATACTGGCAAAGGACGCAGGAACAGCAAGAGAGGTCGTGACAAGAATATTGAAGCAGTTTCAGAAAGATGGGCTGGTGAAGCTTACAAGAGGCAGAGTAGAGATCCTCGATGCTGCAGGTCTTGGACGTATATAAAAAGGTGACTTTTCTCAGATTGTGACTTTGTCACTGAAAAAGAAGAAAAATGTGGTATAATGATCACATTAGTGATGAAAAATATTCCAAAGGAGGAAATGAATATGGCAGTAATCAAGTTGACAACAGAAAATTTTGAGCAGGAAGTAATGCAGGCAGATCAGCCGGTGCTTGTAGACTTTTACGCAGACTGGTGCGGTCCGTGCCAGATGATGGGGCCGGTTGTAGAAGAGATTGCAGACGAGATGCCGGATATAAAAGTGTGCAAGCTCAACATCGACGAACAGATAGAGATTGCGCAGCGATTTCGCGTGATGACGATCCCCACATTCATGGCATTTAAGAATGGCGAATCCGTAGGAAAGCAGATCGGCGCAGTGCCGAAGAGCGCGCTGCTTGACTTGGTGAAATAGAGGATCAGGCAAAAATGTGATCTTCTTATCTCGTAAAGAGATTTATTATATGGAGTACGCCGTTCTCATCGTTGTATGATGAAGTCGGCGTACTTCTATATCGGGCGGATGACCTCACGCGGGAGCGTGCGGCTGCAGATGGATGATCCGGTCGGCGGAGCACTTTGTGATGCTTGCGCCGTCCAGATCTGATGAAAATATCTGATACTTTATTATTCATTATTTCTGCTGGTTTTTCAGTATGTCTACGATCTCTGCGAATCCCATGGCGTGGGAGGCTTTGATGAGGATAGTGTCATTTTTCTTTAAGATATTGTCAGATTCCCTGAAGAAATCTTCTTTTGTCTGAAAGTGCCGGATCTCCATAGGAGTTCCGTTTTTTTCTGCTGTTTCTTTCGCGCCTTGTCCGGTGGCGGCAGTCAGATCTCCGATACAGATAAGGGCATTGATTCCGGCCTCTGCCGCGTGGACACCCACTTCATGGTGCATCCTGTCAGAACCCTTTCCAAGTTCAAACATATCGCCCAGAATTGCGACAGTCCGCGTGTCAGCGAAAGCAAGTACATCGATGGAGGCTTTCATGGAAGCGGGATTGGCGTTGTAACAGTCGTCGATGATCGTGTAATTGTCTGTCTCGATGATGTTGCTGCGTCCGGCGATAGTGACATTGGCCTCAATGCCGCGGGAGATATCTTCATCTGTCATATCAAGCGTATATCCCACAGCAATACCGGCAAGCGCGTTATATACCATATGGGAGCCGGGGATGCTGACATGAGCATGGAACCGGGAATTGGGTGTAACGAAGTCAGCCGCCGATCCTTTGAGCCCCTGGTTGACGACATTTTCAGCATGAAAAGGATGGGAAGCATTCAGCCCGAAATAGGTGGGAGCGATGCCGTTTTCAGGAGTGAAGGAAATGAGCTTGTCATCGTCTCCGTTTAAGATGATCGTTCCTTTCGGGTTCATGTAAGTGAACATCTCGGTCTTTGCCTTTAAAATGCCGTCTCTTGAGCCGAGATTTTCTAGATGCGCCGCACCGATATTTGTAATAACGCACACATCCGGACGCGCCACTTTTGCAAGGCGCGTCATCTCATCGAATCCGCTGATGCCCATCTCAAGGACAGCGACTTCGTGTTCCTCGCGGATATTAAATACAGTGAGGGGAAGCCCAATCTCGTTGTTGAAATTTCCTTCCGTCTTGAGAACATTATATTTCTGACTGAGAACAGAAGCGATCATTTCTTTCGTGCTTGTTTTTCCTACGCTTCCGGAGATGCCTACTACTTTGATATTAAGAGAACGACGGTAATGCTCTGCGATATCTTTCAACGCCTGCTCGCAGGAGACTACCCGGATATAAGGATAGGAGACGTCGCCGAGATCCTGCTCGGATACGGAGCAGAGCGCACCCTTTTCCATGACCTGGGGGATAAAGATATGACCGTCCACGCGTGCACCTTTGATTGCTACGAACAGGCTGTCTTTTTCTATTTTGCGGCTGTCAATGACGACGTTGCTGACTTCTTTTAAGGCAGAAGCTTTATCACCGTAGTATGTACCGCCGCATGCAGCGGCGATTTCATGTAATGACATATGTTTCATTTTCCAAAGATTCCTTTATTATTTTTCATAACGTGCTTCTAAAGATTTCCTGATGATGAGTTCGCACAGATCTCCGTACTCGATACCGGCGGCCTTTGCTTCTTTCGGCATCAGGCTGGCAACAGTCATGCCGGGAAGCGTATTCATCTCCAGACAGTAAAGCTTTCCTTTGTCGTCAAGCAGAAAATCTGCACGGCTGTATACATTGAGCTTCAGTGCATGAAATGCTTTTACTGTGAGCTCTTTCATGCGGACTTCCACCTCCGCCGGGATGTCGGCGGGGCAGACCTCTAAAGTCGCGTCCGCCTGATATTTGTTCGCGTAGTCGAAAAATCCGGTCTTGGGGATAATTTCGATCGGCGGTAGCGCTTCGCCGTCGATTACGCCACAGGCAAACTCCCTGCCCTTGATGTATTCTTCGATGACGACTTCATCCTCATAGCGGAAAGCATTGTTAAGAGCTTCCTCATATTCAGACTTTGTATTTACGATATATACTCCAATGCTGGAGCCGCCTGAACAGGGTTTTACAACAACAGGCAGAGTCAGCCCCATTAACTCAAGAGAGCGGTCCGGCGCGTCTTTGTGCAGACACGTTCCAGCGGGGGTGTCTATGCCGGACTGGAGGAATATCTGCTTGGTGAATCCTTTATCCATCGCCACGGCGCAGCCGAGAGAATCAGGACCTGTGTAGCGGATGCCTAGCAGGTCAAATGTTGCCTGAAGTTTTCCGTTTTCCCCTTCACCGCCGTGAAGCCCGAGGAACGTGATGTCTGCGAGACGGCACAGCTCGATAACATTTGGCCCTAAGAAACAGTCGGACTGGTCTGGCCGTGAAGCCTTGACTGACTCCAGATCAGGCTCGTCGGTTCCGATGTTCCCTGCGATCTCCAGACCGTGTCCGGGGAGGGTGAACACCTCTTCTAAATTTTCCGGCGCATCTTCCAAACCTAAGAATACATCCAGAAGGAATGCATTGTGCCCCTTTTCGATCAGGGTTCTGCAGATACCCGCGGCGGAGGCGAGAGAGACGTCGCGCTCTGTGCTCAAGCCGCCTGCCAATACGATAATTTTCATAATAATAAAACTCCTTGTTTATGATATGGTTGTACGCGGCTGCGGACAGCCGCTGTCAGTATTTATGAAATATCCTTATGCGTTCACATTGTTCAGAAGGGCTGCTTTTGTGTCGTACAGTTTTTTGGAAAGGTCTACATAGACCTTGTGTGGGTTGAAAAGACGTTTCGTCTCATCCCAAAGTGTATCCTTCTCCTGACGGCAGAACTGTGCGATTTCTTTCACGGATGGGGACTGGTACTTGCACTCCCCGCGGATAAATATCGGTTTCAGAATCTCTTTCATTGTATATGTGCCGCCCTCGAGATGAGTCTTTTTCCATGTAGCGTTCGGGTCAAAGAGGAGAAGATCCTTGGAAGTGTCATACTCCTCATCTACGAAACAGATCAGATCCGCGCGCATTTTCCCAGTCTCTTTATCATAGATACGGTAAACGGTCTTGTTGCCCGGATTCGTGATCTTCTCAATGTTCTCGGAGATCTTGATCTTAGGCACGAACTCTCCGTCTTCATTCTGAATAGCAGCCAGCTTGTAGACCCCGCCAAAAGACGGACAGTCCTTGGAGGTGATGAGATTCGTTCCTACGCCCCAGGAAGTGATCTGAGCTCCCTGGATCTTCAGGTCGTTGATCAGGAACTCATCCAGATCGTTGGAAGCGGCGATGACCGCATCTGTAAATCCTGCCTCATCCAGCATCTTACGCGCTTGTTTAGACAGATAGGCAAGATCGCCGGAGTCCAGGCGGATGCCATAGCTCTTCGGATGAATGCCGGCCTCACGCATCTCCTTAAACACGCGGATGGCATTGGGTACGCCTGATTTTAATGTGTCATAAGTATCTACGAGGAGAGTGCAGGCGTCGGGATAAAGACGGGCATACTCCCTGAAGGCAGTGTACTCGTCTTTAAAGCTCATAATCCAGCTGTGTGCATGTGTTCCAAGCACCGGGACGTCGAACAGCTCACCGGCGAGCACGTTGGAAGTGCCTACGCATCCGCCGATCATTGCCGCCCTTGCGCCGTAAAGCCCCGCATCCGGTCCCTGCGCGCGTCTGAGGCCGAACTCCATGACGCCGTTGCCTTGCGCTGCGTGTACTACGCGGGAGGCTTTGGTAGCGATCAGACACTGGTGGTTGATGATGGTCAGTATCGCGGTTTCCACAAGCTGGGCCTCCATGATAGGTGCGATGACTTTGATAAGCGGCTCTCGTGGAAAAATAACACTTCCTTCAGGGATGGCATAAATGTCTCCGCTGAAATGAAATCCGCTCAGATAATGAAGAAAATCCTCGCTGAAAATGCCAAGCCCTCTCAGATAATCTACATCCTCATAAGAAAAGTTCAGGTTCTTGATATACTCGATGACCTGTTCAAGTCCTGCCATGATGGAGTAGCCTCCGTTGTTGGGATTCTCACGGAAGAACATGTCAAAGATGACAGTCTCATTTTCCTGTGTCTCGAAATAGCCCTGCATCATGGTCAGTTCGTACAGATCGGTCAGCAGAGTAAGGTTCTGTGAACTCATAATTATTCCCTCTTTTCATTTGCGTTTTGCGGTGGATTACGCTGTGCGCAATCATTATAGCACAACTGCCAAAAAAGTAAAAGAAAATGGTAGGGTACTGCCTGGTATACAGGTAGCCCGAAGTTTAGAAGATTGATAGATACATTAAGCAATATTATTTCCGGATTTGTTGCATTTTTCTTTTACTTCAAGTAATATGACAGGGTATATATATGGGAAAACGATAATATAATGCCACATAAGGAGAGGGATATGGACTGGCAGGATAGGAAGATCAAATTATATATGGAAGCAGGACTTGCAGTGCTCCTTGTGGTGACGATCGCCATAGCGGGCGTTACAGGAGCGCTGTCGCCCAGTACGGAGGATGAGAAGAGCGCCGCCGTATCGGAAGAGAATTCAAAGTCAGAAGATCTGATAGAAGCGGAAGGCGGAGCAGGGGAGCAGGACGCACAGGAAGCCATAGCGGACGGGCAGTATCCCATTATGGGAGAGAGTGCGGTGACCGTGCAGGAGATGGTGGCCTATTTCCAATCCGCGGGCAAGGAATACCCGTCCGAAGAACTTTCGGAAGGCGGTGCGGACTCCATTGAGACGTTCTGCCAGATGTACTATGACGAGGCTTCCGCGGAGGGCGTCCGCCCGGAGGTGGCGTTCGCACAGACAATGAAGGAGACGGGATTTCTCCAGTACGGCGGGGACGCCAGCATAGAACAGTTTAATTTCGCAGGGCTTGGAACGACAGGAAACGGCGTGCCGGGTAATTCTTATCCCGATGTGCGCACCGGCATCCGGGCGCAGATCCAGCATCTCAAAGCGTATGCTACGGCGGATGCGCTCGTTCAGGAATGTGTGGACGACCGCTATGAGTATGTGAAGAAAGGTGCGGCGCCCTATGTGGAGTGGCTGGGGCAGCAGGAGAACCCAGAAGGGCTTGGCTGGGCCACCGGGGATAACTACGGATATGATATTGTAAAGATGATAGAAGATATGAAATCATAAAATCACATTGTATGGCTGAACTGATATCTTAAGATTCTCTAAATATCTTGACAAATCTGCCTCTTGCGGATATAGTATGTGATAGTTAATTTTTAGTTAACAAATTCGTAAAAGGTAGTGAAGAAGAGGAGTACATCATCGCTCCCGCCAGAGAGGACTGCCCGGTATAGCTGTATGAGAGAAACAGCGTTCCGGCTGCGAGGCGGTTCCGGTACAGGATGATGGAAGGTAGCTTCTGAACTGGATATGTGAACAAAGTAAATCCAGAAAGGAAAGAACTAAGTAAGGTATCCCGGAGTGGTCCACGTTACAGGACTTATGAGAAATAAATTAAGGTGGTACCGCGGAATCTTCGCCCTTTACGTTATGTAAAGGGCGTTTCTTTATTTAACTGTGAAAATTCCGTGAACATGATACCTAAGAGAAAAGTGACAGATATTTGAGAGGGAAAGCAAGGAGAAGAAAATGGGCAAAGAATTAGCAAAGACATATGATCCGAAAGCGATCGAAGAAAAGCTGTATGAGAAATGGTGTGAGAACAAGTACTTCCACGCAGAAGTGGACCGCAGCAGAAAACCGTTTACAACGGTGATGCCGCCTCCGAACATCACAGGAAAGCTCCACATGGGACACGCTCTGGACAACACCCTTCAGGACATCCTTATCCGTTATAAGAGGATGGAAGGATACAATGCCCTCTGGGTGCCGGGAACAGACCACGCGGCGATCTCTACGGAGGTCAAGGTGACGAACCAGCTCAAAGAGGAAGGTATCGATAAGAAAGAGCTTGGACGCGAGGGCTTCCTTGAGAGGACATGGCAGTGGAAGGAAGAATATGCAGGAACGATCGAGAACCAGCTTAAGAAGCTGGGCATCTCCTGCGACTGGGACAGAGAGCGTTTCACGATGGATGAAGGATGCTCCAAAGCTGTTGAGGAAGTATTCATCAATTTATATAAGAAGGGATACATTTACAAAGGATCCCGTATCATCAACTGGTGCCCGAAATGTAAAACATCCCTCTCTGACGCTGAGGTGGAGCATCAAGATCAGGACGGACACTTCTGGCATATCAAATATCCGATCGTAGGAACAGACCGTTTCCTTGAGATCGCGACTACACGTCCGGAGACTATGCTGGGTGATACAGCCATTGCGGTACACCCGGATGACGAGAGATACAAGGATATCGTAGGCAAGAACGTGATCCTGCCGCTTGTAGAGAGGGAAATCCCCATTGTGGCAGATTACTATGTAGATAAAGAGTTTGGTACAGGTGCGGTGAAAATCACGCCGGCACATGACCCGAACGACTTCGAGGTAGGCAAACGCCACAACTTGCCGGAGATCAATATTATGAACGACGACGCCACCATCAATGAGAAGGGGGGCAGATACGCGGGCATGGAGCGCTACGAGGCGAGAAAGGCAATCGTGGCTGATCTAGAAGCTCAGGGATATCTGGTGAAGACAGAACCCCACAGCCATGCGGTAGGAACACACGACCGCTGCGGCACGACGGTAGAACCGCTGATCAAACAGCAGTGGTTCGTGAAGATGGAAGAATTGGCGAAACCGGCGACCAACGCGCTCAAAACCGGAGAACTGAAATTCGTGCCGGAGCGTTTTGATAAGATCTATCTGCACTGGCTGGAGAACATTAAGGACTGGTGTATTTCCCGCCAGATTTGGTGGGGGCACCGTATCCCGGCCTACTACTGTGATGAGTGCGGAGAGTTCGTCGTTGACAGACAGGCTCCGGAGAAGTGCCCGCACTGTGGAGGCGCGCGTTTCACACAGGATGAGGATACACTGGATACATGGTTTTCCTCTGCACTGTGGCCGTTCTCCACACTGGGATGGCCGGAGAAAACAGAGGATCTGGACTACTTCTATCCGACAGACGTGCTGGTGACAGGATACGACATTATCTTCTTCTGGGTGATCCGTATGGTATTCTCAGGATTTGAGCATACAGGAAAATCGCCGTTCCACACTGTGCTCATACACGGTCTTGTGAGAGATTCACAGGGGCGCAAGATGAGTAAATCGCTTGGAAACGGCATCGATCCGCTGGAGATCATCGACAATTACGGAGCGGATGCCCTGCGTCTGACTTTGGTGACCGGAAATGCGCCGGGCAATGACATGCGTTTCTACAATGAGAGAGTAGAGGCGAGCCGCAACTTTGCGAATAAAGTATGGAACGCGTCACGCTTCATACTGATGAACATGAAGGAAAACGTGGCAAACAAGCCGGAGGACTCCCTTCTGACGCCGGTTGACCGCTGGATACTGTCTGCGGTGAACACGCTGGCAAGAGACGTAACAGAGAACATGGATAAGTTCGAGCTTGGCATCGCGGTTCAGAAGGTGTACGACTTCGTCTGGGATGAGTTCTGCGACTGGTATGTTGAGCTTGCGAAATACCGCATCTATCACACAGAGGAAGACCCGGCAGCGGCAAACTGCGTGCTCTGGGTATTAAAGACTGTGCTTGGACAGGCGTTAAAGCTGCTTCACCCTTTCATGCCGTTTATCACAGAGGAGATATACAGCGCTCTGGTACCGGAGGAAGCGTCACTGATGATGTCCGAGTGGCCGAAGTACAAGGATGAGTGGAACTTCCCGGCAGATGAGAATGTGATGGAACATGTGAAAGCTGTCACAAAAGGAATCCGCAATATCCGTTCAGAAATGGATGTGCCTAACAGCCGAAAGACGAAGGTGTATATCATCTGTGAGGATGAGCATTTAAGCGCGGGCATGGAAGAAGTGAAGACCTCTGCGCAGCCGCTTATGATAGCCAATGAAGTCCTGATTCAGAAGACAAAAGACGGTGTGGCAGATAACGCGGTGTCTGTAGTCGTTCCGGACGCAGTCGTATATTTGCCGCTTGAGGATCTGGTGGATTTAGGGCAGGAGCTCGAGAGACTGAAAAAAGAGGAAGAGAGATTAAAGAAAGAGATTAAACGCGCGGAAGGCATGCTTGCGAACGAGAAGTTCATCAGCAAGGCCCCGGAGGCGAAAGTACAGGAGGAGAGGGCGAAACTCGAAAAATATACACAGATGCTCGCTCAGGTCAGGGAGCGAATGGAAGGACTTGGAAAATGAAAAAGATCCGCATCAAAAAGCCCGACATCAAAGGATTTATTACAAAGATCAGGAATCTGAAAAAAGAAGATCTTAAACAACATTTTAAGGAGAGAAAAGAAAGAAGGCAGAAGATCCTTGAAAAGCGGCGCAACAGCCCGTTTGCAAGGAAGATGCAGCCGGTGTATAAATGGATGAACCGCCTGTCACTGCCGCTTCATTATCTTCTTGCCTGTGTGATCAACTTTTTGATCGAGATGATCTCCCGCCTGTCATTTTTTGAGGCGTTGGATTATCTGGCGGGGACGCCTCTGGTGTTCCTGTATAATTCATTCATGATATTCGTGACATTTACTCTCGTATATCTCGTGCGAAGAAGGGTGTTCGCAAGGATCCTGATCAGTGTATTCTGGATATTCTTAGGTATCTGCAACGGCTATCTGCTGACAAAAAGGGTGACGCCGTTTAACGCGCAGGATTTAAAAGTCCTCTCGGATGCACTGGAACTGACAGGGAACTACTTTAATACCTTTGAGCTGGTTATGATCATCATCGGTGTGGTGGCGCTTGCATTCTGGGTCGTATCTATGTGGCGCAGAGGGGGGCAGTTTACCGGGAAGATGCACCGAGTCATCGCACTGGGCGGTGTGGCGGCCTCTTTCGGGGTGTGCATGTGGCTTACCGAGGAAGCCATCGACAAAAGGGTCATATCCAACTACTTCGGAAATATCGCCTTTGCCTATGAGGACTACGGTTTCCCGTACTGTTTTTCAGCGAGTCTGTTCAATACGGGAATCAACAAACCGGGCGGATACAGCGAGGAGACAATGGCGGGCATCAGCGGTGACGGACAGCTTACAAAGAGTGAGACAGGAAGAAGCGCGGAAGAGCTCCCCAATATTGTATTCGTGCAGCTCGAATCCTTCTTTGATCCGACAGAAGTGGAGTGGCTCCGCTTCTCAGAAGACCCGATTCCCAACTTAAGAAAGCTGTTCAATGAATACTCCACCGGGTATTTTAAAGTGCCGTCCGTGGGAGCGGGAACAGCGAACACAGAGTTTGAGGTGCTTACCGGCATGAGTATGCGTTTTTTCGGTCCGGGTGAATATCCGTACAAGACCTATGCGAAGACAAAGACGCTGGAGAGCGCGGCATCCGCCCTTAAAATGCTGGGGTACGGCGCGGAGGCGCTGCACAACAACGGCGGAAACTTCTACAGCCGCGCACAAGTGTTCAACAATATGGGATTTGACCACTATACGAGCAAGGAGTTCATGAACATTTTGCAGACGACGCCGAAGGGCTGGGCGACGGATGATATCCTTGTGCCGAACATTATGGAGTCCATGGATACCACAGAAGGACGGGACTTTGTATTCACGGTCAGCGTGGAAGGCCATGGGGAATATCCCACGGAGAAAGTGCTGGAGAACCCGGAGATCATCGTCAGCGGAGTTGAGGAGGAAGGCGAGCGTAACGCGTGGGAATATTATGTGAATCTGGTTCATGAGATGGACAAATTCGCAGGCGAGCTGATCGAGGCGGTAGAGTCCAGAAATGAGCCCACAGTGCTTGTATTTTACGGGGATCATCTTCCGACTATGAATCTGGAGGCCAAGGACTTAAAGAGCAAGTATCTTTACAATACAAACTATGTGATATGGGACAATATCGGTCTGGAAAAACAGGATGGGAACATTGCCGCGTATCAGGTCATGGCGGACGTGTTTGAGCGGCTTGATATCCACACGGGAACTGTGTTCAACTATCATCAGCAGCGGCGCCAGACGAAAGATTATCTTGCCGATCTGGAACTTCTACAGTACGATATCATGTACGGCGGACAGTATGTTTACGAGGAGAGCGGAGCACCGATCACAGAAGGACATATGGTCATGGGTGTGAAGGACGCGGGGATTTCCGAGGTCGTCACACAGAAGGACGGAACTTACAGTATCTACGGCGATAATTTTACAAAGCAGAGTAAAGTCTACATCAACGGTGAGAAGCAGACCACGACGTTTTTGAACAACACGAGGCTCGACCTGAAAGAATCACAGTTAAATGACGGCGACACGATCATGGTGGCCCAGGTCGGTTCCAGCAATACAATTTTCCGGGAGTCTGCATCTTACGAGTACAGCGGAGGCACGCTGGCGAATCTTCCGGAAGATGCGGATGCGCCGGAGAACGGAAGACAGGCGTTCGTGAAACAGGAAGAAGAGACGGAAGAATGACATACATTGAAGCGACAGGATATATACTGAATATTCCCAAATTTACTAAGAAGAATGACGCGCGTCACACAAAGACCTTTTTAAGATATATTGGGAACCCTCAGGAGCGTCTGAAGGTACTCCACGTAGCGGGGACCAACGGAAAAGGCTCTGTGTGCGCGTATCTTGACAGCATGCTCCGTTCGGAGGGAAAACGGACGGGGCTTTTTACATCCCCCCATCTGGTGAACATTAATGAGAGGATCGCTATTGACGGGGAACAGATAAGTGATGATGATTTCACAAGGATATTTGAAAAGACCCTGGAAGCGGTACGCCGCATGGAGGCGGAAGGGCTCTCCCATCCGACGTTCTTCGAGTTTTTGTTCGGCATGGCGGTGAGCGCTTTTGCCGACGCGGGAGTGGAATACGCGGTCATTGAGACCGGGCTCGGCGGCAGGAAGGACGCCACCAGATCCATTGAGCATCCCATTGTCTGCGCGATCACGTCTATCGGCCTGGATCACATGGAGCATCTCGGAGACACTTTGGAAGAGATCGCGCGGGAAAAGGCGGGGATCATCCGTCCGGGCGTGCCGGTGTTCTACGCGGAGACAGCGGAGGAGAGTGATTGCGTGATCGAAAGTGCCGCGAAGGAACAGGGGAGTTTCTGTAAAAAAATCGGGAAAGATGCGTTCGAAATTCTTGGAATAGAGGACAAACATATTGCATTTTCCTGTCTCAGTGCTTATTATGGAACTACCACGTGGAAATTAAACAATACCGGAGTTTACCAGCCGCACAACGCCATGCTTGCCATGGAAGTGATGCAGTATCTCTTCGGGGAGAATGGTCATCCGAAGAGGTGGCGGGAGACTCTGGCGGAGTTAAAATGGGCAGGTCGTATGGAAGAAGTCCTGCCGGAGGTATATATCGACGGGGCGCACAATGTCAGCGCGATGGAAGCGTTTGCACAGAGCGTTCCGCAGGAAGGGCGGAGAAACATCGTTTTGTTCTCTGCAGTTCAGGATAAAGATTACAGGAGGATGATCCGGTGTCTGTGCGGCCGGGTTCAGGCTGATCTGTTCGTTGTGACGCATATCAGCGGAGGCCGGGGGACAGACGCCCGGGTGCTGGCAAAAATCTTCAGGGAATATACGGAACAGCCTGTCATAGTGAGGGAGTCTGTGGAGGAAGCATTTACATTCGTGCTTGAACATCAGGGCGAACGGCGCATCTACTGTCTTGGCTCACTGTATCTGACAGGGAAAATAAGGGAATTAGTTCAGGAGGTCATATAGATGCTGGATTACGAAGAGGAACTGAGAAAATTCAAGCCCAGCCTTGAGGTGGAAGAGATCGAGGACGCGGTGTATCAGGAGGACCTGTCTGATATGACAGACCTTTTGAAGCAGGTAATGGATCAGAAGAAATAAAGAAAGACAGTGGGGATATAAATGGACTATACGAAGAAGATCGTGTATCAGTCGAACTATTGGTACAACGACGGGCTGCGGAAAGCGCGGATACGCGATATGTCCGGAGCGATAGCGTCGCTGCGCAGGAGTCTGCAGTTTAACAGGGAGAACATCGCGGCAAGGAATCTGCTGGGGCTTGTCTATTACGGCATCGGAGAGGTGCCGGAGGCTCTTGTAGAGTGGATCATCAGCAAGAATCTGCGCCCGAGGGATAATATAGCGGATTACTATATCAAGAATGTGCAGTCGTCGGCAAAAGAACTTGAGACGATCAATCTGGCGATCAGGAAATTTAATCAATGTCTGGCATACTGCCGTCAGAACGGAGAAGATCTGGCGGTCATCCAGTTAAAGCAGGTGATATCCGCCCATCCTGATTTCTTAAAGGCATACCAGCTTCTGGCGCTGGTCTATCTACATACGGAGCAGTACTCCCATGCAAGACAGATTCTTCGCACGGCAAGGAAGCTGGACACAACGAATGAGACTACGCTTCACTATATCCATGAGCTGATGCAGCACAGGGGGAGAGGCAGACGCAGAAGTGAAAAAAAGAAAGAGGATGCGGTAGAATATAATCTCGGAAATGAGACGATCATCCAGCCTAAGCATTCCCGGTTAAAGGAGATGAGCAGCCATCTGGCGGTGGCGAATATTTTCATCGGCGCGGCGATCGGCGCGGCTCTGATCTGGTTTCTTGTGGCTCCCGCGGTCAATCAGGCACGGTCGAATCAGATGAACGATCAGATGCGGGAATACAGTGATAAGATCACTTCTCTGGAAGCGCAGGTGAGCGCACAGACAAGGACGCTGGACAACTACCGGGCGACCGGTGAGAGCGTGGAAGCGGATGCACAGGCAGCGCAGACGACCCGCGACAGCTATGAGGCGCTGATGGCAGTGTCTGATCAGTATGATTCGGGAGAGTACAGTGACGCAACGATGGCGGACACCCTGCTCAATGTAAGCAGGGACGCGCTGGGCGAGAGCGCACAGGCGCTTTACGACCAGATCTCAGCAGAGATCTATCCGAACGCGTGCGACAGCAACTTTGAGACAGGAACAGAGGCCCTTGCCTTACAGGATTACCAGACTGCCATAGATGCTTTTTATAAAGTAGTGCGCATGAATGAGGGATATAACAGCGGACAGGCGGTCTATAATCTGGCGCAGGCATATCAGGGGAACGGAGACAATGAAAACGCTGCGGTTTACTACCAAAAGATTTTGGACAGCTACGGCGGTTCTGATTATGCCGCGGACGCCCAGAGCGCTCTTGACGCCATTGGGCAGAGCGCAGGCGGAGATGACACATCCGGCAGTGCCGAATGAGAAGAAGCCGAGATGATCATAAAAGAATAAATTGATAAAAAATAAGGGAAAGATTACGAAAGAAAAGAGTGTACGAATGTATATTCTTTTCTTTTTTCATATCAGATGTAAATGCGAGGAGGAGTAACATGAAATATCAGGTGCAGGAGAACTGTCTTACCATCTACCTGCCCCGCGAGGTGGACCACCACAACGCGGAGGAGATCAAACGGGAGGCAGATGCGGTCATTGACAGGAATCACATCAAATATGTGATCTTTGATTTTGAGAGGACAGACTTTATGGACAGTTCGGGGATAGGGGTCATCATGGGAAGATATAAAACAATCTGCCTGATCGGCGGAGAGGTCTGGGCAGTCCACGCCAGTGAGCGGATAAAAAAGATACTGACATTGTCAGGAGTGACAAAGATCATGCAGATATATGAGGAGGACAGGATATGAAAAACACAAATGAAATGGAGATTCGTTTTGACAGCAGATCAGCGAACGAAGGGTTTGCAAGAGTGGCAGTGGCATCTTTTCTGACGCAGCTGAACCCCACGGTGGAGGAAGTAGCGGATGTAAAGACCGCTGTGTCAGAGGCAGTGACCAATGCCATCATCCACGGCTATGAGAACGAGATACATAAAGTGCATATCCGCTGCCGTATTGAGGAAAATATATTTTCGGTGGAAGTGCGCGATCAGGGCCGGGGCATCGAAAATGTCGAGGAAGCCATGCAGCCGATGTATACTACGAAGCCTGAGCAGGACCGCTCCGGTATGGGATTTGCCTTTATGGAAGCCTTCATGGACAGCGTGGAGGTAGAGTCCGAGCCGGGGGAGGGGACGAAGGTGAAGATGAAAAAGGCCATCGGAAAAGGAAGGGAGATATGGACCACACAATCGCTTTGATACAGAGATCACACGACGGGGATAAAGAAGCGAGAGAACAGCTTGTGGAAGAAAATGTCGGTCTGATCTGGTGTGTCGTAAAGCGTTTTTACGGGCGCGGATGTGAGGCGGAGGATCTGTTCCAGATCGGGAGCATCGGACTTTTGAAGGCTATCGACAAATTTGATACTTCTTATGATGTCAGGTTCTCTACTTATGCAGTACCCATGATATCCGGGGAGATTAAACGATTCCTGCGGGACGATGGCATGATCAAAGTGAGCCGGTCCTTAAAAGAACTTTCTTATAAAAGCCTTCAGGCAAGAGAGAAACTAACCTCCGATCTAGGACGCGAACCGACAGTGGAAGAGCTCTCGGAAGAGATGGGGGTAGAGAAGGAAGAACTGGTGCAGGCTATGGAAGCAGGAGGCGAGGTAGAGTCACTCTACCGGCCCATCCATCAGAAAGAGGGAAATGAAATCCTTCTGGTGGACAAGCTGGAGGAAAAAGAAAAACAGGAAGATAAGATTCTGGACCGTCTGGTATTGAAACAGCTTTTAGAGACACTGGACGCTAAAGAGAGGAAACTTATCTATCTGCGGTATTTTGCAGACCGAACACAGTCTGATGTGGGAAAACTCATGGGGATATCACAGGTTCAGGTCTCCCGGATGGAGAAGAGGATCATGGAAAATCTCCGAAGGCTCAGCCGATGAATAATCTGCGGGAAAATCGGAAGACTAGACATTATAACGCGGACCGGAAACGGCAGACAGATATGTGCCGTGTATTCAAATGTCAGGAAGCGGCCCGCAGAAATATGAAAGGGCGGTGGATGACATGAAAGACGGACAGAAAAAAGTATGGATCTGCCTTCTGGTGATCGTGCTGGCAGCGATAGTCATCGGGATACTCTATTATCTGAGCACGCCGCAGGAGCAGGCAGGAGAAGGGTTCCTCATCAGAAATACCTGTGAGGAGGTGCGGGATGTCCTCTAACAGTACGACGCTATATATCAAAGGTGACCGGGATGTAGAAGTGACAAAGCCGGATGTGACTCTGGGGGATATCCTAACTCTGGAGTGCCCGGATAAGACAGTACCCCCGAAGATCAAGGCGCTTAAGATCCTAAAATTTAAAAAGACGGGACAGCACAGATGCGTGGTGTCCATTTTGAAGATCATTGCCTGTATCCATGAGAAATATCCGGGAATCGAGATACAGAACATGGGTGAGACAGATATCATTGTCACATACGAAGAGCAGAAGACGCCACCTCTTGCATGGCATATCCTGAAGACTGTGTTTGTCGTGGCAGTCACTTTCTGCGGAGCTGCATTTTCTATCATGGCGTTCAACAACGATGTGGATGTAACAAAACTCTTCGGACAGATGTATGAACTGGTGACAGGGCAGGAGACGGACGGGTTTACGATACTGGAGATCACCTATTCTATCGGGCTGACCGCCGGGATTCTGATTTTCTTTAATCATTTCGGGAAAAAACGGTTTACCGTAGATCCGACGCCTATGGAGGTGCAGATGCGTCTGTATGAAAATGATATTCAGACGACATTGATTGAAGACGCGTCAAGAAGGGGGGATGAACTCGATGTGGGCGGAGTGGGGACAACAGATCTTTCTGGCAGTCGTCGGTCTTAGCGCGGGGGCTGCCGTGGCGGGAGGGCTCTTCTCCTTTATCGTAGAGCTGGGCGTGGTGGCGGACTTTGCGGACAGGACCCATACGGGAGACAGGATACTTCTCTATGAGACCAGCGTTGCTCTTGGCGGGATATTAGGGAATCTGTTATATGTATTTAAGGACGGATTGACCGGACATATGGCGGTCAGCGCGACAGGAGGAGGCATTCTGGCTGTCTTTGGTATTTTCGCGGGTATTTTCGTTGGATGCTGGTCCATGGCGCTGGCCGAGATCTTGAATGTTTTCCCGGTATTTATGAGAAGGATGAGGATCGTGCGCTATATGACAGCGTTCATCCTAAGCGTGGCCATCGGCAAAGGACTGGGGGCGTACCTGTTTTTCGTCAGGGGATGGTAGACGCCTTAATAAATGTATATGCTTGTCCTGAGGGCGCCGAGTATCTTGAAGGAAAAGTTCCATGTCACATAACACAGGGAAGAGGCGCCCCGGACAATAATCGTCATCAGGGCGCTTAAGTGTTCAAGCGCCTGTTTTTCTTTCACGATTTTGTATATCTCTTGCAGTTTCTTTCCTTCACAATGAACCATTCTATAATCAAAATGAAAAAATAACCTCAAAAATAAAAATTTTATTAAAGATCAAGCTATATGACTGTATCGTTCACTCTGTGCTAGAGGAATTCTCACGAATGTGTTAGAATACTTTTTGTCGGCAGAAGCCGGACAATTTGAGAAATGAAACAAAATGGAGACATAGAATATCTTCGGACAGTGCGGAAAGGGAGAGACATCAATGCTTCAGATCAGAAATATCTGTAAGGAATACCGTACGGGAAGCTTAGTACAGAAAGCTCTTGACCACGTGAGCCTTAATCTGCGGGACAATGAGTTTGTTGCTATCTTAGGTTCCAGCGGGTCAGGAAAGACGACGCTTTTGAATATTATCGGCGGGTTGGATCGTTACGACAGCGGGGATCTCATCATCAACGGTATTTCTACGAGGAAATATAAGGACAGGGACTGGGATTCGTACAGGAACCACACGATCGGATTTGTTTTTCAGAGTTATAATCTGATTCCTCACCAGACTATTCTGGCGAATGTGGAGCTCGCCCTGACTATCTCCGGGATCGGCAAGACGGAGCGAAGGAAACGGGCAAAAGAGGCGCTTACACAGGTGGGACTGGGCGACCAGCTCCATAAAAGGCCGAATCAGCTCTCCGGCGGGCAGATGCAGAGAGTTGCCATTGCCCGCGCTCTTGTCAATGACCCGGATATCCTGCTGGCGGATGAGCCTACGGGTGCGCTCGACAGCGAGACGAGCGTACAGGTCATGGAACTGTTAAAAGAAGTGGCAAGTAACCGCCTTGTGGTGATGGTAACCCATAACCCGGAGCTTGCGCAGGAGTATGCCACCCGCATCGTGAATCTAAAGGACGGGAAGATCCTCTCGGACAGTGATGCGTTCGTGCCGGAGGACACAGAAGAACCAGAGCATAGAAATATGGGGAAAGCGTCCATGTCTTTTTTGACGGCATTGTCTCTTAGTTTTAACAATTTAAGGACAAAAAAGGCCAGAACTCTGCTCACTTCCTTTGCAGGTTCGATCGGGATCATCGGAATTGCACTGATCCTGTCGCTCTCTACAGGGGTCAATGATTATATCAAAGACATCGAAAAAGAAACACTCTCCGAGTATCCCCTGCAGATCCAGAGTACGGGATTTGATTTCAGTTCCATTTTGACAGGGGACGAAGGCGGCGAGACAGGCGGACAGGAGAAAAAAGAAGGGGAAATCCAGGTAATCAACATGGTCACGGATATGTTCTCCACCCTGGATTCCAATGATCTGGAATCGCTGAAGTCCTACCTGGACAGCGGGGAGAGCGGGATAGAAACATATACCAATGCCATTGAGTATTCCTATAATGTGGTGCCCCAGATCTACCGTGAGGATGAAGATGCAATTCATCAGGTACACCCGGACGCGTCTTTTGAGGAGATGGGATTAGGCTCGTCAACAGGCTCTAACAGTATGATGTCCACCATGATGAGCACAGATGTGTTCTATGAGATGCCGGAGAAAGAGGAGCTGTACGAAGGCCAGTATGACGTGAAAGCGGGAAGATGGCCCAGGAATTATAACGAGTGTGTGCTTGTGCTTACCACCAGCGGCAGCATGAGCGATCAGCTTTTATATACATTAGGATTGAGAGATCAGTTGGAATTAGAAGAGATGATCCGGCAGTTTATCAACGAGGAAGACGTGGAGACACCGGAGGAGGCAGAGAACTATTCCTACGAGGACATCCTGGGAACTACGTTCCGTGTGGTAGACAGCGCGGACTATTATGAATACGACAGCCAGTATCAGGTGTGGAAGGATAAGTCAGGCGATGGCGAGTATATGAAAAAGCTCGTGGAAAATGGAGAGAAGCTGACTATAGTGGGGATCGTTCAGCCAGCCGAGGACGCCAACGCGTCTGCGCTTTCCCATGGCATCGGCTACCCGGCTTCACTGACAAAACATGTAGCACAGCAGGCGGAAAAAAAGGACATTGTGCAGCAGCTTGCCGATCCGTCGGTTAATGTGTTTACAGGGGAAGCTTTCGGGGAGGACAGCGATCAGGATAGATTCGATATGGACTCCTTATTCACCATCGACGAGGAGAAGCTTCAGGAGGCCTTTGTGTTTGATGAAAATGCACTGTCTGCGTTGTCAGGCTCTTCCGGATCAATGAATTTTTCCAGTATCTTCAGCTCGGCGGGAAATTCTCTCGATCTGTCGGGAGCCCTTGATCCTGGGAGCATTTCCATGAATCTTCCGAATATGCCCTCTATGAGTCTGGAGAATATACTGGGAAATCTGGACGTGTCCGTGTCCCCCGATGGGATGGCTGAACTCGCGGCAAGCCTGATGGAAGGATATCAGGAGTATGCCGCCGCACATCCGGAGGCGGACTATTCCGGGCTGGGAGAGGCATTCACCGCTTATTTAAACACAGAGGAAGCACGCAATATCCTTATAAATAATATCCGGGAGATCATCGATTCAGGAGATGGGATCTATGTGACAGTGGACGAGTTAACAGAGATGGCATCCACTTTGATGGAAGGATATGCGGTTTATGCAGCTCTCAATCCGTCGGATCCCTCTTTTGAGGCTTACCTGAATACACCGGAGGCACAGCAGATATTGACGGAATATGCGAACAGCATCTTCGGAGGGATCACAGAGAACATTACAGTGAGCCAGGAGCAGATTGAGAAGCTTGCCGCCGAACTGGCGGCAGGGTACTTGGCGTACGCTGCTGCGGGAAACGGACCGGATGTGAGCAGGATGCCGGAGTATTTTCTTGCCTATTTAAGTACAGAAGACGGACAGAAGCGGTTGTCCGAAGGACTGGCGGCTGTGGTGGACATGGACAGTCTGGAGAAGCAGATATCCGGCGCGGTTGAAACTTACATGCAGAGCGCAATATCAGCTTACGGCGGTGCGGTCAGCCAGGCATTAGAGCAGGAGATATCCTCTGCTATGGGGCAGATTATGGAACAGCTTGCGTCAGGCATGGAGAAAGCGCTTGGAAGTATGATGTCACAGATCGGCAGCAGTCTTCAGAATGCGATGAGCATCGACGCGGATGCATTTGCGGAGGCATTTCAGATGAATATGACAGGAGAGGAACTGGCGGAGCTTATGATGTCCATGAGCGCCACAGGAAATGCCACCTACGAAAATAATTTAAAGGACCTGGGATATGTGGATTTTGCTGTGCCTGCCGGGATAGACATCTATCCGAAAGACTTTGAGAGTAAAGAAGAGGTTGTAAATATACTGGACAGCTATAATGCCCGTATGGAGGCAGAGGGCAAAGAGGAACAAGTGATCACTTACACGGATGTGGTTGGTGCGCTTATGTCGTCTGTGACTGATATTATTGATATTATCAGCTATGTGCTGATCGCTTTTGTGGCGATCTCTCTTATCGTGTCCTCCATTATGATCGGTGTTATCACTTACATCAGTGTGCTGGAGCGGAAAAAGGAGATCGGCATACTTCGCGCCATCGGAGCGTCGAAAGGAAATATCTCCCAGGTGTTTAATGCGGAAACCTTTATTATCGGACTGTGTGCGGGATTGATCGGCATCGGCTTATCTCTTCTCCTTCTCATCCCGGGCAACGCGCTTATCCACTATCTGGCGGGAACCAATGACATAAACGCTGTGCTTCCGGTCCTCCCGGCGATTATTTTGATCTTGCTAAGTGTGGTGCTGACTCTGATCGGCGGTCTGATTCCATCGAGAAAGGCGGCGAAGAGCGATCCGGTGACAGCGCTTAGAACAGAATAAAAACTAAATTTTCAGCTCCATGTTTCAGGCAAGAGGAAATCTTGGATGTTCCAGCGACGTATGTCGCCTGAAACGAAAAGCATGTATAGAAAAAATCCTCCGGTTTGGAGGATTTTCCCGTTTACGACATTGTTAATATCTTATAATTTTCTTTGTTCTCGTAGTCTTTATGTACTCCGTCATCGTCATAGAGCACATATTCCGTGCCCTCATATCCAAGCATCGTCAGATGTTCTGTATCGATCATATCTACGCATTCTGCGGGCTGTGCCAGCGGGATGCATCGGTCTTTTCGGATAAAGAGCGGTACTTCATTCAGTGCCACATCAACATAGTGGACACCCTGAGACAGGGCTCCTTCGGTGATGGAGCCGTCCGGGCGGAACTTGATGAACTTCATTTCCTCCGGCAGATATATATAACGTCCGCGCGCATTCTGCTCATACACCGGAGCGATCATGATCTCATTACCGATCATGAGCTGGTCCTCGACGCGGCACGCCATCTTATCCTCCGGATAGACGAATGCCAGAGGCTTGAAATACAGATCGTCTGTGAGCGCCGCTTTCATGTACTCACTGTAAATGTAAGGAATGAGACGGTATCTTACGCCGATCACATGGCGGAAGTCATCTGTGTTTTCAAATTGATAGCATTCCTGCTTCCTCGTTCCCAATGCAGAGTGGTTACGCATCAGAGGGGTGAACACGCCGAGGGCGAGGAAGCGCAGCAGTAATTCTCTTGTCGTATCCGCACCGAATCCGCCCAGATCAGCCCCTGTATAGAGGAAGCCGCACATATTGAGTGAAGGCATCATCTTTAAGTTCAGAAGCAGATGGGACCACCATGACATATTGTCTCCTGTCCAGACCCCGCCGTAGCGGTGCATCCCCACATAGGAGGAACGGGAGAACATGAGAAATCTTTTGTCCGGATCAATGCGCTCAAATGCTTCACCGGCGGCGCGTGTCATGTTGAATCCGAACAGGTTGTGCACCTTGTCGTGGCGGACTTTTTCGCCGTTTATATTGTGGTAAAAACGCTTATAATCTTCATGGCTGTTAGCGAGGCTTCTCAACTTGTCGCCCATCTGCCATACGCCAATGCCTTCCCCGCCGGTGCTTCCGTCCCAGTTTGCCGGATCTGTCTCAGCGAATTTAAGAGCCATTTCTTTCGCTTCTTCTAATCCCTCTTTGGAGTAGAAGATAGACGGCTCGTTCATATCGTTCCAGAAACCCTCAATCCCCTGATCCGTGAGGAGGCGGTATTTGTCGCCGAACCATCTGCGGGCATCCGGATTCAGAAAATCCGGGAAGTGGGTATCGCCCGGCCACACTGCGGCTACGAAGTTGCTTCCGTCCTCCCGCCGGCAGAAATACTGGTTTTTCACACCCTCTTCGTATACGTCATACCCGTCCTCGATTTTCACTCCCGCGTCGATGATAGGGATCAGACGGATATGCTCATCTTTCATCTCCTGTACAAAGTCCGCAAAATCATCAAACTGTCTGCCCAGAGTGAAATCTTTATAAGAATCCATATAGTCGATGTCCATATAGATCATATCCAGAGGGATGTTCGCTTTGCGGTACCCTTCCGCCACCTTGCGGAAATCCTGTTTTGTCTTATACTCCCATCGGCTCTGTCCGTATCCAAAGGCGAATTTCGGCGGGATATAGCTGCGTCCGATAATCTTTCGGAATTCCTTTGCGATATCATAGGGGCGGTCCCCGTCAATGACATATAGATTAAGATCTGCGCGCTCGCAGGATACTGTCAGGGTGTCTGCCTTTGTATAACCTATATCAAATGTGATCTGTGACGGATAGTCGAAAAACAGTCCGAAGGTCTGCGCACCCGCTATGATAATAAGATTGTGCGCCGCATAAAGGGAACGCTTATCCTCTGTGTGCAGGGGATCATCAGAACAGTCACTGATATAGCAGTAGCCTCTTTTGTTTATGCCTCTGTTGGCTTCTCCAAGACCGTAGACAATATCCTCCTCGTCCATTGTGTAAGTAAATGTAAAACCTTTTTCAGTTGAGATGTTCCCGTATGCAGGAGCTTTGTCCTCTGCCGGGAAACTGTGGATAACGGCCTCTGTCGCGAAAGGATTGCCGTAAATATATTTCCGTGTCATACTGTTACCTCCTGTGTCGTTTGTTTGTCTTATACCACGTGCATCACTGTTTATCCAGCAGCGCGGCATTTCTGTGGATCGTCTCCACAATGATCTCCTTTATGTGGTTTCCGATATGTCTTTTTGTTTCCTTATCCAGTTCTTCCGGGTAGATAGGTTTCCCGTATTCGATGATCACATGAGTCTTTTTGATTCTCGGAAAATGATTTTCAAACATCTCTGCCGTATTATTCATGGAGACAGGAACGATCGGGCATCCGGTCTTGGTGGCGATCTTAAGCGCGCCGTCTTTGAACGGAAGCATACTCAGCTCTTCGCCGTCATTTCTTGTTCCTTCAGGGAATACGCAGATGGAGATGCCCTCTTTAATATGGTCAATGGCCGTAAGGATTGTCTTCAAGCCTTCTTTGGGATCATCCCGATCCAAGAAAAGACAATAGATGCGGCGCATCCACAGGGTCAGAGTCAGATAGCGTTTCATTTCTTTTTTGGCGATATACCCCATCGGTCTTTTACACAGGCTGTATGTCAGGAGGATATCAAAGTAGCTTCTGTGGTTTCCGATAAAAAGTGCGGGTTCGTCGGGAACATTTTCTTCACCGATGACAGTTATCTGCACACCTGTGATCTTTAAGATACTCCGGAATCCCCAGCGTACAATGTACATGGAACTCATATCCCGCGCTTTTGGATTAAATTTTCCAATAAGCCATTCCACCGCCAGCACGGGAATGGTCACGATGAGGAATGTGATCAGGAAGATCACAATACAGATAAATCGAAACATAAGTCAGTCCTCAAATTTTTCTTTCATCTTTATAGTATGCCCATTTGAAAAAGGACAAACTAAATTATACAGCGGAAATATCGAAAAAACAAGCCTTATGCTACGCTGCACGATTCAACTGCTTCCGGTATAATTCAACCATTGAGGACATATGATTATAGGGAAAATATGCTCGCGGGCAGGAGAAATGGATCGGTCATGGATAAAAAATGAGTGTAAACGGAGCAGGGGGTGTCGCAGTCTTCTGTTCTTAGGTACTGTTTTTTGTGTGATCCTCTGTTTGATGACAGGATGTGTTACGAAGACAGGGAACAGACAGAAGCTAAGAGATATAGAATTCACTGTATTGGACAAAGATACGATCCCGCCGGAGCTTACCGCGCAGATTGATGGGGAGCAGACAGAGCCTTTTTTTATGACTTACGCGGACCAGGGATACCTCTATATCGCAAGAGGATACGGGGAGCGCCCTACATCGGGATACAGCGTGGAAGTAAACGCCCTGTATGAGACAGAGGACGCCCTCCATGTGCATACGAATCTGTTAGGACCCGAAAAAGGGGAAGAGACAAAAGATGCCGCCACATTTCCATATGTGGTCATACAGCTTGAATATATAGAAAAAGAAGTCTTGTTAGATTGAGGAGGAGAGATATGGAGCTGATAAGAAAACCAATCCATTATACGCAAGAGGGAAAGAGTATCTTTGACCAGTTCTATCTGGATGAAGATTACAATGTCCCGGATCAAAAAGATGATGTACAGCGCATTATACAAGGGAGTGCGGAGTGCAGACCTGAGGATGTCCGTCCGGTGGAGAATTATGTGAAAGTTACGGGAAAAGTTTACTTCCGCATTCTTTATATCACTGCTTCCGGTGATCCAAAGCCTGCGGTGTTGGAGGGAAAACTGCCCTTTGAGGAGATGGTGTACGCAGAAAATGACGGAAATGAGACATTTTTTATCCGAAATATGCGGACGGAATTTACCGGCTCTGTGGTACATTCAAGAAAACTAAGCCTGCGCATTATGACAGAGCTGGAGATCGGAAGGGAGAGTCTGCGGGATGAAGAGCTGACAGTGGATGTGGAGAGCGATATCCCGGTCTACCGGAAAATGGAGAACATGAATCTTTTAAAGCTTGCGGTCTCTAAGAAGGATACATACCGCATCAAAGAAGAGATCATCCTGCCGGGGACAAAGGAGAGCATCGGGCAGATGTTGTCCGCGGATATCGTGAGCAGGAAGATGGACATCCGGTTGGGACAGGATGAGATTCTGATCAGGGGAGAACTCCTTGTGTTCTGCATGTACCTGTCAGCGGAGGAGAAAACAGACTGGATTGAGCAGAGCGTTCCCTATGAAGGGCGGATTCCATGCGACGGAGTGACCGAAGGGATGTTCCACCACATCAGACATTCCCTTGAGGATAGCCTGTCCGACGTCCGTCTTGACGAGGACGGGGAGATGAGGATCATAGGGATTGAGGCAACACTTGTGCTGAGGATGAATATTTATGAGGAAGAAGAGACAGAAATATTAAGGGATATGTACTCGCTGGAACAGGAGTGCTCTTTTGATACTCAGAATACTGTGTTTGAAGAGCTTCTGATGCAGAACCAGTCCAGATGTAAATTGTCCGAGCGTCTTGCCCTGCCGGAGCTTAAGGAGGATGTTCTTCAGATCATCCACAGCCAGGGAAATATCCAGATGGAGAGCGAACAGCACACGAAGGAGGGTATCAAGGTAGAGGGAATACTTCACTTGTCATTCCTGTATGTGAGAGGGGATGATACGGAGCCTTACGGAAGCTGGCAGGGGATACTTCCGTTTTCCTATCTGATTGAGTATCCCGATATGCCGGAAGGGACGCAGAGCAGTCTGTCAAGCCATGTGGAACAGCTCGCTGTGACGCTTGCGGGCAGTGAGGCAGTGGAAGTCAAGGCAGTGCTGGCATTTGACATCTTTTTAAGGAAAATGGTTCCGGTAAATGTGATTACCAAGGTGGAGACGAAGCCTTTTGATGTGGAAGCATTATCAAAACGTCCGGGGATTGTGGGTCATATCGTGCGCGGCGGCGAGGATATGTGGAGCCTTGCGAAACAGTATATGACGACCATGGAGGGGATCAAAGAGATAAATGGTCTGGAAAGCGAAAATCTCAGACCGGGGGATAAACTGTTGATTTTGAAGGAAAATATGAGTATACTGTAAGCACAATGTATACAAGATACAGAGGAATAACGGAGGACACAGGATGAATCAGATTGAATTAAAAGCGCTGGCAAAGATCAATCTTGGGCTGGATGTACTCGGAAGAAGAGAGAACGGATACCACGATGTGCGCATGGTCATGCAGTCCATCTATCTATACGATGAGGTGAAGATCGAGAAGACATCTTTATCAGAGATTGAAGTGGCGTCGAACTTAAATTTTCTTCCCACAGGGGATGGAAATATCGCGTATAAGGCGGCGAAGCTTTTAAAAGAAGAGTTCCATATTGAAGAGGGAGTCCGCATTTCCCTGAATAAACATATCCCGGTTGCGGCGGGACTTGCAGGCGGCAGTTCCAACGCGGCGGCAGTTCTGTTCGGTATGAACCGGATGTTCCGCCTGGGGCTTTCCGGGAAAGAACTCATGGAGAGGGGCGTCCGTCTGGGAGCGGATGTACCGTACTGTATTATGCGTGGAACCGTGCTTGCAGAAGGAATAGGTGAGGAACTGAGTGTTCTCCCGGCGATGCCTAAATGCACGGTGCTTATTGCAAAACCGCCTGTCAGTGTGTCTACCAGGGTCGTATATGAGGCGCTCGATTCGAAGGAGATCGAGGCGCACCCGGATATTGACGGGATCATAGAAGGATTGAAGGCAGGAAGCCTTAAAAAGGTGGCATCCTGTATGGGAAATGTATTGGAAGATGTGACAATACCCATGCACCCCGTGATCGAAGACATCAAGAGGGAGATGGTGGACGCGGGAGCTTTAAATGCCATGATGAGCGGAAGCGGACCCACAGTATTCGGACTCTTTGAAAGCCGGGGCACCGCTCGTGAGGCGCAGAGAAGAATCAGAGAAAAGTCGCTGACCAGACAGGTCTATGTGACGAGTATACACAGTGTAAGGAGGGATCAGGATGTCCATTGATTTTGAAGTTACAATGAATGAATATCTTCCTTTAAGGGATGTGGTATTTAACACACTGCGCCGTGCGATTCTGCGCGGAGAACTCAAACCCGGCGAGCGGCTTATGGAGATCCAGCTTGCAAATAAACTGGGAGTAAGCCGAACCCCTATACGCGAGGCGATACGAAAGCTGGAACTTGAAGGGCTTGTGCTCATGATTCCAAGAAAAGGTGCCGAGGTCGCTGAGATCACGGAAAAAAATCTCCGGGACGTTCTGGAGGTGCGTTGTGCCTTAGAAGAGCTTGCCGTACAGCTCGCCTGTGAGCGTATCGATAAGCGTGAGATAAAAGAACTCCACGCGGCGGCGGATCATTTTCGGGATGTGCTGGGAAGTGACGATATTACACAGATCGCGGAGGCAGACGAGGCGTTTCACGACGTAATTTTCACTGCCACGAACAACGGACGGCTGATCCAGCTCTTAAATAATCTGCGAGAACAGATGTACCGTTACCGTATCGAATATCTCAAGAAGAAAGAGTGCCACCCCAAGCTCCTGGCAGAGCATGAGGCGATCATCGCTGCCATCGAAAGCCATGACAGAGAAAAGGCAACGAAGGTAACGGGACAGCATATCAATAACCAAGCAGATACCGTGCTGGGATCTTTGAAGCACAGAGAAGAATAACGGCGGTGTATAAGTTCTGAAAGATCTGTCTATACTCCATATATCAAACAGATTATGGAGGTCATACATATGGACAGCAGATATGTGCGGGAAGATCGCAGCAAAGCGGGAGTTATCCTCATCATGGCACTCTGCATCGCGGCATTGTTTACATGGATTATGTATGAAAGAGCAGACGCGGCTTCACGGGCAGAGCTTCAGGAGCATCTGGCGGAGGAAGTTTTAAGGTTCCATGTGCTGGCAAACAGCGACAGCGAAGAAGATCAGTCCTTAAAAATAAAGGTGCGGGACAGTGTACTTGCGTTTCTCGAAGAGAATATGCCGGAGACAGACAGTGCTTCTGAAACCACGGCATGGGCGAGGGAACATATCGACGCCATTGAAGAAGTGGGCCGGGATACTGTCGCCGCGTCAGGGGCGGATCAGACGGTGAGCGCGGCGGTAACTACCTGCTGGTTCCCGGATAAAAGCTACGGCGACATTACATTTCCGGCAGGAAATTATGAAGCACTGCGTATTGAGATCGGAGCTGCCAAAGGGCATAACTGGTGGTGTGTTCTATACCCGAGCCTCTGCTTTCTTGACACGACGAACGCAGTCGTGCCGGAGGAGGGAAAGCAGAAGCTAAAAAATGTACTGACAGAAGAGGAGTATGCGGAAGTGACCGCTACATCGGACTTTGAGATAAGCTGGTTTTTCTTCGGAGAAAAATAGAGGAGAAATATGACGGAATTTTTGGTAAGACATTTTGTAAAAGATTATAAGGAAATACAGAAGATATCCGTGCGGACGGCATATGGTGTCCTTTCCAGCATTGTGGGTATCTTCTGTAACGTGTTCCTTTTTGTGGTGAAGTTCGCGGTGGGGCTTGTGCTGCACAGTGTATCCGTCACTGCGGACGCTTTCAACAACCTTTCGGACGCAGGATCATCTATCATCAGCTTTGTGGGAGTGAAGATGGCAGGGAAGCCGGCGGATAAGGATCATCCTTTCGGACATGGGCGCATTGAATACATAGCGGCGCTGATCGTGTCCTTCCTTGTGCTGGAGGTAGGTTTCACATTTTTAAAAGACTCCATCGGCAAGATCCGCACGCCGGAGGATTTAAATTTTCAGGCAGTATCTGTGCTCATCCTTGTGCTGTCCGTAGCGGTGAAGCTTTGGCTCGGTCTTTTTAACCGGAAGCTGGGAGCGAAGATCAACTCTAAAGTGATGATGGCGGTGTTTACGGATTCTATGGGAGATGCTGTCACTACAGGTGCGACTATTGTATCTATCCTCTTTTTCGGGGCGACGGGCATCAACATCGACGGCTTTGTCGGCGCGGGTGTAGCTCTTGTCGTCATGTGGGCGGGTGTCGGTATCGCGAAAGATACGCTGGAACCGCTCATTGGAGAGGCTGTTACCCCGGAGGTATACGAGCAGATCAAGCGGTTTGTAGAAAGCTATGACGGGATTGAAGGTACCCATGACCTGATCGTACATAATTACGGACCGGGGCGGAGCATGGCATCCATCCATGCGGAGGTGCCCAACGATGTGGACATCGAACAGTCCCATGAGATCATCGACCATATCGAGAGGGAGGCGGCAAAAGAGCTGGGGATCTTCCTCGTGATCCATATGGATCCAGTGGAAATGAAAGACACTCGGGTACTGGGTATCCGCGAACAGGCTGTCCGCATGATGGAGGAATTGGATCCTGCATGCAGCCTCCATGATTTCCGCGTCGTCTATGGGGAGAAGCAGATTAATCTTATCTTTGATATGGTCATTCCCATCGAGTATGACGAAGAGAAAAGAAACGCCCTGTCACAACATCTGGCAGAGCGGCTGAAAAAAGAAGATTCCAGATATGAGTGTGTGATAACCGTGGACTATGAGTATGTGGCAAAGACTGAGGAGTGATACAGATGACAGAACAAAAAGAAGAAATACAAAATAATAAAGAAGGGAGCCGTTATGAATTTGACAGCAGGGTAAGGTACAGCGAGATCGATCACCGGGGAACACTGACACTGCCGGCACTGATTAACTACTTTCAGGATTGCAGTACATTCCATTCAGAGCTTGCAGGACTTGGGATGGACAGGCTCAAACAGGATAAAAAAGCATGGGTGCTCTCCTACTGGCAGGTTATTATCAACCGCTATCCCGGATTGGGGGAAGCGATCACCACAGGTACCTTTGCCACGGAGTTTAGAGGACTTTTCGGCAACCGGAATTTCTATATGAAGGACGGAGAAGGGAAGCGGATTGCCTGCGCTAACTCTATATGGGTATTTATGGATCTGGAGAAAGGAAGACCGTGCCGCCCGGCGCCGGAGCATATTGATCCCTATGGGATGAACGTGCCTTTGGACATGCCCTATGAGGACAGAAAGATTCTCGTGCCAGAAGATTTCGAGGAGAAGGATGCTTTTCCGGTGAGAAAATACCATATCGATACAAATGAACATGTGAATAACTGCCAGTATGTTCAAATGGCAATGGAAATGCTGCCCGGAGACTTGAGTATCAGACAGGTCAGAGTAGATTATAAGAAATCAGCGGTGCTTGGGGATGTAATCTATCCAAGGATTGCCATGGAGCAGGAGCGCATCGTGATCGAACTGTGCGACGGGGGAAAGAGTCCCTACGCAATCATAGAGATAAAGTGAGGGGAAGACAGGTGGCAGAGAGAATACAAAGCGTTGAGGAAAATAGAAAAAATCACCTGTCTTACCGAAGCCCCGCAAGAACTTCCTCTAGGATATCTTCAACGGAATCCGTTACATAAGCGGCATGTTCCGCGATACCGGGAGCTGCGTCTGACATGGCGTAGCTTTTTCCGACCAGTTCCAGCATTTCCACATCATTGTATTCATCGCCGAAAGCCATGCATTCCTCCGGCTTTATACCAAAGAGTTTCATCAGCGTCTTGAGTGCCTTCCCTTTGCTGCAACCGGGAGTGATGAAATCGATCCATATCGTTCCCGAAGTCACGGCTTTGATCTCCTGTCCGAACATGTTTTTCAGATGATTTAAATACTCCATATTGTCATCTGTTCCAAGATTGGCAACGGCAATCTTCATGACCGGCAGTTCCACGTCTCTTATATCTTTCACGACCCTGATATTGAAATTCATTACAGTTTTCATATAATTCTCAAAGTCCGGATTCCCCTCTTCAATGTAGCTTGCCTCCAGCCGCGATATGAGAAGTTCATACTTCCGATTTTTTCGTGCCTCGTCAATGATCCTCAGCGCAAGATCATCAGAAATATGGCCGCATGAGATGACCTCTCCCTGGTGAACGCACAGTGAGCCGTTGTCAGAAATATAAGAGATATCATCTCTGATCTCCCTGAATATATGTCGTTCGCTGTCATACTGACGGCCGCTTGCTGCCACGAAATGAATCCCTTTCTGTGTCAGCTCATGGATAAGGTGCACGGCCCGGGGCGAGAGTTCCTGCGCACCGTTCCTGAGCAGCGTGCCATCCAGATCGCTTGCGATCAGTTTTATCATAATGTTGTCCTCCGCAAATCCGTTCAGACGAAAAGTGGCTGTATCAGTATAACGTAAAAATAAAAAAGAGTAAATACTGTGCATTATTCGCAATATATCTATGGATGAACTTTTGTAACAAAAAAGAAATACTTGTAACTGTTCTGTAATAGTAATATAATGTGGATGTGTCTGGAAATGGATATGAATGTTCTGTGCCCGGCATAAATATTATGGAAGACCAAGAGGAAGATAATTATGGGTAAATATTTTGGAACGGACGGTTTCCGCGGCGAGGCGAATGTAGTTCTTACTGTGGAGCATGCATTTAAGGTAGGACGTTATCTGGGCTGGTATTTCGGTCAGGACCACAAGGCGAGAGTTGTGATCGGAAAGGATACAAGAAGAAGCAGCTATATGTTTGAGTACGCGCTGGCAGCAGGACTGACAGCGTCAGGCGCAGATGCATACCTTCTTCACGTGACAACAACTCCCAGCGTTTCCTACGTTGTCAGGACAGAGGATTTTGACTGCGGCATTATGATCTCAGCGAGCCACAATCCCTTCTATGATAATGGCATCAAAGTGATCAACAGCGCCGGGCATAAGATGGAAGTAGAGGTTGAAGATAAGATTGAGGCATATATTGACGGTGAGACAGAGGAACTTCCGCTTGCTACAAAAGAGAATATCGGCTGTACAGTGGATTATGCGGCGGGAAGAAACCGTTATATGGGACATCTGATCTCTTTGGCGACACGTTCTTTTGAGGATAAGAGAGTCGGCCTTGACTGCTCTAACGGAAGCGCGTTTGCCATCGCAAAGAGTGTGTTTGATGCCCTTGGAGCAAAGACATATGTTATCAACAATGAACCAGACGGAACAAACATCAATACAAACTGCGGCTCTACTCATATTGAGATACTCCAGCAGTTTGTGAAAGAGAAGAAACTTGACGTGGGATTTGCTTACGACGGAGACGCCGACAGATGTATCGCAGTGGATGAGAATGGGAATGTCGTAGACGGCGACCGTATCATGTATGTCTGCGGGAAATACCTCATGGAGCAGGGCCGCCTTGAGGATAATACGATCGTAACCACTGTCATGTCCAATCTGGGGCTTTACAAAGCATGCGATAAGATCGGCATGAAGTATGAGCAGACAGCAGTAGGCGATAAGTATGTATACGAGAATATGCTGAAGAACGGATATGTACTGGGCGGAGAGCAGTCCGGACATATCATTTTCAGCAAGCATGCGAAAACAGGCGATGGCATCCTCACATCTCTTATGATTATGGAAGTGATCCTGGAGAAGAAGCAGCCCCTCGGAAAGCTGGCTGATGAGGTGAAGATATTCCCGCAGCTTCTTAAAAATGTGCGTGTCACAGACAAGAAAACAGCACGGGAGAATCCGGCTGTTCAGGCAGCAGTGCAGAAGGCGGCGGATGAGCTTGGAAGCGACGGCCGTATCCTTGTGCGCGAGAGCGGCACGGAGCCGGTAATCCGTGTCATGGTTGAGGCCGCAACAGATGAGATCTGCGGCAAATACGTGGACAGCGTTGTGGAAGTTATCAAGGCAGAAGGACTGGCAGAGTAAAGACTGCGGATTTAGTAGAGGAGAAAGAGTATTCCCGGCGGCTTTTATTATCCCGCGACAGTCCATAGTAGCAGCTATTCATTGAAATTACAGCGTGCATCTTACGCAGTGGGCGCGGGATATGTATACTTCCTGTATGTAGGCTCCGGTTCACCTTCTCATGCAAAAGGAGATATAAAGTTCAGACAGGAGGAAAAGACCGCGGATGGTCTTTTCCTCCTGTTTTTACCGTGAGTAAATTTTTGGGGTGATATGCTTTTATATTAAAAATGAATGAAATGCAAAGAAAAAATTCATAATAGAAATGCGATATGCCGAAAATACGTTAAAAAAATATAAAAAATGCAGGAAACCATTGACGATATATCATAAATTCTATACAATATGAAACAGTGAGTAAAAAAGAGTGGAGGAGTCCTGCAATGACTGCGTACAAAGATTTAAGTAAAGAAGAGTTATTGGAACTGAAAAACGGGCTTGAGGCCCGGTTTGCCGAAGTAAAGGCAAAGGGCCTCAAACTGGATATGTCCAGAGGAAAGCCGGCTGCTGACCAGCTCAACCTGTCTATGGGAATGATGGATGTGCTCAACAGCAGTGCTGTACTGACATGTGAGGACGGCGTGGACTGTAGAAACTACGGCGGTCTTGACGGTATCGGCGAGGCGAAGCGTCTGCTGGCGGATATGATGGAAGTACCGAAGGACAATGTGATCATCTTCGGAAACTCCAGTCTGAACGTAATGTATGACACGGTTGCCCGGGCCATGACTCATGGTGTGATGGGAAGTACACCATGGTGTAAGCTTGACAAGGTGAAATTCTTATGTCCGGTTCCGGGATATGACAGACATTTTGCAATTACGGAACATTTCGGTATTGAAATGATCAACGTACCGATGACGCCTTCCGGCCCGGATATGGATATGGTAGAGAAGCTGGTGAGCGAAGATCCTGCCATCAAGGGAATATGGTGCGTGCCGAAGTATTCCAACCCGCAGGGCATCACATATTCAGACGAGACAGTGTACCGTTTTGCCAACTTAAAACCCGCAGCGGAAGATTTTCGTATCTTCTGGGACAATGCGTACTGCGTACACCATCTGTACGAGAATAAGCAGGATTATCTGATAGAGATCCTGATGGAGTGTAAGAAAGCCGGCAATCCGGATATGGTATACAAATTTTCTTCTACTTCCAAGATCAGTTTCCCCGGTTCCGGCATCGCGGCGATTGCGGCTTCTGAGTCGAACTTGAAGGATATCAGAGATATGCTCAAGTTCCAGACGATCGGGCACGACAAGGTGAATCAGCTTCGCCATGTGCGTTTCTTCAAAGATGTACACGGCATCGTGGAACATATGAAGAAACACGCGGATATCATGAGGCCGAAGTTTGAGGCAGTCATTGAAGTTCTTGAAAAAGAACTGGGCGGTCTGGGGATCGGCTCATGGATCAAGCCTCTCGGCGGATATTTCATCTCCTTTGACTCTATGGACGGCTGTGCTAAAGCCATTGTGGCAAAGGCGAAAGAGGCAGGACTCGTGATGACAGGAGCAGGTGCGACCTTTCCCTACGGGAAAGATCCGCATGACAGCAACATCCGTATTGCCCCGTCCTATCCGACACCAGAGGAACTGTCTGTAGCGGCAGACATCTTCGTGCTTAGCGTAAAGCTGGTGAGTATCGATAAACTTTTAGGGAATCTGTAATAGTAAGACAAGGCTGTTGACTGCAAAACAGGACTCTGTAAATCAAATATACAGGCAGAAATATAAAAAGAGGCAGACGCTTGAAAAGGCGTCTGCCTCTTTTATTCAAATTATCTGAATTTTACCGCTGTTCCGTATGCTATGACTTCCGCCGCACCCTGCGCAATGGCACTGGTGGCGAACCGCATGCATACGACGGCGTCCGCGCCGATATTCTGGGCATCTTTTATCATGCGGTCGAGTGCGATGTCTCTCGCTTCATTCATCATTTCTACGTAAGATTTCATCTCACCGCCTACAAGATTCTTAAAAGAACTTCCGATATCCCGGCCAATGTTCTTACACTGGATTGTGCTTCCTTTTACAAGCCCGAGGATCTCGTACTCCCGTTGGGGAATTTTTTCTGTTGTGACAGTCAACATAGCTGACACCTCCTGTGATATGTATTATTTCACTTAGTATATCACTATATCGGCATGAGATAAAGGCAGAAAGAATATTACCATATTCCCAGTGTGTGCTGCATCGCAAGGCTTACCAAAGAGATGACCAGCCAGCAGCAGAAACCGGTGAAGATCGGCTTTCCTCCTGTTTTGATCAGCTTGACAATGTTTGTGTTCAGCCCGATGGCAGCCATTGCCATGACGATGAGGAATTTGCTCAGTTCCTTTAAGGGAGCTGTCACTTCTGCCGGAAGCTGGAACACTGTGGTCACAACAGACGCAAGGACAAAGAACAGTACAAAGAAGGGGAAACATTTTTTCAGACTGAAGGAGGAGCCCTCGGTCTTTTTCTCTTTTCTTCCTCTGTAAATGGCCAGCGCCAGCGTAATCGGGATGATTGCCAGTGTCCTTGTCATCTTTACGATAGCGGCGGCTTCCAGTGTGTGGCTGCCATGTATGCCGTCCCAGGCTGTGGCAGCGGCGGTGACAGAAGAAGTATCGTTGATGGCTGTTCCCGCGAAGAGTCCGAAGCCTTCATTGCTGAGCCCGAGCATTCCGCCTAAAGTCGGGAAAACAAGAGCGGCGATTACATTGAAGAGGAAGATGACAGAGATAGACTGTGCTACTTCCTCATCGGAGGCGTCTATGACCGGAGCTGTCGCGGCGATAGCGCTCCCGCCGCAGATGGAGGAACCTACGCCGACTAAGATGGCGTTGTTCGTGCGAAGTTTCATTACCTTGTATAGGATAAAGGCGGTGATCAAAGAGGCTGAGATCGTGGAGATGATGATGGGAAGGGACTGTTTTCCTTTCGCCAGTATCTCTGTCAGGTTCATGCCGAATCCAAGGAATACGACAGCGGCTTGAAGGATCTTCTTTGAAGTGAATGTAATACCTGCGGTAAAGGGTTCTTTCTTTGTGAGGATCAGTGTGACGACCATACCGATCAGGATTGAGAATACAGGCCCTCCCACAACGGGAACCGCCTGTCCGAGAAACCATGAGGGGATGGCAATGATGAGGCAGAGCAGCAGTCCGGCTCCGTTCTTTTTTATAAAATTCATTTTGTTACCTCCTTAATATATCTTGTGCTATGTGTTAAAATCCTGGTATTTTGTCCGGCAAAATACCAGGATCTTCCTTACCGGAATATAGAATATCATAAATAAATCATAAAATATAATTATTATTATTTATTTTATTATAATAATATGTTATAGTAATAGGCAGGGAGTAATTCTGTATAAATAGGGCGGAGATTTTCCGTAGAAAACTCCGCCTGATTTCTTTTATATAAGGGGACACATATGGATCGGTGCATGGATAAGGGGAGAACGTCATGCTTGATTTCAGGATGGAGACATTTCTGGCTGTATGTCAGTGTATGAATTTCACAAGAGCGTCTGAAAAACTGAATATTACACAGCCCGCGGTATCCCAGCATATCCGTTTTCTGGAAAAGCATTATGATACGAAGCTGTTCCGGTATGAAGGGAAAAAGTTAAAGCTTACCCGGGCGGGAGAAATCCTGCGCAGCGCGTCACTGACCATGATGCACGATGAGATATCCATGCTCAGCGAGATGCAGAAGTCCGGCGGAAATGAGGAAGTTCGTTTTGGCGCGACGAGAACCGTGGGGGATGTCCTGATGGGGGAGGTATTGGAGCGGTATCTGGATCAGTATCCTGATGCAAATATCCATATGTATGTGGAGAATACAAAAGAACTTTTGAAACGTCTTGATGAAGGAAAGATTGATTTTGCTCTTGTGGAAGGATTTTTTAAAAAGAATGAATATGATTTCCAGAAATATTCTGAGGAGGAGTATATCGCGGTCTGCGCGCCGGGGTATCAGTTTAAGCAGACACCGGAGCAGATCGAGGACCTGTTCGGGGAACGGCTCCTGCTCAGGGAGGAAGGTTCCGGGACGAGAGAGGTGTTGGAGCGGTATCTGGATTCGCAGAATTTCAGTCTTGGGGATTTTGAAAAACAGATGGAAGCAGGCAGTCTGCATACGATCAAAGAGCTGGCAAAAGCAGGGTGCGGCGTTACTTTTCTCTATAAAGTGGCAGTGCAGGAAGAACTGAACAACGGCACACTGGTCCGCATTCCGCTGAAAGATTTCAAGTTGTCCCATGAGTTTGCTTTTATCTGGCGCCGGGGGAGTATTTATGTGGATAGATACAGAGAAATATTCCGGCGGTTTTGCGCATAATTATATATCTTGGAAAATGATATCCTCTGCTTAGGGAAACGAAGCTTTTCGCACCTTAAGCAGGGGATTTTTCTCTGTTAAGAAGAGGAGATTCCGTTGATATCCCCTGCCGGATGGTGTATCATCTATATTATAGAGACGCGTTTTTTCTTAGTAGTTGAAAGGAGGATGGAGACATGAAAAAGATCATCAATGCTGTTGATCAAGTGGAAAACCAGATGGTAGAAGGTATGGTGAAAGCGTATCCCCGGTATTTAAGAAAATTGGATTGCGGAAATGTAGTCGTGCGGGCTGATAAAAAGGAGGGAAAAGTCGCTTTGATCAGCGGCGGAGGCAGTGGACATGAGCCGGCCCATGGGGGATATGTGGGAGAAGGCATGCTGGACGCTGCGGTCGCGGGAGCTGTTTTCACGTCACCGACGCCGGATCAGATCTATGAAGGTATAAAGGCAGTCGCTACGGATAAAGGCGTGCTTATGATAATTAAAAATTATACGGGCGATGTTATGAACTTTGAGATGGCCCGTGAGATGGCGGAGATGGAGGGGATAAAGGTCGCGCAGGTTATTGCGAATGATGATGTTGCGGTTGACGGAAGTCTTTATACAGTGGGACGCCGCGGTGTTGCGGGAACGGTATTTGTGCATAAGATCGCGGGCGCCCTCGCAGAGGCCGGGGCAGGGCTTGAAGAGGTGCAGGCAGTGGCGGAAAAGGTGATCGCCAATGTGCGGACGATGGGCATGGCGATACGTCCATGTACTGTGCCGGCATCCGGTGTGCCGGGCTTCGAACTGTCAGATGAGGAGATGGAAGTCGGTATCGGCATCCACGGTGAGCCGGGAACGCACAGAGAGCCAATTAAGGCAGCGGATGAGATCGTAGATATGCTGATGAATAAGATTCTTGCTGATATCGATTACAGCGGATGCGAGGCTGCGGTTATGATCAATGGAGCGGGGGCGACCCCCCTGATGGAGCTGTTTATCGTAAATAACCGGGTGGCCGATATTTTGGTGGAGAAGGGCATCAAAGTATATAAGACTTTTGTGGGGGAGTACATGACATCTCTGGAGATGGAAGGCTTCTCGATCTCCCTTCTGAAGCTGGATGACGAGCTGAAAGGGCTTCTCGACGCGAAAGCTGATACGCCCGCGTTTAAAGCATAGAGGAAGGGGCGGAAGTATATGAACAGTGCAGAACTGATAGAAGTCATCAAAGCGATTGGCATCAGGATCGAAGAAGAGAAGGATTTTCTCACAATGCTTGACAATATCATCGGAGACGGAGATCACGGCATCAATATGGCAAGAGGATTCCACGCGGTGGATGAAAAGCTGAAAGGACTCGAGGACAGAGACATCGGAACGATTTTAAGGACAGCAGGCATGGCGCTTGTATCCAATGTGGGCGGCGCCTCAGGACCACTGTATGGGACTGCTTTAATGAAGGCAGGCATGGCTATGGCAGACAAGACAGAGCTTGACATGCAAGACTTTCTTTCCTGCATGGATGAGGCCATAAGCGGAGTACAGGCACGGGGAAAGGCACAGCAGGGAGAGAAGACGATGCTGGATGCGATGATCCCGGCACAGCAGGCGATGAGACAGGCGTTTTCCGGCGGTCTGGACAACAGAGCAGTTCTTGCGGCAGGTGTGAAGGCTGCTCAGGAGGGCGTGGAATATACAAAGACGATTATTGCCACAAAAGGACGTGCAAGCTACCTGGGTGAACGGAGCATTGGCTATCAAGATCCGGGAGCGACATCATTTACAGATATCCTCGAAGTGATTGCGCAGAGCGTGTAGAACGGAGATGAGAAGATCAGAAGCAGACACAGCCGAAAGTACGTGCAGTCAGAAGTACATACGGGCTATGAAGGAGGAAACAATTTATGGTAGGGATTGTGATTGTGTCACACAGTGAAAAGCTGGCGCAAGGAGTGGTGGATCTGACAGAGATGATGACGCACGGGTGTCCGCTGGCAACTGCCGGAGGTATGGAAGACGGCGGATACGGAACGAGCTACGGGAAGATCATGAAGGCAATCGAATCCGTGTATAGTAAGGAAGGAGTTGTCGTACTGTTTGATATTGGAAGTGCTGCGATGACAACGGAGATGGTACTGGAAGATCTCCCCTATGAAAATGTCCAGATGCTGGACTGCCCGATCGCTGAGGGAGCTGTTGCAGCGACCATGGCATCCGTAGGCGGACTGTCTCTTGCGGAAGTGGCGGAAGCGGCAGTAAGTACAAAGAATGCGGTTAAATTTTAAGAAGTTTTTTCAGAATATGTCCGAAAACAACAAGTGGGATATAAGAGCGTATTTCAGAGGATATTCAGAAAGAGGAGTCTACAGTCAGAGACAGAGCCCATTCCGGGCTCTGTCTCTTTGTTGTATCAGGTTATTCTTCATCACCGATGCAGTTCATATCAGTCAGTCCGCAGGTCTTATCGTCTTCGTCGGCAACACAGTTCATATCAGTTAATCCACAGGTCTTGTCGTCCTCTTCGTCAACGCAGTTCATATCAGTCAGTCCGCAGGTCTTGTCATCTTCTGTGATTCCGTTGAGATTGGTGATGCTTAGTTTCTTTTTCATGGCATTGCCTCCTTTCATCTTTCCTATTCTACATCCTTTGTAGCAACAATATCAACCCCTGTTTCTGCCGCATTGGGAACGATCACGTCCCCGATGTGGATCGGAGCTTCTACAGATATGCCTTTTAAGCATTTGACGCAGTCAAATATCTTATCTTTGGGAATATCTGTCTTTGTCTTTACAGACACCATATCAGCGCTTCCGTTTGTAACCTTTACCGTGGAAGTGACAATGCGGGTGGGGGCTGTCACTTCCTTGCGGGCATATATCTCGCCTCTTTTGCAGGTATTTCCTGTGATGCCTTTGATCTTGTCCCCGTCCATCTCGACAGTCAGAGGGCATCCCATGGGACAACTGATACAGGTCAATGTTCTGATCTCCATAGCTACGCCTCCTCTATCTTAACTGTGATTGTTTTCAGGTCAGAATACTTTTTGAGCTGTTCTTTTGTCAGATGGATCTCTTCCATCTCACCCGGGGCAAGGATCTGTCTTTTACGGCGAAGTACCCGTTCTTCATCAAAATAGACAGATGTATAGCAGTTTTTATATACCGCGCCCACCCGGAAACGGACAGTGAGTTTTTCGTCCATACGTGTCGGATTCACAGTGGCGGGCACTGTGTACCTGACGCCGCCCTCTGCGCGGAAAACAATCTCTCTGCCGCCGCTGTTCGGGCGGGTACGGCCTTTTACATAGAGAGCGGCATGAACTCCGGCTGCTGCGGCCTCTTCGGATACGAAGTCCACGAGATCATGAACGTGCAAAACGTTTCCACAGGCGAACACGCCCTCAATGTTTGTCTCAAGGCTCTCATTTACGACAGGACCTGAAGTTACGGGATTCATCTTCACTCCCATGCCGTCTGAAAGCTCATTTTCGGGAATGAGGCCGACAGAGAGCAGAAGAGTGTCGCATGAATAGAATTCCTCTGTGCCGGGAATTGGTTTTCCTTTGTTGTCCACCTCAGCGATCGTCACGCCTTCCACGCGTTTCCTGCCTTTGATGTCAACAACTGTGTGGCTCAGCTTCAGCGGGATACCGTAGTCGTCCAGACATTGCACGATGTTGCGCTTCAGACCGCCGGAGTATGGCATGAGCTCAGCTACGACTTTAACCTTCGCACCTTCGAATGTCATACGGCGCGCCATGATAAGTCCGATATCCCCGGAGCCGAGGATGACCACCTCGCGCCCCGGCATATAGCCCTCCATGTTGACCAGTCGCTGCGCCGTGCCCGCTGAGAAGATGCCTGCCGGACGATAGCCGGGGATGTTCAGCGCGCCTCTGGAGCGCTCCCGGCATCCCATTGCCAGTATGACAGCTTTTGCCTTGATCTCAAACAAGCCTTCCTCCCTGTTCATAGCTGTCACAGTCTTATCCGGGCTGATGTCCATGACCATGGTATTTAATTTATATTCGATGCCGCGTTCCCTGACCTGTGCGATAAAACGCGCCGCATATTCGGGACCGGTCAGCTCCTCTTTAAAAGTATGGAGGCCAAAGCCATTGTGGATACACTGATTGAGGATGCCGCCGAGTTCTTTGTCCCTCTCAAGGATGAGGAGGCTGTCTGCACCGTTATCCCTTGCGGAGACGGCTGCTGCGAGACCTGCCGGGCCGCCGCCGATGATGACGATATCATATGATTTCATATTGTGCTGCCTCCTTTCTATATCCTGTCTTTGTTTGTACCGACGACGATATGAGAATTGCCGCCTGACTTTGTGATGTCAAACATGTCCATATTGAGTTCCCTGGAGAGAATCTCCATTGTGCGCGGTGAGCAGAAACCGGACTGACAGCGTCCCATGCCCGCACGGGTCCTGCGTTTGACGCCGTCTAATGACTTCGCGCCGAGAGGACGGTGGATCGCGTCGAGGATCTCGCCTTCTGTGATCATTTCGCAGCGGCAGATGATGTTGCCGTAAGCAGGTTTTTCTTTTATTAACGCAATCCGCTCTTCCTTAGAAAGTGTCTCTGGATCAAGCACACCTTTGCGGGTGGCGATAAAATGAGGATTTTCCTCAGGATTTAGTTTGTCGCGGATGATGCCTGCCACCATCTCTCCGATCGCGGGGCAGCTCGTAAGGCCCGGAGATTCGATTCCCGCGCAGTCGATAAACCCTTCTGCATCAGGAAGCTCCCTGATGACAAATTCGTGAGCGTCCTCGTGGGCGCGCAGCCCTGCAAAAGAAGTAATGACTTTGCGCAGGGGGAGGTCTTTGACGTTCATACCGGCTTTTGCGATCACTTGATCCAGACCTTCTCTTGTGGTGTTTGTTCCCTCTTTGTCGTCGATATCCAGAGCGGTAGGACCAAGCAGCAGGTTGCCGTGAACCGTGGGGGTGACAAGGATACCTTTGCCGAATTTTCCCGGCAGGGCGAATATGGTATGGTTCACATGCTCTCCGGCAGTCTTGTCCAGCAGACAGTAGTCGCCCCGCCTTGGGGTGATGTGGATCTTATCTTCGCTTACCATGTTGTGGAATTTATCCGCATAGACGCCTGCCGCATTGACGACGCATCTTGCCTGAAATACGCCTTGTGAGGTGTGCACCTCCCAGATATCCCCGTTCTTTTGGAGGTCCCGGACCTCGGTGTCAAACTTGAATTCTACACCGTTCATGCTGGCGTTCTCCGCCAGAGCGATATTCAGATTAAAAGGACAGACGATGCCGCCGGTGGGAGCGTACAGCGCGGCGTAAGCGTCATCGCTGATGTTGGGCTCCAATTCTCTGAGCTCTTCACGGCTTAAGATGCGCAGCTCTTTTACGCCGTTAGTGATACCGCGGTCATATAGCTCGCGGAGCTTTGGCATATCGTCTTCGCTTAAACAAACGACGAGAGAGCCGTTTTTCTTGAATGGGAAATCGAGATCCACGGAAAGCTGTTCCATCATCTGGTTGCCGCGGACATTCAATTTTGCCATAAGTGAACCGCTTGCGGCGTCGAAACCGGCATGGACGATCCCGCTGTTTGCCTTGGAAGTCCCGCAGCAGACGTCCTCCTCGCGTTCCAGCACGCAGACATTCAGCTTATAACGGGATAACTCCCTGGCAGATGCTGAGCCGGATACTCCGGCGCCGATTATGATTACATCATACATTTTTCAATCTTCCTTTCCTGCTTTGGAAAAGAGCCTGACAGATAGCGCATCTTTCGATGCGCAGGAATTGCCAGACTCTCTTCACTCATGCAACTTGGATATTCATTTTTAAGTCTGTCCTACCACGGGATTGCACCATAGAGTAGTACGGCAGCGACAGCGCCGAGGATCGGTCCTACAAGAGTAACGATGCCATATCCCCAGTTGGAGCTTCCTTTGCCTTTGATCGGCAGGATTGCGTGAGCAAGGCGGGGGCCTAAGTCACGGGCCGGATTAATCGCATATCCGGTAAGTCCGCCAAGTGACATACCGACAGAAACGATGATTCCGAATACGAGGAATTTGTCAAGCCCTCCGGCGATGCCTTCTACCTGGGCGATGCCTTTGATCGCGAATACAAGTACAAATGTTCCGATCGCTTCACTTAAAATGTTAAGGCCTGTGTTAGGGATAGACGGGGCGGTACTGAATACGCCCAGCTTCGTTCCCGGATCTTCGGTAGCATCAAATTGTCCTTTGAACAGGATATAAACAAGGACGGCGCCGCAGAACGCTCCTGCGAACTGTGCGATGATATATCCGGGTACAAGCGCCCAGTCAAAGCTTCCATCAATAGCGAGAGCCAGCGTGAGAGCCGGATTGAAGCTGGCTCCGGAGGCTGCCCCGAAGATGAACGCAGGAAGCATAACGGCAAGACCCCATGCAAATGTGATCTGGATGGAGCCTGCACCCTTCATGCCGGATTTGTTGAGGGTTACGTTGGCAACAACTCCGTCGCCCAATAAGATCAGCATCATTGTCCCAATAAATTCAGCTATGTATGGCAGCATAAAATAACCTCCTTTTCTTAATCTTCTTTCGCCCATCCGTAAGCATATTTGACAGCTTTATTCCAGCCTTTGATCTTAGCCTCTCTTGTGCCGGTGTCAATGGACGGCTCGAATGTCCTGTCGATTGCCCAGTTTTTGATAACGTCTTCTTTGCCTGCCCAGTAACCAACTGCCAGACCGGCCAGATAAGCGGCTCCCATAGCGGTTGTCTCTACACAGACCGGACGGTTGACCGGGGCATTGATGATATCTGCCTGTGTCTGCATCAGGAAATTGTTGGCGCTTGCCCCGCCGTCTACCTTAAGGGCTGCAAGCTCGATGCCAGAGTCGGCCTTCATTGCCGCCAGTACATCGTTTACCTGGTATGCCAGTGATTCCAAAGTGGCGCGGATGATATGATATTTGTTGACGCCGCGGGTGATGCCTACGATGGTGCCCCTTGCGTACTGATCCCAGTGCGGAGCGCCAAGGCCTGTAAACGCGGGTACAACGTAGCATCCGTTTGTATCTTTTACCTTGGAGGCCATGTACTCGGAATCCGGAGCAGAATCGATCAGCCGCATCTCATCGCGCAGCCACTGAACAGCAGCTCCGGCTACGAAAATGGAGCCTTCCAGTGCGTACTCTACTTTTCCGTCCAGTCCCCAGGCGATCGTTGTTACAAGACCGTTCTTTGAGAATACAGGCTTTTCGCCGGTGTTCATCAGAAGGAAGCAGCCTGTGCCGTATGTATTCTTTGCCTCGCCCGGCGTGAAGCATGTCTGTCCGAACAGAGCGGACTGCTGATCGCCTGCAGCTCCGGCGATGGGGATCGGTCCTCCTAAGAAAGACGGGTCGGCGTTTCCGTATATGCAGCTTGACGGTTTTGCCTCCGGCAGCATACATTTCGGGATATTGAGTTCTGCTAAGATCTCATCGTCCCACTCCAGCGTGTTAATGTTGAAGAGCATGGTACGAGAAGCGTTGGAGTAATCTGTCACATGTACCGCACCCTTTGTCAGTTTCCAGATCAGCCATGTCTCCACGGTTCCGAAGAGCAGATCACCTTTTTCGGCTTTTTCCCTCGCTCCGGGGACATTGTCGAGGATCCACTTTACCTTTGTGCCGGAGAAGTAAGCGTCGATTACAAGTCCTGTCTTTTCACGGAATTTTTCTGTCAGCCCCTTTTCTTTAAGAGAATCGCAGTATTCCGATGTTCTGCGGCACTGCCATACAATCGCGTGATAGACCGGCACGCCGGTGTTCCTGTCCCATACGATCGCGGTTTCTCTCTGGTTTGTAATACCGATCGCGGCGATATCCTCAGCGGCGGCGCCAATCATATTCATTGCCTCCACTGCTACGCCGAGCTGACTTGCCCAGATTTCGTCCGCGTCGTGCTCCACCCATCCGGGTTGTGGGAAATATTGTGTGAATTCCCTCTGAGCCACGCTGCACATCTCGCCTTTCTCATTGAAAAGGATACATCTGTTGCTCGTCGTGCCTGCATCCAATGCCATTACATACTTTGCCATAGTCAGTCCTCCTTGCTTAAATAAAATGTTTGGTGCGGCTGCACCGGGGTTTATCTAAACCACCCTGCCGATCAGAGGCGGCTTAAGAACTTAATGAAAAACCATCTTGCCCAAATTTACATCAGCCATACGTCCTGATTTGTAGTGGATACAGAGATCGCGCCCGCTTTCAGCGCCGCTACTACCGCCTCTTTGTCCGAGATGAGGCCACCGGCAACCACAGGGGTCTTGATAGAGGCTGTGACCTGGCGGATGACCTGCGGCATCAGTCCGGGGAGCACTTCGATAAAATCAGGGCGGATGCTGTGCTGTTGCTGGTAGATATTTTCCAGCGCCATGGAATCAATCAGAAAATATCGAAGGACAGTAAGCAGGGACAGTTCCTTTGCCTTTTTGATAAGACCGGGTTTTGTTGTGATGATGCCGTCTGCCTCCGTGTGTTTTTTAATAAAAGAAACCGAAATTTCCTTGGAGCTTAAACCGGCCACAAGGTCAATGTGCACGATCGCCATTTTTCCTGCTGTTTTGATCTGCTTTACGATATCCGTGATGGAACAGATATCACCAAAAAGGATAAAGACCACCCTAATCTCCTCGAGCTCACAGCATCTTTTAAGTCCGTCCGCATCCTTGACGGCTGCTATCACAGGATTGTTTTCTATCATATCGTAAAATCTCTGTTCCATAATATATCTCCGACCTACTGCATTTTATGATGGTTTTCTCCAGGGGAGTCCTGAAAAATTTCTGTGTGCTAAAAAGAGAGCATGATTAAAAACAACATTTCTGTTGTATTAATCCGCTCTCCTCTCAAAGCACTTCCATTTCTGTTTGGATTAAATATATCATAATGCATAAATAAAATCAATATAATCTGAAAAATAACAGCAAATTGCGCAAATTATACAAGGTGTATCGGAAAACGACATGGAATTTCCGAGAAAATAAGCAAAATTTGACAAATATATTGATATTTACTTAACAAGATCCATGAGCTCATCTATTGTTTTTGCACCAATATATTTTTGGTTGTCATCAATGATGATCACAGGGACTCTCTCAATCTCATATTTCTCTACCAGATCAGGATACAGCCCGGCGTCGATCATCTCAGCTTCAATATTGTCGTTAAGGGCAGCAATCTGCTGCGCGGCAGTAACGACTTTCGGACAGTGATGACATGCCAGTGAGACACAGACTTTAATATTTGCTTTTTTTGTAAGTTTGCGGATACGTCTTTTTGTCCACATATCAAGTTTCTGACCAGGGCCTGACAGGTTGTAGATGGCGAGTACAAAGGAGTTGATCTCCTGACCGCCGGGGACGCCGTGGAAAGCGATGCCGCAGTACTGTCCGTCCTTATACAGCCCGCTTGCGGGAAGCCATTGCGTGTCCAGCTCCTGCGGGCATTCCGACTCTTGCGGAGCATACATTTCAAGGGTGATCTTTTCACTTAAAGAAGCGATCACGGACAGGAATCCCGCCAGCTCATTTCCTTTCTCTGTGGATGTGTCAATGACAGCTTTAATGGTGACAGCATCTTCGAGACGTTGGAAAATGCCGGATAAATCGCTCTTTAGTTTCTCATCGATCAGTGGGCTTGATGCCGGTACATCTTTAATCATGGCAGATCTCCTTTCTGTTTTCTGTGTTGGATATATTTTAGCATAGTGACCTTTTGCGGACAACTTGAAAACTGAATGAAAAAATAAAAAGGTATTGACACACAAGAAATACTAGTGTACTATTTAACTATAACACTAGTGCATAAACAAATAAATGAAAATGATGTGGACAATAAAGCCGGGCCGTATTGTTACGGCGGAGGGTCCGCAGAGGAGGATGAGTATGGAATACAACGCGGTGTCTCCCATCTATCTTCAAGTGATAAATGACCTGAAGAAAAAGATGGTAAAAGGGGAGCTCAGACCCGGGGGAAAGATGCCGGCGAGCCGTGAACTGGCAGTTATGTATAAGGTCAACCAGAATACGGCGGCGAGGATATACCGGGAGATGGAACTGGAAGGATATTGTTTTACGAGACGGGGTATCGGTACGTTCGTCTCGGAGGAGGAGCATATGTTTGAGAATGTGAAAAAAGAGATGGCAGGGGAGCTTCTTGAAAGTTTTATGCGTGAGATGAGCGACTTGGGATTTGAGAAGAAAGACATTATCTCCCAGATAGAGGACTATAAAGAGGAGGAAGAAAAATGATCCTGGAGTGTAAAGAACTGACAAAATGGTATGGTGATACAACGGCGGTGGCAGATCTTACGCTGAATCTGGCCGAGGGAAAAATCTACGGGCTTCTCGGAGAGAACGGAAGCGGCAAGACCACATGGATGAAAATGGTGGCAGGGCTTACAAAGCCGGGCCACGGCGAGATCATTTACAAAGGGCATCTGCTCGGTTACAAAGACAAAGGGGAGATCGCTTACATGGCGACAGAACCGTTTTTCTATGATTTTATGAAGGTGAATGATGTGGGAGACTATTATGCGGATTTCTTTCCTGATTTTGACAGGAAACGATTCGAAGAACTAATAGGAAAAATGAATCTAATGCCTGCACAGAAGGTGAGAAATCTCTCCAGCGGCATGAGCGCGAAGCTGAAACTGGCGGCAACACTGTCACGCCGCGCGAGCCTGTGTCTTCTTGACGAACCGTTAAACGGTATCGACTACAAGGCCAGGGAGGAGATCATAAAGCTGATTCTCGAGGAGGCAGATGAGAAGAGAACGTTTGTGATCTCTACACATCTGCTGGAAGAAGTAGAGAGCTTTATCGACTATGCGGTGTTTATCAGAGACGGACATCTCGTAGATAAGATCGACCTTGAATCCGAGCGCATGAGGAGCGGCCGGTCTTTGGCAGAGATCTATATGGACTTGATGTAAAGCGTTTTGTTTAGGAGGAATCGAAAATGGGAAAACTGATCAAATATGAATGGAAGAAGCAGAGGACTTCGAGAATGGTCATTCTGGCAATGCTGGTGGTCGGGATACTTGCCTTTGTATGGGGACTGATTTTTGACAGGGGAAATGGCGGTGCGGCAGGAGTGGTGGTGGTGCTGATGTTCAGCATGGCATTCCTTGTCCTTCTTTACACGGGGATAGAGAGTATCCTTGTGCTGAACCGTGATCTGCGGACGAAGCAGAGCTATATGCTCTGGATGGTCCCTAAGTCTATATGGGAAATATTGGGGGCAAAGTTTGTCTCTGCCATTTTACAGATGTTCGTTGTGTTTGCGGCATTTATGGCGGCGGGATGTATCTGCATGGGCGTTGCCGTAGTTGAGTACGGCGGCATTCGCTCGGTCTTTGAGATTGCGGAGGTATTCATACGGAAGACTCTGGAGATCAATATATCCTGGGGTGATCTGTTTATGTTCTGTCTTTCTGTATTCATTGGGTGGGCGCAAATGATCTTCCTTGGATTCCTGTCTGTAATACTTGCGCGTACAGTGCTGATCAGATCAAGGTTTGCGGGACTTCTGGCAGTTATTATTTTCTTTGTACTGAACATCGTCGTGGACAAAGGAATGAGCCTCCTGCATGGCATCCCGGTGCTCGCGGACATGAGAGTTTTTGCCGGATGGAATCCATGGGACATCGTGTACTATATTATCATATCCTTTATCCTGTTTGGAGCGTCCGGATGGGTCGCAGATAAGAAACTGAGTGTGTAAAAATAAAAGCGGAGAGATGTGTGGAGCGGTGTCAGCTTTCACATCTCTCCGCTTTTATCTAGATCAGCTTGCAAACATCTACCCACTCTTTGGCGCCGGAATACTTTTCCAGATCTTCACACGTCATCTCCACTGCGGAGTTCCCGCTTCCTGCTGCGGGAAATACGCTTTCGAAGCGCTGCATGGAAATGTCAAGATATACGGTGACAGGGGTCGGATTCCCGAATGGACATACGCCTCCAATGGCATGTCCGGTCAGACGTTCTACATCTTCTGCGGTGAGCATCTTTGCTTTCATCCCAAAGCAGTGTTTGAATTTACTGTTATCTACTTTCGTGTCTCCGGCTGTGACCACGAGGATGGCAGCTTCCTTGTCTTTTGTATAGAAGGACATCGTCTTGGCGATACGAGCCGGTTCCACACCGACTGCCTGTGCGGCAAGTTCTACTGTAGCGCTGGAAACAGGGAATTCTAAGATATCCTTATCTATATTGTTTTCTTTAAAATAATTTCTCACGATTTCAACAGACATGATCAAACCTTCCTTTTTGACATTTTAAAGACATTATAGCAGATAGAACGCCGAAGGGTAATGAAAAATATTATTTTAGTGTTTTTTCAAATACGGAAGCCTCGACAACAAAGGCGTGTCCGCTCTGTTTAAGCGAGATCCCGCTTGATTTTGTACGAAACACAGGCCCTGATATGAATCGTGCTTGTCAATTTCCCGGCGGTTCTATACAATAGAAGATAACGCCGGAAGACAAAGGCAGAAGAGACTGTCTTGGATTTCTGACGTGAGATACAGTAAAAAGGAATGGAGAATAAAATATGGACGGTTCAATGTTTATCGGAACATGGTGGGCGTTAGTTCCGCCTCTTCTGGCGATCATTCTTGCGCTGGTCACGAAGGAAGTATACAGTTCCCTCTTTATTGGCGTGGCAGTGGGCGCTCTGCTCTACAGTGGATTCCATCCGTGGAATGCTTTTGTGAATTTCTTTGATATCATGAAGAACAGCATGAATCTGAATATCCTGATCTTTGACGTGCTGCTCGGCATGATCATCGTGCTAATGGCGAAGTCGGGAGGTTCCGGCGCTTACGGCAGATGGGCGGAGACGAAGATCAAGTCAAAGAAGACCGCTCTTTTGGCGACGACAGGGCTTGGTATCCTGATTTTTGTAGATGATTATTTCAACTGCCTGACTGTGGGCTCTGTGATGCGCCCGGTGACAGACCGCTACAAAGTATCAAGAGCAAAGCTGGCGTATATCATCGACGCGACAGCGGCTCCAGTCTGTATCATAGCGCCGATTTCGAGCTGGGCGGCGGCAGTCAACTCTTATGTGCCGGAGGACGCGGGGATCAGTGGGTTCCAGCTTTTCCTCAATACAATACCGTACAATCTATATGCGATTTTGACACTTGTGATGGTATTTTTTGTCACGATCACAGCATTCGACTTTGGTCTTATGAAAAAGCATGAAGATAACGCCGCGAAGGGCGATCTGTTTACAAGCGGCGCTGAGGAGTTCGAGCAGGTATCCGAAGAAGAAGTGAATCAGAACGGAAGGGTCATGGATCTGGTGCTTCCCGTTGCCGTGCTCATTGTCTCGGCAATTGGCGCTATGATCTACACAGGATATCTGGGCGGCGCGGCGGATATTATTACGGCGTTTTCCGGATGTGACGCTGAGATCAGTCTGGTTTTTGCCACTATGGTGACCATCTTCTTTATGGTGCTCTTGTATCTGCCCAGGAAAGTCGTGACATTCAGAGGATTTATGGACAGCCTTGTAGAAGGGTTCAAGCTGATGATACCCGCGGTTACGATCCTTATCTTTGCATGGTCCTTAAAAGGCATGGGCGATGCTCTTGGGCTTGCTGACTTAGTGGGACATGTCGTAGGAGACAATGCCTCTGCCAGTATCTTCATTCCTGCGGTTCTGTTCGCGGCGGCGGTGTTCCTGTCGTTTTCTACGGGTACATCGTGGGGGACATTTGCAATCCTAGTACCTATTGCGACAGGTATGTTCTCGGGAAGTAACAATATGCAGATGATGATCATTTCCGTATCTGCAGTACTGGCAGGAGCAGTGTGCGGCGACCACGTATCCCCGATCTCAGATACGACTGTCATGTCCTCGGCCGGAGCGCAGAGTAACCACATCAACCATGTGTCCACACAGATGCAGTATGCGGCGGTCGTGGCGGCTATCTGTTTCTTCGGGTACATCCTGGCAGGGGTTGTGCATATCTGGTGGGTCGCTCTGGGGGTCAGCCTGATCGTTCTTCTGGCAGTGCTCACCGGTATGAAGGTTGTTCTCGGAAAGAGTCGGGAGAAAGGTAATGCCTGATCGTGTACTGATCGATGCGCCGTATATCGATCAGAGCGGCGCATATCCGACTGGATGTGAGAGCGTATCTGCAGTGATGCTGCTCCGTTTTCTGGGAGTGGATATCACGGTAGATGAGTTTATAGAAAATTATCTGGATAAACAGGAATTTGAACAGCGGGACGGAGAGCTTTATGGCCCCGACCCGCGCAAATATTTCTGTGGAAGTCCGTATGATGACGAGTCCTTTGGGTGCTATGCTCCGGTGATCGCCAAAGCGCTTGACAAAGTATTATCAGAGAGGACAGTGAGAGGCAAGGCGTCAGAAGAGGCGTGCGGAGAGCGCATGCCAGTGTATGAAGTTGTGGATGAGACGCGAACCCCGCTTCCGCAACTGATTCACCAATATATTGACAGTGGAATGCCTGTTGTGTGCTGGGCGTGTATCAATATGCGGGAGCCAGTTATCGGACCAGAGTGGAGATTCATGGACACAGGGGAAGTATTTACATGGGTATCTAACGAACATTGCATGCTCCTTGTTGGATATGACGAAAAAGGATATTATTTTAATGATCCGTATGAGGGAAATGGACTCATTCATTATCCGAAAGCTATAGTTGAGGAAAGGCACTGCGCCCAGCATATGCAGGCGGTGGCAGTAGTGCGGAAAGACGGAGAAAGGAAAAATTAAGTCTATACATCTATGCCAATGAGTGATATAATAAACGACAGATGTGGAAACATAGCTCAGCTGGGAGAGCGCTCGCCTGACTAGCGGGAGGTCATGGGTTCGAGCCCCGTTGTTTCCATTATCATCCGGGGTATTAGCGCAGTTGGGAGCGCGCAACATTCGCATTGTTGAGGCCACGGGTTCGAATCCCGTATACTCCATGCAAAGCTTAAGTACTGCAAAAAAGAGGAGATATCTGAATGGCTGCATAAATTCAGATGTCTCCTCTTTTCTTTATATAATATAGGGCGCAGCCCACTATAGAATAAAAGTCTGCGCACAAGTAAAGGCTTTTTGTAATAGCATATATTAAAGGCTTTCCCATAGGATCAGCGTTTTCTATAACCACATTTTGGACATACGCCGTTTTCATTCAGTGGGATGCCGCACAGCGGCCGATCTCGTTGCAGGGGAACAGCAGATTTTCGCTGTTCCCCTTGATTATGGACCTGGCGGGAATCGAACCCGCGTCCAAAAACCTATCCCATGTACTTCTACTATCATAGTCAGTTCTTTTTCATTCCCTCCGCCGCACGGAAAACTGACATCCTTGCGGTTTCAGTAGCTTCATGATACGCCTGACGGCTCAAAGCTTTGCCGTCATCGTTTCTCACATGTTTGATGCCGGATCTCTATGGTGTGAGTGCCTTAGAGGCGGCATGCAGCATTTAGGCTGCAGCTAATTCGTAATTGTCGTTAGCGTTTAATTTTAGATTTGCGATTTGACGCATCAGCCTGCGGATAGCTTCTCCATCTTCAAGATCCCTGTCGAAACCAGTACAAGCCCAAGATATAAGAATGACAGATAATGCATGATATTATATGCACAGTCATCTATACTATACCTAATATAGGAGGAGAACAGTAAAAAGTCAAGGTTTAAACACAATCTCACAAAAAATTAACATTCAGACTATCTATATATCTGGATTTTTTCTCCTGTGTATGTGATAATAAATAACCAGAGGGATTATTTCCTGTCTTTGGACGGGGAAGGTCAGAAAAACAGAAAAGAGGGACATTAATGCCAACAACATACGCACATTACAAATTCGGAAAAGAGGTCATAAGTGCACTTCCACGTCCGCTGCAAAGCGCCATTGAGAACAACAGGGAGCTCTTTGATATCGGCGTTCACGGCCCGGACATTCTCTTTTATTATAATCCGATAAAGAAAAATCCTGTGACTGCACAGGGATATGGACTGCACGATAAGATGGCGGACAAGTTTTTCCTCCACGGACTGGATGTGGTGAAGAGTGCTCAGAATCCTGCAGCTGCGCGGGCATATATCTATGGGGTCATCTGCCATTTCGCGCTGGACAGCGAGTGCCATCCGTATATTGAGAAAATGATACAGACCAGAGGTATCAGCCATTCGGAGATTGAGATGGAGTTTGACCGTTTTCTGTTAAAGGGAGACTATATCAACCCGGTTCGTTATCTGGCGACAGGGCACATCCATCCAAGCAGAGAGAATGGAGAGGTTATTGCGCCGTTTTATGAGGAACTTACAGCGGAGAACATAGAAAAAACATTGAAGGGAATGATTTTTTACCATAAGCTGCTCCATGCGCCGGGAATGCTTAAACGTAAGGTTCTTTTCGGCGGAATGAAGATTGCGGGCATGTATAAATCAATGAGTGGAATGGTTATGAGTCTTGAGCCTAATCCGGAATGCAGGGAGTATTGTCAGTTTCTAAAAAAGCTGTATTCAGGCGCAGTTCCGCTGGCGGCAGGACTGATTATCCGTTATCAGAAAGCCTTATTTGAGGGAACTGAACTTCCGGAGCGTTTCCACAGGACCTTTGGTGCCGGAGATGACTGGGAGAATCTCAAGGTATAATTTAAGTATCAGTGTTTATGGAACAGCATAGGGGGGAACTGGTTCCAGGCGGACGTGTTTAAAGTTAGAAATTAGGAAAGAGAGAAAGAACAATGAAATTCAAACTGACTTCGATCGAGAAGAAATGGGTACTTTATGATGTGGGGAATTCTGCCTTTACTATGATGGTAGCCACCATCTTCCCTATTTATTTTAACTCTCTTGCAGGAGGCGCAGGAATCTCAGATGTGGACTATCTGGCATACTGGGGATATGCCACATCTATCTGTACGCTTCTTGTGGCGTTCTTAGGCCCCACGCTGGGAGCGGTGGCGGACACGAAGAATTTTAAGAAGATCATCTTTACCATCGCCATGGGTGTGGGTGTGTTTGGCTGTGTTCTGCTGGGATTTCTGTCGTCGTGGCTCTGGTTCCTGGGCGTATTTATCATTGCCAAGACCGGATATTCGGCAAGTCTGGTATTTTATGACGCCATGCTTACCGATGTCACAGAGCCGGAACGTATGGATTCTGTATCCTCCCATGGGTTTGCATGGGGCTATATCGGAAGCTGCATCCCATTTGTAGCGTGCCTTGTCCTTGTGCTCGGTGCAGATTCCATCGGAATCGGGATGCAGACTGCGATGATACTTGCGTTTATCATCACGGCGCTGTGGTGGCTGGGCTCTTCCGTGCCGCTTCTGTGTTCCTATAAGCAGAGATATTATGTAGATGCGGGGACACATGTAGTCAGAAACAGTTTCCGCCGTCTTGGATATACATTCGTAGAACTGGTGAAGGACAAACACATCTTTATATTTCTGCTGGCGTTCTTTTTCTATATTGATGGCGTGTATACAGTGATTGATATGGCTACGGCATACGGTCAGGCTCTCGGACTGGACAGTACAGGTCTTCTTCTGGCTCTTCTGGTGACGCAGATCGTAGCATTTCCCGCAGTGCTCATCTTCAGCAGACTCGTGAAGAAGGTCAAAGCAGAAAATATCATCACGGTCTGTATTGCGGCATATTTCTGCATCGCGGTATATGCTTACTGGCTGGACAGCCAGGTTGATTTCTGGATACTTGCCGTCCTTGTGGGAATGTTTCAGGGGACGATACAGGCACTCTCCAGATCGTATTTCGCCAAGATCATTCCCGCAGATAAATCTGGGGAATACTTCGGCATCTATGATATCTGCGGTAAAGGGGCTTCCGTGCTCGGTACAGCGCTGGTGTCATTTTTAAGTCAGGTGACGGGAAGCGTGAATTTCGGGGTGAGTGCTCTGTCAGTTATGTTTCTGATCGGGCTGGTGCTGTTCAGGTATGCTGCGAAGCTCAACAGAGGCTGACGACACTGTTATAAAAAATTCTGAAATTAGTTTAAAAACACAGAAAATGTGCAGTTATCATGTTATAATATAGGGAAGGAGATCAGACAGGGCGGATACTGGTATCCGCCCTGATTTTATAAGAGAGCGTGTTTTGGGAGAGTATACATATGGAAGAGTTCGTGAGATTACAGGACATTACAAAGGTCTATAAGATGGGAGAGGTGGAGATCCGCGCGGCGGACAATATCAATTTTTCTATCAATAAAGGCGAATTTGTTGTGATTGTCGGCCCCAGCGGAGCAGGAAAGACGACGGTGCTCAATATTCTCGGTGGAATGGATACCGCCACAGACGGAGTTCTGACTGTGGACGGGGAAGAAATCACGGCGTACAATGCAAAGCAGCTGACAGGATACCGGAGAGAAGATATCGGATTCGTATTTCAATTCTACAATCTGGTACCAAATCTGACTGCTCTTGAAAATGTGGAGCTGGCACTCCAGATATGCAGGAATCCGCTCGACGCGCGGGAAGTGCTTTGTGAAGTGGGACTGGGTGACCGGCTGGACAATTTCCCGGCGCAGCTCTCGGGCGGGGAGCAGCAGAGGGTGTCCATTGCAAGGGCCCTGGCAAAGAATCCAAAGCTCCTGCTCTGTGACGAGCCTACAGGAGCGCTGGACTATAATACGGGAAAGGCCATATTGAAGCTTTTGCAGAATATGTGCAGGGAGCGCGGGATGACAGTTATCGTGATTACGCATAATCAGGCGATTGCGCCTATGGCGGACCGTCTCATACATATCAAGAACGGACAAGTATCTCAAATGGAATTAAATGTAAATCCGATGTCCATCGATGAGATAGAATGGTAGGAGAAACGGATGAAGAAACAGGCTTTGAGAAAAGACTTTTATATGGAGATCCGGCGCAGTCTCGGACGTTTTCTGTCTATCTTTTTTATCGTTGCCATTGGATGTGCGTTTTTCTCCGGTATCCGTGCTTCAGAACCTGATATGAGATATTCGGGCGACGCCTATTTTGACGCGAAGAATCTGATGGATATACAGGTGATCAGTACATTGGGTCTTACGGAAGATGACGTCAGCGCCATAGAAGAGGTGGACGGCATCGCGTATGCAGAGGGCGGGTATTCCGTGGACGCACTCTGCACAGATGGCGACAGCCAGATCGTAGTCCATGTCATGTCTATGCTGCCGACGATGAACCAGCTGCAGCTTGAAGAGGGAAGACTTCCTGAGGCAGAGAATGAGTGCGCAGTGGATGCGGATTATTTGTCTCAGAGCGAGATAGAGATCGGGGATAAGATCACACTTTTGAGCGGGACTGAGGACGAGATCACAGATACACTTGCAGGGGATACCTTTACCGTCACAGGCGCGGTGAGCAGCCCCAATTATATTTCTTTTCAGAGAGGGAACACGACCATTGGAAGTGGAAGTGTTACCGCGTTCATCTGCGTGCCTGAGGAGAGTTTTACCCTTGATGTATATACAGAGATATACGCACAGGTAAAAGGGGCTAAGGAATTGACAGCTTTTACCAATGCCTATGACGATGCAGTGGCAGAAGCGCTGGATAATGTGGAAGCTATTAAGAAAGAACGGGAAGAAGCCCGTTATGAAGAAGTCCTGGCTGAGGCAGAGGAAGAGATCAAGGAGGCGAAGGCGGAGCTGGAAGACGGGGAGCAGGAGCTTGTCGTCGCACAGCAGGAGCTGGAAGAAGGAAAAGCCGAGGCCGAGGCAGAGCTGACCGATGCCAGGAAGCAGTTGGAAAACGCGCAGACAGAGATCGACAACGGAAAAAGTCAGATGGAATCTGCAAAAGCAGAGCTTATATCCTCGCAGGAGCAGATGGAGACTTTGAGACAGGAGCTGTTGAACGGACAGGAGGAGATCGATCAGGGACAGGCAGAGCTAAATGCCAATATTGACACTTTAAATGAACAGATTGAACAGTTAAATGAGGTGAAAGAACAGTATAATGCACTCGCCGCCAGCGGTCAGACAGACGACTACACGCTTGGGATGATGAGCGGGCTGTATGCTGAGATACAGAACGCAGAGACAGCTATCGGAGAGGGACAGGCCCGGATAGATGCCGCAAAGTCACAGCTTATATCTGGCCAGGATCAGATTAACAGCGGGTGGGAACAATTGGAGAGCGGACAGCAGCAGCTTCAGGATGCCGCCGGTCAGATCGAGACAGGACAGGCTGAACTGGTGGCTGCTCAGAACGAGGTCAACGACGGCTGGAAGGAATACTATGAGAGCGAAGCTGAAGCCCGGGCCGAGATTGAGGACGGTGAACAACAGATTGAAGATGCAAGGGCTGATCTTGATAAAGGATGGCAGGAATTCGCCGCCGCGGAACAGGAGTTAGAGAAACTGGAAAAACCAGAGTGGTATGTATACGATAGAAATAATCTTCCTGATTACACGTCGTATGGTGATAATGCAGATAGGATGAAAGCTATTGGGGAAGTGTTCCCTGTCATTTTCTTCCTTGTGGCAGCGTTGATCAGTCTTACAACAATGACAAGGATGGTAGAGGAGCAGAGAACGCTCATTGGTACATTCAAAGCGCTGGGCTATGAGAGACACTCTATAGCAGGAAAATATCTGGGATATGCTCTTTTGGCGACGGTAGCAGGAAGCACAGTGGGCATTTTATTCGGGGAGAAGGTTTTTCCGTATATTATAATCAACGCATATGGAATCATGTTCCCGTATATGAATGAATTGTCCATTCCATATAATATCCAGTACGGTCTTGGAGCTGCCGCCGCCGCGCTGGCATGTACGTTGGCAGCGACATTTATGTCATGCTTTAACGAATTGAAGGAACAGGCGGCTGAACTGATGCGCCCGCCCACGCCGAAGCAGGGACAGAGGGTGCTTCTTGAGAGAGCGCCTTTCATATGGAAACGCCTGAATTTCTCGTGGAAAGCGAGCATAAGGAATCTGGTTCGCTATAAGAAAAGGTTCTTCATGACGATTTTTGGTATCGGCGGCTGTATGGCATTGATGCTGGTCGGATTCGGTCTGAAAGATTCGATTTTTGCCATTGTTGATATCCAGTATGGGGAGATCCAGCTCTATGACGGGAACATTATACTCGAGGAAGATATCACAGAGGAAGAGCGTGCAGGATTGTTGAAGGTTCTTCAGTCGGATAAAAATGTGTCAGGGTCAGCGGAAGGACTCCTTACTCAGATCACGCTGGGAAATAATGATGAGTGGCATGACGTTTATATTGATGTGCCGGAAGATGTGGATGGATTTTCCGAATTTGTCGTTCTTCAGGACCGGATCACAGGTGAAGAGTACCGGCTCAGTGAGGACGGCGCTATTCTGACAGAGAAGATGGCAAAAGAGCTGGAAGTAGAAGCCGGAGACAGTATAGTGATACGTGATGAGGACAAGGGTGATCTCAGCGTAAAGATCAGTTCAGTGTGTGAAAACTATATGGGGCATTATCTTTACATGACGCCCGGATATTATGAAAAAGTGTATGGCGAGATCCCTGATTACAACTGTATGTTTTACAAGACAATAGAACGGACAACCGAAGAGGCAGAAGAGGTCGGAGAGACGGTGCTTAAGCATGACGGCACTTTAAGCATAAGCTATACGACAGATATGAGGCGGCAGGTAGATGATATGCTCGGTTCTCTGGACATTGTTATCGTGGTGCTCATCATGTCCGCGGGAATGCTTGCTTTCGTTGTGCTGTATAATCTGAACAACATCAATATCACAGAAAGAAAGAGAGAACTGGCTACTCTAAAAGTGCTCGGTTTCTACAACAATGAAATCTGTGCGTATGTGTATAGGGAAAATATCGTGCTCACTTTTTTTGGCTCGCTGTTTGGTATGGTGCTTGGAAAGATTCTGCACCGCTTCATTATCGTTACTGTGGAGATCGAAAACGTTATGTTCGGGAGAAATATTGACGTGAGCAGCTTTGTATATGGTTTCCTGCTGACAGCAGCGTTCTCCTGTCTGGTAAATGGAGCTATGTACTTTAAGTTAAAGAAGATTAATATGGTAGAATCGTTAAAGAGCGTTGAGTAGTTTTGGTTTTATTCTTGGCACATCAGTGTAAAGATACATAAAAAGAGCGCCGGTTCGCGGAAATACTTTTAAGACCGGCGCTCTTTTTATGAACTGACACATCAAAATGTTATAACGGAACTGGCACATTAAAGCTGTTCTGGTATATTATTAAAGAAAGCGCTCTGCGATCATCACGATTACAGGGATCGCAACGACGGAAAGCACAGTAGACAGTGCAAATATTTCTGAGGAATAAGTATAGTTTTGTTTATAACGTATTGCCAGCATGGTTCCTGTTGCCGCTGAAGGACAAGCTGTGGCAATGAGAGTGGTGAGAGACACCGCCTGAGGAAGCTGCATGAGCATGAGGAATGGAAGGAGGAGCAAAGGCATTATCATCAGCTTGATGGCGCAGACTGCATAAAGTCTCATATTGCGAAGCATCTTTGTGAGGTCAGCCTGAGCCACGGAGAAGCCTGCTACCATCATTGCAAGCGGTGTGTTCATATCAGCTACATAAGTCATGGAATCTAAAAGTACGTCCGGGATCTTAAATTGGACGAAGAATAAGACTACCGCAAGGATCGTTGCAATGAACATGGGCGATAAAAGGCCTTCCTTTAAGTTTTTCAGGGAGCATCTTTTCTCCATGAGCACGACTCCGTGTGTCCATGTGAAAAGATTGAACACGACCATATACGCGGTCAGGTAAAAGACACCTGTGTCCCCGAGGACGCTGCTGATCAGCGGAATGCCGATGAAAGCGCAGTTAGAGTACATAGCGTTGTAGCGTTCAATACAATAATCCGGGCCGTTTTTAGGACGGATCAGGATGGTGACCACAAAAACACCGAGAATATGTGTAAGGGCCGCGGCGGCGAACGCCAGCAGAAGCCCGTGCACCAGCTCAGGATCATAGTCGGTCTGGTATACGGTCAGGATGACAAAAGGATTGACGACCATAAGGAGAAGGTTGGAAACGGAGCGGTTCCCTTCTTGATTTACAAGTTTGAGACGGTAACACACGAAGGCGAGCAGCATGATGAAGAACATCTTCATTAGCTGCTCGAATATTAATACGAACATAAGGTGAATATCCTTTCTTTTTCTTTTCAGACAGCGCCAGTATATGGGCGCCGTGTCACACGGGAACACTCAGCGGCTGATGCCTGACTGGAGTTCATCGGCCCAGTTCTGGAGACTGTATGTATGCCCGTTAAAGAGCTTCAAGATTACGCCTGTGGGATTCTCTTCATTTGCGAAAGCATTTGCCTCGTCAGTGTCCACATGCATGGAAAGAGAGAATGACGGGCTGACACGCACGACCACGTCCGAAAAGATGAGCGAACGCTCATAGCTCGTGGTGATGACGAACACAATATCATTGTCCTTGACGTGAGCGCGGACCGCGTCCACGGGAGTCATGTGGATGTGCCGCTTGGCGACAATGACACCTTTGGACAGCTCGATCGTTCCTTTAGGACCGATAAGAGTACATCCCGGCGTGCCTTCTATGTCTCCGGATTGGCGGATTACACTCTTGATGCCGAGGCGGCGTGCGTCTGTCACTGAGATCTCCACCTGTGTTTCCTTCCTGTATGGGCCGAGGATAACGACCTTCTCAAATCTGCCCTTCGGTCCGACTACAGTGAGTCTTTCCTTGCAGGCATACTGTCCGGGCTGACTTAATTCTTTTGAAAATGTGGGCTTGGTTCCGGGTCCGAATAAAGTTTCAAAATCCTCCTGTGTGATGTGGATGTGCCGTGCAGAGGTTTCAATCGGTATTTTTAAACTCATGTTCTTTCACTTCCTCATGTCCATGATTTTATCAGAATAAAATGCGCATTTCAATAGATGATGAGAAACTGTATAACAGTTCTGATATACGGCGCTCAGGACGTATTGTTAAAAGCAGGAAAAGAAAATATAAGAAAAAAGTAAAATCTGATTGACACGTCTGAGTACAGCGTGTTAATTTTAGGATGATGCGTCAAAGTGCAGATCATCAAAGGAGTTCACAATAAAAATAGTATACTGACAAAAAATTGAATTATGCAAAGGAGAAAAAGGAATGGGAATAACAGACGTGCTTTCTCTGTTCGGAGGTCTTGCGCTTTTCCTGTATGGAATGCAGATGATGAGCAACGGACTTGAAGCGGCAGCGGGAAATAAAATGAAGGCCATTCTTGAGAAACTGACGTCAAACCGTGTGAAAGGCGTGCTGGTAGGCGCCGGCATCACTGCGGTCATCCAGTCGTCCTCTGCGACGACGGTTATGCTCGTTGGTTTCGTAAACTCAGGGCTCATGACTCTGAAACAGGCGGTATGGGTCATCATGGGCGCAAACATCGGTACAACGATCACCGGACAGCTCATTGCCCTTGACATGGGGGCCATCGCTCCGATTTTCGCCATCGGCGGCGTGGGGGCGATTATGTTCGTCAAAAACGATCGAGTGCACCATATCAGCAGCATTTTCGCCGGGCTTGGTATCTTGTTCATGGGCATGGACATGATGGGCGCGGCAATGATTCCGCTTCAAGAGTCTGAAGAGTTTATCGCGATGATGACGAAGTTCAGCAATCCAGTGCTTGGTATCTTGGTCGGAGCGCTCTTTACAGCATTGATCCAGTCATCTTCTGCTTCTATCGGTATTCTCCAGGCGCTTGCCTCCACAGGCATGATCCCGCTTTCCAGCGCGGTGTATGTGCTTTTTGGACAGAATATCGGAACATGTATCACGGCAGTCCTTGCCTCTATCGGTACTAAGGTAAATGCGAAGAGGACAACGATTATCCATATGCTGTTCAACGTGATCGGCACTGTCATATTCACAATCGTATGTATGACCACACCGTATGTGGAGATGGTCGAGTCGCTTACCCCGGGCAATCCGGTGGCGCAGATTGCAAACGCACATACCATATTCAACATTGTGACGACACTTCTTCTTCTTCCGTTTGGCACTACTCTGGCAAACGCAGCGGTACATATTCTTCCGGACAGCAAGAAGACGGATGACGAGGAACTGCGGCTCAAATACATCCGCCCTTTTGAGACTTCTTATGTGATCGGACACAGCGCGATGGCTGTATCTCAGGTACGCGACGAAGTAGGGCGCATGCTTGGCATGGTGTCCAAAAATATCGCAGATGCTTTTGATATTCTGATCCAGTACGACGACAAACTCAAGTCGAAGATCAATGAGAGGGAGGAGTACATAGATTATCTGAACAAAGGGATTTCAGAGTATATCGTGTCACTTATGACAAGTGAGAAGTCTATGTCAGATTCACTCCAGATCAATGGCTACTATGTGATTATCAGCAATCTGGAACGTATCGGCGACCATGCGGTAAATCTGCTGGAATATGCCGATGATATGAAGAAATGGGATCAGCAGTTCTCGGAAAATGTGCTGGAGGAACTTGGAGAGATGAAGCGGCAGTGCATGACAGCGCTTGATAATGTAAGGGATGTCACGGCAGCGAATGTGAACGAAGTCCTTGCCAAGGCAGTTGTTATGGAACAGAAGAACGATGATATGCGGGACAAGTATTTTAAGAAGCAGCTTCAGCGCTTAAAGAAAGGAAAATGTAAGCCGCAGAGTGGTATTGTATTCTCTGAGATATTGACGGATTTTGAAAGAATGGGAGACCACACTCTTAATATTGCAGAGCAGTATAAAGAAATGCTGTAGCACAATGGCGCTGCAGTTACGATACTTCAAGATGTAGAACATGTTTTATACTGCGGCAGCGAATAAATTCCTCTGTTTTACAAATACTACATTTACTGACAGAAATGAGTAAGATTTGTAGATATTTGCAAGACGGAGGATTTTTTATATGAAAGCAACGGGGATAGTCAGAAGGATAGACTATTGAGTTATAATAGGGACAAAAGGTAAGAAACCTTGAAAACACTGGGGTTTTCGCTGATTTTGTCCAAGTTTTCAGACCAAAACCCGATGTAGAAAGGAGGGATTGGATTCTGGTACTGTTGAATATGTACCAGAATTATTGGCGATACTTTGAGTGATGGGAGTCCTGATTTGGAAGTGGTTTATATCTCATTACGAGAAGTATGCTCTCATATAAAAAAATATTGCCAGGTAGGGTGTTTCATCATTTTTTGGTGAGCACCCTTTTTTTATACCTGATTTACGAAGAAAGGAGCCTTACATGGAATTGAATGAAATGGAAAAAAATCTGCTTTTTCAGGTCGAGGGAGATTGCCAGACAAAGATCATGAATGAGCTTTATATGACTGTTCGTTATTCAAACAATCCTGAACAACGAAAGACCGCAGAAAGTCTTATGGCGAAGATACGTGTTCTGTCGGATGGTGAGTGCATGGATCTGGTGAAAGATATTCAGAAGAATTACCGGCTTCCCCACCCGCCTCGGACTATTGGAGAAAAGATTGCCGAGGCCAGGCAGCAGTCCGGTGCCGAGAAATTAAAGGGGCACGACATTATGGCCCTGGAACGTTTTGACCCGGAGGTAAGGCACATGATCGTCTTTGATGTACTGTCTTATGGTTCCCCTGTCGGGGATAAGGGCGACAAGATGCGCCTGTTTCTTACAGAGACCGGCTACCAGAAGTTTTTAGAGAGTCAGGAACGGGGAGAAGTAAAACTGAAAAATCATGCGAAGGTCTCAGGCGGACATCTTCACTATGACCGCAGAGACCGCGCTTTGTAACAGAATTATTGAAGAAAGGAGGCTGTGAAATGGCGGTATTCCGTGTAGAGAAAACAAAGGACTTTACGGTTATGAGTAATCATCATCTGCGTAATACGGAATTGTCCTTAAAGGCGAAGGGGCTTCTTTCCCTTATGCTGTCGCTGCCGGAAGATTGGGATTATACCACAAAGGGACTTGCCCATATCTGTAAGGACGGTGTAGATTCTATTACTACCGCCCTGAAGGAACTGGAGCGGCATGGGTATCTTACCAGGCAGCGCCTCCGACATAATAACGGACAGCTCGGCGATATTGAATATACAATCCATGAAAAGCCCTCAACCGACGTAAAACAAGGGGGGGCCACCTAAACGGGAAAATCCAAGACAGGTAAATCCAAGACAGGCAAAACCTGAACAGGCAGAACCTGAACAGGAAAATCCCGCACAATTAAATACTAATCAACAAAAAACTAAAAAATTAAAAACGAATATATCAAGAACACATCAATCAATCTATCCTACAGAGCCAGAAAAGGTAAGCAGTCAGGACGGGATTGATATGATGGATATGGCAGATACATACCGTGAAATTATCAAAGAAAATATCGAGTATGATTTTCTGGTTCCCCGTTATGGCCGGGAGCGCATGGACGAGACGGTGGAACTTATGTTGGAAACGGTGCTTTCAAGACGGCCATATATTCGCATTGCTGGAGATGACTTTCCGCGGGAGATTGTCCGGAGCCGGTTCTTAAAGATCAATTCCGGTCACTTAGAGTATGTTTTTGACTGTATTGACAAGAACAATACGAAAGTCAACAATATCAAGGCTTATCTGCTGGCGGCATTATATAATGCTCCGGCAACAATGGATAGTTATTATCGTGCCGAGGTCAATCATGATCTGTACGGTTGTTAGACGCCAGGAGGCGTTTTTTTTATGTGATTGAGGGAAAGGAGGCAAGGCACAATGAAAAATAATACGCCAAATGTATGCCAGGCGTAACTAAAGAGCAGATCCAGGCAGCACGGGAGGCAGACCTATTTGCTTATCTGCAATTTCATGAACCAGGTGTGCTGAAACGGGATGGACCCAATTACCGCCATAAGGAGCATGACAGTCTGGTCTATGTGACTGGGAAAAAATACTGGTACTGGAACAGTCGAGGTCGAAGCATTAACGCTCTGGATTACCTGATCCAGATTCGAGGATTTGGTCTGGTGGATGCTGTTCATACACTGATAGGTGCAGAAATTCAGCAGATGCCGGTTTGTCGAACAACGGTAAGGCAGGAACAGAAAGAACCGGAGAAGAAACCATTTACACTTCCCTGGGCCAGACGCTGTGCCACTGCTGCTGTTTCGTATTTGCAACGCCGTGGAATCAGCACGAATGTGATCAGCCGGTGCTTTCGGAGTGGACTTGCTTATGAGGCACGGTATCATGGTGAACCAGTCTGTGTATTTGTTGGAAAAGACAGTACAGGAAAAGCGAAGTTTGCCTGTATGCGCAGCATTACCGGTAATTTCAAAAAGGATGTTTACGGCAGTAACAAGGAATTTAGCTTCTGTTACCCGCCAAAGAGTCCGGACAGTCGTCATGTAGCAGTTTTTGAGGCTCCTATTGATGCTCTCTCACATGCCACACTGCAGGAACTGGAAGGTTGGGAATGGGACGGCTACCGCTTATCTCTGGGAGGCACTTCTCATGTGGCTCTGATCGCATTTTTAGAACGTCACCCAGAAATAAAGCGAGTTACACTTTATATGGATAATGATCTTGCCGGACTTACTAATGCCCGGAAAATAAAAGATATGCTCCATGAGGACCAACGATTTAAGCAAATCCGGGTAGGTATCAACCCACCCCGGATCGGAAAAGATTATAACGAAAAACTGCTGCGTATGAGAGAACAAATCAAAGACCGCCAACTACAATGCCGCCAGAAAAAGGCGGCTGTTTCCATTTAACAGGAGGATTTTAATATGACAAAAGCAAAAAATACCGTTTTGCAGATGATTGCCGAAACTGCCCGGTGCCCGGATTACGGTCCCGATATGATCAAGATCTTAATGGACAGGCTGGATATGAATGAAAAGGGCTTTGCACTTTTGATGAATGTTACGCCTTCCACTGTCAGGCTTTGGACCAGCGGTGCCGTTCAGCCAAGTGGTACAGCAAAACGGTTGATGCAGATTTATGAAACCGGGCCGGAAATCGTAAACAAGATTGCCGGTGGACAGCACTTGCCGGACAGGAGGAATTTGATTGAAAAATGAACCCCTTCCACAGATCTGTCTGATTCGTAATACAGATCTTATTACATTTGCTTATGAGCTTCATATTTTTGCAAGACTGGAGGTGATGTCGATTGGCAGACAATTTACAACATGAAGATTTTGGTGAAAAGATTGGAGGCGCAAAAAAAGATCTATGGAAAGACCGTGGCCTGTATGTGGATGATCTTGGCAGCATGAATGAGCGGGAGGCAGAGAAGTTTGTCAGGAAGGATAATGTCTGGAAAAAGCCGGATTATCAGGCCATGCTTGATGATGGCGTTCCTCTTGGTGTAGTTTACTTCATCAAAAAAGCCCGCGATAGTCTTGGGGCTTCTCCCCAGTATCATTACAGTGATATGACTCCGGAACTTAAACGCGCCAGACAAGAGGAATATATCGAGACTGTCCGGCAGTTACAGGCAGTAATTGAGGATGTGCGTACATTGGATGACGCTATGCAAGCCTATGACCGCTTTCTGGTAAAGAATGGATATGTGGAGCAGGTACAGGGCTGGAGCAGTGGAATTCACTATCGTGCTACCAAGAAAGGTCAGGATAATCCGGTTATAACCAATAAGCTGGCACAAATCCTGTATATCCGTTCCGCTTCCTACTTTGAACGGAACTTCACACAGAAAGCACAGCGGGAACAGTTTGGCGTTTCCAAAGACCAAAAGGTGCCAAAGGGATATGCCATCCATTTCAATGACGGGAAAAATACCTATTCAAAAAATAACGACTGGAAATCTGGCACTTATTACGTGACGAAGGGTTATTCCATATTGCAGACTAATTTGGAGTCTCGTGAGGCGGCATTGAAATGGGTACAGGATTTTGCCAGGCAGCGAAGCAAAGGCGGAAAGGTTCGGTTTACCCCTCCGCAGCTTTCGCATGTAAGAAGAACAGGTCCGGACTACCGGAGCGGTCAAGAAATTACCGGCCAGCATTATCTTGATACTTTTGGATTTCGTGGAGGTGAATTTGGAAACTGGATGAACCAGAATGACCGGCAAGCGTCCCTGGATATGGGGTTTGAAGCCTTGAAAGACCTGGCGGCTGTCTTAAAGATCCGCGATCAGGATATTGCCTTTGATGGTACGCTTGCCATTGCTTTTGGTGCCAGAGGCAGCGGAAATGCTGCAGCTCATTATGAACCACTTCGCAAAGTCATTAACCTTACGAAGATGCACGGAGCCGGTTCACTGGCACATGAATGGTGGCATGGTTTTGATGATTATCTGGGAACAAAGATGGGTGCAAAAGGGATGCTTTCAGAACAGCCTCGTCTTTACCCACTATTTCAAAAGCTCATTGATACCATGAAGTACAAGCCGGAGACACCTGAACAGGCTGCAAAATGTATTGAGGCACAGAACAGCCGGACAAAGAAAAATGCGGAAAGCTGGTTGGATTCAGCGATGCTTGGTTCTCTGAAACGGTATGGGGATGATAGTGTGTTAGAGCAATATGCAGCATTAAAGGCAGCTTTCCTCGCCGGGGAAGTCGGTTCGGTGGATAAGATCAGTACTTTAAAAAAATCTGTCAGCGGACATGTGATTCCTAAAAGTGAGCGTGACCGTCTGGAAATGTTTGAGCATATACTTCATGGGATACAGGAGCAGAAAACTCCGCAGATTGGGCGGACAGAAACCGATTACTACCGCAATTCTGTGCGGATGGGAAAGGAATGCGAAAAAGATGGAGGCTATTGGGACAGCAATGTAGAAATGACAGCAAGAGCGTTCGCCTGCTATGTCAAAGATAAACTGCCTTATGTTTCTGATTATCTGGCGGGTCATGCAGATTGTGCAGTAGCTATTGTTATGGATAAATCCGGGGAAACAGAGGTTTTGAAAGCCTATCCTCAGGGCGAGGAACGCAGAGCAATCAATACAGTATTTGACGAGATTGTTGCGGATCTGAAATTACAGCACATTCTTACTCATGTAGAAACAACGCTACCTCTTGCGGTTCCAGAGGTACCACTGGCCGAAAACGAGCAGATTTCTATATTTGCAATGGAGCGTCCTTCGGTGATCGGGCAGCTTGCGGCGACAAAACCGGAAGAAAAAAGTACACCAGTGCAGGCGGCTTCAAAAAAGGCTCATATGCCGGAGATATAAGGAGGTGCTGATATATTGGAAGAAAATCAGGATTATCGTGTTTATCGATATGGTGATAATCTGAAACCTGGATATGAGCTTAAGATAGAACACAGCGTTTTTTGTGAAGATGTGGATATTTCATCTCTTATTACAATGGGAACCGAAAGTTTAGAGGCTATGCGTCAGGGAAGTATCGACGGTGAGCAGAAAGCCTATAGTATTGTGCAGGCAGCGGCAAAGCAATGGGAAAAGCAGGCTGCCGCGACACAGATGATCAATCGGGCGCTGGAATATCTTCGTACTCCGGAAGTCAGTCATACATCAAACCAATGGAAACAGGAAAATAACTGGAGAAACAGTCAGGAAATCAGTAACCGAGTTTATAAGATGACCTGCAGTATTTGGGAAGATACAAAATATGACCGGGAGACAAAACAAAGTGTTCCGGTTGCCTGGTATGTGACCTGGTATGTGTATGTGAATTCTCCTAATAAGGGATATACAGAAAGGATTGCCGGACAAAATCAGAAACGTTATACGGATAAGGCGGCTGCCATGAAGTATCTGGAAGGCCGCAAGAAAGCCTATTCACATTTATTTACGGAGATTTCTCCACCAATTCCTAAACAGTATGAGAAACATTTTACTGTGCATGGAGCACTTTTGCCGGGTTATACATTGGAAGGCCAGGAACCGGTCAAAGCAGCGCATACCGCCACCGAAGTTACGGAGGGCGGTATTTCCTTGCCTGAAAAGGCAGAGAAGCCTTCCGTTCTTGGAAAATTGACGATAGCAAAATCCCAGGAAAAAGCACCTGACGTTTCTGGCACAACAAAAAAGAAGGAGGATATGCAGTTATGAATGTGTTACTGGTTGAGCCTGGGAAAATTCCCTATGCAGTTGATATTGGCGATGGTCTGGAAGCAATGCAGGCTGCTGTTGGTGGGGATATTCAGGCTGTTTACCCTTATGATGATCCGGTTGCTCTGGTTTGCAACGAGGAAGGCAAACTTATGGGATTGCCATTGAATCGTGCCCTTCGTGATGATGAGGGCAATATCTATGACATTCTTGCAGGAAATTTCTTTCTCTGTGGACTTGGCGAAGAGAAATTTGCGGATCTTTCCCCAGATCTTATGGAGAAATACCGGAAGCAATTTGAGAATCCGGAACAGTTTGTACGCATTGCCGGGAAAATTCTGGCGGTTAAGCAGCCAATCCCTTCTCCTGAAAAACAAGAGGTGCAGATGGATCAGATAAGGGTGGATGAATCCGTAAATCTGGCCTTTGACCTGGATGCATTCTTTCGGGAATACAGTGATGTTTATCTTGATATGCACTCTGATTTTCATGAGGAAAAAGAGCGTATGGCGGACGAACTTTTTTCCGGACAGACCGGAAAGATCCGCATGAGAGTGGCGGGCATCATTCAGGAAGAACATTTAGACGGGGAGGCTGATTTTCTGTTAGAACGCATTGCCGCCTATGAAAAGGAGTATGGGATCAGTTCCTATTCTATTTACCAGCTTGATTTATCGAACAACACTGATGATCTGCGCTTTATGTCTTTTGACTGGCTGGAAAAGAAAGGACTTTTGATCGACAGGGATAATTACCAAATGGTTTATGCTGCAGAACTTACGCCCGGTGAGACGCTGGAGGACATTTATACCCGTTTTAATATTGATCATCCCAAGGATTTTAGGGGACACTCTCTATCGGTTTCTGATGTGGTTGTACTGCATGAAAAAGGACGCGATACGGCTTATTATGTGGACAGCATTGGATTTAAGGAACTGCCGGATTTCTTCGGCGGTGTCCGGAAACCGGAGACAAAACGGGATGGTTCGCTGCGGGAACAACTTGACGATGCGAAGAAGGCAGCAGCAAAAACAGAACCTAAGTCGCCAGAGAAAAAGAAGGAACTGGAAAGGAGTTGATAACCTGTGCTGATGGCAGAACAGGAACCTTATGCCTTAATGGTGCAGCCGGACGACCTGCTGATTAGTCCACGTGAAGTAAATGACAATTTTGGAACGATGGTCTGTTTTCATCCTCATTACGCATTGGGCGACAAACATAATTACATGGACAAAGATGATTTTCTTCGGGAAATGTATCTGGATACTGTAGGAAATGACGAGCGGGGCATGGAGCGTTACGAGAATATGGTAAATATGGTCTGGGGCCGGAAAATGACCGGGCCGAGCCCTGATCCCCATGCTGTGGATAACACAATACTCAACGTGATCCAGAAGAAATATATCATGCTCCCGTTGTATCTTTACGACCATTCCGGCCTTGCCATGAGTACGGAAAGTTTTGTGGGGAAGGCGGTTCATGCGGAATGGGACAGCGGACAGGTGGGATGGATTTATGTGTCCAAAGAGGATGTGCTGAAAGAATTTGGCGGGGAGAAAATGACCGGAGCCCTCCGGAAAAAGGCCGAGGATCTATTGCGAAATGAGGTTACTCAGTATGACGCTTATCTCCGCGGTGAATGTTATGGCTTTGAACTGTATAAAAATGGTGAACTTTCGGATAGTTGCTGGGGGTTTATCGGCAGTCTGGAAGATGTTTGTAAAGCAATGGCTGAATATCTGCCGGACGAGTGCAAAGGTATGACAGAGCAACTTTCGGAAGTGAAAGAGCCGGCTTCCATGGTTAAGACGCTCCTTCGGCATGCCCGCATTCAGATTGATCAGGCTGCAAAAGCCTATGAACACGCCCCACGTCAGCAGGTACTAAGCGAGGCTCGGTAATGAACATATTATATTATTTCGGAAAGGAGGATGTAGTTGCAGGAAGATATTGAACAAAGGACCATGTCGGTCACGGTTCAGACAGCGAAACTGTCTGGCCGGGTGTTGAAAGCAGCCATTGCTGCTACACTTCAAAAGATGGAACAGGACCGCAATACCCCGAAAGTTGGCCGTAACAGTATGAAGCGGCTGACTGCCAGGGACCCCGGAGCCAATACTATTGAAGTGACCGGACGGATTCGTTCTTTTGAACGGATTGCCAAAAAGCATGAGATCCGTTATCACATTGAAAAGGGTGCCGGAACGGATCCGCCCAAATGGACGGTGTATTTTAAGGCAAACCAGGCAGATGCCCTGACCGCAGCATTTAAAGAATACACCAGAAAAGATCTTGCTCGAAGTACCAGGCCATCTCTGCTTTCCCAGCTTGCCAAATTCAAGGAGCTGGCACAAGCTCTTGGCCGTGACAAGGTAAAGAACAAAGAGCATGGAGGACCGGAGCGTTGAAAATAGATACCGATACATTGAAAAAGCAGGTGATCCTCCATTTGCCTTACCTTCTGTTCCTTTTGGTGTTTGCGAAGCTGGGACAGGCAGTTCGGCTGGCCCCAGGAATGGACGCTTCCCAAAAGCTGCTGGGACTGTCCGAGGGATTTTCCCTCGCTTTCCAGAGCATATGGCCAGGAACCGCGTTTGATTGGTTAGTGGGTCTCTGTGGGGCGGTCATTATACGGCTTGCGGTTTATTTCAAAGGCAAAGAAGCAAAAAAATACCGCAAAAATGTAGAATATGGTTCTGCCCGATGGGGAACAAAAAAAGATATTGTCCCCTTTATGGACCCAAAGCCTGAAAATAACATCATCCTGACGCAGACCGAAGGACTTATGATGTCCGGCAGACCCAAAAATCCAGCTCATGCCCGTAATAAAAATGTCCTGGTGGTGGGTGGTTCCGGTTCTGGTAAAACAAGGTTTTTTATAAAGCCTAATCTCATGCAGATGCACAGCTCTTATGTTGTTACTGATCCAAAGGGAACGGTTTTAATTGAAGTCGGAAAACTATTAAGCCGGGGCACTCCTAAATTGGATAAGGATGGAAAACCGATCCGGGGAAAAAATGGGAAAATTGTATATGAACCATATAGGATCAAAGTATTCAACACCATTAACTTTTCAAAGAGTATGCACTATAATCCTTTTGCTTATATCCACAATGAGAAGGACATTCTTAAATTGGTAACAGTGTTGATTGCCAATACAAAAGGGGAAGGAAAATCAGGAGACGACTTCTGGGTCAAGGCTGAAACTTTGCTTTACACGGCGTTGATCGGGTACATCTATTATGAAGCGCCTTCCAATGAACAGAATTTTTCTACATTGGTGGAAATGATAAATGCTATGGAAGTCCGTGAGGATGATGAGACTTTCAAGAATGCGGTTGACCTGCTCTTTGATGCTTTGGAACAAAAAGATCCGGATCATTTTGCACTCCGGCAGTACAAAAAATACAAGCTGGCTGCGGGAGATGTATGCTCTAAGTGACTTCTTAATCATGGTTTTTGTCATGGTTAGTGAAGCAGTCACTTAGAGTATTTTCATGTCAGGAGGTACAGCCATGAGAAACGAGAAAATCACCCCTCTGTATGAGCGTTTGAGCCGCGATGATGAGTTACAGGGCGAGAGTAACTCCATAAGCCATCAAAAGCAGATGTTAGAGGAGTTTGCCCGCCGGAATGGGCTGCCGAACCCCACCCACTTCACCGATGACGGCGTATCAGGAACCCGTTTTGACCGCCCCGGCTTTCTGGCGATGATGAAGGAAGTCGAGGCCGGACAGGTGGAGGCCATTGTTATCAAAGACATGAGCCGCCTGGGGCGTGACTATCTAAAAGTCGGCCAGGTTATGGAGATTTTGCGGCAGCGCGGCGTCCGGTTAATTGCCATCAATGACGGTGTGGACAGTCTGAAAGGCGATGATGATTTTACCCCGTTCCGCAATATTATGAACGAGTTTTACGCCCGCGACACCAGCCGGAAAATCCGCTCCGTGTTCAAGTCCAAAGGCATGAGCGGCAAGCACCTGACCGGCACTGTCATT
>CAJFQC010000009.1 GCA_904418845.1 uncultured Ruminococcus sp. | reverse complement strand
AAAAAGCCCGGAAAACCGCATGGTTCCGGGCTTTTTGAGCATTTTTGAATTGGTTTGTCGGGCCTGTTATCTCTTGCTGAACTGAGGCGCGCGACGAGCAGCCTTGAGGCCGTACTTCTTACGTTCTTTCATTCTCGGGTCACGAGTCAGGTAACCTGCGCTCTTGAGCACCGGTCTGTAATCAGCGTCAGCCTCAAGAAGAGCTCTTGCGATACCGTGGCGGATCGCTCCTGCCTGTCCTGTATATCCGCCGCCGCATACATTCACGATAACGTCGAACTTGTCAGTTGTACCTGTAGCCACGAGCGGCTGACGGACAACAACCTTCAGCGTCTCAAGTCCGAGATACTCGTCGATGTCTCTTTTATTGATCGTGATCTTGCCCGTTCCCGGTACAAGATAAACTCTTGCGATTGATTTTTTTCTTCTTCCTGTTCCGTAATATTTTGCGTTAGCCACTGTTATTTCCTCCTTTCACCTCTACCTAAAACGTAAGAACTTCCGGCTTCTGAGCCTGATTCGCGTGCTCTGGGCCAGCGTAAACATGAAGTTTCTTGATCATGCTTCTTCCCATAGGTCCTTTCGGGAGCATTCCTTTAACAGCCAGCTCGACTACCTTCTCCGGCTTCTTAGCTATCATCTCAGCAAGTGTTGTCTCTTTCATGCCGCCTACATAATCAGAGTGATTGTAGTAGATCTTCTGCTGGAGCTTCTTGCCTGTAACCTTTACTTTCTCTGCGTTTACAACGATCACATAATCGCCTGTATCAATGTGCGGTGTGTACTCCGGCTTATTCTTTCCTCTGAGAACCTTAGCGACCTCAGATGCAAGACGTCCGAGTGTACATCCCTCAGCGTCAACCACATACCATTTTCTTTCAATCTTGTCAGGGTTAGCCATATAAGTTTTCATGGGTGTTCCTCCTATTAAGAATCATCTGATAACATTTACTTGCCTGTATATGTGAAATCAGCACACTCCGGGGCTATGGCGTATACTGTTTCTCCTTTAGTCATGCTGTAATATTATAGTACTGGCTTCTCCCCCTGTCAAGATATTTTTTAGATTTTCCTTGCGCCTATCTGCCTTCCGGTTCTGAAAACTTATTTGCGTTTCTTCCATATAATGATAATAACAGCAGCTAAAACCGCGGCAACCATGCCTCCAATCCATAGCATCACCTGCGGGTTCTCCTCATCCCCGGTCTGCGGTGTGAATGAAAGAGCTCTCACGCTCACCTCGTACAGCGTCACAGGTTCACGTTTTGTAAGTTCCAGTTTATCAATTTTATGTGTGGGTTCCAGATAAGATGGCAGCTCTGTCCCGCCTTCCTCAAGATCTCCGTGTGTAGTGTCGTTTGACTCTGTATCCTGCAGCGCCTCCGCCTCACTTTCCCCTGCCGCTGCTGCATTCTCAGGCCCGGCAATATCCGAGGAATTTCCCACTGTATCCGCATCTGCTATACTTCCCTCTTCTTCCGCCCACACGATACCGGAAAACACCAATACCGATACTACTGCGGTCAGAAAAAATGCAGCCGCTCTCTTCTTCGTATCTCTTCTCTTCTTCAAATAAATCCCTCCCGATCAATGCTTCTTAAGCTTTGCTGTTAGCAGTGAATCTTTGTCAACACATTTCAATCGATGGATTGCCCTTATTTTTAAGTATATATTCTGTCTGTTTCAGTGTCAATCAGCGCTTTGCATGTTTCTTTTCCCTGCGCATTGACAGAAAAACAGAAGCCTTATATACTTTTTTCTGTCGGCTGTGTTTCCAACGCCGGACTGAACAATAAAACAGAGATAATAGTAAAAAGGAAGTTACAAATGAATTCAAATCGCGAAACACAAAACAAAATTTTAACCATACCAAATCTGCTCTCTTTATTCCGCATGCTGCTGATCCCCGTCATTATCTGGCTGTATACGATCAAGAGGGATTATTTCCCGGCGGGAGCACTGCTCATCCTCTCCGGCCTTACCGATTTAGCTGACGGATTTATCGCAAGACATTTTAACGCAGTCAGCAATGTGGGCAAGATACTGGATCCCATTGCAGATAAACTGACGCAGGCAGCCATGCTCTTCTGCCTTGTCACACGTTTTCCTCTTATGGCGGCGCCTTTTGGCGTGCTCGTGATGAAAGAGATCTTTATCGGAACGACCGGGCTTTTGATGATCCGGAAAACAGGCAGGGTAGTGGGCGCGGATTTCCATGGGAAGGTTGCCACCACTCTGCTCTATGCCATGATGATCCTCCACATTTTCTGGATCGATATCACTCCCGAAGTCTCCGTTATAACCATTATCATCTGCCTTATATCAATGTTGTTTACCCTGTTTGTTTATGGTAAGCGAAATTTAAGAGTGCTCTGGGGCAAAGAAGAACTGTCCGAGAAAAAGAAGACGCAAAACTAGAGGATAAATTGGGAACATCACCATGTATATCTTCTCTTCCAGAAGCATTTATGGTACAATACTCCCATAGTGCGTGCCTCATTCCCAGACTTTCATGAAGGCACTCAGACATAAAACGGAAAGGGACTAAATTATGTGGGCTTACAATGAAACTTTTTATCAGATATATCCCATCGGCTTCTGCGGGGCTCCGGTACACAATGACGGCACGACGGAACACCGCATCTTAAAGATTGCAGACTGGGCGGAATATCTTCAAAAGCTGGGTATCGGTTCTATTATCCTCAATCCGATCTTTGAATCTGACAACCACGGATATGACACGAGAGATTTTCTCAAGATCGACTGTCGTCTCGGAACAAATGCAGATTTTAAAGAGGTCTGCCAGACGCTCCACAAGCACGATGTCAAGATCATGCTTGACGGCGTATTTAACCATGTAGGCAGAGGCTTCTGGGCATTTAAGGATGTGCAGGAGAAGAAATGGGATTCTCCGTACAAGGATTGGTTCCACATCAGTTTTGACGGAAACAGCGCATATAATGACGGATTCTGGTACGAGGGATGGGAGAGCCATTATGAACTGGTCAAACTGAATCTCCAGAACCCGGAGGTAACTGACTATCTGTTAAGCTGTGTGAAAATGTGGATTGAAGAATTTAATATCGATGGACTGAGGCTTGATGTGGCATACTGCCTGGATCATAATTTCATGCGCAGACTCCGCGCTTACTGCGAAGAACTCAAGCCGGGGTTTGCTCTGATCGGCGAAGTTCTCTTCGGAGATTATAACCTCATCGTCAATGACGAAATGCTCCATAGCTGCACAAATTATGAGTGCTACAAGGGGATTTATTCCAGCTTCAACAGCATGAACATGTTTGAGATTGCACATTCTCTGAATCGTCAGTACGGATCGGAGCCATGGTGTATTTACCGCGGCAAGCACCTGATGTCTTTCGTGGACAATCACGACGTGTCAAGACTCGCCACAATCCTGGCGAACAAGAACCATCTCCCTCTGGCGTATGGCCTGCTCTTCGGCATGCCGGGTATCCCCTGCCTCTACTACGGAAGTGAATGGGGCGAGGAAGGGGCGAAAGCCCCGGACAACGATTATGCGTTGCGGCCGTGCTTCGAGGAGCCGAAGCCCAATAAGCTGACAGACTTTATCCGGAAGCTGATTGCCGCACGACACAAAAGCGATGCTCTCTGCAATGGTTCTTACAAAAATGTTGTCCTTACGAACCACCAGCTTGTCTTTGAGCGCAAGACAGACAAAGAACGCATGCTCATAGCGATCAATGCGGCGGACGCAGATTTTACGGCAAACCACCACGAGCTGCAGGGGGATTTCTGCCGGGTACTGGAAGAGAACAGTGAAAAAAATATCGTGACGCTCCAGGGGCAATTCACAATACCGGCGTACAGTATACAGTATTTGAAAATGGTATAGAAAAAACGAGGGATTCCGGTTTCGGGGTCCCTCGCATCCGTTTTATTCCCATTTAAAGCAGCCCTCTGACTATGCCGCCTTAATATATCCACTGTGAATGACTGCCGTGTTCACTTTTTCTCACGTTCAGTTTCCAGTCGATCTGCTCTTTTAGTTCATTCACATGGGAAATGATCCCCACCAGCCCTTTTTCTCCGGCCAGTTCTTTTAATATCTGTATCGCCCTCTCCCTAGAAGTATCATCAAGAGAACCAAAACCCTCGTCCACAAACATTGTGTCCAGGCTCACCGCTCCCGCCGTATTCTGCACGATGTCTGCCAGCCCAAGGGCCATGGAGAGGGCCGCCATAAAGGATTCACCGCCGGATAAAGACTTCACGTCACGCACCGAATCCGTCACAAGATCGTACACATCCAGATCAAGCCCTGCCTGTCCCTGACTGCTTAAGTTCTTTATCTCCCTGCACTGCAGGATAAATTCATTGGATGTCATCCGTACCAGCCTTCGGTTCGCCGCCTGTATGATCTGCCGGAAATATTTCCTCTGCACATAAGTCTCAAAGTCCAGCTTCACACTGCCGCTTAAGTTCCCGTTGGCAGTACGGCTTAAGTTGCCGATCACTTCATACTGCTTCCGCAGTTCTTCCTGAGAACCAAAGCATTTCACAAGGGCATCATACGCGCCCTGATTCCCTACGTTTTTCCCATAGATATCCAGGCGGATCTTTTCCTTCTCATTTATCTGCCGTACAAGTTCTTTCTGGCGCTCTTTGTCGTCCCCGACATTTTCTCGCTTCCGTCCCTTTGTCTGCTCGTTCAGTGTCTCAGTCTGGGCGCGCGCTTTTAAGACAGCGTCCTCATACGTCTTGACCCGGGACGCTTTCTCCTGCCATCCTTCGATCCACCGTTTTGCCTCACGGTATTCATCCTGATCAGAAAACTGCTGCCTTCTGATCTCCTCACGGAAATTCTCCTGCTCTTCCGTAAAACGCTTTTCCAGATTCTCCTTCTGCGTGGCAAGACTTTCAAGCTGTCCGCTCCTGCGGCGGTTTTCCTCGGCGCTTTTCTGATATTCCCGTTGTGTCATCGCCAGAATATCTTTTTTGGTTTTCAATTCCTCTTCCGACACTTTCAGCCGGGCCTTCACCTCCGCCTCATTGTCCGCATTTTCTTTCAGCGCAGCCTGTTCCGCTTCTAATTCAGCACGAACGCGCTGATAGTTTTCCTGTGCCCGAGAGCGCTTCTTCTCCTCATCATCCCGAATCTGCTTCGCCTGTTCCACGGCTTCCTGATCGGGAGCGTTTCCCGGCAGGGCTGCTTTCATCGGATGATGGACGGAACCGCACACCGGACAAGGCTGCCCTTCTTTCAGCTCTTTTGCCATGATTCCCGCCTGTTCCCGGAAGAACATCTCGTACATCTGCTCATACTTCTGCGACGCTGCCTGACACACTTCCATGCAACGGCACAGTTCTTCTGTCCGCCTGGCATTTTCTGCCCGCAGCCTGCGCACATTCTCAAAGCGCGGCAAAAATTCTCTCAGGCGGATGATCTGCTCCTGCATGCCCGGCTCTGTCTGCTCCAGATCTCTCTCCAGCACGGATACTTTTTCTCTTAACCTTTCCTCATCCGTCTCATGCTCCTTCTTCCATGCCAGCAGTTCTTGCATATCTTCCGTTGTCTTTTCCAGTTCCTTCTTCGTGCGGACTGCCTGTACTTCCAGACTGCGGGCCCGCTCTGCCCGCTCTCCGAGAAGCGACTGCCGTTTCAGTTCCTCCTTCTCACCACGCTCACCTTCAAGCTGTAAAAGCCGCCTCTGCGATTGTTCCAAAAGGTCAAAGACACGGTTTGTCTCCTGCTTTTTCTCAATACTTATACGTAGTTCTTCTGCCTCTTTGCGGAGCGCTTTTTGTTCTTTTTCCAGCGTCTTGGCATGTTGCTTTCCCACATCTAATATTTCCTTTAAAACAGCAAGCGCCTCTTCGGCAGACGGCATGGGGACGCGGCTGATTTTCTCCCATCGCTCCGCAATGCCACGAGCCGATTCTTCCCATTGTTCCACGGAGTTGCAAGCCGGTTCCTGCCCCATCTCCGCACTGCTTAGATCCACCCTTGACATCTCACGCTGAATATCTGTCTCGTTCTCTTTCAGGCGGGTATACAACTGCTTTCCCTGCTCTTTCAGCTCTTCCTGTATCCGCCAGTAAATCTGCGTCTGGAAGATCCTTGAAAAAATCTTCTTACGATCTCTGGATTCGGCATGAAGCAGCTTCAGGAAATCCCCCTGAGCAATCATTGCAATCTGCGTAAACTGCCCCGCGTCCAGTCCGATGATCTCCTCGATCTTCTGGTCTGTCTCCCGCTTCTTTCCCTGATATTCCTTCCCGTCCGGCAAAAGCAGACTGACTTTCGCCGTCTCTTTTACAAGACGAATACTCCCGTCCGCATTCTTCCGTTTTCCCACACGCATATATTCCGGATTCCTGCGTACCGTATATTCCTCCCCCCTGTACGAAAACGTATATTCCACATAGGTATCCGTATCCTCTGCCGCATACTGGCTTCGCATCATATTTCCGTCGCGTCTGCCGCCGCTGGTCTTATCGTAAAGAGCATAGGTGATGGCGTCGAAGATCGTTGTCTTTCCTGCCCCTGTATCTCCGGTGATAAGAAAGAGGCCGCCCTGTATTTTCGTAAAATCAATGACTTCTGCCCCGGAGTAGGAACCAAAGGCAGACATGGTAAGTTTTATGGGTCTCATGGCGCATCCCCCTTTACTGTGTCAAATACTTTGTCCAGAATACCCTGTTCTTCCTCTGTCATTTCCCGTCCCTGCATCTCGCGGTAGAAATCACTGAACACGGACACCGGATCCTCGATACGGATATCCTCTTCGGAAAATTCCAGTTTCTTCCGTGTCCGTTCATTATCAGTACGCACCTCAAGAATGTGGCTGTATACTTTTTCAAGCTGTTCTTTCGGATTGTACGGGTCAATCTCATCCGTCAGAGTAACGCTCACATAATCCTCCTGCTGTGACTCCTCTGCCTGCGCGATGATATCCGCCAGATTCCCTTTCAGTTTCCGCACATCCCGCAGCGGATGAAGCAAGATCTTCTCAACACAGACCGGATCTCCCTTTGCGCCGAGTTCAACTACATGAAGAGACTTCTCCTGCCCGGCTTCGCTGACCGAATATTTGAGAAGTGTCCCGCAGTAGCGGATATGATCCATACCGACTCTCTGCGAGCCGTGCAGATGTCCCAGCGCCACATAATCGAATTCCTTCACCGACGAGACGTCCACGTTGTCCATGCCCCCCACACTCAGAAGCTCCGAATCACATGTCTCCGGCATCTCTCCGTTTCCCGTATAGAACTGATGGGACAAAAGTACATTTCGCTCTGAGAAATCAATGTCCTCCCTCTCCAGCACCGCCTTCACCGCGTCTGTGTAGCTCTCCGGCAGTTCTCCGCCGCACAGCCCCCGTACATATCCCGGCTTTAAGAAGGGAAGCAGATAAAAAGTCACCTCTCCATACCCGTCCGCCAGCGTGACCCTTTTCAAATGCTCATCCTCTGTCTCCGGGACTTTTCCCGATATGTAGATATGATGGCTGCCGAGCAGACGGCTGGCATAATCAAGCCGCTGGGAGGAATCATGATTTCCCGCAATAATAAGAGTTGGAATCGCAGGTTCGATATTTGAAAGGCGGGTCAGGAAATCATCAAACAAGCTGACTGCCTCGCCCGATGGAACCGATTTGTCATAAATATCCCCGGCGATGAGGATCGCGTCAGGGTGTATATTTTCTGCCTGCGAAATAACCTCCGAGAGAATGTGCTCCTGATCTGCACGGAGGTTATAATGATGAAGCTGTTTGCCTATGTGAAGGTCTGATAAGTGGAAAAATTTCATAACACATGTCCTTTACTATTTGTTTCCTGCCGCTTCTCCTCGGCGCTTTTGCAATTCCCGCCATGCGCCTGGTCCCCCCCCCCCCCCCATTTTCCTTTCTCCATCGGAAAAACCATGGTGCATATTCTCATAATTTCACCATCGCCGGCTCATGTCCCATCGCCGGGATCACCTTTTCCACCAGATCTTTCGTCAAAAATCTCAGACTGGATGTATTGATGCACGGATGACACGCGAAATATTCCTGTTCCAGTACGTCCTCATCAATCAGAAGCCGCACTTTCTTCTCACCATCATTCATCAGCCCCATAACGCTCACCGATCCGGGTGTGATATCCAGATACGTCTCCATATATTCCGGCTTCGCAAATGATAATCTTGAACTGCCGATCTGAGCAGACAGATATTTTGTCTTAAAAGGCTTATCCCCCGGGATAAGCAGGAGGTAAAAGTCTGTCTCCTGACGGTTGCACAGGAAAAGGTTCTTGCAGATCGTTACACCTTCCTCCACGCCCTCGCTTAAAGCACGGTCAATGTCCTCACACGCTTCCATGGTCATAGCTGCCTCATGATCAGTCCGCCCATAAATTACTCCCAGCGAATCCAGAAGGTCATACACCCGTATCTCCTTATCAAGCCTTCCCGCTGTATCCGCCGGTCTGCCTTTTACCAGTTCCATAACTGCCTCTCCTCTTCTATCAGAATTAGCTTCTTAATCAAAATACTTTACAATCCCCGATACCTGTTAAAGCATGCAAAGATTTCCTGCCTCCTCGGCGCCGCTATGCATGCCACACTGGATCTGCTCTCACACAGTGCGGCAAGCGTGCCTTTTTCGATCACTTTTTCCAGTTCATCCACGACAGCGCGAAGATCCTTTCTGCCGTCGAGAATGTGTTTCTGTGCGTAGCTCATACAATACCCGAGCGCCGCCACCTGCTCGCTGTCCGTAATCTGCTCCACATAGCGCAGATCAATGGTCTCTTTATTGATCATCACAGCTTCTCTTCCCATGGTCTTCATTTTGATGCGGTCGTTCCCCTTAAAGGTCTGCCGCGCTCTCGGACACCGCCTGAAGTCCGGTTTCTTCGCCGTTTCTTCCGGCCCGCTGATCACAGGAAATCTCTCCGCCTCTTTCTTCGCGTACTCAGTGATGTCTTTCGGCACATAGCGGTCCATCTGGATGATGCTGTCCGCGATATGGAAATACGCGCCCGAGCTTCCGGCCACAATGACCGTGGAAATGCCGTAATCGTCATATAGTTCGCGAATTCGCTCAATAAACGGCGTGATAGGCTCCATATCTCTGTGTATGACCCTCTGCATCAGTTCATCGCGGATCATGAAATTCGTCGCACTTGTATCCTCATCAATAAGGAGCAGGGCTGTCCCCGCTTCGATGCTCTCTACTACGTTCGCTGCCTGAGAGGTACTTCCGCTCGCATCTTCTGTGCAGAATCCCACGGTATCTCTGCCGTTTGGCAGATCGTTGATGAACATGGAAATATCTGTTTTCCAGATACTACGTCCATCCTCTGCGCGGATCTTCATAGCTGTATCGTCCGTAATCACATACTCACGGCCGTCTCCTGCGATATGGTTATACACACCCAGCTCCAATGCTTTTAAGAGTGTGGACTTTCCGTGGTATCCTCCGCCCACGATCAGGGTAATCCCCTTTCTTATCCCCATGCCTGTGATCTTTCCCTTATGAGGAAGTTCCATCGTCACTTCCAGTTCTTTTGGGGACTTGAACTTTACGCCGCCCTTCATCGGACGTGGGGAGATGCCGCTCTCACGGGGCAGGATGCTGCCGTCCGCCACGAACGCGCATAGTCCCATTTTCGGAAGCTGTTCTCTGATATACTGCTGGTCTTCCGCCAGATCAACGATAGCACGAAGCCTTTTCGCGTCCATGTTTTTATAAAACAGCGATGCTTTCACACATTCCGGCACAAATTCAAAAAGAATTTTCTCCAATTCTCTGGCGTTGATGGTCCTTCCGTTAGCAGGAAAGCCGATTTCCATGCGCAGGATGATATCCCCGCTCTTCGGGGCCAGGCGGCATGCCGTCCGCTCAAGAATCTCCTGATAGCAGCGGCTCACCGAGATCAGTCCGCTCTTTCCCGACCCCTTCGCCTTGAAGGCAAACTGATCCGCCTTTCTGCCGAACTGCCTCGTAAGTTCGTCCTGAAGAGCAGTACGCTGGTGATCATCCTTATATAACTCCTGCGGAAATCCCGCCACTTTTCCACTCACGTGCACGCTCACCTTCGACGGCGACGCGAACGGATCTCCCTGCACATGGTCAACAGACAGGACATATTCCGGGAACTGGTATGTTCCCTTTGTATCTTTATAAGCAGGATAACCCCTGTGATCAATCCTGTTCAATAAACTTCTTAAATCTGTCGATGACTGCATTTACTTTGTCTCCTCTCATTCTTTCCTGCTGCGAACTTCTGCATAATCAAAATAATGCTCTTCCAAACCGTACCACATTGTATATATTAATAAGCACAATCACGACCATCAGAAAGATAAACAGCTTATTGACATCTTCTTCTTTGATCTTCTTGTTGATCTTACTGCCGATCGTGCCGCCCGCGATGCCGCCGATCACCATGAATGCCAAATACCATATCTCCACGTCCGGTATGCCTCCCGTGGCAGCTGTCTGCACCAGACTGGTAATCTGGGAAAACATGATGATATACAGCGAACTGAGCGCTGCTTCCTTTGTGGACATGGAGAAGAAGTATGCCAGCACCACAAGGTTGATTGGACCGCCTCCGATCCCCAGAAAGCTGGACATCACGCCAAGGATGATGCCGACAACAATGCAGAGCCATACCTGACGGTATTCTTTTGTCTGGATACGGGTTTTATATACGGTGTAAATAAGTGTTCCCAGCGTGATTATAATGAGCACCGCTGCCTGCACAAGACCGACCAGGTTCTCGTCGCCCACTGCTTCCTTTAACGACTGGAACATCATTTTCCCAATCACGCCGCCCGCGGCCGCACCCACTGCCAGCGCTGTGGCGATCTTCACATCCAGCCTAGCTGACTTTGCCCGGATATTTTTATATACAGACACAATGGACATCGCCAGTACCGTGCATCCCGAAAGAAAGCTGATGCTGCTCACGCTCATGATGCCCGTGGCGTCCAGCACCGGCTTGATGATGACACCGCCCCCGATCCCGCAGATCGAACCGACCAGCGAAGAAAAAATGCTCACTATAAAAAATACAAATACCATCAACATAACCTGATCCTCTTTCATCCTCTTTTGTTTATCATAAATTCTGCGATCTCTTTCATACGTCCGCCGCACCGTTCAAAAAACATCTTATAGCTTTCACAGAAATAGTCCTTATACAGTCCGCTCTCCTCATCCTTCACCCGATGTCTGCGGCATCCCCCCCGGCAGAGACGATACCATTTACATTCCAGACAATCTTTATGAAGCTTCCGAGATTCCTTTACAAAATCAACTGCGGTTTTTGTGTCAAGAAAATCCTGTATACTTTCTCTATTATAGTCCCCCAGCCTGTATTTATCCAGCACATAAAAATCACAGGGATACGCGCTTCCGTCCGCTTCTGCCACGCACTGCACGCTGCACACGCCTCTCTGTTCGCATGCTTCCGGCGGATATCCCATAAACATTCCGATATAGTTTTCGAACTGACGGATATAGGGCGCTTTCCCCCTTTTCCAGTCCTTGTCCCACATCCGGAAAAGCTCGGTCAGGAATCTGCCGTAAGCTTCCGCTGTCAGCGAATATGCCCTCTTGCCCGGCTCTTCTCCCATCGGATCAAGACAGGCAATATACTGCTGGTAGTTCCATCCGTTCTTCTTATATTCACCGTAAATGTCCCGGACATTCTCTGCCACAGCAGCAGTCACCACTGTCAGGATATTGTATTCCACATTGTGGGCTTCCAGCATATCTATGTTTCGTTTTATACGTTCATAAGTCGGATTGCCCGCCGCATCATGGCGATATGTGTCATGGAGTGCCCCGGTTCCGTCTACGGACACCCCCACAAGGAAATCATTTTCATGAAAGAAGCTGCACCACTCTTCGTTAAGCTCCAGTCCGTTCGTCTGTATCGTGTTCATCACACGGATATGATCTCTGTTAAAACGTTCCTCTAGTTCAACCGCTTTTCGAAAAAAATCGAGCCCCCGAAGCGTAGGTTCGCCTCCCTGAAAAGCGAAACAGATCTCCGCCCCCGCCTGACGCATGGCTTTTTTCACGATACTTTTCAGGGTCTCCCCTGACATCATCCCGTAGGACGCCACCTCCCGCTTTTCCATCTCATCACAGTAGAAACAATAGTCGCACCGCATATTGCACAAACCTGACACAGGCTTGATCAGAATTGTATGTAAAGGCATCCGCCGCGCCTCCTTTCCACATCCCGTAGTCAGCGGACTTTCCTATGACAGAACAAAATCTGCAAGCCCAAAGGACTTTCCTGATAAAATAAAAAAGAATCCGCCTTATGCGTTATTGTACGCTCAACAGGCGGATTCATCAACCACTATTTTATTTCAAGCCGCTGTTCTGGATTATAGTCGCCCCGTGGAGCAGTTTTCCGCCTGGCATCTTCTATCTCCATATTACATCTATTTGCTAAATGCCCCGGAAACTGAAGCTGAACTCCATCTTATCAGACACATCAAGAAGATACTCAGGATGTGTTAAAGCTCCCCAGCTGTCATCACCGGCAACTCCCATCTGGCCCAGAGCCGCACGAACAACCGTATGATGAATCTGCGGCAGGTCATAAGGATGTCCTGCGTTTTCCATTTCATGCGGTGTATAGGGCAGTGCGGAGAACATCATAGGACCGCTCTTCTCATCCATCTCAAAGAGGATGCCCCGGCCCCTCTGATCTGTCACCGCAGCATAGCGCACCTCCTGCTTAGCTCCACATTCCTGCGGAACAATATACTTGGCCATATTGTCTTTTACCTGGTTTTCGTAAATACCCAGCTTAGCGCCGCGTCTGCGGTCCGCATATGTCTCTTCCGGCCCCAGGCCGTACCATTTCACATGATCATAATCCGCGCTCATCTTAAACATCACGCCAAACTCCGGCATATCGCCCAATTCTCTGACCGGATCATAAGACAAAGTTGTCTTAACGCGTCCGTCCCCAAACACCTCATAAGAGAGTTTACATTCGCTGACCGGAATCGTGGGCATGATATAAGTATAAGTCACTTTCACCGAGCCTTCTCCAACTTCCGTCTCAGGCTCCAATATTTTACGGCATACGCCTTCACGGAAATCTTTATGTCCCACATACATGCTGGCGATCTTCCACTGTGCGTACCGCTTCGGCATCTGATTCCCCTGATCATTGTCAACAGGCGCCCTCCAGAAATTCGGCTTAGGCACCTCGTCGATCATCTCTCTGCCCGCCCAGCGGTAGGATACTAAACCGCCATCCTGGACAGAGAACATTGCCTCAAAGTGCTCACCGCGCACGCCGATATTATGCTTGTTCTGTATAACCTTAAATCCGCGGTCTGTCTGCGCAGAAGCCAGTGTTCCATGCGCCTCTCCATATGATTGCTCTGCCGCACCTGCTGCCTCTACCTGATAAATTCCCTGTCCGAACGCCACTTCATGCCCGGCAGATGCCCAGAGCGTATCTTCTTTCAGACGGAAGGATACTGTCACCGCATATTCTCCGGGAGCTGTCTCCCTGGGAACAGGAAGGGCATATACCTTCTCGCTCAGGGGCTCCACGTCTGTCTCCAGAACCGCCTTCCGCACCTGGTGTCCGTCTCTTTCCACTGTCACAACGCAGTCGTATGCATCTGTGGAGGTAAACAGATTCTTATTGACTACTTTCACTTCATTTGCTGTCACCTCTGCGGCGATGTTCTGATAATTGAACTTCACCTCCTGCATCTTTGGGGAAGGTTCTCTGTCGCCGCCATAGACGATACCGTTGGCGCTGAAATTATAATCTGTCGGTCTCTCGCCGAAGTCTCCCCCAAACGCCTGGAATCCCCTGCCGTACCGGTCTGTCTTTCCGATAGTCTGATCAATGTAATCCCAGATAAATCCTCCCTGATAAAGGGGCTCTGTATCTGTCAGATCTGTGTACTTGTGCATTCCGCCGCAGGAATTTCCCATGGCATGAGTATACTCACAGCAGATAAGCGGCTTGCTCCTGTCTTTGTCCAGAAATTCTTTGATAAACTCCACAGACGAATACATCTGGCTCTCTATATCACTCGTCCCATTGTATGTACGGTCGTGGAACACACCCTCATAATGGACAAGACGGGTCGGATCCTCTCTGCGGAATAACTCGGACATCTCATAGATATCTTTCCCGCCGAATGCTTCATTTCCGCAGGACCAGATCAGAACCGAGGGATGGTTCTTGTCTCTCTGGTACATAGAGTTGGCCCGGTCCAGCATCATCTCCAGCCATTCCGGTTTGTTGTATGGCACGACATAGTCGTAATCTTCCGTATCCCTCACCGTATCCCATGAGCCATGAGATTCCAGGTTAGCCTCATCGATCATATACAGTCCGTACTCGTCGCAGAGCCTGTAGATCTCAGAGCTGTTCGGGTAATGACTGGTGCGGATGGCGTTGATATTGTTCTGCTTCATGGTCACAATATCCTTAAGAGTCTCCTCCCTGGATACCCTGCGCCCTGTGACGGAGCTGAACTCATGGCGGTTCACTCCTTTGAACACAATACGCTTTCCGTTAATCATCATGATATTGCCCTTTATCTCAAAACGACGGAATCCCACACGCTCCGGGATTAACTCACAAAGTGTTCCATCCGCTGTGAACACCTCGACAGTAAGATCGTAGAGATTCGGAGTCTCCGCGCTCCACAGCGCCGGCTTGGCAACCTCCCATTTATAAGTATCCTCACCTGTCAGTTCTTTCTCCTCTTCAAAGCAGACCTCTCCCTCATAAGAAAGTGTGAACTTTGCTTTTCCTTCTCCCCATGTCCGGGCTGAGATCGTAAGCGCTCCTGTCGTCAGTGTCTCATCAGGCACCGCATGTATCTTGAGATCACAAATATGTGTCTGAGGCACTGTGTAGAGATATACATCCCTGTATATACCCGAGAACCGATAGAAATCCTGATCCTCGCACCAGCTGCCTGCGGACCATTTGAATACCTGAGCTGCCAGTTTGTTCTCTCCTTCTTTTACATACTCTGTCAGTTCGAATTCAGCCGGTGTAAATGAATCCTCACTATACCCCACAAACTTCCCATTAAGCCAGACTGCCAGAGTGCTCTCTGCCCCTTGAAAGGAGATGAAGAGCCTCTGCCCCTTCATCCTCTCTGGAACAGTGAAATATTTCACATAACTTCCTACGGGATTGAAATACTCTGGGATCTGCCCGGGACGTATATCCTCCCGGCCCTCCCATGGATACTGGGTATTCGCATACTGGGGCACATCGTAACCCTCCATCTGGATATGGGCCGGTACATAAATATCGTCCCAGTGGGCGCAGTGGTATTCCTCTGTCTCAAACCCCGGCACTGTGGAATAGTAGTTTTTTGCATAGTGAAATTTCCACAGTCCGTTCAGGCTTTCAGTAAACGAGGAGCGTCCGGCATCCCTCTCCTGCCCGGACGCATAGTATACGTGATCAGAATGTGCTTCCCTTCTTCCGTCACAGAAATATTGTGGATCTTTTACTTTCTCGTAATCAAATGTACGCATTACGCACTTCCTCCTTTTTCTACTTTCTGCCAGCTCTAAATGTCGGCTATATTATACCGCTGATAGACAATCAGGTGTATGACATGTTAAAATACAATATATAATATTTCGAAACAGGAGATATCCCTTATGCCTATTATATTTTGCAGCGCCCCTGTGACTGAACCGTTTACATTTGAGTCTATCGGGAGAAACTGGGATCAGGATCATGTCACCCGCCCGGGCGGATATCCTTTCTATCATTATCTGCAGACAGAAAAAGGCTGTGGAAAAGTAGAGACAGCGGCGGGTTCCTTTGTCCTTCCCGAAAACGAAGGATTACTGATCGCCCCGTTTATCCGCCACTCTTATGAACGCTGCGGCGAATTATGGTTCACTAGATTCGCCGCTTTTAGCGGAACTGCCGAGAGAAGCATTCCGCATATCATGGGAAACCGGCAGGTCATACATGTAGGAAGCGGGCAGGGCGGGCTCATCTCTGACCTGATCGACGACTGCATGGAGATGTATGGTCTGCATCCTCTCGACGGCAAACAGCTCTCTATAAAATGTTACGCCATGCTTATAAATATTGCTGACGGCACCTCTGTGACCAGTCCTGCGGATGAGCCTCTGTACCGGAATTATGTGCTCCCTGTAATAGAAGAAATTGAAAGAGCCTATGCCCTGCCTCTTACAGTTGAGAATATGAGCCGGAAAGTATTTATCACACCCCAGTATCTCTCCCGTCTTTTCCGTCGTTATCTCAACTGCTCCACCTACGAATATCTGACCTCTTTCCGCATCAGCAAGGCAAAAGAGCTGCTGATCACCAATCCTCTTCTGGATATACAGGACATTGCCCTGAGAACCGGTTTCTCTGATCCGAGCCATTTCATCGCCACATTCAGAAAGACCGTAGGAACCACACCTCTGAAGTTCCGAAAACTAAACTAAAACCTTCCTGCATACTTCTTTTATAAAAGAAAATTGCCCTACAGGATGCAGAAAAAGCCATTTGATCGTGCAAATTTCCGATCACAAAAAATCTCGATTCCAAAAGCGCCCCCTCCGATCATAATGCGGAGAGGGCGCTGACTGCATTCCATATGATATTTTCAATAATTAAACTTCAAACATCAGATCGCCATAGGACGGCATGGGCCATGCTTCTTTGTCCACGATCATTTCCAGCTTATCAATTGGAGCACGCAGCGCTTCCATCGCCGGAAATACATCTGTGTGATAGAAGTTCGCCTGAACAGATCCTTCTTCTTTCGCTGCCGCCTCATTCGTCACCCGTACCAGAGTATCAAGAGCTGACCTGGTCTCGCCCATGAGCTCCGTCACCTGGTTCAGGCAGTCAAGCTGTACGGAAGCGTCGGCGCCCGCCGCCTTGACTGTATTCACGGTGTCTGCGAGGGTCTTTGTATATTTGATGAAAGTCGGCAGAAACTGCTTGCTTGCCATGTCGATCATCGTTCTTGCTTCAATATTGATAGCTTTTGCATACGACTCATACCGAATCTCCGCACGCGACTCCAGTTCCGCCTTGGTAAATACGCCAAATCTCTCAAAGAGCGCTACTGCCTTATCTGCAGTGATGGCAGGAATCGCCTCAACCATGGAGCGGATGTTCGGAAGTCCTCTCCTTTCTGCCTCTTCGACCCATGCCTCTGAATATCCGTCGCCATTGAATACGATCCTCTGGTTCTCCGTTGCATACCCTTTGATCAGGTCATGCACTGCCAGTTCAAAATCATCTGACTTTTCAATCACATCGCACGCATCTGCAAATGCTTCCGCAACGATCGTATTCAACACAATGTTCGGAGACGCGATAGAGTCTCTTGAGCCGACCATGCGGAACTCAAATTTATTTCCTGTAAACGCAAACGGTGATGTACGGTTTCTGTCTGTCGCATCTTTCGCAAGATCCGGCAGAGTTCTTACACCTGTCTGCAGCTTTCCGCCTTTCAGACTGTGCGTTGCTTCTCCTGTGCTGATAAGCTGCTCCATCACGTCTTCAAGCTGTTCTCCGAGGAATACGGAAATAATCGCCGGAGGAGCCTCGTTTGCGCCAAGTCTGTGGTCATTTCCCGGATCAGCCGCAGACTCTCTTAACAGGTCTGCGTGTTTGTTCACTGCCCGTAAGATACACATGAGCACGAGAAGGAACTGCGTGTTTTCGTGCGGAGTCTTGCCAGGATCAAGCATGTTGATCCCGTCGTCTGTAGTGATTGACCAGTTGTTGTGCTTACCAGATCCATTGACTCCCGCAAACGGCTTCTCATGAAGCAGGCACTTTAGTCCATGCCGGCATGCCACACGTTTCAATGTCTGCATAACGATATGATTGTGATCCACCGCGATGTTGGCCTCCGCATAGATCGGAGCCAGCTCGTGCTGTGCCGGAGCCACTTCGTTATGCTGTATCTTTGCGGTAACCCCTACTTTCCAGAGTTCCTCGTTAACATCCTTCATAAAGGCCGCGACCCTCTGGCGGATCGTTCCGAAGTAATGATCGTCTAGTTCCTGTCCTTTCGGAGGCATTGCTCCGAAAAGCGTCCGTCCTGTATAGATCAGATCTTTTCTCTCAAGAAATTTCTCCGCATCCACAAGGAAATACTCCTGCTCCGCTCCAACCGACGGCGTCGCTTTTTTCGACGTTGTATTTCCAAAAAGACGAAGAAGACGCAGAGCCTGTGTGTTTATCGCTTCCATCGACCGCAGAAGCGGCGTCTTCTGGTCAAGAGCCTCTCCTGTATAAGAGCAGAATGCTGTAGGGATACACAGCGTCGCGCCTGCCGCATCCTGTCTCACGAACGCCGGCGAAGTGCAGTCCCATGCTGTATATCCCCTCGCCTCGAAAGTCGCCCTCAAGCCTCCCGATGGGAAGGAGGATGCATCCGGCTCTCCTTTGATCAGCTCTTTGCCCGAAAAACTCATCAGAACCTTTCCGCTCGGCTGCGGGGCTGAGATAAAGGAATCGTGCTTCTCCGCTGTAACGCCTGTCAACGGCAGAAACCAGTGAGTATAGTGCGTTGCGCCCTTCTCAATAGCCCACTCTTTCATCTCGTGCGCGATGACGTCTGCGGTCTCAAGATCCAATTCGTTTCCTTCCTGGATCGTTTGTTTCAATTTTTTATAAACCTTGTTCGGAAGACGCTGCTGCATCACAGTATCATTAAATACATTTTCTCCAAATATCTCTGCCACATTGATCTTATCAGTGCTCATATGTAATCCCTTCCTTCCCGTCTGGCTTCGACAGAACAAAGAGTGCGCATCCCGCACAGAGTGCTTTTTATATCACAGGTCGGTCCGGGACTTTCCTATGATATAAAAAAGGGCACTCCACGCTATGCTGGAACGCCCTTGTTCATGTCTATGTGAGACAGTATAACCTACCCGCCCTCAAAAGGCAAGTATTTTTTCTCCCTAAATTTTCTTCAGGTTTCCTGAAATTTTTTCAGGCTTTTCCTACAGAGCCGAATAATTCCATTTTCTCTTTCACTGTAGCCATAATAGCTTCTGTGCCCGGTTTAAGCAGCTTACGAGGATCGAAGCCTTTTCCTTCCTGATCCTTGCCCGCCTCAATATACCCGCGTGTCGCTGCCGCAAATGAAAGCTGGCACTCTGTATTAACATTGATCTTAGCAACGCCGAGATCAATGGCCTTCTTAATCATATCCTCCGGAATGCCTGTACCACCGTGAAGCACCAGCGGCATATCGCCAGTTTTCTGCTGAATCCCATCCAGCGTCTCAAAGCTTAAGCCTTCCCAGTTGTCTGGATATTTTCCGTGGATGTTGCCGATGCCTGCTGCCAGAAAATCGATTCCCAGATCTGCCACCATCTTGCACTCGTTCGGGTCTGCGCACTCACCTTTTCCGATCACACCATCTTCCTCGCCGCCGATGGAACCAACCTCAGCCTCGATGGACATATTGTTGTCATGCGCGATCTTAACGAGCTCTTTTGTCTTCTCTACGTTTTCATCGATCGGATAGTGAGAACCGTCAAACATGATAGATGAGAATCCGGCCTCTACACACTTCAGGCATCCTTCATAGCTGCCGTGATCCAGATGAAGAGCAACCGGAACTGTGATGTTCATCTCCTCAAGCATACCGTTTACCATACCTACAACAGTCTTGTATCCTGTCATATATTTTCCTGCTCCCTCAGATACTCCGAGGATGACCGGAGAATTCAAATCCTGAGCGGTCTGAAGAATCGCCTTCGTCCACTCAAGGTTGTTGATGTTGAACTGTCCCACTGCGTAGTGGCCTGCTTTTGCTTTCTTAAGCATTTCTGTAGCTGATACTAACATATTCTTTTCCTCCACTTCTCAATCCCGGCTTCTGCAGTTCCGCCGGGAATGCTTTATTGAATCTGCATCTATTATAGCCCATCAGATAGAAAAAGACAACAAAAAACGAAAGTGCTTTCGAACACTTCCGTTTCTTCTCAAGTGACTCCTAGGGGAATCGAACCCCTGATTCCAGCGTGAGAGGCTAGCGTCTTAACCGCTTGACCAAGGAGCCATATTCATATTCGCTGTTTTGTTGTCCCTCACAGCGAATATTACTATATCATATGATTTTTGATAATGCAAGTATTTTTTTAATTTTTTTAAACGGTTTTACGAATGGCTCTCTGAACTATTAGGAATCATGATACTGAGCGCCTGCTTCTTATCTTTCACAACAACCTCACGATGCACGCCCCCGAATTCCCCATCTAATGTCCATGGGATCTCTTCTTCACATTCAAATTTCACACTGCTCGACTTAAAAGAATACATCCGCTGAGGGTTGATCTGTCCCTTCACGATAGCCCCCAGCAGTTCATTCAATTCGATCGGGTTCTTGGGTGTGCGTATCAGCGTCACCTCAAACTCCCCGTCGTCAAATACGACCTCAGAGCCTATGATGCCTTTGAATCCGCCTACCGACCGGGAATTGGTGACCATGCCGAATATAAATTCGTCCTCAAATGTCTCTCCTTCATGAGTTACCTTTATTTTATAGGAAGGTATATTGAATATCCTTTTTGTCCCCTCTAACAGATATGCGAGATGTCCGAGGATATTTTTCATACGTTGTTTCGTCTCATAGGATACATCAGTAAAAATACCAAACGCCGCAATATAAATGAAATAATCCCCATTAAACTCCCCTACATCACACGAAAACGGAATCCCTTTCACCGCCGTATCGGCAGCCAGAAGAATATCCTTTGGTATTTTCAGACTGGTAGCGAAATCATTAGTCGTCCCGGCAGGAATATATCCCAGCGGAACCTGAAAGCCGCCCATCTGTATCCCCGTAACAGCCTCATCGAGAGTGCCGTCGCCGCCGGAACAGACAATCAGATCATATTGACCGCCACATTCCCGAATCTTCTCAACCGCATCATGGGGTCTCTGTGTGGGATATGCCGTTATGTCATAGCCGCTTTTAGTAAATATATCTAAAACGTCCGAAAGCTTTGGCTTCAGCACTCCGGTTCCTGCATTAGGATTATATATAAACAGCATTTTTTTCATAGTATCTCCCCTTTCCTATGTCAGCTCCACCTGCTTTTTTGGACAACAAAGGACTGTACCCCACAGCACAGCCCCCATACCTTATTGCCTTTTTATCTGAATCCTGTCTTTCCATAGACAGGCCTCGGCCATCAGCTTACTTTTTTCGCAAAAAACGTCTGAATACCCTCTGCCGCTTTCTTCTCATCCTCGCCCTCAGTCACAACTGTAATCTTCTCACCGTCTGTAAGGGTCAGACTCATCATGCCCATGATGCTCTTGGCATTGATGTTCTTCTCACCGATCTGTATGTAGATCCTGCTCGCATACTGGCTTGCTTCCTGTACGAGCAGAGCAATCGGTGTTCCGTCAAATCCATCTTCCGTCTTTACTACAACAGGTGTTTTAATCATAATAATCCTCCTCGTTCCAGCCTTACCTTGTCTGCCATCTCACTGAGTTTCCGCAGCCTGTGATTGATACCCGATTTCCCGACCGGCGGCGTCATCGCCTGCCCCAGTTCTTTCAAGGCCGCCTCCGGATTTTCAAGACGGGCAAAAGCCGTCTCGACCAGATTCTCCGGAAGATTTTCAAATCCGATCGTATCTCTTAGGTAAGTAATATCTTCAACCTGTTTCACCGCTGCCGACACAGTCTTATTAATATTGGCAGTCTCACAGTTCACCTTCCTGTTCACAGAATTGCGCATCTCTTTGAGTATCCTGACATTTTCCAGTTCCATCAAAGACACGTGCGCTTCCATTACATTCAGGATATCTACTATCTGGGATCCTTCCTTAAGATAAACGACAAATGATTTCTTACGCGGCACCACCTTCGCATCCAGGCCGAAACTGCACATCACGCTTTGTATCTGCCGCGCCGCCTCTGGTAAGGCACAGACAATCTCGAAATGGTAAGACTTATTCGGATCGCTCATGGACCCTGCCGCCTGGAATACTCCTCTCAAAAATGCCCTTTTACAGCATGTCTGCTGGATCACAAGAGGATTGAACGCATGGATATCATCTCCATCCTGCCGGTGCCCGCCGGTCATTTTTGCTGCCTGAAGAATCCTCAGCGCATCTTGATGCTGCCGGATAATGACTGCATAAGATACACTATCTTTGCTGATATTTCTTCGGATAGAAATATCAGCTTTTATATTAAATGTTTTTTCGAGCAATGTAAAGACTTTTCTTGCAACAAGAAAATTTTCAGAATGAATCCTGATGCTGTAATGATCAAAACTATTAATCACAACTGTCCCGCACATCCCGATAAACGCCGTGATCTCGGCGATCTGGCAATGCCTTGCCAGACTGATATTTCCTGAGAGTTCTTTTCTGACATTTCCGGAAAATGACATTTTCTCACTTCCTTTTGGTGATCGCATCTTTTCCGATATCACGATGTTCGATGCGCACCCCGTAATTTTCCTGTTCCTGAAGCATATTGTGAAGCGCGTTGGCAATCGTAACAGAGCGGTGTTTTCCCCCGGTACAGCCAATGGATATAACAAGCTGGTTCTTGCCCTCCAAGATATAATTCGGGATAAGAAAATCTACCATATCCTTGAGCTTTTGCAAAAAAAATTGAGCTTTCTCATTTTCCATGACATAATCCTGCACTTCCGGATCATTTCCTGTCTTTTCTCTGAGTTCATCTATATAGTAAGGATTCGGAAGGAATCGCACATCAAACACAAGATCTGAATCCTGAGGTATCCCATACTTAAACCCAAAGGACATCACCGTGATGTAGAGACTGCAAAACTTCTGCCCGCGGATAAATATCTTTTCCAATTCAAGCTTCAGTTCTCTTGTGAGCATCTTGCTCGTATCCATTATATAGGTTGCCCGCATTTTTAAGAACATGATCTTTTCACGCTCCTTGGCGATCCCTGTGTCCACTCTCCCCGAACCGCTTAAAGGATGCTGACGTCTTGTCTCTTTATACCGCTTGATGAGCACATCATCTTTCGCGTCGAGAAACAGGATCTCATACTCAATCTCTCTGACATCCATATCGTCTAACACTTCTTTCAGCCCCGGAAAATCCTGCCCGCCTCTTACATCAATCCCCATTGCCACTTTTTTCACCTCTTCCTCCGGCTCGCCGAACATTTCGACAAAGCGCGGAAGCAAAGGAATGGGAAGATTATCCACACAGAAATATCCCATATCTTCCAGCATCTTTAGTGCTGTTGACTTTCCAGCCCCGGACATCCCGGTCACGATCACAAAACGCATTCTCTAAAATTCTCCTATCTTCTTCACTTCTGGATCAAGCCTTATACCAAACTTCTCTTGCACCCGGTCTGCCACATCCTCCATAAGCTGGGCAACCTCTGCCGCCGTAGCATTTCCCCGGTTTATGACAAAACCGCAGTGCTTCTCTGACACCTGAGCATCCCCTACGCGATATCCTCGCAGTCCCGCCTTCTGAACAAGCTTTCCTGCAAAATGTCCTTCCGGACGCTTGAATGTACTGCCTGCGCTTCCATACTCCAGCGGCTGCTTCTCCACACGCTTCTTTTTCAACTCATCCATACGGGCGCGAATGTCGCTCTTCTCTCCCTTTTTCAGCTTCAATACCGCGCTCAAAGCCACGTAATCATTTTTTGAAATCACGCTGGTGCGGTATCCCATTCCCAACTCTCCTGCGGACAGTACCAGCACTTCCCCATCTGCCGTCAGCACTTCCACTGATTCCACGATCTGCTTCATCTCACCATCATATGCGCCTGCATTCATTCTGAGCGCCCCGCCTACTGTTCCCGGTATCCCTGACGCAAACTCCATTCCCGTAAGAGACGCATCATAAGCCGCAGACGCTGTCTTTGACAGCAGGGCTCCTGACTGAACAAAAATCCGTTCTCCCTCCGCACGCACTTCATTCATCCTTTTACAGATCTGAATGATCACGCCGCGGTATCCCCTGTCACCCACAAGAAGGTCGCTCCCATTTCCCATAACATAACACGGCATTTTCCCCGATCTGCATAATTCTCTGACCGCTTTGATCTCCTCCATACAGGAAGGTTGAACAAAAAAGTCCGCCGGTCCCCCGATCCGAAAAGTCGTATGTCTGCTCATCGGTTCATCTCTGAGCACATTTTCCGCTCCCACAGCCGCACATAGTTCTTTATATAAATCCATAAACTTCCTCATTTCATTCTTTCTTTTCGTATTCATCTTTCCTAATAACCATTCATTCTGCCAGAACATGGAAGTATGTTTTGCACTTCCCGTACACTGTATGGCTGAACTATTATCTTTTCACATTATAGAGCACACATGGCGCAAAGTAAAGGCAGCAGACACAAATCTTGCAAAATCTGCAGAAACAGTGTATACTGTCTTCGTATCTATACATTTTTATATGCTGTAATACGGCGGACTTTTACAATCATAAAGGAGTGAAATTAAAACAGTGGATTCTGGAGACAGTTTTCAATTATTAATACTTATTATTCTTTTAATGCTTTCAGCATTTTTCTCATCTAACGAGACAGCTCTGATGTCGGTAAATAAAATCCGGCTCCGTTCTCTGGCTGATTCCGGCAGCAAACGCGCCGCGATGGTTCTCGATGTATTGGAGAATCATACTGCTAAGATGCTCAGCGCTATTCTCATCGGAAACAATATCGTCAATCTTTCTGCTTCCGCGCTTGCGACATCGCTGGCATATGCTTTCGGCGGTTACATGGTCAGTATCGCAACTGCTGCTCTTACTGTCGCTATCCTTGTATTCGGAGAGATCACGCCGAAAAACTATGCAACCCTTAAAGCAGAAAAACTGACATTGAGATATATTCCGATCATCCGGCTCTTTATGACTGTGATGACCCCTGTTATCTTTATCATAAATCTTTTCTCACGCTTTATCATGCTTTTACTCAGAGTAGATCCAAATGGAGCCGACAGGAGCATGACCGAGGATGAACTGCGCACTATTGTGGACGTCAGCCACGAGGATGGAATTATCGAATCCGATGAAAAAGAGATGATCTACAACGTATTCGATTTGGGCGACGCCAACGCGAAGGATATCATGGTTCCCCGTGTGCACGTTACATTCGCTGATATCAACAATACCTATGACGAGCTGATTGATATTTTTCGGGAGGATAAATTCACGAGACTCCCTGTTTTTGAGGACACACAGGATAATATCGTAGGTATTATCAATATGAAGGATCTTCTTCTTTATAATAAGAACGAAGCCTTCCACATCCGCGATATCATGCGCCAGCCTCATTTTACTTATGAGTACAAGAATATCTCCGAGCTGCTTGTAGAGATGAGAGAATCTACCTTTAATATTGCCATCGTCCTTGATGAGTACGGGGAGATGGCAGGACTAATCACGCTGGAGGATATCCTTGAGGAAATCGTCGGAGAGATTCATGACGAGTACGACGAAAAAGAAGATGAACTCGTATTCAGACTGTCTGATCACGAATACGTCATTGAAGGTTCTATGAATCTGGACGATGTCAACGATCGCCTGAACATAGAGCTTCAGTCCGAGGATTACGACTCCCTCGGCGGGTTTATCATCGAACACCTTGACCGCCTTCCTGAAGTCGGAGATGCTGTCTGTACGGAGGAGGGTATCCGGCTTGTGGTGGAGACGCTGGACAAGAACCGTGTAGAGAGTGTGCATGTATATCTTCCTGAAGGAAATGATGCGGAAACGCCGGACAAAGAACCAGACGAAGACGCATCTTCACTTGAAAAAAAATATGAAAATCAGAGTGATGGAAAGGCGTTCGGTCATTCTACGGCATCCCCAGACAATGGACTTTGATTTTTTCAGGTGGCTGTTATTGGCAGTCACCTTTATTCTTTTCCTGCATATCTTATCATAAGAGCAATTATAAAAGGAACTAACCATTATGCCAGTTTCTATCATGTTAGATGCCGGGCACGGGGGCCGCGATCCCGGAGCTGTCTATAACGGAAGACAGGAAAAAGACGATACTCTCGCCCTGACTCTCGCCATTGGTGAGATTTTGCAAGGGCGCGGCATCGACGTCCTGTATACCCGCACAACCGACGTATACGAATCTCCTTATCAAAAAGCCATGGAAGCAAACGAGGCGGGCGTGGATTTCTTCATATCCATCCACCGCAACTCCAGTCCGACCCCAAACACCTACTCAGGGGTAGAATCCCTTGTCTACGACAAATCAGGCATCAAACTTCAGATGGCAGAGAACATAAACGAACAGCTTGAATCCATAGGTTTCGTCAATCTAGGTGTGAAAGAGCGCCCCGGGCTTGTAGTGCTGCGCCGCACCCGCATGCCTGCAGTTCTTGTCGAAGTCGGATTCATCAACTCCGATACCGACAATCAGCTCTTCGACAATAATTTTGATGATATCGCACTTGCGATTGCCGAAGGTATTCTCGATACGCTCCAGATGAACGGGCTCATTGAGACAAGTCAGGATGTTGCATCCGACGGGAAATACGAGATGAATCCCGCCATGCCGCCGCAGGGGATCATCCCACCCGCACCAGGCGCAGGGATGCCCGGAAACAACACGACTTCTCCCGGAAATCTTTTGCCGCGCCCTGAAAGCGGACCAGACAACCGGCCGGGTGAACTGCCGGCAAACAGGCCGGAACACACAGAGGGGATGCCCAGGTATACAGTTCAGACAGGGGCCTTCCGCAACGCTTCCTATGCCCAGCGGCTGCAGAACGAACTTTTGGAACAGGACTTCCCTGCTGTCATTGAACCCGGAAATAGACTCTACCGCGTCACAGTGGGAGAGTTTCCGACATTGGATGAAGCGGTGGAAATGGAGAAAAAGCTGAAAAGGGCCGGGTATCAGACAATTGTGGTGAGCCGGTAGGTTTGAGCGCCAGAGCGGTTTGAGCAGAAAGAAACAGCCGATGAGACATATATCTTTTGCAGATATATGTCTCATCGGCTGTTTCTTTCTGTCACCGCACTAATTCTGCTTACCGCACTTTTACCCGCGGATAGTTGATTTCGCTGCCGCCCATCTTAAAGAATGCCAGACATGCGTTATCAACACAGTCTTCATCCACCACATATGCGAAAGTACATTTGATCGTTTCCCCCTCCCCGATCTCTGCAAAATATACATGTTTCTTATTATTGTCAGTAAACTGCTGTACGCTCTGATAGATGGGCGTGCCTTCCCATCTGGCCAGTTCTGAATACGCTTTCGATGCAGACGTATACCAGAACGTTTCATAGGTTCCGCTTCCAGTCTCCTTCAGAAGTTCCAGAGCCGGAGCGATCTGTATTTCTTCTGCTGTGTCTCCTGTGTTTGTGATCTCAACATCAGCAATAATAAATTTGGAATTAACTGTTTCTGTTTTGTCTTTATCGATGCTCTCCCCAGCATCCGTATCGTATCTCTTATGCGCCTTCATAGTCCCGTCTTGTTCCAGGAGCGGAGCGATATCTTCGTCGTAATCCACGATATAATTCTCTTCAGGATACTTGTCAGCCGGCATGGAATCCACTACCCGGATATCGGTGACTGTAAACTCCGCATTGGTGAGATCCGTGGCAGAATCCGGCGCTGTAAGTATATCTCCTACATTGTGGATACTTCCACTTTCTATTGCCGGTTTTTCCTGGTAGTTATTCTCTGCCGCCTCATTCTGCTTCCTCGCCAGCGCGATCTCTTCTTCAGTCGCATAAGGCACTGTCTCATCAAGCACTGTGACCGTCAGATTTTCCGCAACTTTTTCTGCCTCATCCTCAGCGATACCGATGCCGGAGACATGTACCCATACAGCATACCCTTCTTCTTCGTTAAAGAGGTACGCATTCTGAAAAACCGTGCCGTCATCCTCATAAATGGAATCCTCTTTGAACAGATTGAGCACTGTACCGTTATTTTCAACCGTTTTAACAAAGGCATCTTCATCATAAACCACATCTAACCAGTTATTTCCTGTCGCCGTGCGGAAGTAAAGTTCCACGGCGTTGAAGGGAACAATAGTCATGCCTCCCTCTGTCTCATCGTTGTGATATTTCCCCGTATGCGGTCCGTCTATGTGATATATATCCCTTCGGCACATATCCCGGAGTCACTTCAATAGCGTGCGCTTCGGTGTCCGTCGGAAGCCTTGTCATTGTCTTCTGTCAGCCCCAGCTCCCGGTATGTCGTCTGTATCCTCTCATCTACACTCGCCGGGATCTTCACGCTGCTTTTTAAAATACGTTCAACATTTCCCTGTGAATATTCTTTTTTCAATTCGTCTCCTCCTCTCTTATTCTGTGGCCACATTGTGGGCCGTCCAGACCTGCCTGAACTTATCTCTTCCCCTTGACAGCCTTGATTTCACCGTATTCTCTTCCATATCAAGAAGCTGAGCGATCTCTGTGATCTTAAAACCTTCTCCATAATACAAAAGAAGAACTGTCCGGTATTTTTCATCCAGCGAGCGCATCAGTTCTTCAAATTCACAGTTAGCCAGTTCCATGCATGTCTCTCCTTCCTCCGGGAATATCAATGCAGGGCTTTCCTTCTGTTTTTTCCTCTTAATGTCAATACATTTATTGATGAGGATACGGATAAGCCATGTCCTGAAATATTCCGCATTATTCAGATGTGTAATCGTGCGGTATGCTGCTTCAATCGTGTCCTGGAAAGCGTCGGCAATGTCTTCTTCCTCTGAAAAATGACTGCGCGCAGTTTTATACAAGATACCCTTTCTGACATTCTCATATATTAGACGGAGTTTATCATCCAAAAAGTTGCATGACACATTATTTTTTATTTTACAACAAAAACGTAGTCTGGATATTCCCCTGCCTCTCTGGTAAAATAAATTTTATAGACATAATGTGCGTAAAAATATACAACAGGAGGTTTTGTAAGATGAAAGTCATTGACTTTAAGGACGCAAAGTGCCGTCACTGTTACAAATGTGTGCGCAACTGCGCGGTCAAAGCCATATCCGTCAAGGATGAGCAGGCACGTATCATGGTAGATCACTGTATCAACTGCGGGCGGTGCCTGGAAGTCTGTCCCCAGAACGCGAAGACATTTGCAAGCGATCTTGAGCGCGTCAAAGGCTATCTGCGGCAGCATTTAAAAACGGTCATATCCATTGCTCCCTCCTATGCCGGAGTACTGGAATTTGACACCCCCGGACAGGTGGTGGACGCCTTGCAGAAACTGGGCTTCTACGAAGTCCGCGAGACCGCTGAAGGGGCGGCGCTGGTCACAAACGAGTACAAGAAGCTGGTTCGTGAGAACAAAATGCCGAACATCATCACGACCTGCTGCCCCAGCGTAAACGACCTGATTGAAAAATATTATCCCGACTGCACGAAGCTGATGGCGCCGGTCGTATCCCCCATGATCGCCCACGGGAGATATATCAAGAAGCTCTACGGCCCGGATGTAAAGGTCGTATTCTTAGGGCCCTGCATCGCAAAGAAGCAGGAGGCCATAGGGGATGAACGCGTAGAAGGCGCCATCAACGCGATCCTTACGTTCGAAGAGCTGGCTGACTGGCTCCAGGAAGCCGGAATCGATCTCCACGCCTGCGAGGATAAGCCGATGGGTAATCCCGACCCAAAGATCAACCGCCTCTATCCGGTCAGCGGCGGCGTCATCCAGTCTGTCATCACCGAGGAGGAAGCGGACGGTTACCACAAGGTATTCGTAGATGGTCTGGAAAACTGTATGGAGATGCTGGAATGTCTGAGAAAGGGTGAACTGGATCACTGCTTTATCGAGGCCAACGTCTGTGAGGGCGGATGTGCAAAAGGACCTGCTTCCGCACACTGGAACACTTCTTATGTAAAGACAAAGGTAAAGATTGAAAATGTCGTCTCCTACAAGGCAGCGCGTGAACTCCCTGATATAAGCTCCGAAGAACTCGCCAAAGAATTCGGCGATCACAGCCTTTCAGATGTAATGCCGTCCGAAGATCAGATCAGACGTATCCTGCAGTCTACCGGAAAATATTCCGCGGAAGACGAGTTAAACTGTGGAGCCTGCGGATATTCCACATGCCGGGATAAGGCGATCGCGGTATTCCAGGGGAAGGCGGAACTCTCAATGTGTATGCCCTACGCGCTGGCACAGGCAGAGTCCATGTCAAATGTAGTCATGGATGTGACGCCGAACTTTATCTTCGTCATCGGCAGCGATATGAAGATACTGGACTGCAACCGGAAAGGTCAGGAACTCCTTGGAGTAGGACACGAAGAAGCAGTCGAGCGGTACATATTTGAGTTTATCGAGACAGCAGATATCGAGACAGTCCTTCTCACGAGGGAACCCATTTTAAATAAAAAGATTGAGCTTGAAAACGGTAAGCTGATCGCAGAGGAAAAGATTGTCTACATCGAAAATCTGGATGCGGTCCTTGTCATCTATCAGGATATAACTCATGAAGAAAGGGTGAAAGAACAGCACTATAATCTCAAGGTCGAGACTGTGGAGATGGCGCAGAAGGTCATTGAGAAACAAATGATGGTAGCGCAGGAGATCGCAGGACTTTTAGGAGAGACGACAGCAGAGACGAAGGTAACTCTAACAAAGCTGCGGGATTCCATCTTAAACGAGGAGGAATGACCATGAGCGTAAGTATTGATGTGGCTTGGAAAAGTCTGAACAAACATAAAGAAGAGCTCTGCGGCGATAAGGTCGAAGTCCTGAAGACCGCGGATTCTGATATCCTGATCCTTGCGGATGGAATGGGGAGCGGCGTCAAAGCGAACATCCTTGCTACCCTGACATCCAAGATCCTCGGCACCATGCTCTACGAAGGAGCTGCCATTGAATCCTGTGTAGAGACTATCGCCAAGACGCTTCCCATCTGTAAAGTACGTAAAGTTGCTTACGCTACATTTTCCATTTTACAGATCTCCCACAGCGGTGAGGCGTATCTTGTAGAGTTCGACAACCCCTCCTGCGTCTTTATCCGTGATGGCAGGATCATTAAATACCCGTTTGAAACAAGGGAGATCGAGGGAAAAAAGATACACGAGTACCGCTTTCACGTAAGAAAGAATGACTGCTTTGTCCTCATGAGCGACGGGGTGATCTACGCGGGAGCCGGCTCCATCTTAAACCTCCAGGGATGGACATGGGAGGCAATGGCAGAATACACACTCAAGTGCACGAAAAAGACCCTCTCCGCCTCCCGTCTGGCCGTCATGCTCAGTCAGGCATGCGACGAACTCTATGAGGAGAAACCGGGGGATGACACCACAGTTGCGGTGGCCCGGGTCATCGAGCGCAGGGTGATCAACATCTTTACCGGCCCGCCCAGGTCCAAAGAGGATGACGAACGCCTGATGCATGACTTCATGCATGCAGAAGGTAAGAAAGTTGTGGCGGGCGGAACCACTGCGAATATCGCTGCCCGCGTCCTTGAAAAGGAAATCATCACAAAAGCAGACAGCCGCAACCCTGATGTGCCTCCCATAGCGACATTGGAAGGCATTGACCTTGTGACTGAGGGTGTCCTGACACTTGGAAAAGCACTGAAACTTTTGAAGAAATATGTTAACGATCAATTTGATGCAGAATTTTTCGATGAGCTGGATGCAGATAACGGCGCCTCCCGCCTCGCAAAGCTGCTCATCGAAGAATGCACGGAGCTAAATCTTTTCGTCGGCACAGCCATCAACGACGCGCACAAGGAATCTGAATTGAATTTTGACCTGAGCATGAGGCAGAATCTGGTCGATCAGCTCATCAAGACGGCGGAGAAGATGGGTCGCACTGTAAGTGTAAAATATTATTGATAACTTATGATTGGAAAGGGAGTATGTGACCGAGAACAGTCACATACTCCCTTTGTCTGAAGCTATCAGTTTCCCGACAGCCTCACAGTTATTCATTTCACTATATCTGCTTTTTACTCTGCTGCGTATACATCCACAAGCTTCTTCAGATAAGCATATCTCTCCATAGCTTCCTGCTCGTTGATCGCGAACAGTCTTGCAGCTTTCTCCGGATTTGCTCTCTTAAGAGCGTTGTAACGTACCTCGCCGTCAAGGAATGCCTGATAATCTTCCTGTTTCGGCTCTTTGCTGTCAAGTGAGAACTTGTTGCCCTCAGCAGCCGGGTTGAAGCGGAAGTTGTTCCAGTAACCACATGCCACTGCCAGTTCTTCCTCTGTCTGAGCTTTGCTCATACCCTTCTTGATGCCGTGGTTGATACACGGAGCGTAAGCGATGATCAGTGACGGTCCCGGATAAGCCTCAGCCTCTGTGATGGCTTTGACTGTCTGGTTGAAGTCAGCGCCCATTGCGATCTGTGCAACATATACATAGCCATAGCTCATTGCCATTCCCGCAAGGTCTTTCTTCTTCGTCTCTTTACCGCCTGCTGCGAACTGTGCTGTAGCACCTGTCATGGTTGCCTTGGACGCCTGTCCGCCTGTGTTGGAGTAAACCTCTGTGTCAAATACCATGATGTTGATGTCCTTGCCGCTTGCAAGTACGTGGTCAACACCGCCGTATCCGATATCGTAAGCCCATCCGTCACCTCCGAATACCCACTGGGATTTCTTGGAAAGGAAATCTTTGTGTTTCAGAAGTTCTGTCTTCTCGAAACGGTCGCATCCGCATTTCTCCAGAGCTGCCACAAGTTTGTCTGTAGCTGTTCCGTTTGTTGCTCCGCATGCAAATGTATCAAGGTATTCCTGTGCCGCTGCCTTAACATCTGCATCCTGCGCATCCTCAGCAAGCTTAGCGGCATGACTTTTCATTCTCTCTCTGATCGTGTTCTGAGCAAGGAGCATACCATATCCGAACTCTGCGTTGTCCTCGAACAGTGAGTTGCACCAAGCCGGTCCTTTCCCTTCCGGGGTTACTGTGTAAGGTGTGGACGGTGAGGAGTTGCCCCAGATAGATGAGCATCCTGTCGCGTTTGCGATATACATTCTGTCACCGTAGAGCTGCGTGATCAGTTTAGCGTACGGCGTCTCTCCACATCCGGCACATGCGCCTGAGAACTCAAGCAGCGGCTGTTTGAACTGGCTTCCCTTTACAGTTGTCTCTTTGAATTTTGCGACAACTTCCGGTTTTACCGGAATCTCTCTTCCGTAGTTGAAGAAGTCCTGCTTGCCGACATTTGCTTCCATGTTCTCCATAACGAGAGCTTTCTCGCCCTTCTTGCCCGGGCAGACATTTGCGCAGGAGCCGCATCCTGTACAGTCGTAAGCAGATACTGTAATGGAGAATTTCATGCCTGGCATACCAATCATATCGATTGCTTCCATGCCTTCCGGAGCTTTTGCCAGCTCGTCCTCTGTGAGTGCTACCGGACGGATAACAGCGTGCGGGCAGACATATGCACAGCGGTTACACTGGATACAGTTCTCCGGTTTCCATATCGGGATATCTACTGCAATACCGCGTTTCTCGTATGCGGAAGAGCCGGACGGTGTAGAACCGTCAACATACTCATTGAATGCAGATACCGGAAGTGTATTTCCTTCCTGAGCGTTTACTTTCGCCTGGATGTTCTTAACGAAATCAACAACATCTTTTCTTCCGTTCTCGTCTACGTGCGGTGTAGCAAGCCCTTCGTCAGCCGCGTTCTTCCAGTTCTCCGGAACACTGACTTCAACAACCTGCTTAGCGCCTGCGTCGATAGCGTCGTAGTTCATCTGAACGATCTTGTCGCCCTTTCTTCCGTATGTAGCCTTGGCAGCCGCCTTCATCAGGTCGATTGCCTCATTCTCCGGAATGATGGCTGCAAGCTTGAAGAATGCAGACTGGAGCACTGTATTGATACGTCCGCCAAGTCCGATCTCTTTGCCGATCTTGATACCGTCAATCGTGTAGAACTTGATGTTGTGGTTAGCGATATAAGCTTTCACCTGTCCCGGCAGATGTTTCTCAAGTCCTTCCATATCCCACGGGCAGTTCAGAAGGAATGTTCCGCCGTCAACAAGTTCCTGTACCATGTTGTACTTGTCCACATAAGACGGATTGTGGCATGCCACGAAGTTCGCCTGGTGGATCAGGTATGTAGATTTGATCGGTGATTTTCCGAAACGCAGATGGGACATTGTGACGCCGCCTGATTTCTTGGAATCATAATCAAAATATGCCTGAGCATACATATCTGTATTGTCACCGATGATCTTGATGGAGTTCTTGTTCGCTCCGACTGTACCGTCAGCGCCAAGTCCCCAGAACTTGCAGTTAATCGTTCCTTCCGGAGTTGTGATCAGCGGCTCATTCGCTGTCAGCGACAGGTTAGTAACATCGTCCACGATACCGATCGTGAATTTCTGTTTCTCTTCATTGTGGAATACAGCAACGATCTGAGCCGGTGTCGTATCCTTAGATCCAAGACCGTAACGTCCTGTATAGATCGGAACCGCATCGAATTTTGTACCCCTGAGTGCTGCAACAACATCAAGATACAGCGGTTCGCCCAGCGCTCCCGGTTCTTTTGTTCTGTCAAGAACAGAGATCTTCTTCACAGAATCCGGAATTGCGTTAATAAGAGCCTCTGCGCAGAACGGTCTATACAGACGAACTTTAACAACTCCGACTTTCTCACCGGCTTTGAGCAGATGGTCGATGGTCTCCTCAATCGTATCACATACAGAACCCATCGCAACAATCACATGCTCAGCTTCCTTGTCTCCGTAGTAGTTGAACAGCTTGTAATCTGTACCGATCTTCTCGTTTACCTTGTCCATGTAGTTCTGAACAATCGCCGGAAGAGCGTCGTAGTACGGGTTGCACGCCTCTCTTGCCTGGAAGAAAATATCCGGGTTCTGAGCGGAACCTCTCTGACACGGATGATTCGGATTCAGTGCATGTGCACGGAAAGCATCGATTGCGTCCATGTTTACCAGATCTTTCAGGTCATCATAATCCCATGTCTCGATCTTCTGGATCTCATGAGATGTACGGAATCCGTCAAAGAAGTTGATGAACGGAAGTTTTCCTTCCAGCGCCGCACAATGTGCAACCGGTGTCAGGTCCATTACCTCCTGAACGCTGGACTCGCACAGCATTGCTGCACCAGTCTGACGACAGGCGTAAACATCAGAGTGATCACCGAAAATAGAAAGTGCGTGGCTTGCCAGTGCACGAGCGGATACGTTGAACACGCCCGGAAGCTGCTCGCCTGCAACCTTGTATAGGTTCGGGATCATGAGGAGAAGTCCCTGAGACGCTGTAAATGTAGTTGTAAGAGCACCTGCTGAAAGAGATCCGTGAACAGCTCCCGCTGCGCCTGCCTCAGACTGCATCTCTACTACATGCACTGTCTGTCCGAAGATATTTTCCCTGCCTTCTGTTGCCCATTCGTCAACATGTTCCGGCATAACAGATGACGGTGTAATCGGATAGATCGCCGCGACTTCTGTGTATGCATATGACACGTGAGCAGCAGCCTGATTACCGTCCATGGTCTTCATTTTTCTTGCCATTTTCTTGTTCCTCCTTGAGTTTTACATTGAAAGTACACTCCAGCAGACTGCTGTGAAGCATACTGCCACATATATTCACATTATATCGCCAAAAATGCCAAAAGTCCATAGACCACATGTGGTTTTTTGTATATTTTAACGTACAGTTGTCTGAATACAGCTCCGGCAGCACCGTATATCCCCGAACACAAATAAACTATAGAAAAAGACGTGCCTCTTAACATGCACGCCTTTAAAAACCTTGCAAAACATCATCTTGTCTCTTTACTTGTCCTTGAACTTAAACATCCTGTCCTTTTTCTTCGGCGGTTTTTTCCCCTCGATCTTATCCGGCATAGGCTCATACACCTTGCCGCCCGTCATCATAGGGATACCTTTGTGATGCTTTCTCAGGTACAGAAGCGCCGCTCCCGCCACGACCACAATGATACCGGCAAGAACCTGGGAGACTGGGAAAGCGCTTCCCGGCAAAAGGAGCTGATCTGTCCGCAGTCCTTCGATCCACACTCTCCCAAGCGCATATCCGAACACATACAGAAGAAAAAGTTCTCCCTCATACTTTTTGTTTTTTCTGTAAAACACAAGGATGATCAGCAGCACCGCGCACCACGCTGACTCATACAAAAATGTAGGGTGCACCTGAATATAATCAATACCTCCGATGGTCTCCATATGCTCCCGCATCGCTTCTGTCACATCACCGGGACGAACCGCGTCCAGCGGAAGACGCATGGCAAGCAGACTGTCTGTGTACCCTCCGAACGCCTCTCTGTTAAAAAAATTGCCCCAGCGCCCGAGCATCTGACCATTCAATATCGCTATTGCCACAGTATCAAGTATCACGAACGGAGAGAGCTTTTTCACACGCGCCATGATAAACACCGCCAGCACCGCGCCGATCACGCCGCCGTAGATGGCGAGCCCGCCATTTCGGGTATTGAAAATCTCCAGCAGGTTATCCTTATACATATCCCACGAAAAGATTACAAAATAGATCCTCGCGCCCACAATGCCGGCAATGACGCCGATGATCCCCATATCCAGATAGTCCTCCGGATTCTGGCGTGTGCGCCTTGCCTCTGATGCAGCGATGAGAAATCCGATGAGGATAGCACACCCGATGATGATGCCGTAATATGCGATCTCAAATCCGAAAACGCTGATGCTCTTCCCGACATGGTCTAAGTAGATTCCAATATTCGGGAAACTGATATCATAATGCATAATTTGCTTCTCCTTCCACAGTTCACCCTTCCCGCTTACGCAACAGTTCACACGAAGGCGCATAACTGAACTGGTTTCTACACGTTAAACCTAAACAGCATGATATCTCCGTCTTGTACGACGTAGTCTTTCCCTTCCAGACGGACGAGTCCTTTTTCTTTTGCCGCCGTATGAGTGCCGCACGTCATCAGATCATCATAGCTGACCACCTCCGCGCGGATAAATCCTCTCTCAAAATCTGTATGGATCTTTCCTGCCGCCTGCGGAGCCTTCGTGCCTCTTTTGATCGTCCAGGCACGCACCTCCGGCTCACCTGCCGTCAAATAGCTGATCAGTCCGAGCAGATGGTAGCTCGCCTTGATCAGTTTCTCAAGGCCGGACTCTTCAAGCCCCAGATCTTCCAGGAACATCTCCTTCTCATCGTCACCAAGCTGGGAGATCTCTTCTTCAATCTCCGCGCATACGACAAATACTTCACATCCCTCCTGCACTGCGTATTCGCGCACTGCTTTCACTCCCTCGTTGGAAGCGCCGTCGTCCGCAAGATCATCCTCGGAGACATTTGCCGCAAAGATCACCGGCTTTGCCGTGAGGAGATTATATCCTGCGAGCCATGTCTGCTCGTCCTCGTCATCTGTAGTGAAGCTCCTGGCCATCTTATTGTCCTCAAGATGTGCTTTCACGCGGTTTAAAAGATCAAGCTCTTTTGCCGCTGTCTTATCGTTTCGCGACAGCTTGACTGTCTTCGCGATCCTCCTGTCCAGAATTTCCAGATCAGAAAAGATGAGTTCCAGATTGATCGTCTCGATATCGCGCAGTGGGTCAATACTTCCGTCCACATGCACAATATTGCTGTTCTCGAAACACCTCACCACATGAACGATAGCATCCACTTCACGGATATTGGCAAGAAACTGGTTCCCAAGCCCTTCTCCTTTTGACGCGCCCTTTACAAGTCCCGCAATATCCACAAACTCGATCGCGGCCGGAATGATCTTTTTCGTATGGTACATTTCTCCCAGAACATCCAGTCTTTTATCCGGCACAGTCACCACGCCCACATTCGGGTCAATGGTACAGAACGGGTAGTTCGCCGATTCCGCGCCCGCTTTCGTCAGTGAATTAAACAATGTGCTTTTTCCTACGTTTGGTAAACCTACGATTCCTAATTTCATATATCAATGTTCCTCCTCAATATCGTTTATTATGATTCTTTTCTCTAATCTCTCGTTTCCATCAAAATAACTTTCCCAAACGCAAATGAGATGACCACCTCATCCTCTGCGAATTCATTGCTCACGCACAGGCTGTCCTCCGGCTTCATAAAATGATCTTTCAACGGATACTTCGCCCCTGTAATGTTCAAGCCGTCCACCGGGAGTTCCAGCGGAAAGAGGGAAAAATATTTTCCGAATGCTTCCTCCCGTTTCAGAGTTATCCCTTTATCAAGAAGCCTGATCTGATTGTGGCTGTCCAAAATGCGCGCCCGGGCATTTGCCGCCAGCGCGATCTGAAGGCACTGCACATTTGCCCACAGATGATCGATCCTGCTTCCCGTGGCCCCCAGAATCCATAGTTCTTTCCGATTAAGGCCAAGACACAGCCTAAGGGCGATCTCTGTATCTGACGCATCTTTCACAGGATTAAATTCTCGAATCGGCACATTCAGTTCTTCCCGGTAATAGTTGACGAGCGTACGGGGCGCGCTGTCAAAATCTCCCACAATGTAATCCGGCTTGATCTCATTATGGTAGAGAAATTCCAGCCCTCTGTCCACCCCGATCACAAATTCCGTCTCTTCGCTTCTTAATATGGGGATCACGAAATCTTTCTCCAGCATCCCGCCGCTCACAATCACTGTCCGCTTACTCATGATTTTTCAATATCTCCACAAATTCTGCCACATTTTCTCTGATGTTCCCCTTGTATACGCCGGAGCCTGACACGATGACATTGGCCCCCGCCCTCAGCACCTCAGCCACATTGAAATGGTAGATGCCGCCGTCCACCTCGATATCCTTATCAAGCCCCCGCTCTTCAAGCATCTCTCTTAAACGTCTGATACGCTGCAGCGCCTCCGGCATGAAAGCCTGTCCGCCAAAGCCCGGTTCTACACTCATGATAAGGAACATATCTGCCCGGTCAAGATATGGTATCAGTTCTTCCACCGAAGTTTCCGGCTTTATCGAAACTCCTGCCTTTACCCCGCAGGCGCGGATCGCATCGATCGTCCCCGCAAGGTCTTTGCACGCTTCAAAATGCACTGTAATAATGTCCGCCCCGCACACGGCAAATTCTTTCACATACCGGACAGGCTCTGTCACCATGAGATGAACGTCAAGCGTCTGCTCTGTCGCCCCCTTCACCGACGACAGCACCGGCATCCCAAAAGAAATACTGGGGACGAAGTTCCCGTCCATCACATCAAAATGAATGTACTGCGCTCCCGCCTCTTCTGTCTGTTTCAGCTGTTCTCCCAGAATTTTAAAATCCGCTGATAATATGGATGGGGCCAAAATATTTTTTCTCACTCTAGTACCTCTTTCTTTCCTGTAATTCACCATACATCATGACATAGTCCTCATATCTAGTCCTGTGTATTTTCCCCGCCTCAACTGCATCTTTTACAACGCAGCCCGGTTCATGGATATGATCGCATCCGTTAAATCTGCACTGTCCCGCCAAAGACATAAACTCCGGAAAGCAATATTTCAGCTCCTCCTTTTCAAGATCCTTGACATACAGTGAACTAAATCCCGGCGTGTCCATAATATAGGAATCGTCCCCGATCACGATAAGCTCGGAATGCCGCGTTGTATGTTTTCCCCGCCCGATCTTGGCGCTGATGCTCCCGGTCTCCATCTTCACTTCAGACTGGAGAAGATTGATAAGAGAAGATTTCCCCACGCCAGACGGACCGGCCACAGCGGTCGTCTTCCCCTTCAAGAGTTTCCTGAGTTCTTCTATATTTTCTTCCTCTTTCGCACTTGTAAATAAAAGAGAGTATCCGCACCCGGAATAAATTTCTTTTAACTCAGCAATCTCAGGGGCTTCCGCGATGTCCGCCTTATTAAAACAGAGCACTGCAGGGATATGCTTGCTCTCCATCATCACGAGGAAACGGTCGAGCAGATTGAAATGGGGCCGCGGCTTAGTCACGGCAAATACAACCAGAGCCTGATCAATATTCGCCACTGCCGGGCGGATCAGTTCATTCTTTCTCGGAAGGATACGTATGATGTTTCCTTCCATATCTTTTTCGTGAGTGACCTCCATCTCTACGTCATCTCCCACAAGAGGCTTTACGCCGTCCCTGCGGAAAATTCCTTTTGCTTTACACTCATAAACACCGGATTCTACTACGTGAACGTAGTAGAATCCGGCAATTCCTTTTACAATTTTACCATACATGCTTATGATCTTTCTGCTCTCTGCGACTGAAAATCAGACTGTTGTTATCCTTCCGTCCCCGTCTGTCCTCCATCACCTGAGCCGTTCTCCGCATCTCCTCCCGATGGATTCTCCGGATCCTCAGGTTCTGGTCCGAGACTGGTCCAAAACTGCACTGTTGTTCCTTTTTCAACTGTTGTGCCGGGGGTATACGACATCTCGCACACCTGCCCTGCCCCGTAGGAACTGTTATAGCCTGAGTCTCCCTGATAAGACGGCGTAAGACCTTCTTCGCTCAGTCTCTTCTCCGCTGCGTTGAGATCCATTCCACGCACATCCGGCACTGCCACGTACTCTGTCTTCGGTCCGAGGCTCACTACATAGCTGACAGTCGTCCCCTTCTCTACTTCTCCACCGGCATCCGGACTTTGGGATATGACGGTTCCTGCCGCTTTATCACTGTAATCTTCGGTGACGCTTCCAGTCAGTCCCAGCGCCGCCAATGCCGATTCCGCATCCGCCTGGCTCCTGTCAAGCAGATTCGGCACCTGCACTTTTTCTTTTCCAAGACTTACAACAATCTGTACGCTTGTTCCTTCATCCACCTCAGTCCCCGGCTGTGGATCTGTAGAAATAACATTTCCCGCGGCAACATCATCACTGTACTGTGCATTGCCATGTGTGACTTTCAGATTCGCATCCTGAAGTATGTCTTCTGCCTCTGATTCACTTCTGTTGATCACATCTGGCACTGCCACTTTCTTTGCTTCCTCGCCACTGCTGATCACAACTGTAATGGTTGTATTCTTTTTGACCTTCTCGCCTACGCCAGGATCCTGGCTCTTCACCTCTCCCTGCGCATACTCATTGGAAGGCTCTTCCTCTTTTGCTTTCGTAATCCCAAGCTCATGCTTATTTAATTCTGCCTGTGCCGCCTCATAAGTCATGCCGCGGACATCCGGCACCTCTACTGTATCCTCTGTGTTCGCGCTCAGTCCCGGCCCTTTAAAGAATCCCATTGCATTCGCCACAAGGAAAAGCACAAGCAGGGCAATGACTACGCCCGCCACAATCATCAGGATACGCATGATCCGCTTTGTGTCAGGATTCACATTGTTCTTTTTACCTCTACGGTCAGATGAATATCTCCCCTGGTCATAGTCATCATCGTCATCATAATCATCATCCTCATCGTCATAATCATCATCATCATAATCATCGTCTTGTCCGTAGCCGCGTCTCTGCACCTGCTCCAGTTCTTCCGCAGACATGACCATCGTGCGGTCCGTATCCCCCGATCCGGCCGCTCCGAGAACGACGAAGTCACCGTCAGGCTCCACAAGAGAGCGTTTCAAATCCAGTATAAGAGCGGCGCAGTCATGGTAGCGCAGCCCCGGATTCTTCTGGGTGCATTTCATGATGATACACTCTAAGCTGTACGGGATATCCGGCACTTCCACTGCCGGGGACTCAATCTCCTCCTGAAGATGCTTGAGCGCCACCGTCACAGTAGAATCCCCGTCAAAAGGAACATGTCCTGTGACCATCTCGTACATAGTGATACCGATAGAGTAGATATCACTTTTCTGATCAACAATGCCGCCTCTGGCCTGTTCAGGTGATGTATAGTGAACAGAGCCCATTACATTTGTGCTGATCGTCTGCGTAGACGTCGTCGCGCGGGCAATACCGAAGTCTGTCACCTTTACTTTTCCGTCTTTTGATATGATGATATTCTGCGGTTTGATATCTCTGTGTATGATATGCTGGTTATGAGCTGCCTGAAGCCCGGTCACCATCTGGATCGAGATGCTGATCGTCTCCTTCGCTGAAAGTTTTCCTTTTTTCTCGATGTAGTCCTTCAGCGTGATCCCTTCCACAAGTTCCATGACCATGTAATACAGTCCTCTGTCCTGTCCGACGTCATAGACATTTACCACGTTCGGGTGCATCAGTCCCGCCGCTGCCTGCGCTTCGCTTAAGAACTTCTTGATGAACACCTCGTCCGTGCGGTAATCACTTTTCAACACTTTGATCGCCACATACCGGTTCAGCTTATGATCCTTGCCCTTATAGACATCCGCCATTCCGCCGGAACCGATACGGCCCAGTATCTCATAGCGTTTTCCTAATACTACTCCTTCTTTAATCATAATACACTCACCTCATCCGCGAACGGCTCTATAAGGACAATCCCTATATTATCCGTACCGCCGTTTTCTTTTGCAGCGTTTGCGAGAGCCTGCCCGGCTTCTACGATATCCCTGCCTCCCTGCACGATGTGGAAGAGTTCTTCGTCCTCCACCATATTGCTCAGACCGTCTGTGCACATCAAAATGATGTCTCCCCGTTTCAGACGGTGTTCGTAAAAGTCAACCTCTACGTCAGCCTTCGCGCCGATCGCCCTTGTAATAATATTTTTATCAGGATGGTGCTTCGCCTCCTCCGGCTTAATTCCCCCAAGCCTTACCATCTCTTCCACAAGTGAATGATCCTTGGAAAGCTGCTGGATGCCCTGGTTGATCAGATACAGGCGACTGTCTCCCACATTTGCAAAATACATCATCTGATTCATAATCGTGGCAGCTACCACCGTGGTACCCATGCCCTTAAGATGCTCGTCGCGGGCAGCCTCCCTGATGATCTCCTTATTGGCCGTCTTGATCGCCGATACAAGGCATTTCTCCACGTCCTCTGCCTCGCTCATCTTCAGTTCTCTTTTGAGCACTTCCACTGTATATTTTGAAGCATAATCACCCGCCTGATGTCCGCCCATTCCATCAGCCACCACAAAGAGATTGTGAAGGATACCAAGAGGCCTGTCTGTCGTATAGACATAATCCTGATTCACTTGCCGCACCATTCCCACATCTGTAATTGAAAATGTCTTCATAATCTGTCTCCTTATGTCTCCTTCGCCGTCGAACTTTCCTCCGCATAGCGGCGTCTGAGCTGACCGCAGGCCCCGTCAATGTCAGAACCCATTTCCCTTCTTATAGTAACATTTATTCCGCTTTTTTCAAGATTATTTTTGAAATTCAAGGCATTTTTCCTGCCTGGTCTGATGAAATCTCTCTCCCTCACCGGATTGACCGGGATGAGGTTCAGATGGCAGTTGCGCGGCTTTAAGATCGCCGTCAGTTCCCGCGCGTCCTCCGGTGTATCATTTACTCCATGGACAAGACTGTACTCGAAAGTCACCCTGCGCCCTGTCTTTTGGAAATAAACGTCGCATGCGGCAAGCACCTCTGACAGATCATATTTATTTGCCACAGGCATAAGCTTTCTGCGCTTTTCCTGCGTGGCCCCATGAAGCGACAGCGCCAGTGTAATCTGAAGGTTCTCCTCCGCAAGTTCGAGTATCTTCGGCACGATACCGCAGGTGGATACGGTCACATTTCTCTGACTGATGTTCAGACCATGCTCATCTGTCAAAATGCGGATGAACTTCAGAAAGTTGTTGTAGTTGTCAAGGGGTTCTCCTGTTCCCATGATGACCACGTTGGACACCCGTTCTTTCGTGATCTTCTGGATCTGATAGATCTGTCCCAGCATCTCGGAAGCAGATAAATTCCTCTTCAGCCCTCCGATGGCGGACGCACAGAATATGCACCCCATCCTGCACCCCGCCTGTGAAGAGATGCACACAGAATTTCCATGTCTGTAACGCATGAGCACGCTTTCCACCATGTTTCCGTCGTACAGGCGGAAAAGGAACTTATTCGTACCGTCCAGTTTTGACTCCTGGCGCTCCGCCAGACGCACGGGAAGAATCTCATACTCCTGAACCAGTCTTTCTTTTAAATTTTTCGAGACATTCGTCATATCGTCAAAATCATCTGCCAGCTTCACATGGAGCCAGTCGTAGATCTGTCCCGTCCGGAATGCTTTCTCGCCGAGAGCCTGTATCTCATTTTTTAATTCATCATATTCATATGCCCGGATATCTTTCTTCATTCCCTGTCTGTCCTTTTATCTCTCCTGTTTCTGTATATCCTGAACTGTGCGCTGTCTGCCGCATCACATGCTCTTTACTAACCGCGCAATAAAAAAACCGTCACTTTTATGTACTCCCGGCAAAAGCTGGAGGCATCCTTTTTCAATCACGCTTTTTCTTAATTCCACACAGAGCTTTTCCCCGATATCATCCAATTCATACTGAGGATTTTCTTTAAGAAACCAGCGTACGTTCTCCATATTCTCCGGATGGCTCACTGTGCAGGTACTGTATATGAGCGTTCCCCCCGGCTTTACCATGTCCTTTGCGCAGGAGAGGATCTGTCTCTGTAACTGAACAAGACTCTCTATTCCTTCGGGAGAGGCATTGTATTTTAAGTCCGCCTTCCTGCCGAGCACGCCCAGGCCGGAGCAGGGCAGGTCGGCAATCACAATATCCGCCTTCTCCCGCCATTCCTCATCCGGCACAGAGGCATCCCTGCACACGGCTGATATGTTCCTAAGACCAGAGCGCTCAATATTGTCCTGTATCAGTTCCACTTTATACTCTGTCAGGTCGCGGGCTTCCACATGGCCCCGGAAACCTGTCTGCCCCGCTTCGTCCCTCTCTGTGCTGCCGCCGTCTCTGCCCGCCCCCGTCTCCGCCCGCCACAGCTTTTCCGCCGCGTGCAGAGCTTTTCCTCCCGGAGCGGCGCACACGTCGATGATCTTGTCTCCTGCTTTCGGAGCCGCCAGTTCTCCCACGAGCATGGAACTGACGTCCTGCACCATGAACAACCCTTCCCGGAAGCTCTCAAGCCCTTCCAGATGATCATACCCTGATATACGGAGTGCATAGGACAGGTATGGATGGGCTTCCACCGCCACACATTCTCTCCTGAGGCGCTTTGTCAGTTCTTCCGGCGTTGTTCGGTCTAAGCAGCAGCGGATCGTCGTCGGCTTCTCTGTCTGGAAGTCCTCAAGCATACACCTGATCACCTCCACGCTGTAAGACTGCTGCCACAGACGGATAATCCACTCCGGGCAGGAATATCTTACAGACAACCCCCTGACTTCTTCCGCAGGATATTTCACATCTTCAATCCCTCTGGCAATATTCCGAAGCACGCCGTTTACATACCCGCGAAGCCCGGAGAAGCCTTTGCGCACAGCAAGCTTCACTGACTCGCTGCACACGGCGCGGTCCGGGACACTGTCCATATATTTCAGCTGATATACCGCGCTGCGCAGCAGATTGCGGATCACCGGCTTCATCTTTTTTACCTTTACTTTGGAAAACTGATCCAATATATAGTCAATCTCGATGAGGTGCTCCAGCGTGCCCTCTGTCACACGAGTGATAAACGCACGCTCCCTCTTTTCCAGATACTGGTATTTCGAAAGCACATCTCTGAGCACGATATGGCTAAACTGTCCATTCTCCGTCACTTCCATGAGAACTGCCAGAACAAGCTCCCGTTCATTTACAGATTTAGTCATTCCTTCTTCTTCCCCCTGCTATAATGATCAGACGCAGAAGTTGCAGAATCATTGCCGCAGCGCTTGCCACATAAGTAAGGGCGGCGGCTCCCAGCACCTTTTTCACAGAGCCTACTTCCTCAGGATAGAGCATCCCGGACGTCTCCAGCACTTTTATGGCTCTGCCTGACGCATTGAATTCTACCGGCAGAGTGACGATCTGGAAAAGAACCGCAGCCGTAAAAAGCAGGATACCGAGATTGATGAACAATGCAGAGGTCTGCCCGTTCAAAAGCAAACCGATGATAATAAGAGGCCATGCCGCCATAGAACCGATATTTGCCACAGGCACCAACGCTCCTCTGATGGAAAGCGGCGCATACCCTGTTGCGTGCTGCACCGCGTGTCCACACTCATGTGCCGCCACGCCGATAGCCGCTACTGACGAGGAGTTATACACTGTATCCGACAGCCCCAGTGTTTTCTTGGAAGGATTGTAATGATCCGTCAGATTTCCCGGGATATGGATGACCTGCACATCGTAGATCCCGTTTCTGTGAAGTATCTGCTCCGCCGCCTCTCTCCCGGTCATCCCCGAGTGACTGCGGACAGTAGAATATCTGGAAAATGTGCTGTTCACTCTTGCGGAAGCGGCTATACAGATGAGCGCTCCGGCCAGCACAAGGATATAAGTCCAGTCATAATAATAGTAAAACATAATATTAACCTCCTGATCTCACAGAAGCCGCCGCGTTACTCTCCGGTGAGAACCGTGCCCGGCTCCATTGTGTACCCCCTCAGAAAAGCGCCTGTCTCCATTCTCTTTTTTCCCGGAATCTGGACTTCATACACATAAAGCACGCCTTCCCCCGTCTGTATGGCAAACTCTTCTTTTCCAACAGAGACCACGGTTCCCGGCTGCGCAGGACCGGCGCCTGACTCCGCGCTCCTTTTTGCCCCGGCTTCCGCCTTTGCCCGCCAGATCTTCAACACTTTTCCATTCCAGTGGGTATACGCGCTGGGCCAGGAATTTAATCCCCTGATGAGCCGTTCGATCTGCACGGCAGACTGAGCCCAGTCGATGTTGCCCATCTCCTTTGTAAGCATTTTCGCGTAAGCTGTGGGACTCTCACTCTGCTTTTCAAATACTGCCGTCTTATCTTCCAGCGCTTTAAGCGTCTTTACACAAAGTTCTGCTCCGGCCTGAGCCAGCTTCTCATGCAGACTCTCTCCGGTCTCATTCTCTGCAATCGGCACTTCTGTCTTCAGGATCATATCGCCCGTATCCACTCCTTCGTCCATCTGCATGGTCGTCACGCCCGTGACGGTTTCTCCTTCGATGATGGACCACTGGATAGGAGCCGCGCCGCGGTACTTTGGGAGCAGGGACGCATGGACATTGACGCACCCGTAAGGCGTCATCTCCAGGATCGTCTTCGGCAGAATCTGGCCGAAAGCAATGACGACCATCACGTCCGCATTGTATTTTCTAAGCTCTTCTACACTCTCCGGCTCCCGTATCCTCCGCGGCTGAAAGACCGGGATACCGTGTCTCAGCGCTGTCTCTTTCACCGGGGAAAACTGCATATCTTTTCCTCTTCCTTTGGGCTTATCCGGCTGGGTTACCGCGAGGCACACGTCATGTCCCGCCTCAATCAGCGCTTCCAGCGTTCCAACGGAAAAATCCGGTGTTCCCATAAATATTACTCGCATTGCTTTATTCCTCCGTTTCTTCTCCACCGGCCTCTTCGTCATACTCTTCATAAGCCGTATCGTGGAGACCGTCCTCCGTCTTATCTACATAAAGCTCTCCGCGAAGGTGATCGATCTCATGACAGATCGCCCTCGCCAGAAGTCCTTCGCCCTCCATCTCAAAAGGCTCCATATCCTGATTCAGGGCTCGTACCTTCACCTTTGCCGGCCGAGTGACAATGCCCCATTTCCCCGGGACGCTCAGGCAGCCTTCCTCCCCGGTCTGCTCTCCGTATGTCTCGATGATCTCCGGGTTGATGAGCACGGCCGGTCCTTCTCCCACATCAATGACCACGATCTTCTTTAAGACACCCACCTGCGGGGCCGCAAGGCCAACGCCGCATTTCTCGTACATCGTATCCAGCATATCTCCGATGAGGATCTTTGTCCGAAGGGTCATCTTCGACACGTCTTTGCACTGCTTTGTCAGTATATCGTCTCCGATCTCTCTTACTTCTCTGATTCCCATAGTTTCCTCCTTACAGCGGATTAAAATCAAACTGTATCCGCATCTTGTTAAATCCTGAATTTATCTCAATATATTGTTCCACTCTGTCCTTTATCACGACCAGCGCGCCATAATCCGCCGCCTTTACATAGATCACACGGCGGTATACGTCTTTGATCTTATCGATCCCCGGACTGGCGGGCCCGATCACATCTGCCCCGCTTTTCCCTTTCACACGGAGAATGTATTCCTTCAGGTAATGGCAGCCCTTTTCCAGCAGCTCCTCATCCTCGCAGGAGACGAATACTGCCAGCAGGTTTTCCACAGGCGGATATCCCATCAGTTCCCGGTAACAGATCTCCTCTTCATAAAATGCTTCGTAGTCCTGCGCCGCCGCAGTCACCACTGCGTAATGGTCCGGGCTGTATGTCTGGATGACCGCCTCGCCCTTTCTCTCTCCTCTTCCCGCGCGTCCCGCCGCCTGGGTCAGAAGCTGGAATGTCCGTTCGCCGGAACGGTAATCATCCGTGTATAAGGACATATCCGCCGCAAGTACCCCCACAAGAGTAACGTTGGGAAAATCGTGCCCTTTCACGATCATCTGCGTCCCCACAAGAATATCCGCCTCCTCATTGGCAAACGCAGAAAGTATCTTCTCATGGGCATCCTTCTGCCGGGTTGTGTCCATATCCATGCGCAGCACTCTTGCCTCGGGAAATGTCTCTTTTACAATATCCTCGATCTGCTGGGTTCCTGCCCGGAACTCTCCGATATGGCGGGATCTGCATTCCGGGCATTCGCCCGCCTTTGGCCGCGTATAACCGCAGTAGTGACACCGCATCTTCCCGTCCCGGTGGACGGAAAGTGACACATTGCAGTGGGGACATTTTATCACATGTCCGCACTCTCTGCACGAAAGAAACCCTGAGTAGCCTCTGCGATTTAAAAAAAGCATTATCTGCTCCTTCTTTTCCAATCGGTCCCGCATCAGCTCTGTAAGCTTCCTGCTTAAGATCGAGCGGTTCCCGCTCTTTAATTCTTCCCGCAGATCTACAGTATATACGTCTGCAAGCTGCTGCATCCCCGAACGGCTCTTCATCTCGAAGAGTACATACTCTCCCTTTCTCGCCCGGTACATTGCTTCCATAGACGGAGTTGCGCTCCCGAGCACTACTCCCGCCCCCTCTGTCTGCGCTCTTCTCACCGCGGTCTCCCGCGCGTGATACCGGGGTGTCTGCTCGCTCTTATATGTGGGTTCATGTTCCTCGTCAATAACGATGAGCCCCAGATCCGGAAAAGGAGTAAAGAGAGCGGAGCGCGGACCGATCATCACGTCCACCTTCCCGTCCTTCGCACGCATCATCTGGTCATATCGCTCCCCTGCGGACAGCCGGGAGTTCATGATGGACACCCGGTCTCCGAACCGCCGGTAAAAGCGCATTACTGTCTGATAGGTGAGGGCAATCTCCGGGACGAGCACGATGGCCTGTTTCCCCATATCTACCACGGTTCGGATCATTTCCATATATACCTCGGTCTTTCCGCTTCCCGTGATGCCATGGATAAGGTATGTCTGTCTTATCCCGGTCTCATAATCCCTTTGAAACCGCTCGATGACCATTCTCTGCTCCTGGGTATAGGTGATCCTCCGCGCTTCTGCGTCCGCCTGTTTCACCGGATTGCGGTAGACCTGCTCTGTCTCCACCGAGAGCACCCTCTGCTCTTCCAGCGCCCGGATGACCGGGACGGTGATATTAAGCTTCTTTGTCACAAGCTCGTATTCTAACTCCCTGTCGTCAAGGAGCGCTGCCATAAGACGCGCCCTCGCTTTCTGGTTCTTTTCCAGATAATAATGGAGCTGACGTTCTCCGGTCTCTTTGTCAAGAAGAAGGCGCAGCCTCTTTCTTATCTTGGCGTTCTCTTTCTGCCGGATGGGGAGCACAGTCTTTAACGACTGGAGCATAGTCCCGCCGTAATTCTCTTTCATCCACGCGGCAAGAGCTATCAGCTTCGTCTCGATCTCTACACCTTTCTCCGAGATGTCCGCCACGTCTTTTACTTTCGAAAGGTCATAATCACACGTCTCCGACAATCCGGTCACATATCCCTTGATCTGCCGGTTTCCATTCCCGAAAGGCACCAGCACCTCCATGCCTGGTTCCAGCTTACCCTCAAGCCGCCCCGGGATGCGGTACTGGAAGATTTTATCCAGTTTTTCATGCTGTATATCTATGATAATATCTGCAAACACGAAACTATTTTCCTTCTTTCAGCTCTTTGAGTACCTCCGCTATGAGCACGCGCTCATCCATGGGATGTTTTACTCCCCTGATCTCCTGATAATCCTCATGGCCTTTTCCGGCCAGCACGATCACATCTCCCGGCTGTCCGTTCTTGATCGCATATTTAATCGCTTCCTTGCGGTCGCAGATTTCCACATAGTTTCCATCTGTTCTGCCGATGCCTGCTTTAATATCATTGATGATATCCTGCGGCTCTTCGAATCTCGGATTGTCCGATGTGATGATGGTCAGGTCTGCAAGCCGTCCCGATACCTCTCCCATCTCGTACCGTCTGTCTTTGGAACGGTTTCCTCCGCACCCGAAAAGGCAGACGAGACGGTTTGGATGATACTCTTTCAGGGTGGTCAGAAGACTGTCAAGACTCATGGCATTGTGCGCGTAATCGATCATCAATGTAAAATCATCAGACACTTTGATCATCTCGATCCGGCCTTTTACCTTCGCTTTTTTCAATGCTTCTTTTATCTTCTCCGCAGGTACGCCAAAGTGGCGGCACACCGCGATGGCGGTCAGGGAATTATATACACTGAACATACCCGGTATGTCGATCTCCACATCAAAGTCCATCAGCCCTGATACATGATAAGCTACGCCTAAGTATCCCGGTCTTGAGACAAGCTCCACGTTCTCTGCCCGAAGAGCCGCCTTCTCGGAGAAACCAAATGTCTCTGTCCGGCATGTGGCGTCTCTGAAAATGTCTCCAAAATACTTGTCATCTATATTCGCGATACCCAGCTTACATTGTTTGAACAGTATGGCTTTGCATCGTTTGTAATCGTCGAAATCTTTATGCTCGTTTGGCCCGATATGGTCTTTCCCCAGATTGGTAAAAATCCCGATCTCAAACATGATGCCCGCCGTACGGTGAAGCATCAGACCCTGTGATGAGACCTCCATGACCACGCTGTCACAGCCCGCTTCCACCATTTCCGCAAAATACTGGTGGATGGTGAACGATTCCGGTGTTGTATTAGCAGCAGGTATCGTTTTGTCTCCTATGACCGCCTCAATAGTGCCGATCAGGCCGACCTTGTGTCCCACCCCTTCTAAGATGGAACGTATCATATATGTGGTCGTCGTCTTTCCCTTTGTTCCGGTAATGCCGATGACTTTCAGCTTCTCCGCCGGATATCCGAAATATGCCGCTGACATCAGGGCAAGGGCATACCTGGTATCAGATACTTTGATAACAGTCACAGGCTCCGGCACTTCCACATCCTTTTCCACGATGACTGCGGCAGCCCCCTTTTCACACACATCGTGCGCATACTTATGTCCGTCGGAGACCGCCCCGCTGATACATACAAAGACACTTCCTGCCTGAATCTTTCTCGAATCATTGGCAAGCGTTGTGATCTCGGTCTTATCACTCCCCTGCACCACTTCATAATCCAGGCGCCCTAACAGTTTATCTAATCTCACGATGGTTCCTCCTCTTTTTCGCAGCATTTGTCTGTTTACGGAAATACTATTATAGGATAACACAATCCTCCCTATGTTGCAAAGGATAGCGCCTTGTTGTATAATAAATAACTGACTGTGGCTTTACGGTGATATCAGGTCTTTGCACCGAAACTCTCACACCGGAAAGCCTACATCAGTGCCAGCGCTCTGTCATGCAGCGCTGAGAGAAAGAGAGGGAAATATAATGTTTGCAGAAATTATCAACACATTAAGCGATCTGCTATACAGCTATATCTTGATCATCCTGCTTCTCGCGGCAGGAATCTGGTTTTCGTTCCGGACGCGGTTCGTACAGTTCCGCATGTTCATCGAATCACTTCGTGTCGTGGCACAGCCCGGCGATGATGAGAACGGACTTTCATCCTTCCAGGCGCTCATGGTATCCACCGCTTCCCGCGTAGGGACCGGAAATATCGCCGGCATTTCTACAGCCATCTGCCTCGGCGGCGCGGGAGCCGTATTCTGGATGTGGCTGACCGCGATTCTGGGAAGCGCTTCTGCGTTCATCGAAAGCACACTGGCACAGATCTACAAGCACCGCGCGGAAGACGGCAGCTCCTACGGCGGTCCGGCTTACTATATTCAGGCAGCACTTAAAAAGCACTGGATCGGGGTACTGTTTGCTGTCGTTCTCATCATGACCTACATGGGCGGATTCAATCTTGTGGCCTCCTTTAACATCGCGGATTCCTTCCGCACATACAGCTTCTTTAATGAAAATTCCACTCCAATAATAGTAGGCGTGATCCTTGCGCTCGTCTTCGCGGCATCGGTCTTTGGCGGAAGTAAACAGATCTCAAAGATCACAGGGGTGCTGGTCCCGGCAATGGGTATCTTTTACCTGGGTGTAGCTCTTTTTATCGTTGTAACTCATTACCGGGCGATCCCGCAGATGTTCGCTGACATCTTCGGGAATGCATTTGACATTCAGGCAATCTTCGGCGGATTCGCAGGTTCCTGCGTTATGCAGGGTATTAAGAGAGGTCTCTTCTCCAACGAAGCAGGCGTGGGGTCTGCTCCTAACGCGGCAGCCAGCGCGGCTGTCTCTCATCCGGTGAAACAGGGGCTGGTACAGATGCTCTCTGTTTTTATCGACACTCTCCTCATCTGCTCTGCCACAGCTTTCATGCTGCTCTGTTCAGGAGTAGCGCCGTCCGAAGACCTGGCGGGCATGACATGGGTACAGGCCGCCGCTTCTAACTCGCTGGGCAGATTCGGCACCATCTTCATTACCATCGCGCTCTGTCTGTTTGCCTTCACTACGCTGATAGGGAACTTCTACTACGCTGAGATGGGATTGAAATTCCTCTGCGGAAGAAAGCCTGGCAAGGCTCTGATCACAGGATTCCGCATCATCGCGGCGCTGATCGTTCTGGCCGGCGCGACAATGGAATTCGGTCTTGTATGGAACACCGCAGATGTGCTCATGGGATTGATGGCACTGATCAATCTGCCTGTCATCCTGATACTCGGCGGACCGTCAATCCGCGCCATGCACGATTATATAAAGCAAAAAAAAGCTGAAAAAGATCCAGTGTTCAAAGCAGCGGATATTGGATTGAAAGATAAAACCGACTTCTGGAACTGACATATGCATATATGAATATGTATAAAAACAATCACCCCTGCATACTGTATATACAGCATCTGTGCTGTCACAGTATACGGGGGTAATTTTATGGAACAAACCACAAAAAGATCCGTTATATCCTATGTTATCGCAGGGTTCATCTTCACCGCTGTACTCGGCGCCCTGTTACATTTTTTCTACGAATGGAGCGGGAACAGCCAGGCAGTCTCCCTCTTCTCCCCGGTAAACGAGTCTGCATGGGAACATATGAAACTTGTCTTCTTCCCTGTTCTGCTCTGGGCACTGTTCATGCCGTCACGCATAAGAAAGGAATACCCTTCCTTATGCCCCGCTCTTCTTGCAGGCAGTCTGCTCGGCACTTTCCTGGTCCCGGTGCTCTTCTACACTTACTCGGGCATCCTGGGACAAAATGTATCTTTCGTAGACATCGCGATCTTTTTTATCGCTGTCGCCGCCGCGTTTTATACTGCGTGGAAACTAAAAGCGTCCGACAGAATATACCGGCTTCGAAAGCCGATCGCCGCAATGGCCGTTCTCCTTGCGCTGTCCTTCTTCCTGTTTACCTTTCTGCCGCCGCAAATCGGACTGTTTCAGGAACCTTAGGTCTGCGTCTGTTTCCATTCCGTATGCGCCGGCCCCGGGCCGAAATTTTTGTCGATCAGGCGGCAGTATTCCTCGTATGCCGGGACTCCTTTAAAAGCCTCTTCCAACACATCGCGGATACTTTTATAATACCACGCGAGAGCCTCCTTGCTCTGCATACGAAAGCGGATCCAGAGAGCGTCTCCTGCCGCCGGGTAATCTCTGTCGATGTCGCGCATATTGGATAGCTTATCTGCAAGACCGATCATCTGTACTTCCACAGGAGCCTCCTTAAGGCGATTGATCGTAGCGCCTTTGCGCTCTTCCCAAGTACGGGACTTATCCTCGCTTTCCCTCACCACAATGTCCGCCACACGGCTGCCGAACCTGAGTTTTAAAACATCCTTTGTAATCCCCCGGCAATCCTCGATCGTATCATGGAGTACCGCCGCGCAGATCACTTCCTCGTCGTCTGTCATCGTGGAAACGATATCCGCCACCTCAATAGGGTGGACGATATACGGCCTCCTCGTTCCTTTCCGAAACTGTCCTTCATGCGCTTTCGTTGCAAATTCTATCGCGTCATCTATCATGGCATACCCTCCGCAAAGCCTCACCCTCATTCCGACTGGAATATGAACTGTTAGATAAATCTTACCACAGGAGCCGGACGAGCACAACCCCGCCGCAGGTCTTTTGTCCCGCAAAAGGCACTAAATATGACCGGCAGCTTTAGAAACGAAAAACTCCCACATAACAACGGGAGTTTTTCAGTATTCTCAATGCCTAATGTCTTCTTCTCCTTATCAGAGCCGCGGAAATAGCCGCGGCACATGATGCGGCCAGAACAGCTATGCTTCCTGCCAGATTCGCTGTATCTCCTGTAATCGGCGCTCTGTTTGCACTCTTCGCATCTGCGCTTCCTGTAGTGTTCCCGCTGGTCTGGGTTCCCGTTCCATCAGTCTGTCCATTGCCTCCGGTCTGTCCATTGCCTCCGGTCTGTCCATTGCCTCCGGTCTGTCCGTTTCCACCCGTCTGTCCATTGCCTCCGGTCTGTCCGTTTCCACCCGTCTGTCCATTCCCGCCTGTCTGTCCGTTTCCACCCGTCTGTCCATTGCCTCCGGTCTGTCCATTCCCGCCGCTTCCGGGCTCTGCCTCTGCAAGAGCGTTTATCGCATTCATAAGGGCTGTATTTCTTTCGTCTATCAGCGCCTGTGAGGCGCCTGCATCGTTATATGCCGCCAGGGCCGCGTCATACGCATTCTGAAGAACTGCCAGAGACTCTGCAGTGTATGTGGCAGTCATCGCAAGCAGCGCTTCGGCTCTGTCCATGTTCGCCTTCAGATTGTCTTTGTTTACTGTTCCCTGAACAGGAGCGCTCTGTGTAGCAAACGTAACAGCAGCCGATAAAGCCGATGTGTTTCCCGCTTGGTCCACAGCCTGTATCTCCACTTCATATACCGTGTCTGCCGCAAGTCCCGACAGCACATACCGGGTATCTGTGACAAGTCCGGCCGTTCTCTTCATTGCTGCGTTTTTCAGTTCTCCGTTTACGAACACATTGTACCCCGCGACTCCGGTATCGTCTTTCGATTCTGTCCATGTTACCGCCGCGCTGTTCTCTGTTATGTCCGTTACTTTCACGTCCGTAGGAGCGCTTGGAGCCGTTGTGTCCGGCGCGGGCGCGTCCGTAGTGAATTCCACGGTTTCAGATGCCTCGGATTCATTTCCCGCCGCATCTACCGCTTTCACTGTGACAGTATATTTCGTGCTTCCTGTCAGCCCTGACAGCACATACTCTGTCTCTGTGACAGGCGTTGTATTTACTTTTACGCCGTCTACATAGATGTTGTATCCCACGACTGCCACATTGTCCAAAGCTCCCGCCCAGGCAATCCTGGCGCCCGCCTCCGACACTTCCACGCTTCTGACTGCCTGCGGTATATCCGGCGCCTCTTCGTCCGCCACTTCCTGATCCATGTAGCTGATCTCCGGAGTAATGTGGATTGTATTTTGAGCTGTATTTCCCGTAGAAACAGTGGCCACTCTGATAAAGTCTCCCCTTTTTACAAGAATGCCGCCAAAGCCCGCCTTACCGTTGATCCATCCGGTTGCCGGTACGTTAACATCTAAATTGTTTAATTCAACCGAATCAATGATTTCCTCGTTTTTCATAATCATCAGAGTAACCACTCTGTCTCCACCATTGTTAGTATGTCGGAAATAAGGTTCATCGTCTTTTATGGAAAATGATACATATCCGTCCTTGGGCGCCCGAAATACCATCGCCGCGTCCGTGCCGTCGGGAGAGCCGATCAGACCGTCTTTGTCCGCTCCAATGGGCGGTTCGACAGGGCTGTCTACGCCCACCGGCCATGAGCTCCCTACTACCCAGTTTGGCCAGCCTCCCTTATCTCTCTCCGTAAGATTCTCCCACTCTCCTCCGGATGAGTTTCGCTGCTGCGCGAACCAGACGTTGCCCTGTACTCCGGCAGATCCATTGTGCGGTCCCGTATAGTCGGCCACCCAGTTATACTCGTTCTTCTCCTCAATTGTAAAGTCATTTACATCCCCGTTCTCTGCCGTGATGCGCACTGTCATTCCCGCCGACACAGGTTCTGCGTCCGCAAGCTCGCTGCCTCCGTTTAAGACGGATATTGTCGCAGTGTCGCTTACTGTGAGGTTCTGCTTTAGCTGACTTGCTGTCGTCGGATTCGCTGCCGTATAGGGAACCCTGATTACAGCGTCCTTGACCTCATAGTATGCAGACTTCAGTTCTTTGTCCGCACTCGGCTCGACTGTATATGTCACATCACTCATTCCCTCATAGGAAAGTGTCACTGTCACGCCGCCTTTTATGATATCCGCGCTGTCGAGTATGTCCGCCCCATCCCTGACTGTCACTGTCACGCCGTTATCGAAAACCACGTTCTTAAGAAATTTCTCCAGTGTCGTGTACTTAGGGATATCGCTGATTGTTTTATCTGTAATTGTATATTCGTCCGACCGCAGGACAAGGGATATCGCCGAAGTACTCTCCGCCGCTCCTATCTCCGGCACCGCAGTAATCTGATTTCCAAAGAAGTCTTTCTCAATCGCATATCCGTTTTCATCTGTAATAATCTTTCCCGCATTGACTGCCCTGGAGCCCTCTGCGAGTTTATAGCCGTCAAACTCTGTCGACTGGTTCGGATCTTCATGCTTTCTGGCCATCTTGTCCGCTGCCGCTCCCGTGGGTCCTGTCCCTGCATTTTCAAACAGCGGTTCTCCTATATCCACCTTCACTGCATTTTGATCCTGAGCAGGAACATTCGTCACATTATAGTACAGGTTGTTATCATAAGTCTTGTTACCGCTCGGATTCCAGTTTGTCACATGTACCGGTGAATTTCCTGCGAAGTAGAAAATATTGTTCTCTATCTTCACCGGACCGTTGTTTGAATGCAGGGTGCTCCATATATGCGTCAGGCCTTCTTTGATATAGAACGTATTATTATACACATGGGTATAGCCCGAGTTCCCAGCCGGATCCAGGGGCCCCATATCCTCATTCTGGCTGATATTGTAACGGAATGTAGTGTTCACAGAATCTACTCCGCAGAACATGATTGTGCTTGCTGTGTTCCCATGACTATAATTATACTGGTAGTTCGTGCCGTCGCCATAATCTGCATCCCATGGCTGTCCGTCGCCGTTTCCATTCGAAGCGTTCAGGGTTCTGAAGCACTCATTGTACTGGAACACAGGATCCTTGCACTTCCACGGCCAGATACCTGCCGCAACTCTTCCTGCTGAGACATCCTGATAACGGCCAGTGGGCTTCCCTTGATTGTTCAGTACCGGCTGCCGTTCCGTATAATGGTCAAAACTGATCTGCGCCGCAGCGTTTTCTGACACATTGTACTGTATAAGCGGCCTGTCCAGATACATCGTTGTGATTGCGTCTCCGCCCACATTGTTCAGATAGTTGTTCTCTATCACAACATCTGACGAGCCATATGTCTTTACCACACTGTCGCTTATCTCAGCAGACTGAAATTTATCCCAGTTATAGGTATATCCCACCGCAATTCCCCAGCGGTTCACTGTATCCAGACGGCAGTTTCTGATTGCCAGGTCTTCATATCTCGGTATTTCCGCAGAAGCGTCATCCGTCGGTTTCTCAATAATAAAGTAAATGCCGCCGTTCGCCATATGCTTATTATACACGTTGCCGTCCACATCATGTATGTATAAATCATCCAGCACAATGTGTTCCAGCGTTCCTTTATCCTTTGCGACCCCGGCGACGCCGGTTCTGTCCATGCAGTCCGCAGCATTATACTTTTTGGCTGTTTCAGCAGACGGATTGCCTGCCGCGTCCCGGTCGTTTGTAAGTTCCAGACCTCTTATCTCGATGTATTCCACATCTTTGAGAAGAATTGCAGATGACACTGTGCCGTTCCACCTGTGGTTCGCATTATCCAGAGGCTTTCCGTAATTCTGCTCCCACTGCCCCTGGCCGTTCGTATTAATCTTTGGTCTGTCTCCCTCGCCGTAGGTAGAGATTATAATCGGATTCCCCTCGCTTCCGCTTCCCTGTACATGGAGCCACTGGCTCTCAAAGACCGAACCTTTCTTGAGCAGTACCTGGTCTCCAGGCCCCAGATCCAGGCTGTTTATCTTTCCAAGCGTCTTAAATGCCTGACTCTCAGAAGTCCCGTTGTTCCCGTCGTTTCCGCCATTAGAGTCGACGTAATAAGTCGTCCCGGACGCTCTTTGCGGTTCCGCCTGCGCCGTATATGCGGGCATCAGCGAGAAAGCCGACGTGCCGGCAAGAACCAGGGCCATAATTCCTCCTATCCATCTCTTTTTCATAGCTCTTCTCTCCTTTGCTTTTACTGTATATTCTTCAAAGTGAATTCGGACACTGACTCCATGTCTCCGTCCACTTTAGAATTCTCCGCACGCTGTCTGACTATATGGTCATACTTCTGCTCACGCAGCTCCCTCTCCACTGCAATCCTTGCCGTATCAAGGTCCGCCTTCTCCGCGTCCTCCCCAAATATCCAGTCACGTCTGTTATAGTGCTCAAGTACTTCTTCCTCCGTAAGATCCATGCCTTCCCGCGACTGGTCATTGCAGTACGTCTCTTTCAGGGTGCTCATCTCATACTGGAGATACAGGTCAAACGTATACTCTTTGAGGCCGTAGATCACTTCTCCGCTCCCGGTTTTTTCACTGCGTCGGGCATTCTCAGATTCCCAGCGCTTCTTGATCGCTTCATAGCCGGAGTCGCCGACATCACCATTTTGCCTGGCAATGTCATATACTGCATGAATGTGCTTCAGTCTTTCTATTGTGTTCTCAGCCAGGATTTCGTATCCGGCGCTGCCGCCGTATTGCCGAGTCCAGAACTTTTCATCGTAACCGGCCCCGTACTCCTGCTGTATCTGAATTTTCGTATCATACTCCACTGACTTCATACAGATAAGATATTCTTCTTTGCTGACTCTCTTCCCGTCTATGACAATATCCGGCCCGGCCGCCCTTTCGAAAACTGCCTTTGCAGCCACGGCTGCCGCAGCCGCGAAGATAATCCCCGAAATAATAATCAGACATATTTTTCGTCTTTTCACAGTCTGTATTCCTCCCGGCAGAGCATCCTCTTTATCAGATGCCTGCTATGGAAAAATTATATCAGTCCTGCCATTTACTTTCTTGGTTCTTTCGTAGGTTTTCATGTGTATATTTGTCATATTCGGAACTCATAGGAACACAGCGTCAAAGACAAATTATTTTTTTAATTATTTGTCTCCAGGCATCTGATTTTGTGTTATTATGTGAATAGTTCATAAAGGGAAAGGAGTGGCTTATTATGAAAAATAAAAAGTATGGCTCTGTATGCTTATATACGAATAAAAAAGGAGGAAGGACATTTGAAAGATAATCGTCTGCGCAGCAGCACAGATATTATACAGGATAAAGCGTCTGTTATCATGCCCCTTTCCGACTCTATTTTATCAGGCGCTCTCACGGAGTCCCGCAGCGCGGGATATACTTTTCCCCGCCACATGCACTCCACAGTAGAAATATACCGTATCCTGTCCGGAGAATGTTATATGGATATCCGTTCAGAGACCGTGCATTGCAGACAGAACGACTTTATAATGATTCTTCCTGACGTCGTTCATTCTCTTTATTTAAATAAAGAATCAGGCTGCTCATTTCAGCATGTCCATTTCAATCCGGAACTATTCTCAAAAATTGTGCTGGAGGACAACGGAATACAGCCGGTTACATTGCTGCATGCCATTTTGTTCAGTTCGCATTCTTATTATTATTTTTTGTCAGACAACACGATCGACGGGATGCTTGACAGACTTATAAGTCTTTATTCTTCGTCGGACAGCCTGTTCTCTGCCGCCAATATAAATATCGCCCTCATCCACCTGATGCTGCACATACTTGACAAAAGCAGATCGGACCGAATCTTTTCATTTCCGCAGCGTCAGAACAGCTATATGGCTTATACACTGAATTATATCAGGGAACGGTATGCGGAGAAAATCATGCAGGAAGATATCGCCCGACAGCTTCATGTATCGGACCGATACCTGCGCGGACTGTTTAAAACCTATATGGGGCTTTCACTCTCCAGCTATATCAATATTTACCGGATCAACCGTTCGATAGAGCTTATGGCGGACAGCAGCCTTTCCCTCACTGATATTGCGCTCCGCGTCGGTTTCAATGACTCGCAGCGCTACTCAAAAGTGTTTATGCAGATAATAAACACGACTCCTTCACAGTACCGGAAGCTTATTACAAAGTCTGTCTTTTCTGACAGTCTGGGCGCGCGCCGCGGACACACTAAAAGCGGGGATACTGCATGATAGACAGCATCCCCGCAAAGGATGGGTTTATATAAATTTCACGTCGTCAAGATTATCTCTGGACACGTCCGGAAGCATCTCCGCCGGCCAGTTTGAGAACTTCATCCATGGATACCATGTTGAAATCTCCCTCGATAGAGTGTTTCAGGCAGGAAGCCGCAACCGCGAATTCGATCGCCGCCTGAGAATCATACCCGTTAAGGCACGCGCAGATCAGACCGCCGCCGAAGCTGTCGCCGCCGCCCACACGGTCAACGATACGCATTGCATACTTCTTACTGAAGCAGTAGTCCGTTCCGTCATAGAGCATGGCGGACCACTTGTTATCGTTTGCTGATATAGACTCTCGCAGTGTGATGGCGACCTTAGAGAAACCGAACCTGTCTGCAAGCTGTTTTGCAACGTCTTTGTAACCTTCGTGGTTTACTTCTCCCTTCGTTACATCTGTATCTGCGGCTTTGATGCCGAATACGTCGGAAGCATCCTCCTCATTAGCAATGCATACATCAACATACTGACACAGTTCACCCATTACCTGTCCGGCTTTTTCTTTGGACCACAGTTTGTTTCTGTAGTTAAGGTCACAGGAGATCGTAACACCTGCTTCTTTAGCCGCCTTACATGCCTCAAGACAGATAGCCGCTACTTCGTCATTGAGCGCCGGTGTGATGCCTGTGAAGTGGAACCACTGAGCTCCGCCGAAGATTTCTTTCCAGTTGAAATCTTCCGCCGAAGCTGTCGCGATGGAAGACCCCGCACGGTCGTAGATAACTTTTGAAGGACGCTGGGAAGCGCCTTTCTCAAGGAAGTAAATGCCTACTCTGTCGCCGCCGCGCACGATGTAAGATGTGTCTACTCCGTATTTTCTTAAAGAGTTGACAGCAGCCTGTCCGATCTCATGCTTCGGAAGCTTTGTCACAAACTTTGCGTCAAATCCGTAGTTTGCGAGGGAGACAGCCACATTTGCCTCTCCTCCGCCGTATGTAGCGCCAAAGGTATCCGCCTGTACGAAACGATAATATCCCTCGGGAGCAAGCCTTAACATGATTTCACCAAATGTGATTACTTTCTTTGTCATTCTTATTTACCTCTGCTTTCTTTTACGATCTCTACTGCTTCTTTTACAAGTTCTTTGATCTTGTCAAATGCTCCCGCCTTGACAAGGTCGCCCTTTACCATCCAGCTTCCGCCGCAGGCAAGGATCCTGTCATATGCAAGATACTCTTTTACATTCTTCGGGTTGATACCGCCTGTCGGCATGAACTTTATCCCTACGTACGGTGCCGCGATCGCTTTAATGTATGCCAGACCGCCTGCCTGCTCTGCCGGGAAAAACTTTACGGCTCCAAGCCCGTTCTCGATCGCCTGCTCTATGTCGCTTGGATTCGCACATCCCGGTGTGATGAGAATTTCCTTTTCAGCACAGTATTTTACGATCTTCGGATTAAGGCCCGGGCTTACGATAAATTTCGCTCCGGCTGCCGCCGCGCGGTCCACCTGTTCTGTTGTCAGCACTGTTCCCGCTCCTACGAGCATGTCCGGGAACTTCTCAGACATGATACGGATAGATTCCTCTGCCGCGTCTGTGCGGAACGTCACCTCAGCACAGGGAAGCCCGCCCTCGCAGAGAGCCCTGGCTAAAGGTTCTGCGTCTTTCGCGTCATCGAGGACAACGACAGGAACGATCCCTATCTCTTCAATCTGCTTTAATACTTCATTCATTTTCATTCTCCTTTGTTTCACAATATGAAATCATGTTTTCGATGTGCAGTATCTTATTTGTGAGTATAATGCGCGGCCTGTTTCGTGTTCAGGGTATTTACAGGGCAGCCGGTTCCAGAATACTGCATAAAAGCAGACACGCTCATCTGCCGAACGTGTCTGCTTTTCTTCCTCTACGGCTGTTTGCCGATATAAGCAAGAATGCCTCCGTCCACATACAGAATGTGTCCGTTCACAAAATCGGAAGCATCAGAAGCAAGGAACACTGCCGGTCCCTGAAGATCCTCGGGATTCCCCCATCTTGCGGCCGGTGTCTTAGACACGATGAACTGATCAAATGGGTGTCTGCTTCCGTCAGCCTGACGCTCACGGAGCGGAGCTGTCTGAGGTGTCGCGATATATCCCGGCCCGATGCCGTTGCACTGGATATTGTACTCGCCGTACTCGGAGCAGATATTTCTTGTGAGCATCTTAAGTCCGCCCTTTGCCGCCGCGTACGCGGATACAGTCTCGCGTCCCAGCTCGCTCATCATGGAACAGATATTGATGATCTTTCCATGCCCCTTCTCAATCATTCCCGGAATTACAGCCTTGGAAACGATAAACGGAGCATTCAGGTCAACGTCGATCACTTTGCGGAACTCATCTGCTTCCATCTCAAGCATCGGTTTTCTCATGATAATACCCGCGTTATTCACAAGAATGTCAATCACTCCGACTTCCTCATTGATCTTTGCCACCATTGCCTTTACCTGCGCTTCGTCTGTCACATCGCACACATACCCGTGCGCCTCAATGCCAGCTTCTTTGTAAGAAGCAAGTCCCATATCGACCTTCTCCTGACTGATATCATTAAAACAGATCGTTGCTCCCGCCTCTGCGTAAGCGGACGCAATACCAAAACCGATTCCATAAGACGCGCCTGTTACAAGCGCAATTTTCTTTTCCAATGAAAAGTTTACCATTTCTTTCCCTCCTTTTTTGATTATCGCTGTTACCTCAGATCCTTGTTATCAATATTGTCCATATCGCCATAGTCCTGATTCTCGCCGCACATTCCCCAGATAAATGTATATGCTCTGGAACCGCAGCCTGAATGAATGGACCAGCTCGGTGAAATGACTGCCTCCTGATTACGCATGACAATATGGCGCGTCTCCTGCGGCTCGCCCATATAATGCATAACAAATGCGTCATCCTCCATGTCAAAGTACAGATATACCTCCATCCGTCTGTCGTGTGTATGTGCGGGCATTGTATTCCACACGCTTCCCGGAAGAAGCTTTGTCAGTCCCATTGCAAGCTGGCAGCTCTGAACCTGTCCTGTAACGATGTATTTGTTGATCACTCTGTGGTTGGAGTCCTCAAGCGTTCCCATCTCCACTTTGTTCTCCTCCTTTACTATAACAACGCCTTCCCCCGGCTCGCCCTCAGGCTTGATATGCACAGTCGGGTATTCTGTGTGCGCCGGACAGCTGTTCAGGTAGAACTTCGCCGGATCTGCGGCATCCTTGCTTTCAAAGGAAATATCCTTCGCCCCACGCCCGATATACATTCCGTCGCGCGCGTTGATCTCATACACACGTCCGTCAACCGTCACGATTCCGTCTCCGCCTATATTGATCAGGCCCATCTCTCTTCTTTGCAGGAAATACTCCGCTCTCAGCTCGCTGCCCGCCGCCAGGTTCAGTCTTCCCTTCACAGGAACCGCGGAACCTGTGATGATTCGGTCAATGTGGCTGTATACAAGCTTGATCTCATCTACCTGAAACAAATCCTGAATGAGAAATTCCTCCCTTAACCTGTCTGTTGTGTAATGCTTCACGTCTCTTGGTGAAGCCGCTGTTCTAACTTCCATGATGAAACCTCCTGATGATATTTGATGCTGTTATTACATCTTTCCTTCTTACCTGCTATTTAGTATAACATTCACCTTATTCCGTTTCTTGTGTTTTTTTGATATAAATATTGAAAATTCTGAACATGCTGTATATACTTATATAGAGCGCCCTGAAAGGCTTCCTCAAAGGAGGTGTTTTACATGAAAGCCTGCCCTTCGTGCAAAGACACAGTACAGCGCTGTATGGAGGAACATTCCTTCGCGTTCGCGCACTTATATAAGGATGAGAAAGCTATGGACATGCATATCCACGACTGCTATGAGATCTACTACTCGATCTGCGGTGGAAAACAGTTTCTGATTGATAACTGTTTCTATGACATCCAAGAGGGAGATATCTTCCTTATCAACCAGTTCGAAAGTCATTACCTCTCCCAGATCGACCGCCAGAAACATGAACGCATCGTCATGTCCATTGATCCGGAATACTTAAAAGAACTCTCCACAGAATCCACTGACTTAGGCCGGTGCTTTTGTTTCCGTGATACAGACATGCCTCACAGGATGCATCTTACCACAGAAGAACAGAACCGTTTCCTCTATTACATCCACAAGCTGTCCTCGGCGGACGGCTTCGGCGAAGACATTATGGATCGTGCCGTCTTTTTAGAGTTAATGGTATTTTTAAACCGTGCCTTCAACGCACGCTGCAAAAATGCGGAAGAATCACAGACGGCCAGCACCCACAATGCGCAGGTAGACGCTATCCTGTCCTACATCAATACACATATGCAGGACACTCTGTCTTTAGATGAGCTCTCCTCTCATTTTTATCTGAGCAGCTCATACATCTGCCGTATCTTTAAGGCCGCGACCGGGACAACCATCAATAAATATATCACTGCCAAACGCATCACTTTGTCCAAGTCCCTGCTCAGCCAGGGCTACTCTGTGAACGAAGCATGTGAAGCATGTGGATTCAACGATTACAGCAATTATCTCAAAGCATTCACAAAAGCAGTAGGAATCTCGCCAAAGAAATATGCTCAGTATAATTCTTAGCTAAAACTATAGGGTTTGTTATTCAAAGAATCCGAAAACCATCTGAAAACAGAGGTGCCCAATGAAGAAAAAAAATGTTCTTATAACCGGCTCTTCCCGCGGGATCGGGCGCGCCTGCGCTCTGGCTTTCGCGGAAGCCGGATATCATGTTTTTATAAATTGCAGGAATTCCGTGGAACAATTAAAAGAAGTAGAAAAAGAGATTTTATCCCGGGGCGGATCATGCATGATGCTCCCAGGAGACGTGAGCAGTCCGGACACTGTGCGCTCCATGTTCCGTGTGATCACATCACCCTGCGGGAACAGCTCCTTGCAGGGTGGTCTCGATATTCTTGTAAACAATGCCGGGATTTCACACTTCGGGCTTTTAAGCGATATGTCGGATGAAGAATGGCAGAACATTCTGGATACGAATTTATCTTCTGTATTCTACTGCTGCCGGGAGGCAATCCCTCATATGGTCTCCCAAAAAGCGGGAAAGATCATCAACATCTCCTCCATGTGGGGCGTATCAGGAGCCTCCTGCGAGGCCGCCTATTCTGCCGCCAAATCCGGGCTGAACGGACTGACCCGGGCGCTTGCAAAGGAGCTGGCCCCCAGCAATATACAGGTCAACGCCATCGCCTGCGGGGTTATCGACACTGAGATGAACGCACGGCTTAACAAGGAAGAGCGCCTGGCGCTGGCAGAGGAGATCCCGTCAGGACGTTTCGGCGCCGCGGAAGAGATCGCACAGTTCGTCCTCTCCCTTGCAGACGCGCCGGGATATCTCACCGGCCAGATCATCGGTGTGGACGGCGGATATCTGTGACATAGATTTTGGATATTTATATATGACCGTATATGTCTTTGGGAACATACGCCTTGACCACGATCCCTTCGGGCACATATTCCTCCGACAACAACTGCCCTTTACTGCGGATAAGCTGTATCTTCCCGGCATTGGAAAACTCATACAAACGCTCAATGTAAATCTGGTCTCTGCGTATGATCTCCAGGAGCGCTTTTCTTAATTCATCCAAGCCCTGCCCTGTCTTCGCGGAAGCTGGAATGGAGTATTCCGCCTGAAAATCCCGCTGACGCACCGGCTCCGCCAAACGGTCCTGTTTATTGAACAGAGTGATCACCGGGCGCCCTTCCGCGCCGAGCTGGCGCAGGGTGTCATACACCACATACATCTGCTCATCCATCTGGGGATTGGACGCGTCTACCACATGGATAATGATATCCGCGTATTTTGCCTCTTCCAGCGTGCTCTTAAATGCTTCCACCAGATGATGAGGCAGTTTCCGTATAAAGCCAACCGTATCCGTGATCAGTATCCCCTGCGTGTTATCCAGCATCAGGAACCGGGTCGTTGTATCAAGTGTAGAAAACAGCATAGCGTCCTCTAATATACCCGCATCTGTAAGGGCATTTTCAATACTGCTCTTCCCCGCGGACGTGTAACCGACAAGCGCCGCTGTCTTAAGGCCGGACTGCTGACGCTGGGCGCGTATAAGCTCCCGGTGTTTCTCCACGTCTTTTAGTTCCCTCTTCAGGCGGCTGATGCGCTCTCTGATAAGACGCCGGTCCATCTCCAGCTTCTTCTCTCCCGGTCCTCGCGTGCCGATCCCCCCTCCAAGGCGGGACAATGACTTTCCCAGTCCTGTGAGGCGGGAGGCGCGGTAGCGCAGCTGAGCCAGTTCCACCTGTATCTTTCCTTCCCCTGAAACTGCTCTGGCAGCAAATATATCCAGAATCAGAAGAGTACGGTCGATAACTTTACAGTCCAGTTCCGCTTCCAGATTCCCAAGCTGTGCGCTGGTCAATTCATCGTCACATATAATTCCCGTAGCTTCCGTCTCCCATAACAGTTCTTTGAGTTCCAGCAATTTCCCTTTTCCGATATATGTTCCGGGATGGGCGTTTTCTCTTGCCTGAAGGAGTCTTCCCTCCACTTTTGCCCCGGCTGTCTTTGCCAGCTCCGCCAGTTCGTCCAGCGAACGCTCTGCAATCTCTGTACTTCCTGTATCAATTCCCACGAGGACTACCCGTTCCTCAATACGCTCTGTCTCATACATAGGCTGTTTCTCCATGATCATGAGGTTTTTCAAAAAACCGGCAGTGCATACGCACTACCGTGTTTTTAAAAACTCCGCTTCTTTTTGAACGTTTTCATCATCCGGATATTCGGTCAGATATTCTTCCACTTTCTGCTTCGCGCTCTCCCAATCCGCCTGCTGTTCAAGACAGACAATCTCATTGTATCTCATCTCCCGAAGCATATCTGCATCCGCAGATTCCTTTCCATCAGAAGTCTGTGCCAGCCCCAGCCCTGTCTGGATGTACTCCAGCGCTTTTTCAAAATTCCGAGTCTGCATCGCGCACACGGACATCAGGTGGTAAAGCTGCACACTCTGCTCCGCCCCCTGCGCCGCTGCCTGTTCAAAGGCTTCCAAAGCTGCCCCGTAATCTTCGAGTCCATAATATGCCATACCAATCCCGCGGTATCCTTCCGCTGCCTTTTCTTTGTTGTCACTCTCTGCCGTCTGCTGAAACTGCTCCCGCGCTTCTTCGTAATTTCCTTCTTCCAATGCCGCTGTCCCCTCTTTTTGAGGGTTTGCACATCCGGCCAGTACTCCCGCAGCAAAGATACCCGTCATCACAGTACGCACTATTTTACTATTTTTTCTTATCATCTTTTACACTCCACGTTCTGGATACTGCAACATCCAGAATGAATTCAAAATATTGATCAGCATGACTGCCATATCTGAAATGATTGCGTTCTGCATTGTCACTAACCCGAAAAAAGCCATGACAATAAGAAGAGCCTTCATCCCTATGGCAAACACCATATTCTGTCTCACAGACCGCAAGGTTGCTCTGGATATTTGGATCGCATTGATAATACGGGAGGGCTCATCTTCCATAAGAATGACATCCGCCGCCTCAAGAGCTGCGTCTGCTCCCAGTCCGCCCATCGCAATGCCAATATCCGCCAACGCAAGCACCGGTGCGTCATTGATCCCATCTCCTACAAATGCCAGCTTCTCACCTTCCATCTGGTTCTCTCGGAATTCTTTAAGAAGCGACACTTTATCCTCAGGCATCAGCTCTGCGTATACACTCTCAATTCTGAGCTTCGACGCAGTATCCTCTGCCACCTGTTCATTGTCTCCTGTCAACATAACTGTGGAAAGATCACGTTTGTGCAGCCATCTGATCAGTCTTCCTGCGTCCTTGCGGATCACATCTGCAATCAGGATATACCCCGCGTATTTCCCGTCCACTGCTACATAGACTGCTGTTCCCGCTCCATTCGCAGGCTCATAGTATATTCCTTCCCGGTTCATCAGTCTTGTATTTCCTACGTAAACTTCTCTTCCGTCTACTTTGGCGTGCACACCGTATCCCGGCTGTTCTTCAATGTCCGATATTCTTCTCTTATCAAACTGTCTGCCGTATGCCTCTATCAAAGACATGGCCACCGGATGCTTTGAATAAGATTCCGCCAGCGCAGCGATCTCCAATAGCTCTTCCTTCTCCATCTTGCGGGGAACAATATCTCTTACATAGAATACACCCTCTGTCAGAGTTCCTGTCTTATCAAATACAAAAGTATCTACCTCTGTGATCTCCTCCAAAAATGATCCGCCCTTTATAAGCACCCCCTGTTTTGCCGCTGAGCCGATGCCTCCCAGAAACGCCATAGGAATAGACACCATCAGACCGCACGGACACGCGGCCACAAGGATAATAAGCCCCCGGTAGATCCATTCATCCCTTGCCTCTATAAATATCATAGGAGGAAGAACCACTGTCAAAAGAGCGATCAGAATAACGATCGGCGTATAGTATTTGGTAAATCTATCCGCAAAATGCACGCTCTCCGATTTTTTCTCATTGGCGCTCTCCACAAGCTTTATGATTCTTGCCGCTGTAGAGTCATTGTAAAGCTTTACGACCCTTGCCTCAAGCACGCCATTCAAATTGATACTGCCGCTATACAGTCTGCTGCCTGTGCGCACCGCCCTTGGTTCAGATTCTCCTGTAAGTGCTTTCATGTCCACAGTGCCTGTCCCTGATGTCACAACCGCATCCACAGGGATCTTTTCACCCGGGCGCAGCACAATGATCTGTCCTAAAAGCAGGTCCTGCGGCGATACGATCTTCTCAGTCCCGATCACTTTCAGATTGGCATACTCCGGACGTATATCAATGAATTTCGCAATAGATTTCTTCGTTCTGCTCAAAGAGATCTCTTCTACAAGCTTCCCAATCTGATAAAACAGCATGGCCGCCACAGCTTCCTTATGCCTCCCAACAAAAAAAGCTCCCGCCGTCGCGATAATCATCAAAAGATTCTCATCTATGAACTGCTTTTTCGTAATCTTTTTTATCTGTTCCCAGTACGTTGTCACCGAAAGGACTGTATATGCCACCAAGAACAATAATGCATCCGCGCTGTCTTGAACCGTCCAGTTGGCGGTTATTGCCCATGCGATGATATACAGCAGCAAACCTGCCCCTATCTCAATGCCTTTCTTCTTTGCCTCTTTTGTCATCACTGTTTCCCTGAACTTTCCTCGTACATTTACTCTGATCCCCTATGACTGACCCCTTTAAATATACAGTATAACGAAAAGTAATAAAAGCATCAATATGTTTTCTTCTTTAAAACACTTGTCTTAAGAAAAATTTACACTTTCTTCAAGTTCACAAAAAGCTCTATATCTGCTACAATATATCTAATCAGCAGGCAACGTTCATATCTTATAGAAAGCGAGGGGAAAATGTTAAAGAAATGTACTTTGTGCGGCGGCAGACTGTCTGGCGGGAAATGTGAATTCTGCGGTCTGAACAACAGCCTGTATGACCGGGACTATCTGAAGAATTCATATGAGGTGCCGTCCGCCAGTTCAACTCCCGCGGGAAGAGCCGCGCCCCACAGACAAAGCAGCGGCGGCTCCTCAGACAAACGGCAGATTAAAAGGCGGCAGAAGGATCCGGTTCCCCGCAGGACGCCCTCTCGATCCTCTTCAAAAATGCGGAAGCTCGCCCTGCTTCTCATCATCGCCATAATTCTTTTATTTACACTGCTGCCCGCATTGATTCAGGCAGGAAAAAATATTTTGCAAGAGTTTTCCGCTTCCTATTCAGTCTCTTCATTGCAGACAGATACAGGCAGCGACTTTTATGACGATTCTTCCCCCTATCTTTATGTGACAAGAGACATTCCAGAGAGTGGGGGCGCATACGAGACTGTCTTAGGAAACGGATACTATTTAGTCGGAGTCCATATCCCCGAGGGCATCTATACTGCGGAGCTTAAAGAGGGAACAGGCTCATTCCATATTACAGATGAAGAAAATATGATCTATGATTATATCTGGTTTGGAGATGACGAAGAATATAACGAGGTGCACTATCAGGAGGATATACGCCTTTATAACGGAGCATGGGTCTCTATAGATGACACCGTGTTCTTAACCCTCACCACAGACAATGCCCAGCCTCTCACTTCGGAGTCCGGGCCTAACCCGTCGGCCGGCAGCGCGGTAATTCTTGACGCAGATACATATATCGTCGGGGAGGATTTTGCAGAGGGAATCTATCATCTCTATCTGGAGACGGCTCTTGACACAGCAGACTCTTCTTTGGAGCTTACATATCCCGATGGCAATTCTGACTATCTGTGGATGAGCAACAGCAGTTATAGTGGCATCCAAAACTATTACTCAGACCACGGTATCAAAAATGTTGTCCTGCCCGCCGGCACAGTGCTTCTTCTGGAAGGAGACAATATTGTGCTTCAGCCCTCGGAAGAGTATTTTGACATAGATTACCACAGCTATTCGCCATAGACACAGCAGATAACTTACTAAACGAAAGGAGAACCTATATGAATACAGACATATTTATTTTATCTCCAGCAATGCTAAATCTTATATGGCTTGGTCTGTTTATCCTCCTGATCATCATTGAGATCTTCACCGTAGGGCTTACAACCATCTGGTTTGCCGGCGGATCGCTGGCGGCCCTTCTGGCTAATGCCCTAGGAGCAGACATTCTCATACAGGTACTGGTCTTTCTCGCTGTTTCCTGTGTCCTGCTCATCTTTACGCGCCCATGGGCGATCAATCATCTGAATAAAAAACGAGTAAAGACAAATTATGAGAGCGAGATCGGTAAGGTTATCAAACTGACACAGCGGGTAGACAATATTAATCAAACCGGAAAGAGCGTTGTAAACGGCCAGGAATGGACTGTCCGCAGCAAAGACGACAGGGAAATACTGGAAGAAGGAGGCCTTGCGAAGGTCGTCGCTGTATCCGGGGTAAAACTAATTGTAGAAAAATATAAGGAGGACTCGGCAAATGAGTAGTTTTTTAGGCATCGGAACCATCTTTTTTCTTATCATCGTGATCCTGATCGTAGCGATACTGATCTCCTGCGTTAAGATTGTGCACCAGGCACAGGCTGTCGTTCTGGAACGTCTGGGCGCCTATCAGACGACATGGAACACTGGTCTTCATTTCAAGCTCCCGATCATCGACCGGGTGGCAAGGCGGATTGATTTAAAGGAGCAGGTCGTTGACTTTCCGCCCCAGCCTGTGATCACCAAGGATAACGTCACCATGCAGATTGATACTGTAGTATTTTTCCAGATTACAGATCCGAAGATGTTCTGCTACGGTGTAGCCAACCCTATCATCGCTATTGAGAACCTGACCGCAACAACCCTCCGTAATATCATTGGCGACCTGGAGCTTGACCAGACTCTCACCTCCAGAGAAACGATCAACACAAAGATGCGCGCTGAACTTGATCTGGCTACCGATCCATGGGGCATCAAAGTGAACCGCGTGGAGCTTAAGAATATCATCCCGCCCACCGCGATCCGGGACGCAATGGAAAAACAGATGAAAGCCGAACGCGAACGCAGAGAGGCCATCCTAATCGCAGAAGGTGAGAAAAAATCCACCGTCCTTGTAGCAGAAGGCAAGAAAGAGTCTGTGATCCTTGAAGCAGAGGCAAGAAAACAGGCCGCTATCTTACAGGCAGAGGCGGAGAAGGAAAAGATGATCCGCGAGGCGGAGGGCGAGGCAGAAGCCATCATGAAAGTCCAGCAGGCCACTGCGGACGGACTGAAATTTTTGAAGGATGCAGGCGCTGACAACGCTGTTCTCACCCTCAAGAGTCTGGAAGCTTTCGAAAAAGCCGCTGACGGTAGGGCAACTAAGATCATTATCCCTTCCCAGATACAGGAGCTGGCCGGGCTGGTGAAATCCATCACGGAGATCGCCGCTGACGATACAGACACAAAGCCGGGAGTTTAAGCTTCACATCAGATTGCAACACACTTTGAAAATTTATATAAAGCTTATAAAAGACCGGCGGCAGCTTACACTGTCTCCGGTCTTTTATCCAGGACTCCTTCTATGGAGCCTTTGCTTCCCTCCTGAACGATACATTCCCGAATAGCCTCGTTCAGAGACAGCATCTTATCGTCGAGCTCTGACACCATCTTCGCACATTCCCTAAGATCCCTGCTGATATAGTCCGGGGCATTTCCCTCAAATTTGTAGTAGATCTTGTGCTCAAGACTGGCCCAGAAATCCATCGCAACCGTCCGTATCTGAATCTCGACCTTTGTATCCACTACACTGTCAGAAAGAAAAATCGGCACTGATACAAGCATATGATAGCTCTTATAACCGCTTTGCTTCGGATTCTTTATGTAATCTTTGATTGAGAGCACCTTCAGATCGCTCTGGTTTCCGATCATCTCAGCCAGACGATAGATATCTGACGTAAAGGAGCAGATGAGACGCACTCCTGCAATATCATTGATATAGCGAACCATGTTCTCAATTGATGTTTCATAACCGTAACGCTTCAGCTTCTTTACGATACTTTCCGGCGTCTTGATCCTTTTCTTAATATGTTCGATCGGATTATACTGATGAACATGCTGGAACTCATCATTTAATATTTCCAGCTTTGTACCCACTTCTTTTAAAGCTGCATTGTAGAGAAAAATCACTGTTTTCCAACTGTCGACATCCTCGTAGCTCCTAAGCGCAGCCTCCACCTGTTGTTTATTCTTCATCGCGGATATCCCCCATTGGCTGTTATTGCGATTATTATACCACACATATTCTGTGTCTTACAACTCTAGTTTCATGTCCCCATAGCTTATCCATCTCTTTTTCCGCATAAACTCTGAAATAAGAAGTGTCACTACTGCCGGGAGAATAAACTGGATTACAACGATCTTAAGAAGTACGATCGTTGCTGGTTCTGTCTGTGTCATCACCTGCCACGTCATCAATGGCCCCACAAGGCCGGCAGTCCCCATACCTGATCCAGTAGCATTATTCGTCATATGGAACAGCATTGTCCCTACCGGTCCCAGGACTGCACTGGACAAGATAGCCGGCAGCCATATAAGGGGATGTCTCACGATATTCGGCACCTGAAGCATGGAGGTTCCTATTCCCTGCGCCAGGAACCCGCCGAACTTATTCTCCCTCCAACTCGCTACGGCAAACCCGACCATGTTGCAGCAGCACCCCACGGTAGCAGCCCCTGCCGCCAGCCCGGACAGATTCAAGATGACTCCAAGCGCCGCAGAACTGATGGGTAGCGTCAGGATCATCCCCATCAGCACGGATACAACAATCCCCATAAGGAAAGGCTGCTGTTCTGTTCCCCAGTTGATAAGAGATCCCAGCCATGTCATAAAGCGTGAGATCGGCGGACCGACGAAAATGCCCACCGCGGAACCTGCTCCAATACACACAAGAGGCGTAAGGAGAATATCCAGCTTCGTCTTTCCTGATATGAGTATTCCAAGCTCAATAGCAATATATGCCGCCACGAATGCTCCCAGCGGCTCTCCTGGCCCTGACAGCACCAGATTTCCGTCCACGAGAATTTCTCCTGCCGCCAGCCTTCCCGCAAAAGCTCCGACCATACCGACGACTCCCGCAGATACGGTCACAAGATGTCCTGCGTCCAGCTTTCGCGCCACCCCAACGCCAATGCCGGCGCCTGTCATCCCTGCCGCCACTTTTCCCAAAACATAGATCATACTTCCTATATTTTCCACGGCAAACGTGCCGATCTGCTGAATGATCGTACCGATGATCAACGTGGCAAAAAGTCCCTGTGCCATTCCACTTAATCCGTCAATAAATATCCTGTCCAATAACTTTTTCATAATAGCTTGTCCCTCTCTTGTGCAATCCAAATATCAGCCTTTCAGCGCCGGTATACAAAGGGTGCCTTAATCGTCTCGTCACCTTGTGAGAACCGCCCACTCGCCTTCATATTCTGCCCCTGCCAGGCAGTCCACCGAAACACCGTCCTCATCAGTAATCCCCGGATCTGTCACGCCCGTCTTCATGTTATAGTCCGTCAGAAGCCAGCTTACGATATTCACGTTGTCCTTTCTTCCTGCCACCTTATCCGGCGCGGAGATCCCCATCCACTGCTCAAGAAAATCGATATCAACATGGTTCTCTTTACAAAGCAAAATAATATTGCGGTATAAAAAGAGGTAAACACCGTTCAGCTTCCCTTCACCATTCTCCGTGTTTGCCACATCAACATAAACCGTCTGAAAGTGCTCTTTAAAGCCAAATTTATTTACCGCAGTCAGGATCGCTCTGCCATATGGCTCATCCTGCAGATATCCCCTGACCATTTCCATATCTTTTTCCGTACATTCTCTTATCATGCCTTTCCCTCCATTCTGGATTTTATCTATAAACAGATTCCCTCTGTTCAATCTGCATATTCTGATACCGCTTTTCTCAAACACCTTATATAATATATCAAAAAGCGGCGGGTGAGGCAACGTCATTTTTATAAAGGCAGTTGTGACTGGAGGTCTTTTTTGAATGACTTTTCCGGTGTTTTATGTTAGAATACCTTCATCCGACAAGTACAGCGTCGGTATACAAGAAACTGCACCCCCTCTGTGCCGTGAAAGGAGCCGCTATATGTTTCGCTTATGGGGAAAGGAATTCAAGGATAACAGGATGCTGCGTGATACCGTCATCTGTGACGATACAGACGACACCCGCACGCATAAGATATTCAACGCTTTGGATCAGATCTGCTACGAATTTGACTTAAGTAAGCCGATCTGGCTGGACAAGACGATCAATGAGTTCAAGATTCATTCTAAAGCAAGATTTTATCAGGATAATTTTGTAGATTGTATTGATTTCGATTATTTAGAAATACAGGTGATAGAGGAATGATGCCTCTGTCACCTGTTTTTCTTTCACTATTCTAAAATACGCTGCGTCCCCGTTTATTCATTTCGGATCGCTGCCAGAGGGCTTAACCTCATCGCCCTTCGCGCCGGGAAATATCCCGCGGCTGTTCCCACCAGCATCGCAAATCCCACCGCGGAAATAAGAAGCCACACCGGGATATGTGAAATATTTCCCGGAACCCCCAGGTTCCCGCTTGATGTAAGTACATTAATCACGACGGATATTATCAGGCTGAGAATATTTCCTATGATGCCGCCCGCCAGACCGATAAACGCTGCTTCCAAAAGGAACATCTGACGGATATTCTTCAGTCCGCATCCGATCACCTTCATAACTCCGATCTCTTTTGTTCTCTCATAGATAGACATCATCATCGTGTTGGCTATGCCGATCGCCGCCACCAGAAGCGAGACAGCTCCGATCCCGCCAAGAACTGCCTGTACGAGGGCAAACTGTTTTTTCATGCTGTCAATATACTCAATGTTTGTCGAGACATTATACCCAAGTACCCTGATGGTGTTGGAAAGTTCTTCTACATTTTCCATGTCATCCGCCTGTATCTTAGCCATGCTGTAGACAAACTTGCTGTATGGCTTACCGCCTGCTGTCGATGGCTGCCCCGGGATGACCCGTCCGCGGAATTCTTTCTGAAGATAAGACTTCAATGTGTCAAGATCGCAGTATATATTAGCCGAATTCATATTATATTCGTCGATACCGCCCGCAATGACTCCGCTGCTCTTTACCACATATTTTTTTGGAGCGCTCGTACGGTTTCCGCTTCCTGAATCCGTACTTTCTCCCGAATCAGACATTCCCGCGGAAGGAGGATTCTGCAATGCCTGATATCCGTCTGTGTCAAAGATCAGAAAGATCGAGTCTTTCTCCAGATCAATATCCGGAACTTCTCCGGTATCCCAGTACCCTTTCATGGTTCCTTTGTCGTAAAAATTCATGAGAACCGCGTTGCCATATACCATCTGGAGCTCATTGCTGTCAGGATCGGGTAGTTTTCCCCCGTCTTTGAGATTCAGATCCAATTCCGCCAGGCCCTCCGGCGTCATCCCGGTGATATCAAGATATCCCTGATAACGTCCTTTCAACCCAATGGCAGATACATTAAGAACCGGCTGCGCGCTCCTGACATGCTCCAGAGCGCGCAGCTCTTCAATGACTTCATCTGTAATATACTTCTTCGACTCCTCCTGCCCGGACGACGAGCCCGTATACATCATGCCCACTCCCCAGCTGTCTTTTCCCGTTACAGTAATCGCAGTTGTGCCGCCGTTTTCTGCTACTTCCTCGTACATTGCCTCCTGCATTCCCAGCCCCAGAGAGATCATGACCACGATCGAGGCTGTTCCGATGACTACCCCCAGAACTGTGAGGAAGGTACGCAGTTTTCTTCGTCTGAGGCTGCTAACGCTCATCCTCAGCAGATCGCTCCACCTCATCAAACAATTCCTCCTCTTCCAGATCCCGGATTTTTTTCTTTCTGCGCTTGGTCAGGAGCACTGTCGCTGTGATCCCCGCCGCTGCCAGGATGGCGATCACAATGATCGGTATAACAGGTACATTTCCTTCTTCCGGCATATCTTCAGCCATCGTTCCCATATCGTCCGCGGGCATCTCCGGCATGACTGTCATCGAGAACTTCTGCTCTGCTGTGCTCACATTTCCCGCGTCATCCTCATAGGAAAGCACCAGTTTACACTCTTCACCGTCCGTTGTCTCTTTTACAGCGGTAATAATGCTGTCAACAGTTCCTGTTCCTCCCGCGTCCAGATTGCCGATGAACTGCTCCTCCGCTTCGATCATCTCACCCTCGATACGGACTTTTACATTATACATCTTCACTCTGCCGAGGTTATAAAGGCTGCATGATATGTTTGCTTCTTCTCCTACCGAAATAGTATCCGGGGAAATCTGGATCTCGCTGAATTCAAACCTTGCTTCCTGCCTGACCGGGATCGCAAGACTGGACTGCGCCTCATACTGTACCGCACTGCTGTCCTCGTATTTCATATCCATGGAAATGCTGTACGGTTTCTGGATCAGATCTGCCCGTGCGTTGAGGTCTATGGATATATCCTTTGTCCCTCCCGCAGGAATCTTCTCCAGATAAACAGAACTCGATCCCGAAGAAGGAAGGAATGCCGGCGCCTCTGCCGCCGCTTCGGTGCCTGACGCTGCTGCCTGCAGATCGCATACCATATTGGACACCGCGGTCTTTGTAGATGTATTTTTCAAATGTATAACCAGCTTAAAATCGCTGCCTGCACGTACCTCGCCCGGCTGAGTATCAAAGCCTGTCACAATCACGCGCGGCACCGAGCCATTTCCACTCTCAGAAGATCCCCCGCCTGAAATGATCGGCTCACCGTTTGTAAATCCGCCGCTCAAGTCCTGAACTGCATCTCCTGACTGTAACGGATCGCTTCCACTTCCGTCTGTCTGTTCCTGATCACTGCCCCCCTGACCTCCGTTTCCCTGATCGCCATTTCCCTGACTTCCGGAACCGTCATCTTCTGGAGGATTTTCCCCTGCCTCAGTCTTTACAAAAACATATTTCTCTGTTTCATACTCAGTTTTCCTGTCGTCATATGTAATGCGGAATACAAGTTTATACGCTTTGCCTGTCACATCGTTTCTCACGGTCAGTTGCCCGTCATCTGCTCCCCATATGGCTGCCGTCTGCTGTCCTGCCTGGATCGCGCCCAACTCTTGTTCATAATTCAATTTATCTATCTCAAAAGGCCACGAAGCCGCGTCCTCTATAACCGGAGCGATCCGCACATTCTGGGCGTCTACGTTTCCGCTGTTCTGCACATTAATCTGCAGACTGGCTTTCTCTCCTGCTTTAAACACAGGCGTATCCTGTCCGTCTCCCACGCTGAGCCGGATACGTGTCAGTTCCGTATCTGCCTGTGCCCCCTCCGACATTTCTGCAGCGTCTCCCCCTTTCTGCATACCAGACTGAACATCTTCATTCTCCTTGGCGTTCACTTCCGCCGGGCAGGACGCTGCCAGCACAAATACCGCGCATACTGCTGCGATCCATGTTTTCTTTAAACCCCTTCCTCTATGCCTTTTCATTTTCTTTGCTCCTCCTGTTCTCCTGTATATGTACGATCTTTCCGTCTATGATCTGAAACACCCTGTCAGCGTACGCAGCCTCGTTGGGATCATGAGTGACCATCACCAGCGTCCGTTTCTGTTCCCTGACGATTCTCTGCATCAGCCTCATAACTTCCTCTGAAGTGTGGGAATCCAGATTTCCGGTAGGCTCGTCGGCAAAAACAATCTTCGGATCAGACACGAGAGCCCTTGCTACTCCTACCCTCTGCTGCTGTCCGCCCGAAAGCTGATTGGGCAGATGTTTCTTCTGCTTTGCAAGACTCACCATGTCCAGCATCCGGTCGGCTCTTTTCAGCCTCTCCTTTCTCGCTGTTCCCCGAAACGTAAGTGGAAGAGCTACATTTTCCAGCGCGTTCATCGTCCCCATCAGATGAAACGACTGAAAGATAAAGCCTACATTCTCCCGCCGGAATCTCACCAGCTGGTCCTCGTTCATCTTCTCAATGTGGCTTCCCCTGATGATGACCTCTCCCCTGGTCGGCCGCTCCAGCCCGGCAAGCATATTAAGCAGAGTAGACTTTCCCGAACCAGAGGTTCCTACGACGGCGCAGAACTCCCCTTCCCGAATCTCAAGGCTTACACCGTCCAACGCCCGCACCACGGAATCACCGACCCGGTATAATTTGTATAAATCTTTCACACTGATGATTGTTTTCACAGCGCCCCTCCTTTTCAGTATATGGTAGCTGCATTGTAACAAATCTTTACTAATATTTAATCATGGAAATTTTGAAGATTTTCTTAATCCCGATTCAGGCATGGATACGATAAGGAAAAGATCATATCTGCATGGTTTTCCAAGTATATGACAGGAGACAGGATATGACGTACCATTTTAGCATTAAAGAAAGCCGGGAATGCTCATCATCTGACATTCCTGGCTTCTTCTAAGCAGATGACGGGAATGAGCACACATAATTTCAAACAACATGCAACGATTTTACGTAAGTTATAAGAACCCTTACATACGTGCAACGTCACCACTCAATTCAATTTTTGCCCCTTTTTTGCCCCTCAAGATGATACAATATTCCACCCCGGAGCCGTAGCCCCGGGGTATTATTATGCCTTCAGAAGAGTTGGAATCTATCAATAGCCTTTCCGATCACTCCGGCATAGCCGTCCTGTCCGCCGCCGGTCTCGTTGTCATACTGCCACGGGTAGTAATCTCCGCCAAGTGGCGATACGCGGTACTGTGCCTTCTGGTAGCCATACTGCGCGGCGTAATCTGCCGGGGTATTGTAGTATACCCTGACCGCATCGATAACCTGACCATTGCCGGCATAGCCGTTATTGTAGTCATTGATGTTGTATCCCGATACAGCCGGCAGCCATCCTGCGCCCTTGACATGCACCTGATACCACAATGATCCCCTGTCAATGCCGATCGCAATGTCCGTGATCGCATGTCCGGGGATACCGGCGTAGTCTGCAAGGTTGACCACTTCCGGCAGCCAGCCATCCTCTTTTGTTCGGACACGGTACTTGAAATGGATCGTAGAACCTCCGCCAGACCCCGAAGCCGCCGGAGCTGACGGCTGCACAGGAATAACTGCCCCGCCGGATACCGTCTGCCCCGCGATAGCCGCTGCGATCAGCTCGGCAATTCCTTTTGCGCCCAAGGCATTATACAAGCCCGCATCATGGCTGTTGTCGCAGAAAAGTGTCTCGACAATCATTGCCGGCATCCTCGTTGCATTAAGGTCATGGAAGCCTGTGTTGTATTTTCTTCCACGGTTTTTGAATCCTTTCGCTGCGAAATTCTCGCAGATTCGGTCTGCGATAGTGTTCATCGTGCCATTGCTTGCGTCATACAGCCAGCACTCCGTACCATTTCCAGCCCCACCAGATGCATTCATGTGGATGCTGACGAATATATCACAGCCATTCGCATTCGCAGTATTTGTGCCCTTGTTCAGATCCGCACTCTGGCTGTATTCATCCGAGTTACAGTTAATCACTGTATGTCCCTGTGCCTGGAGCATCGAAGCCAGCTCATAGTAGACCTTCCTGACTTCCGCCTGCTCGTCCAGATACCCCATCGCGCCTTTACAGTTCGGGCTGTGCCCACCTCTTAAACCTATCTTCATATGTTCTCCTTTCCGTTGCGATGCCGCAACAAAAGAGGACGCTGTTACACGTTCTCCAGTCTACTCTGTATATTCTGGTACCTTTACTTCCGGCAAGCCTTT
>CAJFQC010000008.1 GCA_904418845.1 uncultured Ruminococcus sp. | reverse complement strand
AACCACCGTGGAGAACACGGAGGAAACCAAGGCTGCCGCTTAGTAGTAAGCCGGTATTTACTACCGTTTCTACTACTTCCCATAGCAAAGACGTGAGGGGAAATGAGAAAAAACGTGAACTTCTTCCGTTATCAAAAATGCCGGAAAAGCCCGTAGTTATGGGCTATACCGGCTTATAAGAATTTCTAAAGAGATAATCAAAAATCTATTAAACTATTACACTGAATTATAATGCCTTTTATTCCCATTGGAAAACCGTGATCCCTATGACCGCAAGAGCCAGCCCGCCAAGCTTCCGCCATGAAAACGGCTCTTTATCCATACCGAACATCCCGAAAAGGCTGATAAGGTAAGACACCGCAAGCTGCGCGATGACGATGAGAAGGGCTGATTTTGCCGGGCCCAGCGCCGCGATGCTCTTGATGACTGTCCATGTGATACCCGCGCCGATCACGCCTCCTAAGAGCATATATTTTGGTTCTACCTTACCAAGAGCGGAGATACTCTCTCTTCCCGTGAATAACCATGCGGCAAGACAGACCGCGAATGCCGTGATCTGCACCCACCCGTTAGCTACCCACATCCCGGTCGTCTTTGTGACCTGTGTGTTAAATACTCCCTGTATACTCATGAGCGCCCCGGACAGAAGGGCAATAAAAAAACCAATCATCTCTATACCTCCGTGCAACATTTCTGGTAGTATGTCCCATGACTGGTTTTTTATTCATCTTAAAGATATATAGTCCGGTATGTCCTTCGTCGGCATAGAAAGATAAAATCTATCCAAGCGCCCTGCTTAATTTCCCGATCATCTCATCAATATGCTTCTCTTTCACGATCAGAGGCGGGACAAAGCGGATCACATTCCCCTGAGCCTGAATAACAAGAAGCCCCTCTTCGATAGCTTTTTTATTCACCTCTGCCAGAGGCTTTGTGATAACGAGCCCCTGCATGAGTCCTTTCCCCTTGCGTTCTGTAACGCAGTCCACTTCTTCCACCAGCTCATCCAGGCGTTTCGTAAGATAACGAGCGACTTCATTGACATGATCCACAATCTTCTCCCGCTCAAAAATCTCGATGACTGTCTTTACGGCAGTACATGCAAGCGGGTTTCCCCCATAGGTTGCACCGTGGTCTCCCGGCTGCAGAGAGTATTCTGCCACTTTCTCCGTCATGGCAAACGCTCCCACAGGGATACCGTTTCCGATGGCCTTTGCCATGGTCAGGATATCTGGTTTCACACCGAATCCCTGCCATGCGAACATACTTCCTGTTCTGCCCATGCCGCACTGCACTTCATCGCAGATCATAAGGATGTCATTCTCATCACAGATCGCGCGGATTCCTTCCATAAATTCCTGTGTGGCAAGATTGATGCCGCCCTCACCCTGCAGGGGTTCTAAGATGATAGCACAGGTCTTGTCAGTAATAAGCGCTTTCACGCTGTCCAGATCATTGAATTTGGCGAACTTCACCCCCGGAACGAGCGGTTCAAAAGGCTCCCTGTATGAATCATGCCCTGTCACAGACACCGCGCCGAAGCTTCTGCCGTGGAAGGAGTTCTCCATGGCAATGAACTCGTATCTTCCCGTACCTTTTGTGTATGCGTAACGTCTCGCCGCTTTCAACGCGCCCTCATTTGCCTCGCCGCCGCTGTTGGTGAAGAACACTCGATCCATGCCGCAGACACGGTTCAGCTCTCTTGCGGCCTCCCCGCAGCACTCATGATAATAGAGGTTTGAGGTGTGGTACAGTTTGTCGACCTGTGCCTTTAACGCCTCATTGAGCTCCTTGTTGTCATATCCTAATCCTGTCACAGCGAATCCCGCCGCAAAGTCCAGATATTTTTTGCCCTCTATGTCGTACACATACATCCCCTCGCCGCGATCCAGCGCAATGGGAAAACGGTTATATACATGGATCAGGTTCTCTTCCGCTGCCTGTATCTTTTCATTCACCATGATAGTACCTGCCTTCTTTCTGGTTTAATATTGCTGTTCCGATTCCTTTATTCGTGAAGATCTCAAGCAGCAGACAGTGCGGAATACGTCCGTCCAAGATATGGACCCGGGACACCCCGCCCTCGATCGCGTCGATACAGTTCTGAAGTTTTGGCAGCATACCGCCTCCGATGTATCCGCTTCCGATCAGCTCCTTCGCTTCTGAAACCTCAAGCTCCGAAATCAGCGTATCAGGATCCTGCGGATCCTTGTATACACCCTCGATGTCTGTCAAAAACGCCAGCTTCTCCACCTTCATGGCGCGGGCGATGGCGCACGCCGCATCGTCAGCGTTGATGTTGTATGTATTGAACTCGTCGTCCAGTCCTATGGGGCAGACGATGGGAAGAAAATCCTTCTCTAACAGGTCATAGAGTATCTGGGCATTCACTTCTTTGATATCGCCCACATATCCGATATCTTCTCCGTCAGAATACTTCTTCTCCACTTTAAGCAGGGCTCCGTCCTTTCCGCTGACGCCGATAGCGCGCACCCCAAGGCTCTCCACCAGCTGCACAAGACTTTTGTTCACGCGTCCCAGCACCATCTCGGCAATCTCCATGGTCTCCTCGTCGGTTACACGCAGACCGTTGACAAACTTGGGCTCCATCCCCACTTTGCCGACCCATTTGCTGATCTCCCTGCCGCCTCCATGCACGATAACCGGTTTGAACCCGCAAAGCTTTAACAGCGTCACATCCTCGATGACGCGCTGTTTCAGGCTCTCGTCAACCATGGCGCTGCCGCCGTATTTTACTACGATGATCTTTCGGTTAAAGCGCTGAATATACGGCAGAGCCTCAATGAGCACCTGCGCCTTGTCCAGATATTTCTGCATATTGTCATTCATACCCCGTTGTATCCTCCTTATAAAACGTATCCGAATATAACCTTTCTATATCTTAAGTCTTCCTCACTTTGATCTCAGCTTCGATAATCTGCGTTAATGCTGATATACTCATGAGTGAGATCGCAGCCCCACGCCGCGGCCTCCTCCTTCCCCTCTTTGATATCAGCGATGACCGTCACCTCAGGCTTTGACAAAATTTCCGTCGCTTTCTCTTCACTGTAATCTGCTGCCGTCCCATTTTCGATGATCGTCAGTTTCCCTGCCTCACTCTTAAGGACAAGGTCCACTTTCTCCGGGTCGAACTGTTCTCCTGAGTATCCCATCGCGCAGAGTATCCTGCCCCAGTTGGCGTCATGCCCTGCGACGGCTGTCTTGACCAGATTCGAGCAGACAATGGATTTTGCCAGCACTTTTGCCTGTTCCTTTGTCTTTGCGCCCACGACCTTTGCCTCAAGAAGAGCCGTGGCGCCCTCTCCGTCTCCTGCCATCTTCTTTGCCAGCGTCTCATTCACATAGTGGAGCGCCTCTTTAAATATCTCATATTCCGGCGTGCCGTATTTGATCTTCGGGTTCTTCGCCCGTCCGTTCGCCAGCAGGAGCACCGTATCGTTGGTGGACGTGTCCCCGTCAACGGAGATCATGTTGTAAGTGTCCGTCACATCTTCCTTAAGCGCCCTGCGGAGAGCCTTGCCGGAAATTGCCGCGTCCGTGGTGATAAAGGAAAGCATGGTACACATGTTCGGATGGATCATGCCAGACCCCTTTGCCATGCCGCCGATGGTCACGGTCACCCCACCGATCTCAAATGTAGCAGCTGCCTCTTTCTCCTTTGTGTCTGTAGTCATGATAGCTTTCGCGGCTTCTGTCCCACTTTCCATCCCTGCTCTTTTAGACGCCGCCAGCATGGAGATGCCTGCTTTTACCCGGTCCATCGGAAGCTGCATTCCGATCACGCCGGTAGAGCCGACAAGCACGCTGTCAGCCTCTACCCCCAGCACTCCTGCCGCTTCCTGTGCCGTCTCCTTGCAGTAACGCATCCCTTCGTCTCCGGTACATGCATTGGCGATACCGGAATTCACAATGACCGCCTGTGGCCGTTTCTTGTCTTCTACAATGGCCCTGTCCCATTTCACGGGAGCTGCTTTTACCACATTGGCCGTAAATGTACCCGCTGCCTTACAGGGCTTCTCGCTGTAGACAAGCGCCATATCTGTGCGTCCCTCGTATTTGATTCCGGCCGCCGCTGCCGCTGCCTGAAAGCCCTTTGCCGCAGTCACGCCGCCTTCGATGATATTTATACTCATGTTTCTCCGCTCCTTTCTCCACAGGTTCACTGTTTGTTAAATGCCGTGATATTTTCCTCATTCAATGTAAAATCATAGTAATTCAGATCCAGACGTTCCGTCCACCCGATGGTGTTCCAGAATTTGTTCCCGATATCATTCTTTGTAAATGCAATCAGGGAGACCTTGTTGATCTTCTCTTCCTGAAGCGCCTTCATGGCATGGACGACCATCGCCTTCCCGATCCCGTGTCTCCGGTACGCTTCATCCACACATACATGGTACAGGCAGCCCCGTCTGCCGTCATGGCCGCAGAGGATGCTCCCTACGATCCTTCCATCCCTGACAGCCACCACGCTGGTCGTCGGATTCCTCTTTAAAAACCGCTCCACACCTTCTCTGGAATCATCGATGCTGCGGATTCCGAATCCCTTTATCTTCTTCCACAGAGCGTACACTCCGTCATAATCTTCAATCGTCATCACCCGGATCATATCTTTTCCTCGTCCTGTCTATGTATTTATATGTCTGCCGGATCATTAAAAATCTGAGCGCCGGCATCTCTCTTTTTTCTGTCTCCGTCTGCTGCCTGTCTTTCCTGAAATCCGGCGGATTACGGGAACATGGGCACAAGCTCCAGCCCTTCGCTCTCTTTCTCTCCGAACATCAGATTCATGTTCTGCACCGCCTGTCCCGCGGCTCCTTTTACCAGATTGTCAATGGCTCCCATCATGATGATACGGTTCGTCCGTAAATCGATCTTAAACCCGATATCTACGTAGTTGCTGCCCTCCACCCATTTTGTCTCCGGGCACACATCCTTATCCAGTACACGGACAAATTTCTCATCCGCATAATATTTATCGTAGACAGCCTTTACTTCTTCCCATGTCACATTCTTTTTCAACTTCGCGTACTCCGTAGCCAGGATACCCCGGTTCATGGGTACGAGATGAGGGGTAAAATTCAGTGCCGCCTTCTCGCCTGACGCATAACCTAACTGCTCCTCAATTTCTGGAGTGTGTCTGTGGGACGCCACGCCGTATGCCTTGATATTCTCGTTGACCTCACAGTATAAGCTGGGCAGCTTCGCGCCGCGCCCTGCTCCTGAGGTTCCGGATTTGGCATCAATGATCAGCGTATCCATATCTATCAGCCCTTCCTTCGCCAGCGGGTATGCTGTCAGGATAGAACATGTGGTATAGCATCCCGGATTCGCCACAAGGCGCGCTTTCTTTACATCCTCCCTATTTATCTCGCACAGCCCATACACTGCCTCTTCAATAAACCGGGGCGCTTTGTGCTCAATCTTATACCATTCCTCATAGACGCTTACATCTTTAAGACGGAAATCCGCGCTCAGATCAATGATCTTTGTCCTGGACAAGATGTCTTCGTTCACAAGTGACGCGCATAACCCCTGCGGGGTCGCGGTAAAGATCACATCCACCTGAGATGCCAGCTCTTCCATGTTGTCGTCCATGCATACCGCGTCTACGATCTGAAACATATTACGGTACACGTCCGCGTATTTTCCGTCAATATGACTGCGAGATCCAAACCATTTGATCTCTGCATTTTTATGTCCTGTCAATATCCTTACAAGTTCGCCGCCCGCATAACCGGTGGCTCCGACGATTCCAACCTTTATCATATTAATTTATCCTTTCCTGATCGATCTTTTAATCATATACCTATGTCCATGAGAAGTAAAGCATTTCCATAAAAGATAGCCTGCTGTTTTTATTTATAAATAACATTTGCATAATAATACATCTTTTTTGTATATTATGCAAGCATTATTTTTTATCCCTGAAGTTCTGACAATAAAGACCAATAAAAGCTGCGATAAAAACACAAAGGAGTCCGTGCCACAAAGCCGGAACTCCTCTTTTTCTTCAAATCAATATTTATCTGATCTGCCCATTTCCGAAGATGATATATTTCGTGGTGGTCAGCGCTTCCAGCCCCATAGGACCTCTCGCGTGGAGCTTCTGGGTACTGATGCCGATCTCCGCGCCGAAGCCGAACTCAAATCCATCCGTAAATCTGGTAGACGCATTCACATAGACAGCCGCCGCATCGATCTCATCCTGGAATTTCAATGCATTATCATAATCCCTTGTGATGATAGATTCAGAATGTCCGGTATTATATCTGTTGATATGCGCGATTGCCTCATTGACAGAATCTACGGTCTTCACAGAAATAATGGCATCCAGATACTCTGTTCCCCAGTCCTCCTCTGTAGCAGAAATAATGTCCCCACTGAGGGCACATGCCTTTTCATCCCCCCGGATCTCTACGTTATGAGCTTTTAACCTGCTCACGATCTGGGGAAGCGCCTCCTCTATGATATCACTGTGGATGACAAGGGACTCGCAGGCATTGCATACGCCCAGCCTCTGTGTCTTGGCATTCTCAATGATGTCCGCTGCCATTCGGATATCCGCGGAAGCGTCTACATAAACATGGCAGTTGCCCGTTCCCGTCTCGATCACAGGCACTGTACTGTTCTCGACTACATTTGCAATAAGCCCTGCGCCGCCTCTGGGAATGAGCACATCAATGCCGCCGTGCATCTTCATCATCTCACCCGCGACTTCACGGCTCGTATCTTCCACAAGAAGGATCAGATCCTGACTGAGCTTTTCTTTTCGCAGGCCTTCTTTGACTGCACGTACGACCGCCTGATTAGAATGGATGGCATCGCTTCCTCCGCGCAGGATCGCCGCGTTTCCTGTCTTAAAGCACAGTCCGAACGCATCTGCGGTCACGTTAGGGCGGGATTCGTATATAATGCCGACAACGCCGAGAGGCACTCTCTTCTGCCCGATCCGCAGTCCGTTGGGACGTGTTTTCATATACAGAACTTCCCCGATCGGATCATCAAGCGCCGCAATCTGACACAGTCCCTCTGCCATATCCGCTATCCTCTTTTCTGAAAGGGAAAGACGGTCGATCAAAGACTGTTTGATTCCTTTTGTCTTTGCCGCCTCGACATCTTTTTCGTTTTCTTCCAGGATCATCTCCTGCTGGGCAGTCAATTCCTCCGCCACCGCGAGAAGTCCTCTGTTCTTATCTGCCGTTCCAAGCTTTGCCGCCTCGACCGCGGCAGCCCTCGCCCGATCCGTGAGCATCTGCATGTATGATCCCATTTCGCTCTCCTTTCTCCGGCTTTTCATACCGGAACTGATCTTGCCCCATATTGTACCACTGATCGCGATTTTCCGCTATACTTTCCTTAACACATTTCTAAGCTTTCACGCACAACGGTCAGGCAGTGTCCGTTTTTCAAACACTGTCTGACCGTCTGACCACATCCAATCCTGTTTTTATACCTTGATCCTGTCCGCGATCTCGCCCCCAAGGGCAAGCCGTACATCCTGAACTTCGATGATCACGCTTTCACGACACCTCTGGATTACCCTGACAGTCGTGCCCTCTTTGACATGACGGCTATGAAGAAAATCCAGCACTTCCGTCAGCCCGAGCATCCACTTGATCGTGTAACTCTCACCTGCTTTCGCATTTGATAACGCCTGCATGGTATCCCTCCTTTTCTTCATTTTAAGAATCCCATACAGAGTTAGTCAATCGCAATCTCAGTTACACAAAAGCGACCTGCGTAAGCCGCATCATACTCCAGATCGGGAATCCTTGGAATATCAGTATTGTGCGCAATGTGCCGTGAATCATCCGTTGCTAAATGATAAATTTTATCCGATACGTTCTTGTTTCCGTCTCAGCCAAATTCCAGGGCATTTTTGTAGATTTGATACATGTCGTCCACATCCAGTTTCTTCACACAGCCTACTGTCCTCTTTCGCAAATGGCTGCATTTCTCCGCCAGTTCTCTTAACTGTTCCACTGTCGGCTCGATTCCCAGGTCTTTAATACACACCGGCATCTCCACAGCCCTGTAAAACGCTTCCATGGCTTCAATGCCTTTGAGCGCGGTTTCTGTTTCATCCGCTCCGTCTGCCACGCCCATCACATTCACCGCAAACCGTGCAAACCGCTCGGGACATGCATCCATCACATATCTTGCCCAGCTTCCCCACACAGCCGCAAGCCCTGCGCCATGTGCTACATCGAACATACCGCCAAGCTCATGCTCCAGCTGATGGCATGCCCAGTCACCGCCGTCCGTCCCGCATCCGGTAAGCCCGTTATGTGAAAGACTTCCCGCCCACATGACTTCTGCCCTGGCGTCATAGTTATACGGCTCCTCCATGAGAATCTTCGCGTTCTTCATCACAGTCCGTATGAGATGCTCGCTGATGCCATCCGTCAATTCCATATTGTCACACTGATTGAAATACCTCTCCATAGTGTGCATCATGATATCCACGCACCCGCTGGCTGTCTGATATTTGGGCAGAGTCATCGTAAGCTCCGGATTCATCACCGCGAATTTTGCCCTCGCGTAATTACTGCTGTATCCTCTTTTCAGCCATCCTTTTTCATTTGTAATAACAGAAGAATCACTCATCTCAGATCCTGCCGCGGAGATCGTCAGCACAACGCCGATAGAAAGACAACCGGATGCCTGACGTTTCTTTTCATAGAAATCCCACACATCGCCTTCATTTGACACGCCATATCCAATGGCCTTGGCCGAATCAATGACGCTTCCTCCGCCCACCGCGAGGATAAAATCAACGTCCTCGCTTTTGCACAGACTGATCCCTTCATATACAAGAGATAATCTTGGATTCGGCACTACACCGCCCAGAGACAGATAGGATATCCCCGCCTCATCCAGAGACCGGAAGACCCGATCCAGAAGCCCGCTTTTCTTCACACTGCCGCTTCCGTAATGCACCAGTACCTTGCTGCATTTCTGCGCCTTGACCAGTTCTCCGACCTGCTTCTCTGTCCCTCTGCCAAAGACAACCTCTGTCGGTGTATAATAATTAAAATTTTCCATTACCTTTCTCCTTCCCGGCATAAACCCCCGCTTCATGCCTCCAGCGCCGCAGTATTTTGTTATGATCTGTGTAGTCTGCGGTTACACGATCTCGATCTGGCACATCTTCATGGCTTCTAATGCCTGCTCATGGCTTTCTGGAGTAACCCCCGCGCAGCAGGATTCCACTACACGGATCGGCACTTCCGGCAGATACGCCTTTAACAACAGGGCATTGGATATCACACAGATATCTGTACATAACCCGATCAATGTGATCTCTTCCACCGGTTCTTCCGCGTCGTTTATATTTTTAACATATTGTCCCAACTCCACACTGCCGAAGGCCGGCTTGTCTATGACCATACTTCCCGGCTTCTCATCAAGCGCCTCCTGAATCTCCGGGCGGAGATCCCAGCCTTTCGTCCCTTTGATACAATGTACCATCGGAAGTTTTTTCCCTTCGGCACTGTTCAGATAATCTTCGCCGTGGGTATCCCGTGTGGCAACGACCCGCCCGTCAAACTCCCGGAGCCATCTGGTCACTCCCGGAACGATGGCTTCCGCCTCTTTTGTCCCCAGGGAACCGTCGATAAAATCATTCTGCATATCGATCACTGCCAATACCTTCATTTAATTCTCCTCTCTCCTGGCTCAATACGTAGCCGAACTGTGTTTCAGATCATAATAAAATATATACTGCTGCATGATTCCCGCGCAGCCTTTGTACCTGTCAAAGGGGAACCCTCCCGCATACTGTGCGTCCAGCACTTTCTGTATATGTGTGTCTACCGGAAAGGCGTCCATCTGATGAAGGGCGAACAGGCAGATACAGTCCGCGACTTTGTCCCCGATCCCCGGCAGACGCATCAGCTCAGAACGTGCCTGAAGATAGTCCATCTCCTTTATCTTTTCAAGATCCACTATGCCTTCTGAGACCATTGCAGCTGTCCCGCAGATATATTTGCTCCGGTATCCCAGCTTCAGTTTTCTTAATTCCTCTTCCGTAGCCTGCGCGAGACTTTTCACATCCGGAAATGTATAAAACGTTCTTCCTTCCAGCGTCTCTTTCTTCTGCCCGTATCGTTCGCTGAGGCCACGGATCAGCCCTTTTATCCTGGGGATATTATTCTGCTGGGAAAGGATGAAAGTAATGATCATCTCCCATATATCCTGCCTTAAGATACGGATGCCGCTTCCGAACCGCGCCGCTTGCTTTAAATACTCATCCTCGTCCGCAATGCGTGCGATATGTTCTTCATAGCAAGTGTCTATATCAAAATACGCCTTCCAGAATCCCTCATATTCCTTCTCCGTGCAGTGAAGAAATGTCTTGCCGGGCATCCCGTTTTTGTCCTCAAGGGTAATCTTAAGATAACGGTCCGATGCCAGAAGTTCATATGTATCTTCCGCCGTCTTGTCAAGCCGGAAGCACTGTCCCGACTCACAGATCTGCGGAACGGAAAAACAGTTATTATCTATCGTTACCGCTTCCCTGCACTCCTTCCCTATCATCTCTAACACCTCACTATCCGGCACATATGCCCCGTACATTTCCCTTACTGGCCTGAACTTGTCTGTTCTATAATGCTCCTCATGATATCTTCTGTCAACTGTCCCTGAACATATCCGTAGATATTGCCGTCCCGGTCGATCATAAAAGTCGTCGGAAATGCCGAAATCCTGTACCAGTTGAACATTTCCCCTGTCTCGTCCATGAGCACCGGGTAAGTGTAGCCATTCTCCTCCATAAATGCTGTGATCTCTTCTCTGGAGCCCTCCTGTCCCATATTCGGAGCGGCAGCGCCCAGTATAACCACCTCCGCCGCCTCACCCTGCGAGGAATATTCCTCATAGAGCTTCTGAATCTCCGGCATTTCATTCCTGCACGGGCCGCACCATGTCGCCCAGAAATTAAGAAAAATGACTTTCCCTTTATAATCTTCCAGTGTATGCGTATTTCCAAACTGGTCTGTCAGTTCAAAATCATATGCCGGAGTCTTTTGTGAATCTTCGTCCGCATCCTTGCCGGACGATGTTTCGCCATCTCCTGTTTCATCGGCATTTCCATCCACTGTCCCGTCATCACTCGTATCACCGGCGCCATCGTCCGCCGCGTCACCTGCATCATCTGTCGTACCATCCGCCGCGTCTTGTGTTTTCCCCTCATCCTCACTCTCTTCCACCGACGTTCCCGGCGATAAGACGGAGAGATACCCGGTGATGTCATTCATTTTCCCGGTGAACATAAGAAGTCCCATAAGGATCATGAGCACGCCTCCCGCCTTGACAGTATACCGCACGATCTTCATATGTTTCTTAAACCAAGCAAGCAGACTCGCGGTGAATATCCCCGCAGCGAGAAACGGCAGAATGAATCCGATGGTATACACGCCGATCAGAAGAAATCCCTTCGCTCCCGAATCGGCACTTCCTGCCATGATGAGCACGCTGGCAAGTGCGGGGCCTACACAGGGAGTCCACGCAAAGCTGAAAGTAAATCCCATGATCAAAGCCGTCACCGGGGACATGGTCATCTTCTCCAGCTTCAGGGGAAGGCGGTGTTCTGATCCCAGTACCTTCGAAGAGCCGAACACTCCAAGCTGGTACACTCCGAACAGAATGATCAATATCCCGCCGATCCGTGCGAACAACATCCTCTGCTCATTAAAGAATCTTCCTGCTGCCGAAGCGCCAAGACCAAGGACAAAAAACGCTCCGCTGATGCCCAGTGTAAAACAGAGTACCCGAAGGAACAGGCGCGCCTGGTATCGCGCCGCATCTGTCCCCGAAGAGGCCGCCTCATCTTTCGTTCCCATATTAAGCCCGCCTGCCAGATAACCGAGATAAAGCGGCACAAGCGGCAGGACGCAGGGTGAAAAGAAGCTTAAAAGTCCCTGTATAAAAACTGTCAGCGCTGATATTCCTGTTTCTATCGTAAATCCCATAATTCACATCTCCTATTCTTTTTCTATTTTACATAATAATGCTTTTCTATGATTAATTCCACCAGTTTCAGCCGGCACGCCGAAAAATGCTTTGCCGGAACCGCCGACTTACTTACGCTTCAGCACAAAGTGGTTTTTATGATAATCAATGAGTCCGTCTTTTTTCATACGGGACAGTTCCAGCGAAAGACCGCTGCGCTCCACAGAAAGATAGTCTGCCATCTGCTGGCGGGAAAAGGGAATGTCAAATTCAAAATTATTGTTTTTCTGCGCGACTGCAGAAAAATAAGAGAGCAGCTTTGCGCGTGTCGTGCGCTGCGCCATGTGCGCAAGTTTCTCATTACAGGCAAGGTTTTTCGCTGCCAGGTCAGAGAGAAGATTCCGAATGATCCGGCTGTGGTGGGAACATGTCGCTGAACAGACCGTCAAGATACGTCTCACATTCAGAAATAACACTTTACAGTCCGATTCCGCTGTCACGCTGACTGTCATCACAGTCCCTGGCGCGCAGGCAAATGTCTCCGCAAAAGTCTGTCCCTGTGTTATATTGGAAATGATATTTCGGTTTCCCCAAAAATCTTCCTGAAAGATAAAGGCGGTTCCTGCAAGAAGAAGCCCAAGCGCTTCTGTGGCATCCCCTGTGCGGAATATAAGATCACCCTTATGAAATTGTTTCTGTTTCGCGTCGAGGCAGACAAGTATTTCTCTGATCTCATCTTTCTCAATGCCGGAAAAAAGCTGTGAGTTTCGCATAACCCCCAAAAAATTCTCCATAATATCTCCTTTTGTTGAAAATTCAACAGACATGTTGAATTTATTATAATATGATACATTCGAAAATACAAGATAAAGAAGGTGGATTGTTTGAAAAGAAAAATTATACAGATCAATGAAGAAAAATGTAACGGATGCGGAGCCTGTGCAGATGCCTGCCATGAAGGCGCAATTGAAATGCAGAACGGAAAAGCAAAGCTTATCCGTGATGATTACTGCGACGGGCTGGGCAACTGTCTGCCGGCATGCCCGACCGGAGCGATCTCTATCATAGAACGTGAAGCGGATGCGTTTGATAAAGAAGCAGTTCAGGCCAGAATGCAGAGCAGAGGGCACGGCTGCCCCGGTATGAAGGCAAAATCTATCTCCCGCTCTGACCGTAAGGAAAGCCGTTCTGCAGCTGCCCTTGAAATGCCCAGCCGTCTTTCACAATGGCCGGTACAGATCAAACTTGCGCCCGTAAACGCACCATATTTCAATGGTGCGAAGCTGCTTGTGGCTGCTGACTGCACCGCCTATGCCTATGCGTCTTTCCACGAGACTTTCATCAAAGGCCGCATCACATTAATCGGTTGCCCCAAATTGGATGGGATTGACTATTCAGAAAAACTTACGGAGATCCTCCGCTGTAATGATATCAAAGATGTCACGGTCATCCGCATGGAAGTCCCCTGCTGCGGAGGACTGGAATATGCTGTGAAAAGCGCCCTGCAGAACAGTGGAAAATTTATCCCATGGCAGGTAGTCACCGTTTCGACGGAAGGTGAAATCTTAGATTAAAAACAGATTATTAAAATCATCTGTAATTCCTCATTTTTGCTGTAAAAAGATAGTTATGAAAAGTCATAAATGGAAGGTGGAGCAACACTTCCCCGCCTTCCATTTTGCAACAACACTCTCATTCTGACCACATCATTGTATTACATCAGTTCTCTTTGATGGGTTCCATACAGATATTCATCGATCGTATTCATGATACGGTCCTCGATCAGAGCCACCGGCTCATTTTCCAGATATCCCTCGCGTACCTTTGTGTACTGAATCGGCATGAACTGGCTGAGCAGGTTCAGCGGGATACCATGCGTGCGCAGGTTCTCAAGCAGACGGTCAGCCGCAGCCTCCACCGCCGGTACAGGCATGTAATACCTGCAGCGGTCGGAAAAAGAGTATTTCCTCTTCAACCGGATCTCCAGATCCGTTCCCTGATAATGCTTTTTCCAGTTCTTGTCGTCCTTTAACATCTCCTCGTCCAGCACCTCGGCAAATCTGCTTAGCTCCACGTCCGTTCCGTAGAGAAGCTCTTTCTCGATGTTCTCCAGAGCAAACATTGCCTCACGCATAGCGAATGTAAGCCCCGGCCCTACTTTCAGGATGCCTACTCCGTCCTCTACCAGCTCGCGCAGCTTGATCTTCGTCTGATAATCAGTGGAATGACCCTCGAACACAAGTCCCGGGAAATCTTTAATGGACGCCATCAGGTCTTTCGCTTTCTCCCGGTCATACTCTGTGCATCCGCTGTCCTTTTCCTCTACTCCCGGCTGTACCACAACGCCGATCACGCGGTCCCACACGTCTCTTCCGAGCCCTGCATCCGCAAATGCCTTCTCAAAGGTCGCTACCGTACTCTTGAAATCCCCGACCTTTGTCACCTGAACACCGTTGTCCCCGCTTCCAACGGCGCCGCCCGGGATCGGCACCTCACTTCCGATGATGTATACCGGCGGGATGGCATCCGGCTCTCTTGTCAAGAGTTCTTTGTAGGTCTCCTCCGCCACTTTTGCAAGACGCGCCCCGCGCCCGGCGATGATCTCATCAGACAGACGGACGTTCGGATCATCGCTGTTTACCTTCATGCTGGTGTCAATGTGAATCTTCGTAAATCCGGCACCCACATAGCAGCGGATCAATTCTTCTGCGTCCTCCATGGCCTCAGCCTCGTCCTTTCCGGCAAATGTCAGCGGTCCCAGGTGATCTCCCCCAAGAAAGATACGATCCTTGTCAAACCTGTTTTTCTCCGCGATATCAAGGACAAATTTCTTGAAATCCGCAGGCGTCATCCCTGTGTATCCCCCGTTCTGGTCACACTGGTTGGCAGTACTCTCGATCAGGACACAGGAGTTGTCCGTAAGCCCCCTCTTTAACGCCGCTTCAATGACATATCCGTTCGCGCTGCACACAGAGTAAATTCCTACACTCTTTCCCTGCTTTTGCATCTCTACAATCTTTTTCAGTGGATTCTGACGCATTACAATGTCTCCTTTTTTATTTTCATTGTATTACTTTGGGACATACCCTACTTTGGATTTATTAAACAATCGTTTGCATTTTTTATCAAAGTAAAAAACGAAGAGACAGAAAGCAGGGTAATGTGCTATACTGATGATGAACTATACAACAGTTCAGATGCGCCATCCGCAGAGCCGCGCTCATATATTCCCTGTGGCAATGCATGGCCGGACTGAAAATCAAAAGAATCGAGGTAGATATCATGCCATTAGTTACAACAAATGAAATGTTGAAAAAAGCACAGGAAAGCCACTACGCAGTAGGCGCATTTAATGTGGAGAATATGGAAATGGTCATGGCTGTCGTGAAGGCTGCCGAGGAGATGAAAGCTCCGGTTATCATGCAGACGACACCGTCCACAGTAAAATATGCAGGGCTGGACTATTTCCTTGCTATGGTAAAGACCGCAGCCGAGAGGGCAAGTGTTCCGATCGCTATGCACCTGGATCACGGAAGCAGCTTTGAGCTGGCAATGCAGGCGCTGCGTACAGGCTACACTTCTATCATGATCGACGGTTCCCATGGTTCCTTCGAGGAAAATATCAATGTGAGCAAACGCGTAGCAGACGCATGCAATCCGTCAGGCATCAGCGTGGAAGCTGAGCTTGGAAAGGTCGGCGGAAAAGAGGACGATCTTGATGGCGGCGACGACAATCCGTACACAGATCCACAGCAGGCAAAGGAATTTGTAGAGCGCACAGGCGTTACATCTCTTGCCGTTGCCATCGGAACAGCACACGGACTTTATAAAGGCACTCCGAAGCTGGATCTTGACCGCTTGAGCGAGATCCGTGAAGTCGTATCCATCCCGCTCGTACTCCACGGCGCTTCCGGAGTTCCGGACGACGCGGTACGCGAATCCATCAAACGCGGTATCTGTAAAGTAAACTTTGCGACAGAGCTGCGCATCGCATTCAGCGACGGCGTAAAAGAATACCTGAGTGAAAATCCGGATGCATTCGATCCGAAGAAATACTCCACGGTCGGAATGCAGCATGTAACAGAGCTTGTAAAACAGAAGATCAGCGTGTGCGGATCTGAAGGACAGGCTTAAAAAAGTCATTTCGGGTTTGGAAGAAAAATAAGACATAGCAGCCGGAAAGTGTATATCCTTCCCGTCTGTTATGTCTTATTTCTGTTTCAGCATCTTGACAGATGCTGATTTTCCGCTATTTCATCTTTGTCAGAGCAATAATGTGCAACACTGCGAAGTACAGTCCCACCAGCGAGATGCACCCGCTGAAGATGCACAATCCTGTGGAGTATTTCTCTACATAAGCGTTCGCCACTACGAGAACCGCCAGAAGCAGATAGAGCACTATCAGAGCGATCACTCTGCCTTTTTCCTTGTTCTCGATAATGTACTGAAGAGCTGAGACTCTTTTCTCAAAATCCACGTCGGTAACGGGTTCTAATTTCTTTAAGAAGGACATGCGGAAAGCGAACTCTGCCAGAGCCATCATGACAGCCCAGGCAATGACCGCCTGTGTCAGTGACAACAGCGTGCCTCCCAAAAGGATCGCCGCGAACAGGATCACAACAAAACGGTTCTTGAAGAACAGCGCTGAATTCTCGTTCTTCTTGCCTACCAGATACCCTTTCTTTGTGAGCATGTCATAAAAGATGACACGTCCTTTTTTATCTGTATAAATATTTCTTCCTGACAGGCGGATCTTCTCCACCGGTGCTGCTTTCTTTTTCTTACTCATATTTTCTCAATCCACATCTTTCGTTAAGTCTTTTATTTTTCAAGCATTGCTCTGCCCATGCAGTACGTCTGGAGCACCTGATAGTCGCGGTCCAGAACAACAAGATCCGCGTCCAGCCCGACTTTGACCGCGCCTTTTCTGTCATCGATATGCAGACATGCCGCAGGGTTCTTCGTGCAGGAATTGATCGCTGTATCGATCGGCACGAGAGCCTCCTCGATCAGGATACGCAGCCCGTCATTAAGGCGGAGTGTAGAACCTGCCAGTCCTTTAGAGGATGTCAGGTGAGCGCTTCCGTCCTCATAGATCTCGATCTCGTTTCCGCCGAAAATGAACTTTGATCCTGCCGGTGAGCCTTTTGCCATCAGTGCATCGCTGACCATGATGCCGTAGTGCGGTCCCTTGGCGTCAAAAAACATGCGAAGCGCTGCCGGTGTTGAGTGGTTGCCGTCGCAGATGATCTCGCCGTACATGCTCTTTATTCGGTACGCCGCGCCTACAAGCCCGTTCGCCCGGTGATTGAACGGGGTCATCCCATTATATACATGTGTCATGGATCTGGCGCCGTGCGCGAACGCTCGAACTGCCTCTTTGCTCGTTGCCGCAGAATGTCCGATGCTGACGACAACATCATTCTCTGAGCAGTAGCGCGTGAGGGTGAAATCATCATCCTGCTCTGTCGCCATGGTGACGTATTTGATAAGCCCTCCCGCAGCCTCCTGATATTTCTTGAACTGCTCCACTGTCGGCTTCACAATATACTGCTCCGGCTGAGCGCCCTTGTATTTCATGTCAAGATACGGTCCCTCGAAATGAACGCCCAGGATCTCTGCCCCCTCGTATCCTTCACGAACGACTTTTGCCACATTTTTAAGGGCATTGGTGAGCACCTCCTCGCTCTGCGTGATCGTTGTAGCGAGAAACGCCGTCACACCCTCGTTGACGATATTTTTTGTCCAGTAACGCAGCCCGTCTTCCTCCGCGTCATTTGTGTCAAATCCATAGGCTCCGTGGCAGTGAATGTCGATAAAGCCCGGAAGTATCCAGTTGCTGCCGTAATCCTCATCTGCCGGTCTCGCGCCGTACTCTTTCACATCGACGATCTTCCCGTCCTTAATCTCGATCTGAGCTTCCACAAACTGATCTGCAAACCAAACCTTCTTACTCTGAATAATCATAATCTTACCTCCTGTCTTTTTTCGGGGATCGTTTGCCCCTATATTGATTTTTCAAAAAAGCTATAATATAATTAAAAAGTACAAAATATTCTTGCACATATTATGAGGAATTAAATATGACAAAACAAACAATAGATAATGACTTCGAACGGTATGGAACATTTTATAATGAACCACTTGACCTCCAAAAATCCAATCTGTCACGCCATGAAATGATATCCACTTCAAAGAAGCTGGATCAATTATTTATGTTTCCATGCGAAATACACATTGAATGTCACGGCGGTCTGGCTCTTGTCCTTATCACGGACTCGCCTGATCTGGATGATCTGAAAACATTCCCAATCCGCCGGCACGTCACACTGAAAGCAGGTATGTATTTTAATCTGATACCGCTGTCAACTCCCCTTACATGGAATTTATTGACACCTCACACTGACCCTGAGATTGTCTTTTTGCCGTCTCCGTATACATATCAGCAGGTGTCTGTCCCTTTCTATGTGCGGAAAATCTTTGACTGCTGGTTCACCAAAGAAGATAATATGTGCCGTCTCATCAAACCGTCCCACAGAGCCTATGAACTTTTGTATGTATATGAGGGCAGACTTGATATTAAACTACCTTCGGGAAGTCATTACCTCCAGCCCCATGATCTCATCATCTACCGCTCTGAGGCGGCTGATATAGAGCTCCATCCCGGCTGCTCATATCTGACGGCTGTTTTTGATGTAAACCAGAGGAAATCTCTGCACATCTTAAACCATACCTTCCACTGCACGAGTGAACTCCAGCAGATCCTGTGGAAACTGCTCATAGAAAGCAGCGAAAATTCATATTATACGAAAACGCTCATGGTGTGCTATCTTCAGGAAGCGCTTCTCCTGCTCATGCAGTTCTATGAAACGATCAGCCATAAAGCTCTGATCTCTGAAAATACTCCCGGAAGAAACGACCTTCTCTCGGAGATCCTCGCCTACATGAACAAACGCATCACCGAGCCGATCACGATTGAGGAGATCTGCCATGAATTCTACGTCTCCCGCTCTTCTCTTCAGGCGCTGTTCAAGACACACCTGAATACTTCACCAAAGAATTATCTGCTCAATATTAAGCTGCAGAAAAGCAAAGAATTGATCCGGCAAGACCAGTATACAATCAGCGAGATCGCATATATGCTGGGCTTTAGCTCGATCCACTATTTTTCCCGCCTTTTCAAAAAATATTTTAACACTACACCCAGTGCTTATTCAAGGAAAATAGCAGAAAATCAAAAGAAAGGCCCCGGCGAATCCCTTCTTTAAACAAGGTGAAACATGCTGTTTGCAAACAACAGGATACAGGAACAGTGGGAACTGAACCTGTATCCTGTATATACTGCTTTATTCAGATATTACATCTTGAATACTGTAACGTGAGATTTGGATCACTGTGTTCTTGCTGACCTCCACGTCGATCACATCGTTTTTGATCTTTACGATCTTTCCGTAAATGCCGCCCGCAAACAAGATCCTCGCTCCTACCTGGATTCCTCCCTGAAGCTTTCTCATAGCCTCTCTGTTCTTCTTCATGTTTCTTGAAGAGAGAAAGATCAGGACAAGCGCGCAGATACCGATCAGAACACCGACTGTGACACAGGTCCATATAATAACAGTAACATTGGTCATTGCTGTAATTTATCTTCCTTTCTGTCTGTTTTACTTTCTTGTATATGGGTAAAGTATTACACCCTTAACAACTCTGTTCACCTCTCCTGTCGGGCACGGATTGTCCGGTGTAATGTTCAGCGACAGTGATTTGAGGACGGCAAGTGTCTGTGCGAACAGAATATAGTCCAATCCAAGAAGAACATTCTCAGATATTCCGTCAAGACCGTATACCACAGCATAGTCCACAAGTCCTGCCACTTCGTCGTCCCGGGCGCTCATCACCGCAGCGATCTTGTTTCCTTTGCGCTGTCCGCTCATCTCTTTGATCAGGTCTACCTCATACTGTCTTGTGTACGGGTCATCACTTAAATATACAACTGTAAGTGTTGTGTCGTCCACGATTGATTTTGGTCCGTGGCGGAAGCCCATAGGAGTATCATACATTGTGACGACGCGTCCTGCTGTCAGCTCCAGCATCTTGAGAGCGGACTCCTGGGATGTTCCTTTCAATGTGTTGCTTCCAAGATAAACGATACGGCCGAAGTTATACTCGTCCACAATCTTCTGAGCAACGCTATAATTATTGTCTAAGAAATTCTGCCCTGCCGCCGCGATCTTTTTCACTTCCGCGATCACATTCTCCAGTTCATCCAGATGGAAGCAGAGATATGTAGCAAGGTACATATTTGAAAAACTGGAAGTCATTGCAAAACTCTGGTCATGTGTCTCGTCTGTCAGATTGATTGCATAGCAGTTGTCCGTCTCAGCCGCACGTTTGGACAATGCACCGTTCTTATTACATGTCACGAACAGGTGGTAAACATTGTCACACACAGCCTCCGCCGCGTCTACCGCCCCGACAGACTCCGGTGAGTTTCCGGAACGTCCGAAACTGATCAGAAGCGTCGGCTTCGTGCGGGACAGATATGCCTCCGGTGTAGCCACGATATCTGTTGTACCGTAGGATTTTGCCTTGTGGTTGAGAAGTCCTGTCAGGTGCGGGAACAATGCGTTTCCAACGAATTCACTGGTGCCCGCTCCTGTCAGGATCACATCAAAATCGTCCTGTGTGATAACCTGGTTGATAAACTTCTTCAGCTCATCCTTGTGCTCGGCGATTTGCTTACATGTTTTCTCCCATGTAGCAGGCTGCTGATATATCTCTGTAAGAGTGAATGTTGAGGAAGCCTCTTTCATTTTTTCCTCTGTTACACCAAAAATCGTACTCATTTTCTTTCCCCTTTCTTTTATCCGGGCATCCTGTATGCCCGCTTATTTTTTATCTTATGCAGGTATCCTTAGATTCCGTCGTCGGATGCCTCCTGTACTACCTGCTTGAATTCGTATTTTGTCACCTGTTCTTTGCCTGTCTCAAGAACAGATTCTACCAGTCCGTCCAGATCGTCCATAAACTTGCGTGACATCGCGATCTCTACCAGCATCGGAAGATTCGTTCCCGCCACAATACGGATGTTGCTTTTCCCGTGCCCGAGCTGCGCTGAGACATTAAACGGAGTTCCGCCCATCAGATCAGTGAAAATGATCACACCTTCACAATCCTTAAGCTCGTCCAGGGCCTTTGTGATCTCGACTGTCAGATCTTCTGTGCTGTATGTTGGAAGAAAGTCTACATATTTGTATGCTTCCTGCTCGCCCGCGATCAGGTTTACGGAACTTGTGATCCCGGATCCAAAATTTGCATGTCCTGTTACTAATAATCCAATCATGATACTTCTCCTCTTATTCTCCTGCTTCTCTGAGATACTTGTTTACTCTGCTTCACTGAGATACCTCTCTACAACCGGCATATAAACTGCTTTCGGATGCAGACATGCTTTTGCACTGTGCATATATTCAAGTGCATTTTTATCATCTCCCAGATGGGAATACTGTATTGCGATCATATACAGGATCACGCCCAGTGCAAATCCATAATAGCGTTTCGAATTGACAGCTTCCACCATCCCGTCGATCAGGTCGTTCCTCTCATCCAGCATGACCGCATAGGACTGTTCGCAATATTGTATGAATGACGCGTCGTCCGACTTTCTGATCTCTTTCAGGAGCCAGTCCGCATACTTCCTGTTTCCCTTGATAAGAAATGTATGGAAATATGTCTCCAAAAAACTCTTCTTTGCGTCCTTCTGTGTATATTCTGTATCCGTCATATGAAGGAGCGTCTGCTCAAAAAGTCCTGTATCTCCCGTAATATAGTATGCACGCAGTTTATACAGATCGCACACATACTCTCCCACGATCCGTCTGGATACCGCCATATCCGCTATTTTCGCAACTGTCCCGCTGTCCTTATTTCTGAGGGCATTGTTCATGCTGTGGAGCTGAAAATTCTTCACCCCTTGGAATGCCAGATACCCCATGGCAGCGATCAAAATTATCGTAAGTGTTATAGGATTCAAATAGCCACCTGATTTCTCTTATAGATTAAGATGAGGGGGGGATAAAGATCCCTCCCCTCATTCTCTTTGACGCGTCATATGTCAAAGGTTTATTCATTTACAGCTTACTCAGCTGTCTCTTCCGGAACCGGGTACTCATACCACTCAACAAGCGGTGTATATCCTCCCGGAAGTGTGTTGCCGTCTGCGTCCATAGCCTGAGAGTTACCAGACCAGATACCGAATGCACAACCCACAATACCTACTACGAGAATGAGGATGATACATCTAACCGGTGTCCAGCCCTTCTTGATCAGCGCATAAATGCCAAGTGTGATCAGAAGCGGAATCAGCTTCGGCAGAACGCCGTCAAGCAGACCCTGAATATTGATCTGTGTATCACCAACGATCATACGAACTGTTGTACCGCCGTAGTTTGCGATAAGACCACCAACTACGAAGATACCAAGGATACTTGCCGCACGTGTAAACTCTTTTGCATTAGATGTAAGAAGAGTAACAGCTTTTGTTCCAAGTCCATAAGACCAATACATAAGTCCGAAGCGAACAATAAACTGAACTGCATTGAAGATAATAAGGAAGAGGATCGCACCGATGATCTGTCCTTCCATCGCCATGTTCGCCGTAAGTCCTGCTGTGATCGGAACAAGTGTCAGCCAAAACAGTGCGTCACCGATACCACCCAACGGACCTGCCGCGGAGATACGTACGGAACGGATCGTCTGTGTATCAGCCTTGTTCTGCTCAAGTGAAAGAACAATACCCATTACGAATGTCACAAGGAACGGGTGAGTGTTCAAGAAATCAAGGTTGTGCGCCATGGAAGCCTTTAAGTCTTCTTTGTTTGTATGTATTTTCTGAAGACCCGGAAGCATGCTCCAAAGCCATCCACAAGCCTGCATTCTCTCATAGTTGAAGGATGCCTGTAAGAAACAGGACAGCCAAACCATCTTATTTAACGTCTTCTTATCCAGCTGCGGTGCCGGAGTCAGATCCTGATATTTATCTGGAATATTATATGCCATCCTGGTCACCTCCTACAAAGCCGGCGCCTGCGCCTGCGTTCTGTTTGATCTTTGTCTGTGTTGAGAAGTCATAGATTGCAATAGCAACACCTACGAATGCACACAGGATCAGAGTTGCTCCTGAAGTTGTCGCGTTTGAGCTGCAAAGCAGTGCCATAACGAAACCTGCCAGAAGGAATCCCCACATCTCGTTGGACATCATAACCTTCATAAGGATAGCGAATCCGACAAACTTCATAGCTCCGCCTGCTGCGTCCAGACCAGCCATTACCCATGAGAACTGGTAGGAGAAATCCTGCAATGTGTTTCCGAGAGCAGAACCGCCGTACAGACCTGCTACAGCCAGAATACCGAAGAGGCATCCAAGAACACCCATCTCAAGGAAGTTCAGGTTGCGGATACCTTTCACATTAGCTTCCTCTGCGTACTTATCAGCCTTAGCCATCATACCGGACATAAATGTAAATGTCAGTGTAACAGCATACTGTCCAAATACTGCGAACGGAATAGCAAGACCAAGTGCAGCGCCAACACCGTCTGCAGTTGCTTCCATATTAAGTGAAACCGCAAAAATCGTAGCCATAATACCACCGAGGATTGCGTTCGGCGGCTGTGCACCACCAATCGGCATGGAACCGATCTGGATAAGCTGGTAAGCACCACCAACTACCACACCAAGCTCGAAGTTACCAAGGATTGCTCCGATGATCGGGCAGGTAACGATCGGCTGGTATAAGGACTCTAAAAAGCTGAACTGGTCGATACCCATGATAAAGGCTACAACAAAGACCAGAATCGCCTGGATGATTGATATCTCCATATTTACTCCTTTCCAATTAACCAATAAAACCTGATGTAATTACTTAAATAATTTGTCGATGCTCTCTGTCGGCGTGTCCGGAACTCTCTTGATCTCAAGCTCCACGCCAAGATCCTGCAGCTTTTTAAAAGTTGCAACATCATCGTCGTCTACCGCAACTGACGTTGCGACCTGACGTTTGCCGTCAGCCATGTGCATGTTTCCGATATTCACCTTCTTGATCGGAACTCCGCCCTCAACGAGCTTGAGCACATCCTGCGGCGTCTCGCAGATAATTGCAATGTGCTGATTCGCAGAAGCTTTGTGAATGATATCGATCGTCTTCTGAATCGTGAAGAAACGTGTCTGCGCATATGACGGCGCCGCCATGTTCATCAGCCCCTGACGAAATTCATCCCCTGCAACTGCGTCATTTGCAACGAGAAGAAGGTTCGCGCCTACGACGCCGCACCACTGTGTCGCTACCTGACCGTGAATCAGACGATTGTCAATTCTTGTCAACCTAATATCTGGCATGCCTGCATCCTCCTTTCTTTAAGAATTAGCATTCAAGTAAAATCTGCTTATGTGATTTATTATACCAGAATTTGTCCTAATTAGTTTGCACTTTTTATGCGCCCTTTTGCATTTTTGGTTATAGAATTTTAATAAAAAATATAGGAAATTTTTACATCTTTCTCACAAAACTCACAATCACCCGTATTATTTTATGAATCATGGAGCAAAACTATACTAAATCGGGCTTCCAACCTGTAAAATGCCTGAAATACATCAATACTCTTGCCGGAACATCAGAGAAAGGCAAACAGGCAATGAACGTCCACGGGCAAAAGCCCCGGAAGAAAAATCTTCCGGAGCCTTTTTAATTTCCTAATTCAAATCTCCGATCCGATCCACGAGAATCGTTGCCACGGAATACAGGAAATTGCCGCCTGACGCAGCCACCGTCAAAGTCGAAGGCACAGTCGTCACCTTTACAAACTGCGAGAACGCCACGTTTTCTCCTTCTGAGGAAGAGTGGAACAGCTGAATCGCGGCTCCTCCCGGGACATCCGTCCCCTGAAGCTTAAATGAAAGCGTGATTGAAAGAGGCAGATCGGCGTTCTTCACCGGAGCGATCGTTCCGTTAAAGGATATTCTGTAAAATCCCGTCTGGGTAATCACGATGCTGCTGCTTCCTGCCGTGTGCGTGATCGCGGTTCCGTTGATCACGGCATTCTTATCAAAAGCCAGCGCTCCTCCATTCGTCCCCGGGGCGGGCGAAGTGGAATAGGCGGATAGCAGATGATCAGAATGGCAGCACGGACCTGTCGGGCCGGTCGCTCCTGTCGATCCCTTCGGACCTGTGGGACCTGTCGGGCCGGTTGCCCCGGTTGATCCTGTTGCCCCCGTCGTTCCTGTTAAGCCTGTCGGGCCTGTGGGACCTGTCGGACCTGTCGGGCCCGTCGCTCCATCCTCACCGTCTTCTCCATCTGCTCCTGTTGAGCCTGTAAGCCCTTTCGGTATAACAAAATCAAAAACCGCATTGTGCTCATCACCACTGTTGGTCACCTGCGCGGGAGTCTCGGAATTTCCAGTAGTCACTTTACCTACTTGGATCGTCGCAGCTTCTCCATCCTCCCCGCCTGACCCTGTGGGACCTGTCGGACCTGTAGAGCCGTTTATTTATGCACAACATTAGCTTTTGCTTTGCGGTGAGTAGAAAGCCCGTCATATCGCCTTGCTCTCAATCACCGTAATGATGTTGTGGTTGTTCTCGATGTAATCAATAATTCGCTGGTACTCGTCGGCAAAATTGAAGTCAACCGTTATTTCCCCGTTCTCATGCACCCAAACCGCTTTGATAAGTTCAACTACAATTCCACGGTTTAGGCTCTGAATGTTTTTGTATTTCAGAAAGGCGGTTAGATACGGGTCGTCGGCTCCGATACCGTCAGCCATGATTTGCATTTCCTCTTTCAGATAAGAGATATTCGCTTCAAGCTGCTGTATCTGTTCTGCAATCTTGCCTTTCAAGCGGCGGTATTCCTCTTTTGTGATTTCGCCGCTTTTCCAATCGAGGTACAAGCTGTCGGAAGCGTCATTGTACTGTTTTAGTTGCTTTTCTGCCTGTTTCAATGAATAGGATAACAGCGAGTTATTCTTCTGGCGATAAGGAATTATACCATTCAAGCCATTCAAGAGTTTCTTCGCTCAAGTCAGATTTGCTGAATGACTGTCCATGAAATTCAACTACTTCATTTTCGGTGATTTCTTCAATAGAAGGATTAACCGGCGTAGGAGAATTTGCTGGTTGATTTCCTCCTGCTGCAATCGTAATCCAAATGATAAAAACAAAATAGACTGCAAGGATTATCAGCAGAACAGTGAAGATTAGCTTGGTGTTTTTGGACAGCGATTTCCTTTTTGCAAACAATGCAACCAGGATTATAACAAATGCAACGCCTGCCACCGCCAACGTAATGTAATTCAGCAAAAAGTTTAGTACGATTTCCATATTACCACTCCTTTTTTACCCTATTGATTAGATAAGCCACACATCACTAACTTTAACTTTCCGATGATTTTATCGCAACTACATTTTGCCCGGTTACGTTGATGATTGTTTCCTGCTTGCATTTGGGGCAGTACAGGGGGAAGTTTTCAAGCACCGTATCGGGGCGCACTTTAATCCGGGTCTTGTTGTTGCAGATCGGGCATAACACCCATTTTTCTTTTTCCAATGCGCCACCTCCATTCATTTGATACTTCCTTACATAAAAATTCGCCTGTGGTTTATATTGGGAATCGTATTGATATTTTGAAGAAACTATTATATTCGGACTGAACATCTAATTTGAGATTAAGGTCATCTGCCATTTTTTTAGTCAAATATAGTCCCATTCCTGTCGCCTTATTTCGATTGTTTGCTGAATCACCGGTAAAGCCTTTTTGGAATATATAAGGAAGATCATAGCTTTTCACACCGCTACCGTTGTCAGTAATTGAAAGTATAATTTCTCTAGTGGTATGCTGTGTTGAGATGGTAAGCATAGGATTGTCTGTACTATATTTAATAACATTGCTTATAATTTGCCCTATAGCCCGTATTTCTCTCAACTCGGAAAACTGCCATTTTTTATCACTTCCTTTCTCGGTCTGCGTGGAATAATAGAAAGCCGTTTTCGGCGGTTTTGGTATTGCAGTATGCCTTTGCCGTTTTTGCGTCTGAAAAGCCTTGTATTATAAGGGCTTTTTCGCGCCTAACGTTCCACGTTACCGCCTGTTTTCGGGCATAAAAAAACCGCAACTCTTTTCAAGCTGCGGCGACATATCCTACTCACTTAAAAACGCCATATCAAGGCTTGTCCAACCTTGCTACGGCGTTTTAGGTGTAATTATAGGGGTTGTTTAATTGTCTTTAATGTGCTGAAAGCCGCATGGTTACGGCATTTTCCTTGTTGTGCATATATTGACGGGGCAGTGGGGCCTGTTGGGCCGGTTGCTCCCGCTGTTCCCGTTGCTCCTGTCGGGCCTGTGGGACCTGTCGGGCCGGTTGCTCCCGCTGTTCCCGTTGCTCCTGTCGGGCCTGTGGGACCTGTCGGACCGGTTGCTCCCGCTGTTCCCGTTGCTCCTGTCGGGCCTGTGGGACCTGTCGGGCCGGTTGCTCCTGCCCTTCCCGTTGCTCCCGTCGGACCGGTCGGGCCTGTCGGGCCCGTAGGTCCGGTACAGCAGCATGGTCTCGGCGGACATATCCTGCATCCCAAAGTCTGCCTTGAGCAGCGCCCAGAACAGGATTCTCTGCGGCGGTCATCCCCGCAGCATGCTGACTGCTCTCTTATCTCACTTATATTTTCTTCTCTGTCTTCTGCTTCTTTTTTTCTAAATAATGTCATATCTTCCGTCCTCCTTTCATAATCATTGTATGTTGGAGATCTCTTTTTGCTTATTACACTTCGCTGTTGCAAAAAAGTTTCTATTGTTCAAGTAATAAGGGGAATCCGGCTTATACTGCCCGGCCAGCTCATTGTATTCTTCGGCGCGGCGGCGGTCGCCCATGCGTTCATAACAGATACATAATGATATGGCGGGCAGAAATCCATAGCAGTCCTCAGCAACGAAAGCGCCGGACTGCGAAGCTTTCTTTGCTTTCAAAGCCTGCTCATACCAGTAGACTGCCTGCTCATACTGCCCTCTATCCATAAAATGCCGTCCAAGATCACAGCACGTCTCACCCCTCGGCACATCGTAGACAAAGGCCTTTAAAAGCCATTCCAGTGCTTTGTTCTCATCTTCCAAACCATAACTGCACACTGCAAGCTGTCGGGTTGCGTCGATCTTATTCTCTACCCAGCCGTCCTGACGCTCAAGGAACTGCTTCAGGATGCCCAGTGCTTTCTCATACTGCTTGTGGTACACGAGTTCCCTTCCATAATAATAGAGCGCTCTGCCATCGAAATTTTCTCCCGATCGCTCCATCTCCTCATAGATCTTAAGATTCCGCTCCCCGTCCCCTGGCTTTTCTTTCCGGTGTTCGACAGGAATATCTGCATAATGGATCTTTCCCCGCGGCGGAATCACTTCGTGAACACGCCCTACGAAGCAAAAGCCACTGTGGTTTTTTATAAGCCTTTCCCTGTAATAACTAAAAGTACTCCTCCCTTTTTCGTCAAATGCCACTGTATAAGGCATCATAACTACATCTACATCCGGTGTCAGGGTAACTTTCAGTTCTTTAAGCTTCTGCGTATTTTTTTCAGATATCACATCATCTGCATCCAGCCACATGAGGTAGTCTTTATAGCCTTTTGACAAGGCAAAGTTCCTCGCCGCCGAGAAATCATCTGTCCAGGTGAAATCATAGATCCTGTCTGTATATTCTGCCGCGATTTCCTTCGTCCTGTCCTTGGACCCTGTATCCACGATCACAATCTCATCTACCGCACTTTTCACGCTGTCCAGACATCTGCCCAGCACAGCTTCTTCATCTTTTACGATCATACATAAACTGATAGAGATCATCTGATCTCTCCCTTTTTTATTCAGTTTATGTCCGTCAGAGAGCATCCGTTCTTTATCCAATTCATCTGCTTCAAAGAAGTTCACTTGAATGATACATCATACCACGCGTCAGCCTTCTGCACCTGAAAAAAATATGACATTTTGCATAGCGAACAACATTTCGTCCTGTTTGGGTGTATTTTATGCATATTATTCATTATTTTGCATAAATATGTTTTTATAAATTTACTCTTGCATAATTATAGCTTCTAGTGTATAGTATGTTGTAGCTTGTAAAAGAGCTTATAAAAACAACATTTCCGCCCGGTTCTTCCAGTCGGAAAAATTCATAAAAATACATTCAGGAGGCATACAAAATGAGCAAAGAAAAAGTTGTATTAGCATATTCAGGCGGTCTTGACACTACTGCTATCATCCCGTGGCTGAAAGAGAACTTTGATTATGAAGTCATCTGCTGCTGCATTGACTGCGGACAGGGCGAGGAGCTGGATGGACTTGAGGAAAGAGCAAAACTTTCAGGAGCTTCCAAATTATATATTGAAAACATCATCGATGAGTTCTGTGACGACTACATCATGCCGTGCGTAAAAGCAGGGGCTGTATATGAGAACAAATATCTTCTCGGAACATCCATGGCCCGTCCGGTCATCGCGAAAAAGCTGGTAGAGATTGCGCGGAAAGAAGGCGCAACAGCGATCTGCCACGGTGCGACAGGAAAAGGAAATGACCAGATCCGTTTCGAGCTGGGCATCAAAGCACTTGCCCCGGACATCAAGATCATCGCTCCGTGGCGTATGACAGATGTATGGACCATGCAGTCCCGTGAAGAAGAGATCGAATACTGCAAACAGCACGGCATCGATCTTCCCTTTGACGCAAAGCACAGCTACAGCCGTGACCGCAACCTCTGGCATATCAGCCACGAGGGACTGGAACTGGAAGACCCGGCAAACGAACCGAACTATGACGATCTGCTCGTACTAGGCGTGACACCGGAGAAAGCCCCGGACGAAGGCGAGTATGTGACTATGACATTTGAGGCGGGCGTTCCGAAGAGCTTAAACGGGAAAGAAATGAAAGTATCCGAGATCATCACAGAGCTGAACGCTCTGGGCGGAAAACATGGCATCGGCATCGTTGACATCGTTGAAAACCGTGTCGTAGGCATGAAATCCCGCGGCGTATATGAAACACCAGGCGGAACGATTCTCATGGAAGCACACGAACAGTTGGAGGAGCTTGTTCTTGACCGCGCTACATATGAAGTGAAGAAAGATCTCGGAAATAAATTTGCCCAGATCGTATACGAAGGAAAATGGTTCACACCACTTCGTGAAGCAATTCAGGCTTTCATCGATGTAACACAGAAATATGTAACTGGCGAAGTTAAGTTTAAACTTTACAAAGGAAATATTATTAAAGCAGGAGAAACTTCTCCATATTCACTATACAGTGAATCACTGGCAAGCTTCACGACTGGAGAACTGTACGACCACCACGACGCAGAAGGCTTCATCAACCTGTTCGGACTCCCGCTCAAGGTACGCGCGATGAAAATGCAGGAGATCAAAGGACAGAAATAAGGTCGGGGATAACCCGGATCATGGATAAAACTGCAAAAGGCTGTAAGCCGTGCCCATCACATAACTTGTCAAATGAGGGCAGCGTTTACAGCTTTTTACTTTTTTGCATATCTTTCCAAAAGATTTATAAACCGTTCATCGTCTTTCGGAACTCCAGAGATTATTCCCGAATTTTCTCCAGGCCTAAAACGGTGCGATGCTGGTATGAACGCAGCGGGCTTGGTGTGATTTTTGATTGAGGCGGAGTCATCTGCGCCTTGTCACCCCCTGGTATACGCCCACAGATTGTTGATCTGGTATTCCAGTGTTTCATATTCCCACAGCTTCTCGCTGCGCTTTACACTGTTGGGATCATTGACCCTGATCTGTCCCTCCTCCACGCCTGTAAGGACAATAAAATGTCCTGTCGTCGTGAAATCTCCCGGCCTCACACTGCATATAATGGGCTTTCCGTTCTCAAGAGCCGAGAATATCTCTTCTTTGCTCAACCCCAGTTCTTCTCCCCGGATGCCTAACTGCTGCGCGCCTTCTGTCATCAGGCTCCAGCTTGTGCCCGCCTCGCCTGTATAGTACCCCTGCTCTTCCGCGAATTTTGCTACTTTGTATGGCGTAACCGTACTGTCTCCCGTCAGCCCTGACACTACCATGGAGAGCGCTGTTGGACCACATCCGTTCACTGCAATCATATTGTCACCATATATCTGATATCCCCAGCGCTCATCCCACTGAAGAAGACGCGGAATGACTCCCTCTGTCACATTTCCTATGTCTTCCGCCGGCAGGTTATCCTTCATATCCGGATAGTTCTTTATAAAATCCGCGGTCTCGGGATTGTTTTCCAAAAGTTCTCCCAGCGTATCGGACACATCTCCTGCCTCTGAGATCACCGCATAAACCCCTGTATTCCATGAAATCCCCTCTTCTGTCAGGATAAGATGATCACCAAGCACCTTCTTAACGGCAAGTGCTCCCACAAAAAAGATCACGGCTGCCAAAGCTCCGCGCACAAGTCTTATGATACCCCTTCTTCTCCGCTCCGCAAGATTCCGCCTTCTTCTGTCATACACTTTTTTGTCTGTCATCTGCAATCTCCTCCTTTTGCATGAGAAGATTATATTCCTTTGATACAGCGGATTCTTTTAACTAAACCTTAAGTTTTTCTGATGACAATTAAAGATTTTATAACTGCAGAATTTTCTCTAAGTACTGTTCATCTCAGGACTCAGCTTATCCTAAGACTTCCCGCAGAATCCTCATCACATTTTTGTACGCAATCTTATCTATCTGGCGCGGTGTGAGTCCTGCTTTTTCAAAAGCTGTCCACAGACGTTCCATATCCTGAACTCCTTCGATACCGTCCGGAAGGTCAGTTTTTTCAAATCCATCCAAATCCGCCCCAAGTGCGACGGCTTCTTCTCCCGCCCGGTCTATCATATATGCCGCATGGCGGGCGACATCAGAAATATCTGCTCCGCCCCCTTCTTTCAGAAACGGTGAATAAAAATTCAACCCGGCAGCGCCGCCCTTCTCTCCAAGGGTATAGAGCATTTCATCTGTCAGGTTGCGCGGATGCTCGCACAGCACCCTCGCATTAGAGTGAGAAGCTACAACAGGCGCTCTGCTTTGCCTGATACAGTCGTAAAATCCTCCGTCTGAAAGGTGGGAGACATCAACGATCATGCCCATCTCGTTCATCCGTTCTACAGTCTCCATCCCAAACCCGGTCAGCCCTCTGCTCATCACCTCGGAATCTCTGCTGTTTGGACTGCCGATACAGTTATCATGATTCCAAGTGAGCGTGATCAGCCGTACACCTCTGTTGTGCAGTTCCTCAAGCCGTTCTGCCTTTCCGTTTAACACACCGCCTTCTTCAACGGTAAGAAAGCCTGCCACCTTTTTTTCTTTTTTTGCAGAAAGAATATCGTCCGCAGTATATGCCAGGCAAAAATCTTTCCCTGCCGATCTCCGGGCATAGTCCGTCATGGACAGAACTCTCTCATATGCATGATCCCACATCAGTCCATCTCCCGTAAATTCAGCTATATTTACATAGCATGCGAAGAATTGTGCCACCGCTCCGGTCTGCTTTAGTCTCTTGAAATCCACACAAAGTCCATTTTCTTGAAGAGTTCCTTTTTTCATCCTCATTAGTTCACTGAGTGTATCACAGTGCATATCAATCCAGCCCATAGATTCCTCCCCGGTTTATATTATAATTTTTATATATTATGCTATGTATAATATTTTTCGTTTTTACATAATCTATCATATCATTATTGTACAAGAACAGGAAATATTTATGGAACCTAAGATCGGTATTGTTGTATGCGGTTTCACACAGGACCGCCAGTTTGTCACTAATCCTTACATCCAGTCCATCCGTTACTCAAAAGGTCTTCCCCTTGTCCTTCCTCTCGTGCGCAGTGACCGCATAATCAATGAGTATGTAAAACTCTGCGACGGTTTTTTATTCTGCGGCGGTGAGGACATCACCCCTCTTCTCTTTGGAGAAGAACCGCAAAACGGAAATGGAAAAACAGACATCACGGTAGACCTGTTCCAGATCCGCCTTATGAAGCGCATCCTTTCCTCGCGCAAACCTGTCCTCGCCATCTGCCGGGGAATGCAGATCCTAAACGTAGCGTGCGGCGGCACGATCTGGCAGGATATGTCTCTCATTCCCGGCAAAGTTTTAAATCATATGCAGCAGTCTGCATGCCGCAGTGAAGTCAGCCACCGTATCCGTATTGAACATGGAAGCAGACTGAAAGAATATGCAGGATCATGCCTTTATGTGAACAGCTTCCATCACCAGGCGGTCAATCTCCCCGGGAAAGGCGTATCCGTCAGCGCCCGGGCACAGGACGGCACCATCGAAGCAGTGGAGATCGCCTCGCATCCATTTGCTATAGGAGTGCAGTGGCACCCGGAGTGCATGTACCGCACTTCTTCGGAAATGCGGGCTCTCTTCCATGAATTTGTTGCGCACGCACTTGACGTCAGTATATAGAGATTGACGAATAATATGTCGTTTCACAAAAGAAAGTAATATTTGGATTGGAAACGCATAAGCAGAAGATGCACCGCACATACTAACCCTTGAAAAATCATTTATTTTTAAGGAGGTTGCAACTATGGCAGAGATATCCATTCTTGATCTGCAAAACCTGCGTCATCTTATCGGCGGTTATTCTACAACGCACTGCAAGATGACAGACTATGCGTCACAGACCGAGGATCCCGAGATCAAAAAGCTGTTTCAGGACGCGGCAGATTCCGCAATGAAAAACAAACAGGAACTTATGAAATTCTTGTAGAATCGGTTCAGCCATGCACCGGGTAATCGCTGAACAGAACAATTTTCAATCATGAGGTGAAAAAATGGACGAAAAAACAATGGTTGCCGACGCCCTTGTCGGTATTAACGGCGAACTGAAGATGTTCGGGGATATGATCCCGCAGACAGAAAACAAAGAGTTAAAACAGTGCTTAAAGCAGATGAGAAATCAGTGTGAGATGTCACAGGAAAAGATGTACGAGGCGGCTCGCGAAAGAAGCTATTATGTACCTGCGGAAAAGGCGACACAGGAAGAGATCAATCATGTGAAGTCTATCGTACAGATGAAATAACGGACATTGCAATATCCCGCAGAAACTGTATCAGCAGATACCGTTTCTGCGGGATTCCCGTTTGCAGCTGCGCATGGCTTCATTATGAATGCCGCCACGCGCTCCGGTTCAGACAAAATATATTTGTTTACAATTCAATAGAAACTTCAGCCGATGATCTCTCTTGCCACATACACGCCGCTTGCCGACGCATGGGACAGAGAATGAGTCACTCCGCTGCCGTCGCCGATCACATAGAGGCCTTTGTACCTTGTCTCAAGATGCTCGTTAAGCTTCACTTCCATATTATAGAACTTCACTTCCACCCCATAGAGCAAAGTATCGTCATTTGCTGTTCCCGGAGCGATCTTATCAAGGGCATACACCATCTCGATGATCCCGTCCAGTATACGCTTGGGAAGCACAAGGCTTAAGTCTCCCGGCTCTGCGGACAGGGTCGGACGCACGAACCCTTCCTCGATCCTCTTTGCCGTACTCCTTCTTCCACGGATCAGATCTCCGAACCGCTGCACCAGCACACCGCCGCCAAGCATGTTAGACAGGCGGGCAATACTCTCGCCATACTCATTGCTGTCCTTAAAAGGCTCTGAAAAATGTTTCTCCACAAGGAGAGCAAAATTCGTATTCTCAGTTTGTTTCTCCGGATTCTCGTAGCTGTGTCCGTTCACAGTCACAATGCCATTGGTGTTCTCATTTACCACAATGCCGTAGGGATTCATACAGAAGGTGCGTACCTTATCTTCGAACTTCTCTGTGCGGTACACGATCTTACTCTCATACAGCTCGTCTGTCAGATGAGAGAAGATGACAGCCGGAATCTCTACACGCACTCCAATGTCTACGCGATTCGATTTTGTCGGGATGTCCAGGCTCTCGCACACCTCTTCCATCCATTTGCTGCCGCTGCGGCCGACTGACACAATACACTTGCCGCACTCGTCTGCGCCGGTCTTTGTGATGATCCTGTATCCGTTGTCCGCAAGCTCGATGTTATCAACATGACAGTTAAAGCGGAACTCCACTTTATCCTTCAGTTCTTCGAATATATTCTCCAATACCACGTAATTGATGTCGGTTCCAAGGTGGCGCACAGAAGCATCCAGAAGCTTCAGCTTATTCTGCATGCACAGCTTCTTGAACTTCGTACCTGCGGTAGAATACATCTTCATGTCTTCCCCGCCGTACCGTACATTGATCTCATCCACATAGTGCATCAGGCCAAGGGCTGTCTCCTTGCCGATATATTCGTACAGCGTGCCCCCGAAATCATTGGTGATATTATATTTCCCGTCGGAGAAAGCTCCCGCCCCGCCGAATCCGCTCATGATAGCACATGTCTTGCATTTGATACAGCTCTTTACCTTCTTTCCATCGATCGGACACTTTCTCTTCTCCAAAGGATTCCCTGCCTCAAAGACCGCCACCTTAAGCTCCGGCGCTTTTTGAGACAGCTCATATGCCGCAAAGATGCCTCCCGGCCCTGCTCCGATTATAATCACATCATATCTGCCCATCTCTTTTTCCCTATCTGTGTATATTTTCTTATTTTCCGTCATAGTCTCTCCCGGCGTCTGTCTGTTTACTCACCATCTGTCGGAAAAACTCCCGGCGCCCGTCTGTTTACGTCCTAAGCGCCGAAAAACATCTTGCATACCCGTATAATGATTGTTCCTCTGTAAACAGATACTGCCGCCCCACTTCTGAATGGGACGGCAACGACGTTCACTCTGAATGACAGAATTACTCAGCCTCTGAGAACTGATCTTTTCCTACTCCACACAGCGGGCAGACAAAATCTTCCGGCACGTCCTCCCACTTTGTACCGGCCTCGATACCGTTATCCGGATCGCCGACGACCTCGTCATAAATATATCCGCATACGTCACATACATATTTCTTCATTTTCATTTACCTCCTCTTCTCTTGAAAATACCGGGAGTCTCTGCTCTTTCCGGTATAGCTCTATTTGGGGCTGTCCCTTATTCATAATAGCATATCCCCAATGCTTTTTCAACGCAGAAATCTTTTTCTGCTTTTTAAAACGGCAACCTGTTTGCTGATTTTACTGGTATCATCAGCAGATTACCTGACCAGTTTTTTCCCGATCTCAAAGCAGTCAAACGTAGCAAAGTAATCTGCCGGCGTCTCTGCCCTGCGGATAAGCTGCACGCTGCCATCCTCTTTCAGGAGCAGTTCCGCGGATTTCAGTTTTCCGTTATAGTTATATCCCATGGCAAATCCATGTGCGCCCGCATCGTGGATGACAAGATAGTCTCCTTTCTCGATGCCGGGCAGCATCCTGTCAATGGCAAACTTGTCGTTGTTTTCGCACAGAGAGCCTGTGACGTCATATTTGTGGTCGCAGGGAGCGTCCTCTTTGCCCAGCACTGTGATATGATGATATGCGCCGTACATTGCCGGACGCATCAAATTCACCGCACATGCGTCTACACCGATATAATCCTTATGTGTATGCTTCTCATGGATCGCTTTTGTCACCAGGCAGCCATAGGGACCCATCATATAGCGGCCCAGCTCTGTGTAGATCTCCACATCTCCCATTCCCGCCGGAACAAGCACTTCCTCATAAACCTTTCTCACTCCCTCGCCGATGGCATAGATATCGTTCGGCTCCTGATCCGGTCTGTAGGGGATACCGATCCCGCCAGAAAGATTGATAAACTTGATATGCACACCAGCCTCCTTTGACAGTCTTACCGCCTGTTCAAAGAGCACCTTCGCCAGCATCGGATAATAGTCGTTGGTCACCGTATTGCTTGCCAGAAACGCGTGCACGCCAAACTCTTTGGCTCCTTTGCTCTTTAAGATTTTATACGCCTCAAGGATCTGCTCCGTTGTCATGCCGTACTTTGCGTCCCCCGGATTGTCCATAATGTCATTACTGATTTTGAACAGTCCGCCCGGATTATAACGACAGCTTATTGTCTCCGGGATATGTCCGATCGTTTTCTCAAGGAAATCAATATGCGTGATGTCATCCAGGTTGATGATAGCACCCAGCTTATCTGCCAGAGCAAACTCCTCCGCAGGAGTGTCATTGGAAGAAAACATGATATCTTCCCCTCTGATGTCCAGCGCGTCAGAGAGCATTAGTTCCGTATAGGAAGAGCAGTCGCAGCCGCAGCCGTACTCGTTTAATATCTTGATAAGAAACGGATTCGGAGTGGCCTTCACTGCGAAATATTCTTTGTATCCCTTATTCCATGAAAATGCTTCCTTCAGCGCTTTTACATTTTCACGGATTCCTTTTTCATCATATAGATGGAATGGTGTGGGGTAAGTTTTAACAATCTCTTCGATCTGTTCCTTTGTCACAAATGGTCTCTTCTTCATCTTATCTCTCTCCTTTTCGTATTTTAATCAGTTCGATTTCGTTTGCCATGGCTGTTTTAAACAGCCTGGCAAAATTTTTCTGCCCGGAGTACAGGCATGTATTCATGCTGCCCTGGCCAAATTCTCCCGAGAGCACATATCTGGAATCTGTAATAAGTCCTATCTGGTGACCCCGGTCCTCTGTCATATAGATAATGGCCCCTTGTATCGAAAACGGCCTGTCTGTAATAAGCACGATCTTTTTCCCGTCCTTTGCCATCGCAGACAGCTTATCCCTGAACTGCTCCAGACAGACAGCCGAACAGGAAAAATAAACTCTCTCCTCAGCCTTATCCAGCAGATTACAAATTCTGTCTCTTATATTTTCCTCTCTGTCCACAGTGATATAGCCTTCTTCTTCAGATGCCTCTCTCGGCAGATTCTCGGCAAGCCAGTTCTGTTCCTCCTGCATCCGGCGGATTCGGTTGCCGCAAAATTCTTCCGGACAGACCGGAATATATTTTTTTGCGGATTCTTCTACCAGATAAGCTGCTCCCTTTTCCACCAGAGCGGCAAGCGAAGTGTACGCGTTGGATCGGGATATGCCGGTATCCCTTGCTATCTCATATCCAGTCTGCTTCCCGCGGGCAAGAAGCTGCTCATAGACAAGAGCCTCCTGTCTGGAAAGTCCGAAATGTACCAGGTATTCCGTCGCTCTGCTCTCCTCCATAATATCCTTCTTTCAAAAATATTTTTATCAGCAAACCAAAACAACGTGCTGCATAGTAGTTCTTTTCAGGAACACTATATTATAGTTTCGTCTGACTGTCAACCGAAAATTTTCAGATGTTCTTTTGCAAAAACAACTCCGGCGCCTCTTTTAACCGGCGTCGGAGTTGCTTTCAGTCTTATGCATAATTTCCTAATATTTTTACTCTACCGTGGCAATACGCATCATGTTGCTTGCCGCGCTTCTCTCTTTTATTACATTCGGAGACGGGATTCCTGCTGTAAGTACAACAACATCTCCACTCTCTACGTACTGTTTCACTTTCGCCAGCTCGATTGCCCCGTCACAGATATCATCCGTTGTGTTGAACTGCTGTGACTTGATTGGCTTTACGCCCCAGTATATAGACATTCTTCTCAGTGTTCTGTCATTCGGAGTCACACCGAGAATGAGCTGCTTCGGTCTTAAGTTGGAGACAACTCTTGTAGTCGCTCCTGATACGGACGGAGTAAGGATGCATTTTGCATTCAGGTTCGCAGCCGCCAGTACTGAAGAATATCCGATAGCGCTGGACAGACCTTTATTCAAGTCTCCTCCTCTGTTCTCTAACATTCTGTCATAGTCAAGATGCTGCTCTGTGTTCTCAATGATGTGGACCATCATCTGGAGCGCCTCGAGAGGATATTTACCCTGCGCGGTCTCTCCTGAGAGCATCACTGCGTCTGTTCCGTCGTATACCGCATTGGCAACATCCGTCACCTCTGCCCTTGTCGGACGCGGATTTCTCATCATAGAATCCAGCATCTGAGTGGCTGTAATAACTGTCTTGAAGTTGCTGTTACATTTCTGAATAAGCATTTTCTGAAGGTATGGAACTTCCTCTGCCGGAATCTCCACTCCGAGATCACCGCGGGCTACCATGATACCGTCCGCCGCACGGATAATCTCGTCGATATTCTTGATACCCTCAGCGTTCTCGATCTTTGCAATGATGGGAATAAACGGAGCGTTCAGCTCTTTCAAAAACGCCTTGATCTCAAGCACGCACTCCGCATTTCTCACAAAGGACGCGGCGATAAAGTCGATTCCCTGCTCCACACCGAAGCGGATATCGTCCTTATCCTTCTCTGTGATAGCAGGAAGTCTCACCGCTACGTTAGGTACATTCACGCCCTTCTTCTCGCCGAGCTCTCCGCCGTTTATAACCTCACAGACAATGTCTTTCTCAGTCTTTTCAACAACTTTCAGTTCGATCAGTCCGTCGTCGATGAGGATCACTTTGCCGGCGTCTACATCCTGGACAAGTCCTTCATATGTGATGGATACCTTGCTCTGGTCTCCCACAATGTCATCTACAGTAAGAGTGAACTGAGCGCCGGCTTCCAGCATGACTTTTTTTCCGTCTTTGAGAATTCCTGTACGGATCTCCGGTCCTTTTGTATCCAGAAGGATCGCTGTGTTCGTGTGCAGTTCCTCACGCAGCTCTTTGAGCAGATCCATTCTCCCTTTCTGCTCCTCGTGGTCCCCGTGGGAAAAGTTAAAACGGGCAACATCCATACCGTTTTCCATAAGCTTCTTCATAAGCTCTCTGTCATTCGTATTTGGACCCATCGTGCAGACTACTTTTGTCTTTTTCATAAATATTGACTCTCTCCTTTAATGATTATTTCACATGCTCATGAGTGAACAAGTGGTCCTGGCAGTATTCATAATTGCCGTTGCATTTCGAGCAGAAACGAAATTCCAGACAAGGATCGTCAAGCTCCGTCCTGCCGCACACCGCGCAGCGGTGCTTCGCCCCGCCCGCATAGTGCATATGCGGCGCTGACTGCTTTTTGAATTTTGCTTTGCGCGCCCGTTCTTTCGGCGAAAACTTACGCATATTCCGATTTGAAAAGAAGAAGATCACGAAGTTCAAAAGTGACGCGCCGATGGCGACACGACTGACCAGTCCGCCTGTGACGAAATAGTATAACGCCATAGCGGCATAGACTATTGCCATCCACTTCATCTTGATCGGAAGGATAAAGTACAGGTACACCTCCATATCCGGGTAAATAGCGGCAAACGCAAGGAATATGGACATTGTGATATAGTTCGTGCTGACAAGGCTGATCATGGAAAGCATCACTTCTGTGTCATACACCAGATAAAGAACCCCATAAAGAGCCAACACTGCGATCACTGTAAAAATGATCCCGGAAAAAATATATACATTGTACCGGAAGGTTCCCCATGTCCGCTCAAGCGCCGTTCCCAGCGAATAATACAGGAGAACGAGAAACAGCAGACTGATGGGCTGTGTCGTCGGCGGGATCAGTACCCATGAGATGATTCGCCACACCTGTCCCCTCACGATATACGCGGGCTCCAGTGTAAGCCAGCCGATAAGGCCCGGCATCAGATACATAACTGCAAATCCGATAACATACCCTGCCAGCAGATATACCGTCAGGTTCGGTATAGCGAAACGTCCGATCTTTTTCTCTAATTTATTCAGCCAGTTCAAATATATCCTACTCCTTACTTTTATAGAAATTGTTTTTAGTTCCATACAATAATACCGTCCGTCAACCTGTTTGTCAAATATATGTTGCCCTTTTTCGCATGTTTAACACGATCTTTATGTAAATTATCTATATGAGGCGGCATTATTTTCAAAACCCGCATAATAATAACAATTGTCTTTTCTGATTTCCTGTCGTATAATGTAGGTTGTTGTAAAATATGCAAACGCATTTAATAAGAAGAAACTCATATATTTAGTACAGAAGATTGGAGATCATACAATGAATCTGAAAGAATTACATACTCTTGGAATCGACATCGGTTCCACAACAGTTAAGATCGCGATTCTGGATGAGGAAAATGAAGTTCTCTTCTCCGACTACGAGAGACACTTTGCCAATATCCAGGAGACGTTATCCGACCTTTTGGGCCGCGCCTTGTATAAGCTCGGTCCGATCCACGTCTCTCCGGTCATCACCGGAAGCGGCGGCCTGACGCTGGCGAAGCACCTGGGCGTGCCTTTTGTCCAGGAGGTCATCGCAGTGTCCACGGCGCTTCAGGACTATGCGCCGCAGACAGACGTCGCCATCGAGCTGGGCGGCGAGGACGCGAAGATCATTTACTTTGAAGGCGGAAATGTAGAACAGCGAATGAACGGTGTCTGTGCCGGTGGTACAGGTTCTTTTATCGACCAGATGGCTTCTCTCTTGCAGACAGACGCGTCGGGTCTTAATGAATACGCCAAGAATTATCAGGCGCTCTACTCTATTGCCGCGCGCTGCGGTGTGTTTGCCAAGTCGGATATCCAGCCCCTCATCAACGAAGGGGCCTCCAAAGAAGACCTGGCGGCATCCATTTTTCAGGCTGTTGTCAACCAGACCATCAGCGGTCTTGCCTGCGGTAAGCCAATCCGCGGACATGTGGCGTTTCTCGGAGGACCTCTCCATTTCCTTTCCGAGCTTCGCGCAGCCTTCATCCGCACGCTGAAGCTGGATGACGAGCATATCATCGCGCCGAACCACTCCCATCTTTTTGCGGCGATCGGTTCCGCACTGAACTCAAAGAAAGACACTCCGGTCGCGCTCAGAGAGCTTCAGAACCGTCTGGAGAAGCGGATTCAGATGGAGATCGAAGTCGAGCGTCTGGATCCCCTGTTCGCCGCCGCGGCAGAGTTCGAAGAATTCACTGCGCGCCATGCGAAGCATCAAGTACCGGTCAAGGATCTTGCCACTTATAAAGGGAAAGCCTTCCTGGGCATCGACGCCGGTTCCACAACCACAAAGGCAGCGCTTGTCGGCGAGGACGGAACCCTTTTATACTCCTTCTATCACAATAATGAAGGAGATCCGCTGGGAACTACCATCTCCGCTATTAAGGAAATCTATGATCTGCTGCCGGAAGATGTGGAGATCGTTCACTCCTGCTCTACCGGGTACGGCGAGGCGCTGATCAAAGCGGCGCTCATGCTCGACGAGGGCGAGGTGGAAACAGTCGCCCACTACTATGCGGCTGCGTTCTTCGAGCCGGATGTCGACTGTATCCTGGACATCGGCGGACAAGATATGAAGTGCATCAAAATCAAGAATCAGACCGTGGACAGCGTGCAGCTCAACGAGGCGTGCTCTTCCGGATGCGGTTCTTTCATCGAGACTTTTGCGAAATCGCTGAATTATACTGTGGAGGACTTTGCCCACGAAGCGCTGTACGCTCAGAATCCGATTGACCTTGGCACACGCTGTACGGTGTTCATGAACTCTAAGGTAAAACAGGCCCAGAAAGAGGGTGCATCCGTAGCAGATATTTCTGCCGGACTTGCCTACTCTGTCATTAAGAACGCTCTTTTCAAAGTCATCAAGGTGTCCAGCGCTTCCGAGCTTGGAAACCACATTGTTGTCCAGGGTGGAACTTTCTACAACAACGCAGTCTTAAGAAGCTTTGAGAAGATAGCAGACTGTGAGGCCATCCGCCCGGATATCGCGGGAATCATGGGCGCTTTCGGCGCGGCTCTTATTGCCCGCGAGCGCTATACAGAGTGTGAAGGCACGACCATGCTTTCTATTGAGGATATCACGTCGCTGGAATACTCCACGACCATGACGAAATGCCGCAAATGTACGAACACCTGCCGTCTGACCATCAATCATTTCAGCAGCGGACGAAAGTTCATCACCGGAAACCGCTGCGAGCGCGGCCTTGGAAAAGAAAAATCAAAAAACACAATGCCAAACCTGTTCGACTACAAGTTCCACCGCTATTTTGACTATGAGCCGCTTGAGGAAGCGGACGCAAAGAGGGGCGTCATCGGCATCCCCCGTGTCCTGAACATGTATGAGAACTATCCGTTCTGGTTTACGTTTTTCACAAAACTGGGCTTTCGAGTGGTACTTTCCCCGGCTTCTACGAGAAAGATCTATGAGCTGGGCATTGAGTCCATCCCCAGTGAGTCTGAGTGCTATCCGGCGAAGCTGGCGCACGGACATGTACAGTGGCTGATCAACAAAGGCATCACGCACATCTTCTATCCGTCCATCCCTTATGAGAGGAACGAATTTGAAGAGGCGAACAACCACTACAACTGCCCGATTGTTACTTCCTACCCGGAGAATATCAAGAACAACATGGACGCTATCGTGCACGGGGAGGTAGATTTCATTCATCCCTTCCTTTCTCTTCAGAGCGAGGAGACTATCTCCTACCGCCTGATCAGGGAATTGGGCGATAAGTTCTCCCTTTCCGAAAGCGAGATCAAATCCGCCGTGCATGACGCATGGAATGAGCTTGCCGCATGCCGTGAGGATATGCGCCGCAAGGGTGAAGAGACGATCAAATTCTTAAATGATACCGGCAGCCGGGGCATCGTGCTGGCGGGCCGTCCTTACCATATTGATCCGGAAGTACATCATGGACTGCCCGAAATGATCAATTCCTACAATATCGCCGTGCTGACCGAGGATTCCGTCTCCCATCTGCATCAGGTGGAGCGGCCGCTGAATGTAATGGACCAGTGGATGTACCACTCCCGTCTGTATGCTGCGGCAAACTATGTAAAAACGACAGAGAACCTGGATCTCATCCAGCTTAATTCCTTCGGATGCGGGCTGGACGCTGTCACAACAGATCAGGTAGCTGAGATCCTGACCGATTCGGATAAGATCTACACCACGCTGAAGATCGACGAGGTCAACAACTTAGGAGCGGCCCGTATCCGCGTGCGCTCCCTTCTGGCGGCGATCCGCGTGCGCGAGCAGCACAAGACCGAGCGCACCCTCCGCCCGTCGTCTATTGAGAAAGTGCCCTTTACAAAGGAAATGCGCAAGACACATACTATTCTCTGCCCGCAGATGTCGCCCATCCACTTCGAGCTGCTGGAGCCTGCGTTTAAAGCGGCCGGCTACAACATTGAGGTACTTCCCAACGACAACCGTCAGGCAGTAGACATGGGATTGAAATATGTAAACAACGACGCATGCTATCCGTCTCTGATCGTTGTCGGTCAGATCATGGACGCCATCCTGTCCGGACAATATGACACGGACCATCTGGCAGTCATCATCAGCCAGACAGGCGGCGGATGCCGCGCTTCCAATTATATCGGTTTCATCCGACGCGCATTAAAGAAGGCAGGATACGAGCATATTCCGGTCATCTCCATCAACTTAAGCGGTCTGGAGGCCAACCCGGGATTCAAGATCACGCTCCCGCTGGCAGTGCGCATTGCATATGCGGCTGTGTTCGGCGACATCTTCATGAAGTGCGTTTACCGTATGCGCCCCTACGAGGCAGTACCGGGCACAACCAACGCCATGCACAGAAAATGGGTAAGCGTATGCCAGAAATTCGTATCAGAAGGATACCCTTCGCGCAGGAAGTTCAAGAAGCTCTGCCGCGATATTATAAATGATTTTGACAACATTGAGACACTGGATATCAAGAAGCCGAGAGTCGGCGTCGTCGGCGAAATCCTTGTGAAGTTCCTTCCGGCAGCGAACAACCATCTGGTAGACCTTCTCGAAGCGGAAGGCGCAGAGGCTGTTGTGCCTGATCTGATCGACTTTATGCAGTACTGCTTCTACAACCAGAACTTCAAGGTATCGCACCTTGGATTCAAGAAGTCCAAGGCACTGATCGGAAACCTCGGCATCAAGGCCGTCGAATGGCTGCGCGCTCCGGCAACAAAAGCATTTGCAGAGAGCAAGCACTTCGATCCGCCGGCACACATCGAGGATCTGGCAAAGATGGCTTCTGAGATCGTGTCCATCGGAAACCAGACCGGAGAAGGATGGTTCCTGACCGGCGAAATGTTAGAGCTTATCCACAGCGGCGCCGGAAACATCGTATGTACCCAGCCGTTTGCCTGTCTGCCGAACCATGTGGTAGGAAAAGGAGTTATCAAGGAACTAAGAAGGCTGCATCCTCATTCAAATGTGGTGGCCATCGACTTTGACCCGGGTGCAAGTGAAGTTAATCAGTTAAACAGAATCAAGCTCATGCTTTCGACGGCGTTTAAAAACCTTGAGGCGGAAAACTGATTAAGGAAAATACAATGTGGCAGCTCTGAACACTGCAAAGAAAATCCCCTGTGGGGTAAGGAGATATCCGCACGATATGTCCTCGCCCCACAGGGGATCATTCTTTATACATCGATCCGATAGAGGAATAAACATCCGCCAAGCAGCCCAAAGAAAACTATCCCGGCAGAATTGAAAATTGTATGTAAAATATCGGTTTTTATTGTATAATTATGGGATAGGAGAATGACTTCATCTCTAAAATGAAGATCAGATCCGAGTGTCTATATACATATATAAGGAGGAAGTATCAATGACAGAACTGGAAAAATGTCTGGCCGGAGAATATTACGACTGCCACAATGAGATTTTTCTCCAACTGAAACGAAAAACGAGAGAATTATTAAGGGAATATCATGCCCTGCAGTATGATCAGAAAGAAGAAAAGACTGCGGTTCTGAACCGTCTGTTTAACAGGATCGGGACAAATGTATCAGTGGCACAGCCTTTTCTCTGTGATTACGGATACAATATCTATATCGGCAATAATGTCTCCATCAATATGAACTGTACCTTTGTAGACTGTAATAAAATCGAGATCGGAAGCAATGTGCTGATTGCTTCCAATGTGCATCTCTATACAGCCGCACATCCTGTCGAACTGGCGGAGCGCCTCACCCCGGACTGGTCCCCGGATACAGGAGAATATTTCTGCCGCACTTACGCTCTTCCCATAAAAATTGGGAATGGATGCTGGCTCGGCGGAGGCGTCATCGTGCTTCCTGGTGTGACCATCGGAGATGGTTCCGTGATCGGCGCCGGAAGTGTCGTCACAAAGGACATCCCTGCCAATTCTCTTGCCGTGGGGAATCCCTGCCGGGTCATCCGTAAGATCAATAACCATGATTTTAACAAGGAGGCGCTGTAATGTTTTCCACGGTCGCCTTTAATATTCACTCAGCAAATACTCGCTTGCAAAGCAGGATCATCCAGGATTATCTGGGAAAGACTATTTTATTGTAAGAAGCAGTTCAACGGCTTCACCCGGCGTCGCGGCGAACACTTCTGCCCCGTTCTGTTCCAGTTCTTCACGCGTACCATAGCCATAGAGAACACCAAGGCTGTGTATCCCTGCCCGCTTTGCTCCGATCATGTCGTGAGAGCGGTCTCCTACCATAATCACACGCCCCCTGTCCGTAACCTTACAGGTTTTAAGGACATATTCAATGACCTCGTGTTTATCGATCCTTGTTCCGTCCATACATGCTCCGCCGATATATTCAAAATACTTTGCAAAGCTAAAGTGCTCCGCGATGATGCGGGCATATTTCTCCGCCTTGGAGGTTGCCATCATAATCCTCATCCCTGCGCTTTGAAGCCGGGACAGCATCTCAGGCACACCCTTATACACCCGGTTCTCAAAGATTCCCTTTGTACCGTAGTATTCCCGGTATGAATTCATCATCTGTCCCGCCTCTGCATCAGTCAGACCAAACACTTTCTGGAACTGTTCCTTAAGGGGTGGTCCTACAAACTTGCGGAGTTCCTGCTCTTCCGGGATGGCGATCCCATGTTTTTCAAGAGAATACCGGATACTGTTTATAATCCCCGGAGCAGAGTCCGTGATCGTGCCGTCCAAATCAAATAATACTGTACTTACTTTCATAAAATATGATTCTCTCCTTTGCTTTTTATTCTTCCACGACGTGAAACTGAGAGCACAGGTATCTTTGTCTCAGTCAGAAACTCCGTATATGATCTTCCTCCTCACTCTCTGTCTTAATGATTTTCCGTATCACCGCATAATATCCGAAATCATCATTGACCTTCACATATACCCGGTCGCCTTCCTTGCGGCCGAGAAGCGCCTTCCCGATCGGTGATTCGATGCTTACCAGGCCATTAAGCGAACTCCCTCTGACAGATGTAACAATGCGGTATGTCTCTACCTGGTTATCGTCCTCACAGTAGATCTCTACCGTATTATTGAGTCCAACTTCGTCCGCCCCGGAATGATCCTCCACAATAACCGCCGTCTTAAGCATCCTCTCTAGATAACGAATGCGGCTCTCATTGCGGTTCTTTTCCTTTTTTGCCGCATAATATTCAAAATTCTCACTCAGATCACCGTGAGAACGTGCTTCCTTCACGGCCTCGATCAGTTCTTTTCTCTCTACGAGCCTGCGGTGCTCGATCTCAGCCCGGATCTTTTCCACATCACTTTTTGTCAGCTTTTCGCGCATTAATACTGCTCCTTCCTGTATCCGCCCATACGCCTTAAAAACAGAGGCGCGGTATTCTCCGTGCCTCTGCAAATAACTTACTATTCTGTTAAGAACTTTCATTCTTGTTTATCGAGTCTGCATCTTTGGCTTGGCATACTCCCTATTTTGCGATCAGCGACTTACCGCTCATCTCTCTCGGCTGTTCCATTCCCATCATCTCGATCAGAGTCGGAGCAATGTCCGCAAGGCATCCGCCTTCTCTTAACTTGTAGGACGGGTCTGCATTCACAAGGATAAACGGAACCGGATTCGTCGTATGCGCTGTAAACGGTTCGCCGGTCTCCTCGTCAATGAGCTGCTCTGCGTTTCCGTGGTCCGCGCAGATGAACATCTGGCCGTCAACCTCTTTGATCGCATCTACTGCTCTGCCCACACACTCATCAACCGCCTCAATTGCTTTGATCGCGGCAGACTCAACACCTGTATGTCCGACCATATCTGGATTCGCAAAGTTAATGATGATCACATTATATTTATCGGACTTGATCGCCTCCACCAGCTTATCGCACACTTCGTACGCGCTCATCTCCGGTTTCAGATCATATGTTGCAACCTTCGGCGATTTCACAAGAATCCTGTCCTCGCCCGGATTCGGCTCTTCCACACCGCCGTTAAAGAAGAACGTCACATGCGCGTACTTCTCTGTCTCTGCAATGCGCGCCTGCTTCAGTCCGTTCGCCGCAAGAAACTCGCCGAATGTATTAGTGATCTCTTCTTTTACAAATGCGACCTGCTTGTTCGGAATTGTAACGTCATACTCTGTGAAGCATACATAGGTCGTCTTCACTCTCTCGCCCCTGTCAAAACCTGTGAACTCATCGTCGCAGAATGTTCTTGTGATCTCTCGCGCACGGTCCGGGCGGAAGTTAAAGAAGATAATGGAATCTCCGTCCTTCACCGTAGCTGTCGGGGAACTGCCCTTCATCACGATCATAGGCTCCACGAACTCGTCCGTAACTTCTTTGTCATAGGAAGCCTGAATGCCTGCCGTGGCGGAATCCGTTTCCACGCCTTCGCCCTTTACGAGAGCCTTATACGCCTTCTCTACACGGTCCCAGCGGTTGTCTCTGTCCATGGCATAGTAGCGTCCCGCCACTGTTGCGACTTCACCGACACCGATCTCTTTCATCTTTGCTTCCAGCTCTTCTACATACTCTTTTCCTGACGCCGGAGGGGTGTCACGTCCATCGAGGAAGCAGTGAACATAGACTTTCTCAAGCCCCTGTCTCTTCGCCAGCTCAAGCAGTCCGTAGATGTGCGTGTTATGGCTGTGCACGCCGCCGTCAGACACCAGTCCCATCATATGCAGGGAAGAATTATTTGTCTTAGCGTTCTCACACGCTGCGAGGAGAGCTTTGTTTTCAAAGAAATCTCCGTCCTGAATTGCCTTTGTGATCTTTGTCAGATCCTGATATACAATGCGGCCCGCGCCCATGTTCAGGTGTCCCACCTCGGAGTTACCCATCTGTCCGTCCGGAAGACCTACCGCCATTCCGCTGGCATTCCCCTTGACGAACGGGTACTCAGCCATCAGCTTGTCCATCACCGGAGTCTTTCCCTCGGCAACGGCATTTCCCTTCTTATCGGCTCTTAATCCGTAGCCGTCTAATATCATCAATACGGTTGGTTTCTTACTCATATCCATATCTCCTTTATCTTTGCATTTGGGGCTTTCACTCCGCTTTTTATTGTACCCGTTTTTCACAGAATTTTCAAGACAGGCAATCTACATATTTGCCCGTTGCAAAAAAAAGTGGGCAAGCCCACCTTTTAAACGCTTTGCGAACCGCCGCAATACCGCAAAGCAGTAAAATGTCTCACTGCGGCGCACTTCTCCTTCACGGCGGCTTAAATCAGCCCCAGATGTGAAAATGCCTTCTGAAGTCCGTCGTTCTCCACATCATCCGTCACATAATCCGCTGCCGCCCGGATCTCTTCTCCGCCGTTTCCCATGGCAACGCCCACGCCGCTGTGTTCCAGCATCGGTATGTCCACCTTAGCGTCCCCAAAAGCGACTGCGTCTTCCACGGACGCATCCAGATGCTTAAGAAGGACGTCCATGGCATACGCCTTATCAATATCCTTCAAAGCAAGGTCGCCGAACAGCGCCGTCTCCCCGGCGCCGCCCCATGTCCCTGCCTTCAGCTCAGGAAACTCCGCGGCGGCGGCAAGATAGTCCTCATAGGAGTTGAGCACAAAACTGATCTTATTCACATCATCCCGGTAAAGCTTGGCTCCGAATATCATATCCGGGAACGCGTCTCTCACGGTCTGTATGCTCGAAGCTTCCCCGCTCTTTCTCGTGCTGTAAAGCCGGATCGCCGGCTCCCCGGCAGTCTCAAACTTCTCGCTTCCGAAGAGCCCCGCGTTACTCTCCAGATAGAACTCCAGCTTCCGCTCGTGGAGCCAGTCTACGATGCCGCGACACTCGTCAAGTGAGAGGCAGCGGTGCATAAGCGCCTGCCCGCCATCCTCCACATAATTTCCGTTCCCGCCGATCATCCCGTCCAGACCGATATCCCAGATCTCAGGATAGACCTCCGCCCGGCTCCGTCCCGTGCAGATATAGACCTTGTGTCCCTTCTCTCTGGCGAGACGGACCGCCCTGGCTGCGCTGTCCGGGATGCGGCCCTCATAATCGACGAGCGTTCCGTCCACATCAAGGAAAATGATCTTCCTGCTCTCCATCAAAGTCCCTCCCCGTTTGACCGGATCACTTGCTGATACCAGTAGAAGGATTTTTTCTTAAGCCGGGCAAAGTCGCCTGTACCGTCGTCATACCGGCGCACATAGATCATGCCGTAACGCTTCGCGTACTCTCCCGTGGAAGCGGATACAAGATCAATGCATCCCCACGGCGTATATCCCATCAGGTCAACACCCTCATCCACAGCCTCTTTCATCTGCTCAATGTGCTTCCTGAGGTAATCGATACGGTAGTCGTCGTTGATGGAACCGTCCTCCTCGATCGTGTCCTTTGCGCCAAGTCCATTCTCCACCACCATAAGAGGCAAACCGTATCTGTCGCTTAAGTCATTGAGCGCATACTTAAGCCCCTTTGGATCAATCTGCCATCCCCAGTCAGAGGACTCCAGATAGGGGTTCGGAACCCCTCCAAGAATATTCCCCTCCCCGCTCTCTTTCGAGGGGTCTGCCGTCTGGCAGGATGACATATAGTAAGAAAATGTAATAAAGTCCACGGTACCATTTTTTAGGATTTCGTCATCCCCCGGCTCTTTCTCAAGAGTGACGCCCAGTTCTTTGAGAAGGGAATCCGCGTATGCCGGGTACGCCCCTCTCGCCTGCACATCCGTACAGTAGTAATTATACAGGCGGTTATATCTCTGGCAGACAAGTACATCGTCCGGGCTGCACGTCAGCGGATAGCTTGCGGAGTAGATCATCATATTCCCCACCTTGTATTCCGGGTCGATCTCATGCGCCATTTTCACCGCCAGCGCGGATGCCACAAACATGTGATGAAGCCCCTGGAATCTCTGCTGCGGGATATCCGGCTGCTTCATGAATTCGGTCGGATTCTCAAGATCGTTTAAGATTCCCTGATTTAGCAGAGCACCCATCGGAGCGACAGAACTGTTGATCTCATTAAAGGTAAGCCAGTATTTTACCTTCCCTTTGTACCTCTCGAAAATTGCGCGGCAGTAGTTCAGGAAATACCCGATCATGTCGCGGCTGACCCACGCGTTGCATTTTCTCGTAAGCCCGAAAGGCACCTCGTAGTGGGAGATCGTAATCAGCGGTTCGATCCCGTATTTCAGGCACTCGTCGATCACTTCTTCATAGTGCCTAAGCCCCGCCTCGTTCGGCTCGCTCTCATCCCCGTTGGGAAAGATTCTCGTCCACGCGATGGAGAAACGGTAGCACTTAAAGCCCATCTCCGCGAAAAGAGCGATGTCCTCGCGGAATTTCTCGTAATGCCGGATCCCTTCACGGCTTGGATAGAATGTCCCTTCCTCAAGGATTGGGGTAATCCGCTTGCTCTGACCGAACTTTCCTCCCGTGCAGATATCGGACACGGAAATTCCTTTTCCGTCCACATCCCATGCGCCTTCACATTGATTTGCGGCAGTCGCGCCGCCCCACATAAAATCTTTTGAAAATCCCATTTTACTATCCTCCTATCACAAGTCTGTCGTCTTCTACTGTTACCCCGCCTAAGTCCTCCGCATTGGTAATCAGAACCGGGGTCTGGATCTCGCATCCCGCCTTTTGGATCGCTTCTATGTCAAATTCCAGAAGAAGTTCTCCCTTCCTGAAGCGTTCTCCGTTTCCAATGTGCGCTTTGAACGGAGCTCCGTTGAGGGTGACGGTCTCCAATCCCACATGAATCAGCATCTCCACGCCCTGATCGGACTTTAATCCCAGAGCGTGCAGTGTATCGAATATATTTTCACACACACCGTCAAAAGGTGCAAATACTTTTCCTTCTGACGGGATCACAGCACACCCTTCTCCAAGGATACCTGAAGCGAATGTATTGTCCCTGACTTCTGAGAGCGGAATGATCTCTCCCTTTACCGGGCACGGGATCTCCAGTTTCCCTGTCAGGACATTTGCGGCACTGTCCGCTGAGGCTGCCGCGCTCATAGCTGCCCGGTTATCTTCTGTATCCGCGGTTCCACCCGTTTTTTCATCCTTTGTCATAATAAATGCAAGGACAAAGGACAGGATCAGTGACAGTGCGAAAATAGCGACCGCGTACACGAAATTATTGCCTCCGTCAGGTGAGATAAACTGTACCAGCGCTGTCAGGCACGGCGTTGCAAACGCAAAACCTTTTAACTGAACCAGCCCGGACACAAAACCTGAGATACCTCCCGCAATACATGCAGCGATCATGGGCTTTTTCAGCTTTAAGGTGACTCCGTACATCGCAGGCTCCGTCACTCCTGCCAAGAGGGCGGATATGCCCGCAGGAAATGCCATCTGCTTCATGTCTTTATCCTTTGTCTTAAACGCAGCTCCGAATGTTGCGCCGGCCTGTGCGGTGTTGCTGCACAGCATAGCCGGGATCAGCATCATTTCATATCCCGGATCTGCAAGAGAAATCAGGCATGCCGGCACGAACGCCCAGTGCATTCCCGTCATGACGATGAACGGCATAAGTCCTGCGAAAATCAGCATGGCCAGCCACGGAGCGAATCCGTATACGCTGTTGATGACGAACTGCAGCCCGTTTCCTACCATAATTCCCAGCGGCGCCAGCAGACAGAGTGTGATCGGCGCTGTAATCACCACGATAATCAACGGCTTTAAGAAGTTCTTTGACCAGTCCGGGGTGTAGCGGTCTACCAGTATCTCCACGTATTTCAGAAGAATCGTGGAAAGCATTGCCGGGATGATCGATGAAGAATAGCTGCCGTGTGTCACAGGAATGACGCCGAACAGATAAGTCGCCGTCTCTCCTCCCAGCAGGGTAATCACATCCGGGTAGATCAGTACCGACGCAACCATCACCGCCAGATATGAGTTACAGTTCAGTTTTCTGGACGCCGTATATGCAACTATCACCGGAAGGAAATAGAACGGCGCGTCTCCCAGCGCGTTCATCAGAATATACGTATCGCTTGTATCCGACATGACCCCGAGAAGCGTAGGTCCGAAAATCACAAGCAGAACCTTGATAAGACCGCCCGCTATGATCGCCGGGAAAAGAGGCGCCATACAGCCCGATATAAACTCAAGCGCCGCTGTCAGCGGATTCACTTTCTTCTTTTCCCCGGCATCTTCTGCTCCGGGGGTATCGCTGATTCCCGTGGCCGCCACAACCTCCTTATATACACTTCCCACGGAATTTCCGATGATGACCTGATACTGTCCGCCGGCGATATTGGTTCCCATCACTCCTTTGATCTTCTCTACTTCCTCTTTTTTTGGTATGCTCTTATCCTTGAGCACAAATCTCAGCCTCGTCATACAGTGTGCCACTGATGTAATATTGGCGGAGCCTCCCACTGCCGCTATGACCGCCTCGGCAAGCTCCCTGTTTTTGTCTGCCATTTCCTCTTCCTCCTATTCTTTGTTCCGGCATATGACTGCGATCCTGCGCCGACTTTTTTCGCGGCGCTGTATACATTCCGGTTCCTGCGCGCTCATCCCCGGAAATACAAAAACCTCCCACAACAGACCCGCGCCGCGCGCAGATGTCTGCCATGGAAGGTAATGCCCGTATCGGTTACAATCCTTCTCTTGTGCATATCCTGTTGATGTGCAGGATCAGATATAATTTTTCTTCTTTTGAGAGATCTATTTTTAACTTTCTGCGGAAATACCTGTCAATCAGATCCACACATGCGGCAATCTCGGGAAATTCTTCCCTCATGGACTGATACATGACCCCATTTTCGGAATCCAGCGTCCGGTGATCCGCGATCCGGTTGAGCAGATACATCAAATGAGAAGAATACCGGGCGAAATTAAAGGAATCCCTCTCGATCATAATCCCCGTCTCGTCCTCCACAATACTGATCGTATCCTCCAGAATATCGTCATACTGCTTCTGAAGATCTTCTGTCACGTCAGTCCCGCTTTTCGGATTATACCGTGCGTTTACCAGATTCATCGCAATGCCTGAAGCTTCATTCTGATTCAGCCTGACGTGGAAGCGGCGCTCGACCTGCTTCACTGCATATTTCCCGATCTTCGCCTCAGCCGGGAATGTCTGCTCCACCTCATAGATAAGCGGCATCTGCACGTAAATGTCCTGCTTCGCTCTCTGGATACAAAAATTGATATGATCCGACATCGTCATGACCACATTCGGATTCAGTTCATATTTCAGCTCATTGCGGGCAATGTCGATCAGCTTTGCGGTAAAATGAATGACTGCCTCCGGCAGTTCATTGAACAACCCGGTATATTTCTGATCGATGTTGTAAAATGTCCGCGTAATCAGGTTTAAGTCCTCTAATTCATAAGGGGTTTTCGGGAAGCCGATCCCTTTTCCCGCCGCGATCAGCTCTTTTCCCTCTCCGTCAACGCAGATTGCAAAATTATTGTTCAGCTTCTTTACTACACGCATTTTTGTCTCCAATAAAAAAACTCCTCAAGGCACAAAAACACGTCACTCCATAAGTGACCCATGTCATCAGTAATGCCTCAACGAGTAACAATCCAATCGACGTGTAAATTATATCAAAACGCATCTTTCATGTCCATTGTCATATCAGACAAATTGGGAAACTCACTTTTAGTAAATTTACACAAGAGCAAGCATCTTGGAATAAAGCGGCAAAAAGCCCCGGCTCTGGACATGATCTGCCGGAGCCAGGGAACTGATTCTGCAATATCGGAACAATACCGCTTATTTGTAGCAGACAATTTTACCGAAGTCAGCCTTCAGAGAAGCTCCTCCTACCAGACCGCCGTCGATGTCAGCCTGGGCGAAAAGCTCCGCCGCGTTTCCTGCGTTTACGGAACCGCCGTACTGGATACGGATCGCCTCCGCCGTCGCCTCGTCGTAAACCTCAGCGATACACTCGCGGATGCCCTTGCAGACTTCCTCAGCCTGCTCTGTGGTAGCTGTCTTTCCTGTTCCTATCGCCCAGATCGGCTCGTAGGCGATAACCATCGTCTTTGCCTGATCTGCCGTTACGTTCTGAAGGCCTACCTTCACCTGCTGACGAATGAAATCCATCGTCACGCCCTGCTCTCTCTGCTCCAGAGTCTCACCGCAGCACATGATCGGCGTAATACCGTGCTCAAGCGCTTTGAGGACTTTCTTGTTCACATCCTCGTTTGTCTCGCCGAAGTAATCTCTTCTCTCAGAGTGTCCGAGAACAACGTATTTCACACCTGCATCTACAAGCATGTTGGGAGCGATCTCGCCTGTGTAAGCTCCGCTCTCCTCAAAATACATGTTCTCAGCGCCAACCTGAATGTTCGTACCCTTTACAGCTTCAACGACCGGTACGATGTCGATCGCCGGAACACAGAATACTACGTCAACCTCCTCGTTTGCAACGAGCGGTTTTAATTCTTCTACCAGTGCAACTGCCTCACTCGGAGTCTTGTTCATCTTCCAGTTGCCTGCGATAATTTTCTTTCTTGCCATCTTATTATTTCTCCTTGATATTTCTTATCGATCTCCTTGCCGCAACTGACGCCGCAATCGGGGCATATACACCGCTTACCGGTCGTTCGCTGCCGCTACGCCCGGCAGTTCCTTACCCTCAAGGAACTCAAGGGAAGCGCCGCCGCCTGTGGAGATATGTGTCATCTTGTCGCCGTAGCCAAGCTGGTTTACAGCCGCCGCCGAGTCGCCGCCGCCGATGATTGTTACAGCGTCTGTATTTGCCAGAGCCTCTGCAACTGTCTTTGTTCCGTCTGCGAACTTCGGCATCTCGAAGCATCCCATCGGTCCGTTCCATACAACAGTCTTAGCGGATTTCACAGCATCCGCATACATTCTCGCCGTCTCCGGCCCGATATCAAGGCCCATCCAGCCGTCCGGGATATCGTTCTGCGCAACAACCTTTGTGTTCGCGTCGTTGGAAAATGCGTCTGCAATAACTGCATCAACAGGAAGAAGAAGCTTCACGCCTTTTTCCTTTGCCTTCTCGATCATGTCAAGCGCGTACTGAAGGTAATCTTCCTCAAGAAGGGATGTTCCTACATTTCCGCCCTGAGCTTTTGTGAATGTGTAGCACATTCCGCCGCCGATAATGAGTGTGTCAACCTTTTCAAGCAGGTTATTGATCACAGAAATCTTGCTGGAAACCTTAGATCCGCCAAGGATAGCTACGAACGGTCTCTCCGGGTTCTCTACCGCGTTTCCGAGGAAATCGATCTCTTTCTGCATCAGGTATCCTACCACTGCTGTGTCAACATACTGTGTAACACCTACGTTAGAGCAGTGAGCTCTGTGAGCGGTACCGAATGCATCGTTTACGAATACATCACACAGAGAAGCAAGCTCTTTGCTGAATGCTTCGCCGTTCTTTGTCTCTTCTGCTCTGTAACGTGTGTTCTCAAGAAGAACTACGTCTCCGTCGTTCATAGCCTCTACTGCCGCCTTTGCGTTCGGCCCTACCACTTCCGGATCTGCCGCGAATTTCACTTCCTGCCCAAGGAGCTCAGCCAGTCTTACTGCTACCGGTGCAAGAGACATCTCTGGCTTCGGCTCTCCCTTCGGCTTGCCCAGATGTGAGCAAAGGATCACTTTGCCGCCGTCTGCGATCAGCTTCTTAATTGTCGGAAGAGCTGCCACAATACGGTTCTCGTCTGTGATCTTACCGTCAATGAGCGGAACGTTGAAGTCACATCTTACAAGAACTCTTTTGCCTTTTACATTGATATCGTCTACTGATTTTTTGTTGAGTGCTGCCATTTTTACTGCCTCCTAAATATTTTAAAATAACAAAACGAGCGGGAACAACTCAGACCGCCGCCTGGCTTGTCCCCTCACGCAAAACGGGATCCGGTCCAACAATAAGACCGGACCCCATTGTGAGTCAATTATTACGGACTAACTTGTGGCCGCTTGTCCTTTCAGTAAGGATTAAGCCCCAAGAAGTTTTCCGAAGTATTTGATTGTTCTTACCATCTGGCTTGTGTAGGAGTTCTCGTTGTCATACCATGAAACAACTTGAACCTCTGTTGTGCCGTCGCCGGCCGGAAGAGCCATTGTCTGTGTGGCATCGAACAGTGAGCCGTAAGACATACCGACAATATCGCTGGATACGATCTCATCTGTGTTGTAGCCGTAAGACTCGTTAGCTGCCGCCTTCATAGCCTCGTTGATCTGATCAACCGTAACCTCTCCCTCTACAACTGCCGTAAGGATTGTTGTAGAACCTGTCGGAGTAGGAACACGCTGTGCAGAACCGATCAGCTTGCCGTTGAGTTCCGGGATAACAAGGCCGATAGCCTTAGCTGCGCCTGTGCTGTTCGGAACGATGTTGCATGCTGCCGCACGGGATCTTCTCAGATCACCTTTTCTCTGCGGTCCGTCAAGTGTCATCTGATCGCCTGTGTAAGCGTGGATCGTGCACATGATACCGGATTTGATCGGTGCAAGATCATTCAGCGCCTTAGCCATCGGAGCGAGGCAGTTTGTTGTGCAGGATGCAGCAGAAATGATGTTGTCATCCTTTGTAAGATTCTCGTGGTTTACATTGTAAACGATTGTCGGAAGGTCATTGCCTGCCGGAGCGGAGATAACAACTTTCTTAGCGCCTGCATCGATGTGAGCCTGAGCTTTTGCTTTGGATGTGTAGAATCCTGTACACTCCAGAACAACGTCAACACCGATCTCGCCCCACGGAAGCTCTTTTGCGTCAGCCTTCGCGTAGATCTTGATCTCTTTTCCGTCAACGATGATGGAATCCTCTCCTGCCTCAACCTTGTCAGCCAGAGCGTATTTGCCCTGTGTCGAGTCATATTTCAATAAGTGAGCCAGCATTTTCGGAGATGTAAGGTCGTTGATTGCTACGATCTCAAACCCCTCTGCTCCAAACATCTGTCTGAAAGCAAGACGTCCGATACGTCCAAATCCATTGATCGCTACTTTTACTGCCATGATTAATTCCTCCTAAGAATTTTAAAAATATTTGACTGTGTCACAGTCATAACAATGAATCCCTGCAAACAGAAATTGTTAAGGATTCATCAACTAGAATAATTGTACTAAAACGGAAACAAAAATTCAAGTACTAATCTCAAAATCTGTTAAAACGGGTGGGTCAAAGCCTTCTGAAAACAGGTCTGCGCTCTTTAAACTCAGCGTAATAGCGGAATCCGCACGCCTCAAGTATATCGGCGGCTTTTTTAAACTCGTACCCCACATACTCCGGTCTGTGCGCATCCGCTCCTACGGTGATGATCTCACCGCCCAGCTCGCGGTACCTCTTTATTACGTCTGGATGCGGGTTTGTAAATCCAAGCCCGTATTTTAAACCTCCGGTATTGACCTCCAGGCCTTTTCCCATGGATATAAGCTTTTTCAGCACTTCGTCGATTTCATCCGCAAATGCCCTGTAGGAATACTCTTTTTCCTGATGCTTCCCATAGCGCACCACATAGTCCAGATGTCCCAGTGTGTCGAAGTCCTCATTCTGTTCTATACAGCACAGCGTCTCCTCAAATGCCTCCCTGTAGGCGTCCGCATCCGGTCTTCCCTCGAACAGCTTCCCGTAATATGGGTCCATTCCCCGCACCAGATGAATAGAGCCGATGGCAAAATCAAAAGGATAGCCTGCCAGCAGTTCTTTGTACCATGCCCCCAGATGAGGCTGGAGACCAAGCTCAATGCCGATCCGCACTTCCAGCCGGTCTCTGTATTCTTCCTTCAGTGGAGCCAGCACGCGAAAATATTCTTTCACATCAAACTGAAAAGGCTGCGCATCCGCCGGATGTTCCTCTCTTTCCTGGGGCGGGAAATCCAGATCCATATGATCTGTAATACAGACAGCATGTAATCCTTTTTCCACCGCGGCATCCAGCATGCTGCGCACCGGCGAAGCGCAGTCCGTGGAAAAGTCCGTGTGCATATGGGCATCGCAGAGGATCCTGCTCTGCCCGAACTGTCCGCCTGTTTTTTCGTATACTTTACTGCTCACAGGATGGTTCCTCCTCCCAGAACATATTCTCCGTCATAAAATACAAGCGCCTGCCCCGGTGTCACCGCCCTCTGAGGCTCTTCGAAATGACAGGTCACTTCGTCGCTGCCGCTTTTTTCTACCGTGCACCACGCGCCCTTGTGATTATAACGGATCTTGGCAAACACCCGCCTTGACTCCGTCAGATCTTCCACGCTCATAAAATTCAGCCTGTCCGCTTTTGCCGTATGCGTCAGTGATTCTTCATATGTCCCGATGACCACCTCGTTGGTCTCTGGGCGGATCTCAAGGACGAACGCCGGATATCCGAGAGCAAGTCCCAGCCCTTTTCTCTGCCCTGCCGTATAATGGATGATGCCTTTATGTCTTCCGAGAACGTGTCCATCCAGAGTCACGAAGTTTCCGGACGGAAGTTCCTTTCCAGTCCGCTCTCTGACCGTCTCCTCTATAAACGAGGCATAGTCTCCGTCCGGCACAAAGCAGATATCCTGACTGTCCGGCTTGTCTGCCACAAGAAGCCCGATCTTCTCTGCCATGGCACGTATCTCATCTTTCGAATAAGCGCCCACCGGCATAAGCGTTCTCTTAAGCTGCTCTTGTGTCAGATTGTAAAGGGCGTATGTCTGGTCCTTTGCCAGTGTCTTTGAGCGTTTCAGTGTATATCTTCCGTTCGGGAGCTGTTCGATGCGTGCGTAGTGTCCCGTAGCGATATAATCCGCTCCGATGGAAAGACTCCGGTTTAAAAGCGCCTCCCACTTCACATAACGGTTACAGGCGATACACGGATTAGGTGTGCGCCCGTTTAAATATTCATCTGTAAAATAGTCTATCACGTTCTTTTGGAACTCCTGCTTGAAATTCATCACATAATAAGGAATTCCGAGAGCCGCTGCCACCCTCCTTGCGTCCTCCACGGCGCTCAGGCCGCAGCATCCGCCATTTTCCTCTATGGAACAGGCGTCTTCATCCTGCCAGATCTGCATGGTCACTCCGACCACTTCATATCCCTGCTCTTTCAAAAGGTATGCTGCCACGGAGGAATCTACTCCTCCCGACATCCCGACGACGACTCTGCTCATCAATATTCCTCTTCTTCCTCTTCCTCACCCTCGTGGATATCAGACTTGGGCTTTGTCAGTCCCTCAATCTTAATTCCGTTCTTCTCAGCGTAGTCCCAGAGAGCTGCGTGGATCGCCTCCTCCGCGAGAAGCGAACAGTGCACTTTTACCGGCGGAAGCCCGTCTAATGCCTCCATGACCGCTTTGTTCGTCACTTCCATCGCTTCCCGGACGCTCTTTCCTTTTACAAGCTCTGTTGCCATGCTGCTCGTAGCTACGGCAGCGCCACAGCCGAATGTCTTAAACTTTACATCACGGATGATCTGATTTTCATCGATATCCAGATAGATTCTCATGATATCTCCGCACTTTGCGTTTCCGACCGTTCCCACACCGCTGGCGTTTTCGATCTCTCCTACATTTCTCGGATGCTGAAAGTGATCCATTACTTTTTCTGTATACATTACTTATTTCTCCTTTGCCTGTTTTTTTATAAAATCTTCATACAGCGGCGACATGCTCCTAAGATGCGCGACGATCTCTTTTAAACAGTCTGCCACATAGTCAATGTCTTCCTTCGTTGTGTCCGCACCCAGTGTCATGCGCAGCGATCCGTGGGCGATCTCATGAGGCAGCCCGATCGCAAGAAGCACATGTGACGGATCCAGAGAACCCGACGTGCACGCGGAACCACTGGAAGCACAGATGCCCTTCATATCAAGCATGATGAGCAGGGATTCGCCCTCCACGAACCGGAAACTGAAGTTCACGTTGTTTGGGAGACGTTTCACGCGGTCTCCGTTCAGTCTGCAATATGGGATCTCCTCTTCTATCCTGCTGATCAGATAGTCGCGCAGCCCGGACTCCTTTTCCGTTCTTTCTTTCATGGACGCGGCGGCAAGCTCTACCGCTTTTCCAAGCCCCACGATACCCGGCACGTTTTCCGTTCCGGCGCGGCGTCTTCTCTCCTGTGCTCCGCCGTGGATAAAGGAGCGGATCTTCACTCCTTTTCTGATATAAAGGAATCCGATTCCTTTCGGACCGTTCAGCTTATGTCCGCTGGCGCTGAGCATGTCGATATTACATTCATCCACATTGATCGGCACCTGTGTAAATGCCTGCACTGCGTCTGTATGGAAAAGAACGCCGTGCCCGTGAGCGATCTTTCCTATCTCGGCTATGGGCTGGACAGAACCGATCTCATTGTTGGCAAACATAACAGACACAAGGATCGTATCCGGCCGGATCGCCTTCTCTACGTCTTTCGGATCTACAAGCCCGTTCTCATCTACATCCAGATAAGTCACCTCATAACCACGTTTTTCAAGATAATCACAAGTATGCAGGATCGCATGGTGTTCGATCTTGCTGGTGATGATATGCTTTCCTTTTGACGCATAAGCTTCAGCTGTAGCCGTCAGCGCCCAGTTGTCAGACTCTGTCCCGCCCGCCGTAAAGTAGATCTCATTGTCCTTTGCGCCAAGGACATTTGCAATGATCTCTCTTTGCTTTGTAATGACTTCTTTATTCGCCGAAGCAAATCCGTATACACTGGACGGATTCCCATAATTCTCTGTAAAGTACGGCAGCATCGCCTCTACCACTTCCGGAGATGTCTTTGTCGTTGCCGCATTGTCAAGATAGATCAATTTTTTCATATCTGCCTCCGTATATTCTAATTTTTGCACCCCGCGCGGTCCGCGCCTGTGTATTCTTTTTTCCCGCTTTCCTGTACGAGCTGGTCGAGCATGATCTCGTCCACCGTCCGGTTTATGCTCTCGTTGATCCTCTGCCAGACGTATTTCGTCACGCAGCTGTCAGAAGCTCTGCATCCACCGTCCGGTTCAAGCCCTGCGCACTCCACAGGTTCCAGCGAACCTTCCAGCGCCCGCAGCACGTCGCCGACAGAGATCTCTTTTATATCCTTCGCCAGAACATATCCGCCTTGCGCTCCCCTGACACTCTCTACCAGGCCCGCCTTTTTCAGCATAGACATCAGCTGCTCCAGATACCGCTCCGACAAGTCCTGCCGCGCCGATATGCTGGTGATCGAAACCGGTGTTTCTTTGCTGTTCTGCGCAAGATCGATCAGCGCCCGCAGCCCGTATCTTCCTTTTGTAGACAGCTTCACTTTCTCACCTTCTTTATCAAAGCTTTTCTCTTGTATCGCAAAGCTCCTGTCTATTTCCTAGTATTTTACTGGGATTTACTTTTGTAGGATATCACTCAGGCTTTGTTCTGTCAAGCCGTGAATTGACATATGCTGTAAAAAGTGTGTAATAGTTCAGTCATGCACCGGCCGCCATAATTAGCGCGAAATGCGGTTTTACGAGCGGACTGGAGCGTCTTGAGCTATTGCAAAAGCGCCATATGAGGTTGCAGATATGTCTTCAAAGCACAAATTATTCCAGGGAGCCATGATATTGACTGCCACCGGGTTCATCACACGATTCATGGGCTTCTTCTTCCGCATCTTTTTAAGCCACGCCTTTGGCGAGGAAAATGTAGGATTGTATCAGCTTGTATTTCCCGTATACGCACTCTGCCTTTCTCTCAGCACCGCAGGCATACACACAGCCGTCTCCCGCATGGTAGCGGAAAAAGTGTCACTGGGAAGACAAAAAGAGGCTAAGAGCATACTTTACACTGCTCTTAGCCTTACTCTTCTGCTCACTTTCGTGGAAGTGATCCTTGTCCAACAGAACGCCCCGTTTATCGCACAGCACTTCCTCGGTGATCCCCGATGCGCAGAACTGCTGGTGATCATTTCCTATGCCCTGCCCTGTGCTGCTATACACAGCTGTATCTGCGGATACAGCTTCGGGCTTCAAAAAGCCGCGCTCCCCGCGCTAAGCCAGCTTGTAGAACAGGTACTGCGTATACTGTTTGTTTTTTTCCTGTTTTTGTTTATGAAACAGAGCGGGCGTGTTCCTTCAATCCAAATTGCTGCGGCCGGGATCGTGGCGGGAGAATTTGCCTCTGCTTTATTCTCCTCCCGTTTTCTGTCCAGGCAAGAACCCGTCCTGCGGCGCCCTGCCCTTTCTGCCCTTACAGGAAATCTGCGGGAACTGCTCTCCCTCTCTGTACCTCTGACCGCCAACCGCACGGCAGTCACTCTGCTGCAAAGCGTAGAAGCCGCTTCTATCCCTGCCTGTCTCAAACTCTCCGGGATGAGCGCAAGCGAAGCGCTCAGTATGTACGGAGTGCTGACAGGAATGGCACTGCCCTGCATCCTGTTCCCGTCTGCCATTACCAACTCGGTAGGGACTGTCCTCATGCCGGCAGTGAGCGCGGCCCAGGCTTCCGGAAACCGTACCGGTATCGTTCAGCTCCTCAAAAAAGCAGTGGGAAGCTGCCTTATCCTCGGATTGTCAAGCTGCCTGTTCTTTCTTATCTTCGGAAACCTCATCGGAACTGTACTCTTCCACAGCAGTTCCGCGGGGAGGTTCATCCTCACCCTCGCATGGATCTGTCCGTTTATGTACACGAACACCGCCCTGATGAGCGCCATCAATGGTCTGGGAAAAACAACATTTACTTTCCTCATCAACACAATCGGACTGCTCGTCCGCATCGCGGGAGTTTTTCTTGCCATTCCCAGTTTCGGGATACAAGGTTATCTTTGGAGTCTGCTCGTCAGCCAGCTGATCGTTTCCGCTCTGGCGTTTCTCGTACTCCTGACACAGGCACGGCTCAAATCTGAACCGGACCGGTATGGAACCGGCTGCTGATAATGCCCAACCTGTGCCCCGGATATACATGGACCGCAGTGCGGCTAACGCACAGCGGTCACATTACCGAGAGAAATGCTTTCACAAGGACCGGGTTGACATACAGCTCCAGCATGATCCCCACCGCCATCATCAGGGAAGTGAATATTGTTTTCTGACGGTTCCAGCCGCTCTGCGGAATCATATAGCAATGCCAGAGCAGCACAAGATACGCCGGTATGTAGAACAAAAATTGGGGAAACAGCCCTGCAACACACAGCAGGCTTCCCTTGAGTCCTAAGTTCAGCACAGCAGCAGATATCAGAATTCCAAAAGCGGTGCCCGTCCAAATGAGAAACAAGACGGACGCCGCCTTTCTCACTTTTGTGAACGAAAACCCTGCCAGTACAAGAAACGGCACTGCCCTGATCTTCAGCAGATACCAGATATATTCCCTCACTTCCACTGTAGCCGACCGGAACTGCTTCAGAAAATAGTCGCTGAATATCCCCGGCTCAGCCATATATTTTTTTGCGATAAAATTCACATAAATAATGCCGAGCAAAAACCCCGGCATAAAGAAAACTAGAAGCTGCTTTCTTGTTCGAAATATCCTCATGCTGTCTCCTCCTATCAGTCAGGATGTCGATGGATATTTCATTATATGCCGGGTCTGTTCTTTTATTCTTTGTATTTGACAGCGTATGCCATGAGGGATGCCACAGTCTTGGCATCCTCGATCTCTCCGGAAAATATCTTTTCCTTAAGTTCATCCAATGTATATGTCTGAAGATCGATAAATTCATCCTGATCCAGATTCTGTTTTGAGGGGATCAGATCCTTTGCCACATAGACTTCGATCCGCTCATTACAGAAGGCAACTGTCGTGCGCAGAGTGATGAGCCATTCGAGATTCTCGCTGCGGAAACCGGTCTCCTCCTCCAATTCCCGGGCGGCACACTCTCTTCCCGGCTCGTTTTCTTCATCCAGTGCTCCCGCCGGAATCTCAAGCGTATAACGGTCAAGGGCATTTCTGTACTGACGCACCATGAGGATCTTCCCCTCCTCTGTCACCGGAACGACCGCTGCCGCTCCCTTGTGCCTGATGAAGTCCCAGACTGCCGTGTGGTCTCCGTTGATCTCCATCGTATCCTGATAAAAATCAATGATCGCCCCTTTAAATTTCAACTCTCTTTTTAATCGTTTGATCTGCTCACTCATACTTAATTTTCCTTCCCTTTCCCCAGATTACTATCAGAAAAAACTATAGTTCAGCCCGCAGGACTTTCCCGATAAAACGAAAAAAGCCCCTGTCTTGCGACAGGGGCCGGTCTTTCATCTGTTGTTGTGATCCATTGCTATTTCGCGTAATCTGTCGCCCGTGATTCACGGATTACATTTACTTTGATCTGTCCGGGATATTCCAGCTCAAACTCTATCTGCTTCGCGATATCCCTTGCCACAAGCACCATATCATCATCAGATACCTGCTCCGGAACTACCATAACACGAATCTCTCTACCTGCCTGAATGGCAAAAGATTTGTCCACACCTTTAAACTGGTTGGTAATCTCTTCTAACTGTTTCAATCTGTTTGTATATGTTTCAATGGTCTCACGCCTTGCACCCGGCCTTGCCGCTGAAATCGTATCGGCAGCCTGTACCACGCAGGCGATCAGTGTCTGCGGCTCCACATCACCGTGATGCGCTTCCACAGCATTAATAACAGTTGCGGATTCCTTGTACTTTCTGCACAGATCCACACCTATCTGAATATGTGACCCCTCTACATCATGGTCGATAGATTTTCCTATATCATGCAAAAGTCCGGCACGTTTTGCCATTCTGACATCAATGCCGATTTCACCCGCCAGAAGTCCTGCAAGCTGAGCCACCTCGATCGAGTGCTTCAGAGCGTTCTGCCCGTAGCTTGTTCTGAACTTCATGCGTCCGAGGAGACGGATCAGTTCCGGATGGATGCCCGGCACTCCCACCTCGAGCGCTGCGGCCTCTCCTTCTTCTCTGATCATCGAGTCGACTTCCTTCTGAGCCTTCTCTACCATTTCCTCAATCCTGGCCGGATGAATACGTCCGTCCACGATCAATCTCTCAAGAGCGATCCTGGCAACCTCACGGCGGATAGGATCAAATCCGGAGAGAACGACCGCCTCCGGTGTATCGTCAATGATCAATTCCACACCTGTAAGCGTCTCCAAAGTCCGGATATTTCTTCCTTCCCGGCCGATAATGCGTCCTTTCATCTCATCGCTCGGAAGCTGTACGACAGAGATCGTCGTCTCTGCTACATGGTCCGCGGCACATCTCTGGATGGCATTGACAACATATTCTTTCGCTTTCTTGTCAGCCTCCTCTTTTGCCTGGGCTTCCAGCTCTCTGACCATCTTCGCAATGCTTAACATCTTCTTCAACAGTTTTCAACAGATATTCTTTTGCCTGTTCGGAGGTAAGTCCTGAGATTCGTTCCAGTTCCTGCACACGTTTCTGACTTAGTTCTTCTGCCCTGGCTTCACGCTGGCGAAGTTGTTCTTCCTTTGCTGTAAGCTTTGACTCCCGGTGTTCCAGGACGTCCGAACGCTTGTCAACCGCCTCTTCCTTTGCAAGCACTCTCTTTTCATAGCGCTGCAGCTCCGCTCTTCTTTCCTTCGTCTCTTTCTCAAGATCATTCTTTGTCTTGATAGACTCCTCTTTTACTTCCAAAAGAGCTTCCTTTTTCGTCGTCTCAGCAGTTTTCACAGCATCGTCAATGATCTCTCTCGCTTTTGCTTCCGCGTTTCCGATCTTACTCTCGGCATTCTTCTTCAGATTGGAAATCGTCGCAAAATGAGAAATGATCCCAACTATCAACGCGAGGGCCACGGCAATCAGTATACATAAGCCTAGACTTAATTGCACAGGAGCACCTCCTTATTTAATTTTCATTGTACATATTACTAAAATACAACAGTTAAATTTTATACTGTTTTCACAACAATGTCAAGCATGGTGATTATAATTTTGTATCACTTGACGGACAGCGTCATAGCGGAAACCTTTCCGTGCCAGATATCCGTATATTTTCTGTGTTTTTGCCTCGTCATCCTCCGCCGGATCGTACCGTTTCTTGCGCAATATTCTGCGGATCGCCTCCTGCTCCCCGCCATCTTCATCACTGTCATAACACGCCTCAAAAGCAGCCTCAGCCAATTCCGCGGACACACCTTTGTTCATAAGCATCGCCCATATCTCCTTCCGGCTCTTGCTGTCTTTCCTGCTCCGCACAAAATTCTCCGCATATCGCGCATCATTCAGATATCCGAAAGACTTCACATACCTGATTGCTCCCTCTACAGCGTCCGGGGGATACATCCCCTGCATGAGCTTTTCCCTGAGTGCTGCCTCTGTACGGTCCATATCTTCAAGAAGGTGCAGGGCGCGCAGCTTTGCACGCTTAAGGATCACTTCCACACGGATTTTCTCCACTGCCTGTTCCGTGATATCCTCTCTTTCTTTGATGCCAAAACGGGACAGTTCGCCCTTGTAAAGCACAAAGGCAAACTGTCCGTCAAGATATACTTTGTATTTCATTTTTGTCAGCGCTTCAACTCTCGTGACGATCATTCTTTCTCCCCGCCTTTTTCGATGTCTTTTTCTCCTGACAAATCGTAATGGGCACGCACTTTGCGGTCCAGCTCTTCCATCACTTCCGGATGGCTCTCAAGATATGCCTTGGCATTCTCTCTTCCCTGTCCGATCTTCTCTCCTTCGTACGCATACCATGCACCGCTCTTCTTTACCAGATCGATATTCGTCGCAAGATCAAGGATGTCGCCTTCTCTGGAAATTCCTTTTCCAAACATAATATCGAACTCTGCCTCTTTAAACGGAGGTGCAATCTTATTTTTCACGATCTTGATGCGCGTGCGGTTTCCAACCATCTCCCCGCTCTGCTTTAATGTCTCGATCCTTCTCACATCCATGCGCACGGACGCGTAGAATTTCAGGGCGCGTCCTCCTGTCGTCGTCTCCGGATTGCCGAACATCACGCCTACTTTTTCACGGAGCTGATTGATAAAGATAACCACGCAGTTGGACTTGCTGATCACCGGAGTGAGCTTACGGAGCGCCTGCGACATCAATCTCGCCTGCAGTCCCACATGGCTGTCTCCCATATCACCCTCAATCTCCTGCTTCGGCACAAGAGCCGCGACAGAATCAATGACAATGATATCAATTGCACCGGAACGCACCATGGTCTCTGCGATCTCCAACGCCTGATCTCCACTGTCTGGCTGAGATATGTAAAGCTCATCGATATCTACGCCGATATTCTTCGCATATACTGGATCCATGGCATGCTCCGCATCAATGAATCCTGCGATGCCGCCCCTCTTCTGCACCTCTGCAATCATATGCAGCGCTACTGTCGTCTTACCACTGGACTCCGGTCCGTATATCTCAATCACGCGTCCCTTCGGCACTCCGCCAAGGCCAAGCGCAAGGTCAAGGCTTAAACAGCCTGTAGGCACCGTCTCAACAGCCACATGCGCGCCGGACTCTCCCAGCTTCATAACCGTACCTTTTCCAAAATCTTTCTCAAGCTTCGCAATCGCCGCGTCTAATGCTTTTTTCTTCTCATCATTTCCTGCCATCATTCAATTCTCCTTTTCTTGTATCGAACAATTGTTCGCATCCGATATTATAGTATTATACTTGTTGTCAAATGTCAACAACAAACTTGCTTTTTTATTATACACTTTTACATGTCCGTTAAAACGGACTTTTCTGTTATTGAGAGGTTTTTGATAAAACATCTGATATACACTTTTCCTCCTTTGCGCGGCGTTCAGTAAGATAAAAACTGAGCATTGATGAATCTGAATCTGCCAGGTTACATTCATCGTCGGGTAAATGTTCCGAATGGGAGCCACCGAAAATGAGAAGCCTGAAGGGCATGAATGACAGAACGGCAAGAACGCCGTCCGTATCGGTGAAGAAAGGATAGCATAAAAAACGCCGGAATACAATCCGGCAGAATAGACAAAAATAAATTGGGATTTGTCGAAGCGAACAGTACAGCCGCGATGAAAATATATCCCCGCAGACATATTTTCATCGCGGCTGTATTCTATCTCCTCGACATCACCTCATTTAACACAGTGGATACTTCTCCGTCAGCTCCGCCGCCAGTTTTCTGGCAGCTTCTACATTCTCCTCGCTCTTGATGACTATGGCAATGATCTCCGCAATCTTATCCATGTCATCCTCCTTCATGCCGCGCGTTGTGACTGCGGGCGTTCCCAGTCTCACGCCGCTTGTGACAAATGGGGAACGCGGATCATTGGGGATCGTGTTCTTATTGCAGGTAATGTGGGCATCGTCAAGGCGTTTCTCAAGTTCTTTCCCGCTCACATTCTTCTCGGTTAAGTCAACCAGCATAAGATGGTTATCTGTTCCGCCTGACACGATTTTGATACCGCGCTTCTGGAGTCCTTCACAAAGCGCCTTGGCATTTTTGATTATCTGCGCCTGGTATTCTTTAAACTCCGGCTGAAGCGCCTCTTTGAAGCAGACAGCTTTCGCCGCGATCACGTGCATGAGCGGTCCGCCTTGTATCCCGGGGAATATAGCCTTATTGAAATTAAATTTTTCATTCACTTCATTGCTGGAAAGGATCATTCCGCCTCTGGGACCTCTCAATGTTTTATGCGTAGTCGTTGTTGTCACATGCGCATAGGGAATCGGGCTTGGATGTAATCCTGCCGCCACCAGACCCGCGATATGCGCCATATCTACCATAAGGTATGCACCAACTTCATCCGCAATTTCGCGGAAACGTCTGAAATCAATTGTCCTTGCATATGCGCTTGCACCTGCAATGATGAGCCTTGGCTTACATTCTTTTGCAATGGCGAGAACATTATCGTAATCGATCACGCCCTCGTCATTGACGCCATAAGGAACGATGTTGAAATATTTTCCGGACATATTGACCGGTGAACCATGTGTCAGGTGCCCGCCGTGGTCGAGATTCATGCCCATCACAGTATCGCCCGGTGTCAGCATAGCGAAAAAGACTGCCATATTAGCCTGTGCTCCGGAGTGTGGCTGCACATTCACGTATTCACAGCCAAAAATCTCCTTCGCACGCTCTTTCGCCAGATCCTCCGCCACGTCGACACACTGGCATCCGCCATAATATCTCTTGCCCGGATACCCTTCCGCATATTTGTTTGTCAGCGGACTGCCCATGGCTGCCATCACCGCCTTGCTCACCCAGTTTTCCGATGCGATCAGCTCGATGTGGGAATTCTGTCTCTCCATCTCTGCGGTGATCGCATCTGCGATCTGCGGGTCTGCGTTCCTGATTTCGTCAAAGTCGTACATATCCTTATCCTCCATTTTTCTGCGGCAGAACAGCTCGGAAACTGAACTTTTCCCCGCTCGTTTCTCTCGCCATGTGTCGTCGCATTTGTTTCTTCATACGAACGTGATACCTTGTATGCCGTCGCATGGCTCTGCTTTATCAAACAGTATACCACAGCCATACTCTATCCGTCTATGCACTCTTTTTCAAAATGCCACTGCTCATTGAAACCGCCTTATGTATTTCCGCTACAGATCGAATAATGACAGCTGATTGCTCTGCGGCAGGTCCCCGAACAATCCCAGGTCCGACATCAGATCAATGACCGTCTTGCTGACCTTGGTCCTCTGGCGGAAATCGTCCAGCGACAGATACGGGCCGTCCTTGGACGCCTCCTCCACTGCCTCTGCCGCCTTATCTCCCATACCCTCAATGCTGGCCAGGGAAGGCATGAGCTTTCCGTCGATGATCTGGAACATCTTTGCCTTCGCCCTGTAGATGTCAATGGGCGTAAACTCGAAGCCTCTCGCATACATCTCCTGAACAATCTTCATATCCTTCATCACATCCTGCTCTTTCTTGCTCAGGGAATCACTGCGCCTCTTGTAGTCTTTAATATAATAATCCAGCTTATCCTTGCCCTGGCACATGATCTCATAGGAGAACGCGTCCGCACGGATACCGAAATACGCGGCATAATAGGCAAGCGGATAGTTGATCTTGCAGTAGGCAATACGGTACGCCATCATAACATAAGCGGCCGCGTGGGCTTTCGGGAACATGTAGCTGATCTTCTTACAGGACCAGATATACCAGTCCGGCACGTCCTGCGCTTTCATCGCTTCTTCCCACTCAGGCTTTAAGCCCTTACCCTTTCGCACGCTCTCCATGATGGTAAACGCAAGTGAACTCTCCACGCCCTGATTGATAAGATAAATCATGATATCATCTCGGGTGCAGATTGCCGTAGAGATAGTGGCCTTTCCCGACTTCACCAGCTCCTGCGCATTGCCAAGCCATACATTTGTCCCGTGGGACAGCCCTGAAATACGGATCAGGTCAGAAAGGGTCTGGGGCCTGGTATCCTCTACCATCTGGAGAACAAACTCTGTACCGAACTCCGGGATGCCAAGGCATCCCAGCTTACAGCCGTCGATATCCTCCGGTTTGATACCGAGCACGCTCGTTCCGTGGAAGAGCTCAATCACCTTCTCATCGTCCAACGGGATCTGCGTGGCGATAAAGGGATGCTCCGCATTGTACTCATTTTCCATAGCATCCGATGTAATATAATCCTCAAGCGTGCGGATCATCGTCGGATCGTCGTGCCCGAGTATATCGAGCTTTAACAGGTTATGATCAATAGAGTGATAGTCAAAATGAGTGGTGATGATGCCGCACTCCATATCATTTGCCGGGTGCTGTACTGGTGTAAACTCGTTGATGTCATGCCCGTGGGGGAGTACAACGATACCTCCCGGATGCTGCCCGGTGCTCCGCCGGATGCCTGTGCACCCCACCGTGATACGTTCGATCTCGCACTTTCGCTTTCTCTGTTCGTGCTCCTCATAATAATTCCGCACAAACCCATATGCTGTCTTGTCTGCCATTGTGCCGATGGTTCCTGCCTTAAAGGTGTGTCCTTCTCCGAAGAGAACCTCTGTATACTTATGGGCCTTTGCCTGATAATCACCTGAAAAGTTCAGATCAATATCCGGCTCCTTGTCTCCCTTGAACCCAAGAAAGGTCTCAAAGGGGATATCGAAGCCCGCCTTGACAAGCGGCTCGCCGCACACCGGGCAGTTCTTATCCGGCATGTCGAATCCGCAGCCTCCGGCATATGAGCGCACTTCGTCAGAATCAAAGTCACTGTAATGGCATTTCCCACAATAATAGTGGGGACTCAACGGATTTACCTCTGTGATTCCCGCCATAGTGGCCGCAAAAGACGAGCCGACCGAACCCCGGGAGCCTACCAGATAACCGTCCGCATTGGATTTCCACACCAGCCTCTGGGCAATGATATACATAACCGCGTACCCGTTGGAGATGATCGAGTTCAGCTCTTTCTCAAGACGCTCGGACACCTGCTTTGGCAGATCATCCCCGTACATCTCGTGAGCTTTCCGGTAGCAGATGTCTCTTAACTCCTGATCCGAGTTCTCGATCACCGGAGGGCATTTGTTGGGATTGACAGGAGCGATCTTCTCAATCATGCCCGCGATCTTCACTGGATTGTCTATGACGATTTCCCTCGCTTTTGCCGCGCCGAGATAAGAGAACTCGTCAAGCATCTCTTCTGTTGTGCGCAGATACAGCGGCGGCTGCACGTCCGCGTCGTCAAATCCCTTGCCTGCCATGATGATCCGGCGGTAGACCTCGTCCTCAGGATCCAGGAAATGCACGTCGCACGTGGCGACCACAGGTTTGCCGAACTTCTCGCCCAGCTCCACGATCTCCCGGTTCAGGTTCCTCAGATCCTCCTCTGACGTGACATCTGCCACACGTTCGCTCTCGATCATGAACCGATTGTTCCCGATGGGCTGGATCTCATAATAGTCATAGAAATCCGCCAGCCTGGCGATCTGCTGGGCGGAACGCTTCTCAAGCACCGCCTGGTACAGCTCACCCGCCTCACATGCACTTCCGATGAGAAGCCCTTCCCTGTGTTCATTGAGCAGGCTCTTAGGTATCCTTGGCCGTCTTGCGTAATAAGTCAGATGAGATTCCGTAATAAGCTGGTACAGATTGTATCTGCCGATATCATTCTTCGCAAGGATGATGATATGATGGGTAGGCATCTTGCGGATGGCGTTCACATTCCGGTCTCCGTAACGGTTCACTTCCTTTAAGGTCGTGATATTGTCCTTCTTTAACATCTCCACAAATTTCACGAAGATCTCCGCCGTCGCCCCGGCATCGTCCACAGCCCGGTGATGGTTCTCAAGGGAAATGTTCAGCGCCTTTGCAACGATATTCAGCTTGTACTTGGACAGCGTAGGAAGGAGCACCCTGGCCAGCGCTACTGTGTCCGCATATACGAAATGGTCGTCCAGTCCGAGATTACGGCAGTTCTGCTCGATAAATCCCACGTCAAATCCCGCATTGTGCGCTACTAACACCCCATCCCCGACAAATTCAAGGAACTGAGGGAGCACTGTATCGATGACCGGAGATCCCATGACCATCTCATCCGTGATGCCGGTCAGGTTTATGATCTCAAAAGGAATCGGACGTCCAGGATTTACAAATGTGCTGAACTTATCCACAATCTCACCGTTTACGACTTTGACAGCCCCGATCTCAATGATCCGGTCACGAATGGAGCTGAATCCCGTTGTCTCGATATCGAACACGATGTATGTATCATCAAGCGACTCATCTCCCGCATTTACGGCGATCTCAGTCAAGTCATCCACCACATAGCCTTCCACGCCGTAAATGATCTTGAAAGGATCGTCTTTATCCAGAGTCTCAATATAATGGTTCGCGTCCGGAAATGCCTGCGCCACGCCGTGATCTGTGATGGCAATAGCAGGATGTCCCCAGTCATGAGCCCGCTTTACGATATCCTTCACCTCGGAGACGCCGTCCATGTCGCTCATCTTCGTATGGCAGTGCAGCTCCACGCGCTTGAGCGGACTTAAGTCTTTCCTTGACACAGTAAAGTCCCCGATCTTCTTGATCCCTGTAACAGAACCGATAGTCAGCTCTCCGTCAAATTTATCGATGGTAGTCACCCCCTTGATCTTGACGAAAGCTCCCTTTTTCAGCTCTCCTAAGATCTCAGGGAGCTGGTCGTTGCGGGCAAACATCTTGACTGTGATCGTATCGGTAAAATCTGTCACGGCAAACATGATGATCGTCTTTTCATTGCGTATCTCTCTTGTGTCAAAATTAATGATCTTCCCGTGAATGGTGATCTCTCCCATCTCCGTAATGACCTGATCAAGCGTGAGCGGTTCATCGTCAAAGCTCCTGCCGTAGATCAGATTCGGGTCATCTCCTGTCTTAACCGGACGGTAGAAATCTTTCTTAAATTCACCCTTCTTGAAGCCTTTCTTTCCTCTTCCCGCGCCGGAGCCGCCAGAACTGCCGCCTGTGGACACCCCTTTCCCGGAAGCGTTCTTCGCAGAGTCCGAACCAGAGTCTATGCCGTTCCCCGCAGAGTCGGCTCCGGCAGATACACCGGAAGAAACGCCCGCTTTTGACATGCCCGCCGCTTCTGATTTTTCTGTATCCTTCGCGCCGCTTCCAGAAGCCTGTCCCCCTGTACCCGGCTGTGTCCATTCCTCGCCCCGCTGTCTGGCCCTCCGCTCGAAAATGGCGTTGATCTCCTGCTGGATCCTCTGCTCATTATATTCTCTCGTTCCGGCTCCCTCCGATTCGCGGTAAGCCACACGGATATCCGCAGGCATATGGAACCGTTCGGCAAAAAGCTTTTCAAGAAATGAAAGAATCTCTTCCTTGCGTCCTTCTGAAACAATCGTATCCAGCAGTTCAAGGCAGACTACATTTCCCTCTTCATAACGAATCTTCGCCTGCGCGAACATGTTGGCAGCCAGCACACTGGTCTCCCTCAGCTCAAGAAGAAGGCTCTCCCTGTATTCCTGCATGAGCGCCTCCGGCGTATACTGCCCGGAAAGGGTATACTCCTCTATTATCTCAACGCTCACTTTGGTTTTAGCAAAGAGCTGTTCTTTAATCCTCTGCTCCATCTGCCGGATCTGCTTCTTCTGGATCAAATGTCGGCTGAAAATATGCACACGAAGAAAATCACGGTGCGAATTCGTCGTGATCTTCCTCACCTCCACATCCTCAAAAAGAATCTGGACATCCTCCTCCACCCTCAGAGTAGGGAATACATGAAAAAAAATCTTCTCACTTCTCGTCTGTTCCAAAATCACACTCTCCTGCTATTGTTGCTGTATGTTACACAGTTGTCTGATAATCAGGCCGTAGAACGGCGCCGGTACTTGGACCGTGTTCCTTATGGTTCTATGACTGTTGCGTTGCGGCCCGGGCGTAAGCGTGTCCGGGGGCCTATTTCCCGCTGTTATCATTCCAGTTCAGCAATTCCTCCCTCAATGTGTCCAGCAGTTCCTCCTCTTTTACTTTCTTCACGATCTCGCCCTTTTTTATAAGCAGTCCTTCCCCGATGCCGCCCGCGATGCCTATATCTGCCTCTCTTGCCTCTCCGGGTCCGTTCACCACGCATCCCATAACTGCCACTTTGATATCAAGAGGAATGTCGGCAACCGTCTTTTCCACCTCATTGGCAAGTCCGATAAGGTCGATTTTCGTCCTTCCGCAGGTCGGACAGGACACCACCTCAATGCCGCCTTTTCTAAGACCCAGTGCCTTTAAGATAAGTTTGGCTGTGCGTATCTCTTCCAGCGGATCACCGGTCAGAGATACGCGGATCGTATTTCCGATGCCTTCGTACAGAATGATACCCAGACCCACCGAGGATTTTACGTTGCCGGAATAGACAGTGCCGGACTCTGTGATGCCCACATGAAGCGGATAGGAACACTTCTCTGCAATCAGCTCATGGGCTTTCACGCACATCAGCACATCCGAAGACTTGATACTCACCACGAGATTGTCATATCCCATGTCCTCGATCATACGCACCTTATCAAGCGCGCTCTCTACGATGCCATCTGCGGTCACTCCGCCGTATTTTTCCAGCAGATGTTTCTCAAGGGAGCCGCTGTTCACGCCTACACGGATAGGCACATTGTACTCTTTTGCCTTGTCAACGACAGCCTTTACTTTCTCTTCTGAACCGATATTTCCCGGATTGATACGGATCTTATCCGCGCCGTTCTCGATAGCAGCGATAGCAAGACGATAGTCAAAATGGATATCTGCCACCAGCGGGATGTGGATCTGCTTTTTTATACCTTTGAGAGCTTCTGCCGCTTCCATGGTGGGAACCGCACAACGGATGATCTCGCATCCTGCCGCCTCAAGCTTTAAGATCTGCGCCGCAGTAGCCTCTGCATCCTCAGTCTTTGTATTCGTCATAGACTGGATCGCCACAGGATTCTCTCCGCCGATCTTCACACTGCCGATCGATATTTCCTTTGTCTTATTTCTGTGCATGTCCTTCTCCTCTCTTATATCCCCGCTCTTAAATCGTCTCTCATTAACGACAGAAGAGCCCCGCAGAACGGAACTCTCCTCTTATTTTATCACACATATAAAAGCTCTGCCTCTTAGGATTACTTGCGGATAAATACTAACTGATCGCCATACTCACGTTCCGTCAGGGTCAGTATGTCCTGCTCAAGATTGTAATCATAAGATCCGGACAGAACGCCCTCCGCAGTTCCGAAATCTGTATGGACAGTAAGAATCTTTTCCTTTGTGTCCACCACACAGGTCGCTGAAATTTCTTCCTTTCCGCTGCCGTCTCCTGCCCCGCTCATCTTAAGTTCTCCGTCATCAAGAATCTCAAGGACTGCGCCGCTGTCTTCACTGACCCATGTCCCTTTGAGGGGATTCCCCACAAAAAGACGGACGATAAAGAATACTGCCACAATGATGATAAGGATCGTAGATACAGTGAGGACAGTTCGCCAGAGTGTACTTCGCTTTTCTTCGTCATTCTTTAAGATCATAAGATATTCCCTTTCCTTTTCTGTATCTCATTATACGGATTTCCTCTGGCACTGTCAACGCAGAAAGCCGGAGCCCTTCAGTCCCAGTAACAGTTCAGTCCGCTCCTATTCTCCTCCCAATTTTGATGCCACAAACCATCCTGCCACGAATGTTACAATTCCCACGATCAAAGTCATGACAGAGAAGCCGCTCCAGTCGGTCTTTAAAAGGATCGCGATCGGGGACGCAATGATCAGTCCGATGATCGCGTAGTAGGCGTGGATCTCCGCCTTTGAGAAAATGAACTCAATCAGTTTGGCGATCAGGAATATTCCCAGTACAACACCAATGCCAAAAGGCACCAGAACTCCACACTGCACAAGAAGCCCCTGCATATCAAAAGCGATCAGCGCGTCAATAAACTGATTGATGGACTTCAAGATTGTATCGTAATATCCGAGAAGCATAAGCATCATAGAACCACTGACCCCCGGAATAACCATTGTTGCCGCTGCAATAATACCGACCAGCAGAAGCTTGATTACATTGACAAGTCCAAAACTTACATCCGCCGCATTTCCGCTTGTTTCTCCCATCGCAGCCATCAGAACGACGACGGCAAAGAAAATGAGGAAAGCGATGATCTTGCCTATTGATACAGTATGTCCTTTTACCTTCTTAAATATAAACGGAAGGCTTCCAGCGATCAGCCCGCAGAAAGCGAAGTTCGTCGGTATGGGATAACGCTCCAGCAGGAACTCAAACAGTCTTGCCAGTGTCACGATCGCCAGCCCTGCCCCGATAAAAATAGGGATCAGAAGCTTCATGCTCTCTTTAAATTCCGACTTTAAATGTGTGATCGCATGGATCAGCTTATCATAAAGTCCCATTGCGACCATCATGGTACCGCCGCTCACTCCCGGTATGATGTTTGCGATTCCTACGACCATGCCCTGTAACATTTTTTTTATCATTCTTTATTCTCCTGTTTTCTTTTTTCTAAACCAAGTTTCTCTTTCAGACAGTCAAATAATCTGTCCATCTCTTCCCTTGTGCCAACCGTGATCCGCAGATACTGTCTGATCCGCTCATCATTCCAGTGCCTTACATAGATTCCTTCGCGCTTAAGCATTTCAAAGATCATACTGGCGTCATGTTCCGTATGGCGGGCAAACAAAAAGTTCGCCTTAGAATCCGTAAATACGAATCCGAGCTTCGCAAGTTCTCCCTTCGCCCATTCTCTCGTCTCTACTATCTTACGGATGCCCTCTTTAAAATATTCTCTGTCACTTACGGACGCCGCGCCGCAGACAAGAGCCGCTCTGTTCATGGTATAAGAATTGAAAGAGTATTTCACATCATTTAAACATCTGAGCAGCTCCGGATTGGAAATGGCATACCCGATACGCATACCTGCCATGCTCCGCGACTTAGAAAAGGTCTGGGTAACGATCAGGTTGTCATACTTCCCGATCAGCTCTACTGCCGAACGTCCCGCGAAATCAATATACGCTTCGTCCACGATCACAATAGAATCCCGGTTGTGCTCTAAGATGTCCGCCACAAAATCCAGCTTCTCATAGATGGCTGTGGGAGCATTCGGATTCGGGAAGATGATCCCCCCGTTTTCTTTATAATAGTCCTCTCTTACAATGCGGAAATTCTCATTAAGCTTCGGACACTCGTAAGGTATCCGGTAAAGCTGCGCCCACACCTTGTAGAAGGAATATGTAATATCCGGGAAAAGAACCGGCTTATCCGAATTAAAGAAAGTCAGAAAACACAGGGCCAGTACATCGTCTGAACCTACTCCTGCAAACACCTGATCCTCTCCCACCTCATACTCCTTGGCCAGCGCTTTTATAAGTTCGCTTGATGCGGGATCCGGATACAGACGGAAATCTGCCGGTTCAAGATTCCTCAGTGCCTTCTCCACTCCAGGAGCAGGGGGATAGGGATTTTCATTTGTATTCAGCTTGACTACTTTCTCCTGAGGCTGCTCCCCAGGGACATAAGGATCAACAGTACGAATATTTTTTAAAAGCTCTGCTCTGACCGCCATTTACTTATACTCCTCCGCCAGTTCTTTAAACTTCGGCAGGGAATTGACGATCGTCTCATAGGAGACGCAGTATGCGATTCTCACATAGCCCGGACACGCGAAAGAGCTTCCCGGCACGATAAGGATATTATATTTCTTTGCTGCCGCGCAGAACTCCTTCTCATCCGCCACCGGAGATTTCACAAAAAGATAGAACGCGCCCTCCGGCTTGATACACTCAAATCCTAAGTCTTTCAGCCCGTTGTAGAGAGTCTCTCTGTTTCTGTTATAGAAAGAAATATCTGTCTTTTCATTTAAGCACGCTTTCACAACTTTCTGCTGAAGTGTCGGCGCATTTACAAAACCGAGTATGCGGGTCGACACGTTTGCCGCCGTGATCACATTCTCACTGTCGGCAGCCTCATCCGGAATGACAAGGTATCCGATACGCTCTCCCGGAAGAGAGAGAGATTTGCTGTAAGAATAACCTACGATCGTATTCGCATAATATTTTGTCAGATAAGGCACCTCAACTCCGTCATAGGCAAGCTCTCTGTACGGCTCGTCGGAGATGAGATAGATGTCTGTTCCGAACTCTTTCTGCTTCTTCTCCATGACTGCCGCCATCTTTTTAATCGTCTCTTCTGAATATACAACGCCTGTCGGATTGTTCGGAGTATTTACGATGACCGCCCTTGTCTTTGGGGTGATCTTCGCCTCAAACTCGTCAAGCTTCGGCTGAAAGGTCGCCGTATCCGGTGAGACTTCCACAAGTACACCGTCATAGTTGTTTGTGTAGCTTCTGTATTCTCCAAAATAAGGCGCAAATACAATGACCTCGTCCCCCGGATTGATGAGTGATTTTAAGATCACGTTAAGACCGCCCGCAGCGCCCACGGTCATCGTGATATTGTGAGCTGAAAAAGTCGTTCCGAAACGCTCATTTAAGGACTCTGCCACAGCCTGGCGCACATCCTCATAGCCCGCGTTGCTGTTGGTGTATCCGTGAAGGACTACCGGATCCTCCTTACTGAGAAGATCAATGATTGCCTTCTTCACCACCTCCGGCGCCGGAACGTTAGGGTTGCCGAGACTAAAATCAAATACATTCTCCGCACCGTAAAGCTTTGCCAGACGGTTTCCCTCCTCGAACATCGCGCGGATCGCGGAACTATTTGCCACCATGTTTTCCATTTTTTTTGATATCATCGCTGTCACTCCGTTTCTTTCAGGCTTTTATAATTGCTCTCAGGCTTCTCTTACGACTCCTTTTTCCTCCAGAAATGCCGGCCGGTAGGATAATTTTGCCTTTCGAAGCCCCTCTGCCCCGGTATCTTCCTCTCTGTTCACATACGTATAGTCCGTACATTCGTGCTGCACGAACTGCTGGTTGATCATTGGGTAAGCTCCCTCCACATCTGTAAACGCTTTCTCAATATGAACTACAAATGTGTCGTCGCAGAGCCGCTCTCCCACGGTAAACGCAACAATCTTTCCGTCCACCTTCAAAACGCCGCCTTTTAACCCCAGCTCTTTATAGAGCCGCAGAGAGTTGAGCGTCACGCACATCTCCGCGTTTTTTTCCGGGTCATCCTCGCATCCGTTCTTATTCCTCCATTTCAGAGCCATCTGGAAACAGTCCTCCACATTATCATCACTTAGCTCCTCATAGATCCAGCCAGGATACAGGCTCTTAAATTTGTTGATATGATTCCGCTTACCGTGCAGCTTTTTTCCCGCAAGAGTGGCAAGTTTCTCCGACTCATACACATAGTCCGCGATGTCGCGGTCGTATTCTACTGTGAATCTGCCCGGATACCAGCCCTCAAGCTGGGTAAACATCTCAGGCGTCACGTTGTATAGAATAAACGGACATTCCCGCTCTTTACAATATGCCATAAGAAATTCAAGCGCTTTCTTAACACTTTCCGGCTCACCCGCGGGATAGGCAAACGCCGTGCCCCTGTCCTCGCTTTTGAATACGAGCGCCTCCTCAATCACTGCATATCTTACTTTATAATGCCTCGACCAGAGATACACATTCACAAATGTACGCTCACAGCTCCGGCTGGGCGCTTTCTCGAAATAAGATGTGATAATCTCTTTATCCTCCAGCTCAGGACGTTTAAATTCTATCTCTTTCATTTATCATCAGTCCTCCATCTTTGCCAGCTTTGCCGTCTGGTCTGCTGCGATCAGGCTGTCGATAATCTCATCCAGATCTCCGTTTAAGATCGTATCCAGCTTATGCAGCGTTAATTTAATCCTGTGATCCGTCACACGCCCCTGGGGGAAGTTATAGGTACGGATCTTTTCGGAACGGTCTCCTGTGCCGATCTGGCTTCTTCTTGCCTCAGCCTCAGACGCCTGCTGTTTCTCCAGTTCCAGATCATACAGCTTGGATCTGAGCAGACGGAACGCCTTCTCCTTGTTCTGAAGCTGGGACTTCTCGGTCTGGCTGTAGATCACGATACCCGTCGGAAAATGGGTCAGGCGGACTGCGGAATCCGTTGTGTTGACACACTGTCCGCCGTTTCCTGACGCACGCATCACATCAATGCGGATATCCTTCTCATCAATAACTACGTCCACTTCCTCCGCCTCGGGCATGATGGCAACGGTCACGGTAGAAGTATGAATCCTGCCCCCGCTCTCTGTCTCGGGAACTCTCTGCACACGATGTACCCCGCTTTCATATTTCAGCCTGGAATATGCCCCCTGGCCTGTGATCATGAACACACACTCTTTAAAGCCGCCGATGCCGTTCTCATTTAAGGAGATCATCTCTGTTCTCCATCCGCGGCTGTCCGCGTAGTGCACATACATGCGGTAGACCTCCGCCGCGAAAAGAGCCGCCTCGTCGCCGCCTGCGCCACCGCGGATCTCCACAATGACATTCTTGTCGTCGTTGGGATCCTTGGGAAGAAGAAGGATCTTAAGCTCCTGCTCCAGTTCCTCCGTGCGCTTCTTTGACTCATTCAGCTCTTCTTTTGCCAGTTCCCGCATCTCCTCATCTGTCTCATCTTCCAGCATGGCAAGGCTGTCGTCGATATTCTGCTTACATTTCTTATACTCATTGTACGCTTCCACGATGGGCGCAAGATCACTCTGCTCTTTCATAAGCTTACGGAAGCGCTGCTGATCGTCAGCCACGCCCGGCTCCTGAAGTTCTCCCATCACTTCTTCATATCTGATCAAAAGATCCTCTAATTTATCAAACATTTCGCTTTCGTCCTTCTCTTTAAAATAAGTCTCATTGAACCGAAGAGCACCGTACAAAGACCGGCGCTTTTTATCTAATATATCGTCCGCACACCACGCGGTCAAGCCCCGCAAGATCCTTTTTTACTGTAATGCCCGCATATCCGGCCGCTGACATCAGGTTTCCTACATCTTCTGCCTGATCGTATCCGATCTCCAAGACCAGATAACTCTGCGGCAGAAGATAGTTCCGGCTCTCCTTGATGATCCTGCGGTAAAAGTACAGTCCGTCCTCTTTTCCATCCAGCGCTATTCTTGGATCATGGAGCCTGACTTCCTCCTGGAGTGAATCGATCTCCTTTGTTTTAATGTACGGTGGATTAGACAGGATCATGGCAAACCTGCCGCTGATATTTTCAAACAGATCCCCCTGTATAAACTCTGCCTTTATTCCTAATTCATCTGCATTTTTCCTGGCAGTGACCAGCGCGTCCCCCGAAATATCTGTTCCTGTTCCTTCTATTATGATATCCCCTGCCGGGCTTGCGTCTGCTGTGCCTCCCGCCGTCTCTGTCCGGGCATTTCCATGCGCGCTTTCTGCCGTGCCGGCTCTGCCTGAGACAGACAGTGTACTCGCCGCATAGTGAAGCACGCTTAAAAGAACGCAGCCGGATCCCGTGCAAAGATCAAGTATCCGCATTTTCCCTTCCTCACATGGACCCCCGCCTTTGCCCATCAATTCCAGCGCTTTTTCTACAAGAATCTCCGTGTCCTGTCTCGGAATAAGCACATGCTCGTTTACAGAGAAGGAAAGGCCCATAAACTCCTGGACTCCGGTAATATGCTGCAGAGGGATACGCTTCTTTCGGTTTTCAAGACAGATTTTGTATTGCTCTTGCTCCGGAGATGCAAGCTCCTTTCCGGGATCTGCATAGTAGGCCGCGCGGCTGATGCCTGTTGCATATTCCAGCAGATACCACGCGTCCAGGCCGGCTTCTGGAAGCCCCGCTCTTTTTAACTCTTCACTTCCCTGTATATATGCGTCCTTTAATGTCATGCGTTCTCCTTCTGCCATGTACGCCAGTCGAATACTTCCTCAACGGCACGGATCGCAACCTCGATCATGTCGTCCTCCGGCTCCTTTGTGGTCATGTTCTGCACCCACATTCCCGGCCGGCTCAAGAGATTGATCACCGGGTTGTCACTGTTTCCGGCCAGACGGATGATCTCATACGATACTCCCGCGATAACAGGAAGAAGCGCGATTCTTATGATAACGCGCAGCACCTGAGAATCTGTAGTGATAAAGAAACAGAAAATGATACTGACTACCATGACAAAGAACAAAAAACTCGTTCCACAGCGCTTATGCTGCTTGGAGCTTTTTCTTACATTGCCCACGTTTAATTCCAGACCGTGTTCGATACAATTGATACACTTATGCTCCGCGCCGTGGTACATAAACGTCCGCCTGATGTCTTTTGTCCTGGAGATCAGAAAAATATACCCGAGAAAGATCACCACACGGATCACACCCTCAAATATCGTCATAATCACTCTGGAAGAAGTGCGTTGTTCCACAAAATGGCTCAGAAAATACGGGAGCACCATAAAAAGTGCGCCTGCTATAACAACGGACAGCGCCATGACCAGGCTCATAAAGATCTTTTCTTTCTTCTCCGCTTTTGCAGCTTCCTCTGCCGTCATCTCTACTTCCTCTTCTTCCTCGTAAAAACTGGCGGAATAAGCCAGCGTCTTCATCCCCACAACAAGAGAATCAATAAAATTAAATATCCCGCGCACAAAAGGGATCTTAAGCGGCGTATTCCAGGGGATAAAGCTTTTATAATCCTGCACGTCCACAGCGATCTCTCCGTCGGGCTTACGGACGGCGACAGAATACTTCCCGCCGTTTCTCATCATGATTCCCTCTAATACCGCTTGTCCTCCTATGTTCGATGACTTCATAGTACCTCCTGTTATGTATTCCGTTCAGCACGCATTTCCATGCATTCATGGTCTGACAACACAGACCGGTCCGTAGCTGAATTATAAACAAACAAGCTGAGATGCTTCCACCTCAGCCTGCTTTGTTCGTTTCTTATTTGATACCGTATTTCTTGTTGAACTTATCAACACGGCCGCGTGCCTGTGCTGCTTTCTGCTGTCCTGTGTAGAACGGGTGGCACTTGGAGCAGATCTCGACGTGGATGTTCTCCTTTGTGGAACCTGTTACAAATGTATTTCCGCAGTTGCATGTCACAGTTGCCTGATGATATTCTGGATGGATTCCTTCGCGCATGATTTTCACCTCTCTATTTTTAATTACTTAATTATAACCTCTAAACAGCTCTCTAATTGTAGCATAAGATAATTTCTTTTGCAACTCTTTTCTCCGCAAATTCTTATACAGTTCAAACGCGCCATTCGTAAAACCGCACTTACGCACTGACTGCGGCGGAACTGTCAGATAAACTTTTGCCGTATCACCTGATGCACCAGTTCGGCATTGGACTTCGTCCTTGTGAACATATTCAGGAGATTATCCACTGCTTCTTCTGCCTTCATGCCATTCATGCCTCTCCGGATGATATAGATAGCTTCCTGTTCTTCCTTATTTAAAAGAAGATCTTCTCTTCTTGTGCCGGATTTGGGAATATCAATAGCCGGGAACACCCTCTTCTCCTGAAGTTTACGGTCGAGCATAAGCTCCATGTTGCCCGTTCCCTTGAACTCCTCATACACAACGTCATCCATCTTGCTTCCTGTATCCACAAGCGCTGTCGCAAGGATAGTCAGGCTTCCGCCCTCTCTCATATTTCGTGCCGCTCCAAAGAAGCGCTTCGGGCTGTAAAGAGCGGCCGGATCAAGGCCTCCGGAGAGTGTTCTTCCCGACGGCGGCACGATCAGGTTGTAGGCTCTGGAAAGTCTTGTGATGCTGTCTAAAAGAATCATCACATCTTTGCCATGTTCTACAAGACGCTTCGCTCTTGCGATCACCATCTCGGACACCCTTTTGTGATGCTCCGGGAGCTCGTCAAATGTAGAGTAGATCACTTCCACATTGGGACCCCCAATGGCTTCTCTGATATCTGTTACCTCCTCCGGTCTTTCATCGATCAGAAGGATGAGCAGATGCATATTCGGCTCTGTCTTCTGGACAGAGAGGGCAACTTCTTTTAAAAGAGTGGTCTTTCCGGCCTTCGGCGGGGACACGATCATACCTCTCTGGCCCTTTCCGATAGGGGAGACCAGATCCATGATCCTCATTGCCGTACTGCTGTCCGGCGTCTCAAGACGGATCCTTTGATTTGGAAAGATCGGCGTAAGATCTTCAAAGTTTTTGCGCTGCATCGCCTCAGACGGACGCAGCCCGTTGATAGTAGACACATACAGAAGCGCGCTGAACTTCTCCCCCTGCGTCTTGACTCTTGTATTTCCCGTAAGGATATCACCCGTCTTCAGTCCGAATCTGCGGATCTGCGCAGGAGACACATACACATCGTTGTCTCCCGGAAGATAGTTGTCGCTGCGGATAAACCCAAATCCGTCCTGCATAACCTCAAGAATACCGTTGGCAGTGCATCCACTGTCTAACTGCTCGATATCTGTCTCCGTCTTTTTCTCCCTCATCTCTTCTTTTACTTCTTCTTTCGCCTCAGTGGCCGCCTCCTTTTGCTCCTCCTGCTCGTCAAGCGCAAGCATAGCATCAATAAGGTCGCTCTTCTTTAAAGCAGATACACCTTTCATTTTCCTTGCCTTTGCAAGTTCTTTCAATGTTGCCAGCGGAAGTGACTCATACTTTGCTCTTGTCATAATCCTTTCCTTTCCTGATCGGTCATAAATAGTATGACTATGGTTACATGTTATTTAGTTTCTTGTGTTCTGCGGTTATTAAATGCTTCGGGAATTTTCGTCGGAATTGACATAAAATCGATAATTTGCATTAAATATGGGTACATTATACATTTCGCGCACAGACTTGTCAAGACAGGGCCTGAAGTGATATGATAAACACAGTTCACGCGTCTGCGAAAGACAGACTGCTTTATGGCATTCACATCTTTGCGAACGGCGTCTGCGTGAATGTTCAATGATGAAAGACAGTGAGGTAATCAATATGTCAAACAGTGAAAAAGCACTTCAGATGCACGAACAATGGAACGGCAAACTGGAAACGACGGCAAAAGCACATGTCAATTCCCGTGAGGATCTCGCAATCGCTTACACACCGGGGGTAGCCGAGCCTTGTAAAGTGATCGCCAGAAATCCCGAAGCCGCATACAAATATACAATGAAAGCAAACACTGTGGCCGTGGTATCAGACGGAAGCGCGGTTCTGGGCCTTGGAAATATCGGCGCTCTCGCCGCCATGCCCGTCATGGAGGGAAAAGCAGTCCTTTTCAAGGAATTCGGCGGCGTGAACGCTGTACCCATCTGCCTTGACACGCAGGACACGGAGGAGATCATCCGCACGGTCGTCAGCATCGCCCCGGCTTTCGGCGGCATCAACCTTGAGGACATCTCGGCGCCCCGCTGTTTTGAAATCGAGACACGTTTAAAAGAACTCCTCTCCATTCCGGTATTCCATGATGACCAGCACGGGACAGCCATCGTTGTCCTGGCGGGGATTATCAACGCCCTGAAGGTGACCGGAAAGAAAAAGGAGGACTGCCGCATCGTGGTAAACGGAGCCGGAAGCGCGGGTGTCGCTATCACAAAGCTTCTCCTCACATATGGATTTCCTCACATTACAATGTGTGATATTAATGGAATCATATCAAAGGCCTCTGAAGAGCTCAACTGGATGCAGAAAAAGATGGCGGAAGTGACCAATCTAGAGGAACGCACCGGAACTCTTGCAGATGCGTTAAAAGACGCGGATATCTTTGTCGGCGTCTCCGCCCCAGGGATTGTGTCACAGGAAATGGTTTCTTCCATGAACAAGGACGCCATCCTCTTCGCCATGGCCAACCCGGTGCCGGAGATTATGCCGGATCTGGCGAAAGCAGCCGGCGCCCGCGTGGTAGGCACAGGACGCTCCGACTTCCCGAACCAGGTCAACAATGTGGTCGCCTTCCCCGGTATCTTTAAGGGGGCCCTCGAAGGACGCGCCAGGCAGATCACAGAAGAGATGAAGCTTGCCGCGGCAAAAGCCATCGCAGGTCTTGTGCCTGAAGATGAATTAAATCAGGACAACATCCTTCCGAAGGCATTTGATCCCCGCGTGGCGGACACCGTAAGCCGTGCCATCAGGGAACATATCTGATGGAAAAATGTATGAAGCGCTGGGAAGGGCGGCCTTACCGCTCACTGGATTCTTATTTAAAGGAAACCTTTGGGGAGAAAGTATACAAAATCACTTTAAACGGAGGGATGACCTGTCCCAACCGGGACGGGCACATCGGAACAGGCGGCTGCATCTTCTGCAGTGCCAGCGGCTCCGGTGACTTTGCCGGAAATGCTGCTCTCTCCATTACGAAGCAGCTTGCCGCAGGAAAGGCACAGCTTCTTAAAAAGCGTCCTGTCCGTTCCTATATTGCTTATTTTCAGGCATTTACGAACACATACGCCTCGGTTGACTATCTGGAGCGTATTTTCACGGAGGCCATACAGGATCCTGATGTAAAGGTGCTTTCCATCGCTACCAGGCCTGATTGTCTGGGGACCGATGTGCTGGAGCTTCTAAAGCGGCTGAACAGCGTCAAGCCTGTATGGGTAGAGCTTGGACTTCAGACTATCCATCCGCAGAGCGCCCGCTTCATCCGCAGAGGCTATGAACTGGAAGTGTTTGACCGGGCGGTCAGAGAACTTCGGCAAGCGGACATTACAGTCATTGTCCATGTAATCCTTTTTCTTCCGGGGGAGACCCAAGAGATGATGCTTGAGACTGTGGAATACTTGAACCGCTGCGACATACAGGGCGCCAAACTGCAGCTTCTGCACATACTGGATGGGACAGACCTTGCAGAGATTTACCGGAAAGATCATTTCCATACTCCGGATATAGAAGAATACCTCTGTCTGCTTGGAAAATGTATCTTAAGATTAAGGCCGGATATCATTATTCACAGGCTGACCGGGGACGGGCCCAAAGACCTCCTCATCGCGCCTCTGTGGACAGGCGCCAAGCGGACGGTGCTGAACCGTCTGCATCAATATCTGAAAGAAAATGAAATATGGCAGGGAAAGGAGTATCATGGCTGAGACATTTACATTATACAAACTGATCATACTGTATATGTTGAAAAAAGTGGATTTTCCACTTACCACATCACAGATATCAGAGTTTGTGCTGGACAAGGGATATACCTCCTACTTTAAGCTTCAGGAAGCCCTGTCGGAGCTTGCGCGGGCCGATCTGATCCGCACGGAGGCAACTCATAACCGCACCCTTTACCACCTGACTGAAAACGGCATGGAGACGATCCATTTTTTCAGCAGAAAGATCTCCGCCGCCATCCGCAAAGATATTGATGATTTCCTGAGAGAAAAACAGTACGACTTAAAAGAGGAGGCCGCGGTAAAATCTGATTATTACTTAAATACAAACAAAGAGTATGAGGTGCGCTGCCAAATCGTAGAAAATGGCTCCGGCCTCATTGATCTGAAGCTGACCGTTCCCACCGAGAAAGAGGCAGAAGCCATTGTAAATCACTGGAATCTGAAAAATCAGGAGTTATATGCGATGATCCTCGCCCATCTCCTCTGACCGTATACCGCCGTCTCTGCGGAGTTTATTTTTCACCGCGTATTTTCTTAAGATATCGCTTTATGCGTTTTTCATAGCCAAGATCGCCGGGTTCATAGAATCTGGCGTCTTTTATTTCATCCGGAAGATACTGCTGCTCCACATAATGTCCCGGATAATCGTGGGCATATTTGTATCCGATGCCGTGTCCCAGCTTGTGTGAACCCTTATAGTGGGCATCTTTAAGATGTGAGGGCACTGTGGTCTGATACTGCTGTACTGCCCGGCTCGCCTCATAGATGGCGTTCACGGCGGCATTGCTCTTCGGGGCACAGGCCACGTAGGTCACTGCCTGGGATAAGATGATCTGTGATTCCGGCATGCCGACGCGCTCCACTGCCTGAGCCGCCGCCACCGCCACAGTCAGCGCCATGGGATCCGCGTTTCCCACATCCTCGGAAGCGCAGATCATGATACGTCGGGCAATGAACTTCACATCTTCCCCCGCGTAGAGCATTTTTGCCAGATAGTATACCGCCGCGTCGGGATCAGAGCCGCGCATGCTTTTGATAAACGCAGAGATGATGTCATAGTGGTTGTCTCCCTTTTTGTCATAGTTGACGACCCTTTTCTGGATACACTCAGACGCCACTTCCACTGTAATGTGGATGATCCCGTCTTCACCTCTCTCTGTGGTGAGCACGCCAAGCTCAATGGCATTCAGGGCATTTCTCGCGTCTCCTCCTGCCATGTCGGCAAGGAACTCCAGAGCGTCGTCGTCCAACTGCGCATGGAAGCTTCCCATTCCCTTCTCCGCGTCATTTACCGCACGTTGAAGAAGTATCTTAATATTTTCCTTTTCCAGTGGTTTCAGTTCAAAAATACTGGACCGTGAAATAAGAGCTCCATTTACCTCAAAATAAGGATTCTCCGTGGTAGCCCCGATCAATATGATGGTGCCGTCCTCCACAAAGGGCAGGAGATAATCCTGTTGCCCTTTGTTAAACCTGTGGATCTCATCAATGAAAAGAATGGTTTTCTTCCCGTACATGCCCTGCATATCCTTTGCCTGGCGCACCACTTCTTCCATGTCTTTCTTCCCCGCCACGGTAGCATTGATCTGCTTAAACTCCGCGCTTGTGGTATTGGCGATAACTTTGGCCAGCGTTGTCTTCCCTGTTCCCGGCGGCCCGTAAAAAATGACTGAGCTTAACTTATCCGCCTTGATGGCGCGGTACAGAAGCCTATCCTTCCCGATGATATGCTGCTGTCCCACTACCTCGTCCAGCGCAGTCGGACGCATCCTTGATGCCAGCGGAGATTCCTTCTCCTGCTCCTTTTCTCTCATATAATCAAACAGATCCATCCTTACTTCCTCCTTTGACACACGCGTACTGTATATCCCAGATCGCCTGCCGCCCACTGTCCCCGCCTGATCTCTTTTCAAACGGTCACAATCCGGCCAGATCTCTCACAACGTCCCCCGCGATCAGAAGTCCGGCCACAGGCGGCACAAACGAGATACTTCCCGGAACAGCTCTTCTTACTCCCGTGTCCTCCCCGGTAGACCGTCCGTTTGTATCCACAGGTTTTTCCTTCGAATAGAGTACCTTCAGGTGCGTGATTCCCCGGTTCTTTAATTCCTTTCTCATCACACGGCACAGCGGGCACACGCTTGTCTCTGATATGTCCGCGATCTCAAACAATTCTCCGTGCAGCTTATTTCCCGTTCCCATGCTGCTGATGATGGGAATATTCTTCTCCTGCGCAAGCTCCACAAGCGCCAGCTTGGCGCTCACCGTGTCTATGGCATCGATGATATAATCCGGTCTCCCCGCCTTATCAAAAAGTTCCCTGATATTCTCCTGCAGAACGAACATCTCATATGTCTCTATGATGATATGGGGACAGATATCTTTTATCCTCTCCCGCATCACCTCTGTCTTATAACGCCCCAGCGTGCTGTGATACGCAATAGACTGCCGGTTGATATTTGTCACCGAAACCGTGTCATTGTCGATCAGTGTCAGCCTGCCCACGCCGCTTCTGGCCAGGGTCTCAATACAGTGGGAGCCTACGCCGCCCACGCCGAACACCATCACAGAAGCTTCTCTCAGCCTCTTTAACTTATCCTCTCCTATCAAAAGCCCGGTCCTCGAAAACTCATGTACCATCATATATACATCCTTTTCCATCTCTAATTTTCTCACTTGCACGGCTTCCGGATTTACGATATGCGCCGTTCACTATATCAAAAACAGTCCTACTCCATAAGAAGCTCCTCCACTGTTACAAAATCATATCCTTTCTCCTGAAGGATATCTACGATCTGCAGTGCCGCTTCTACAGAAGTCCCATAACAGTCGTGCATGAGAATGATATCATTTTCCTTTGTATCCGTCACTACTTTTCTTACTGCTGCCTCTGTATTTCTTGTAACCCAGTCTTCGGAGTCCACCGTCCATTTCACATACAGTTTACTCTCTTCCTCCGCCCCCTGGGGGAAAGCGCCAAATGGAGGACGCACAAGAAGCGGCGCCTCCCCTGTAATATGTTCTATCAAACTATCCGTCATATCAAGTTCTTTAAGAGCATCTTCGGAATTCATTTTTGAGAGGTCCACATGGTGATACGTATGATTGCCAATAGCATGCCCTTCCTCCTGCATCCTTTTGATAAGGGATGCATTGTCCTCTTTTTCAATGTTCGCGCCGATGACAAAAAATGTGGCCCTCACGTCCCGCTCTTTCAAACCGTCCAGCAGCACAGGCGTGTGCTCTGCGTTTGGTCCGTCGTCAAAAGTAAGGGCAATCCGCGGCTTTTCTTCTTCCGGCACGCTCTGCCGCGGCTCCGCTGTTTCCTCCTCGTCGGACGACTCTTCTGACTTTCCTGCTTCCCCACCGACAGAGGCTTCTTCTGACTCTTCTGTTCCCCCCTGGGACCACAGCGCTGAGACTGGATAGAACATAAACACAGCGGCCAGAGCCAGCGTCTGCATCCATATCTTTAACTTTCCATCTGTCCTTATCTTCTCCACCCCACAGTTCCCTGCCATACTCTGATCCAATAATACCCGCGCAGGATCATCACTTTACAGAGTATGTAAAGGTTCTTGTCCACATTCACAGATGAATAAGACGGTAATCCGACGGGCTTAAGCCCTTCTGTTTTTTAAAGGCTTTGGAAAAATAAAGGTTGTTTTCAAATCCCACGGAATACGCGATGGCCGATACAGAAAGATCCGTCTCTTTAAGCAGACGACAAGCCTGTTTAATCCTGTATTCCGTCAGATATTCCTTGGGCGATTTTCCCATATGATCCTGAAATGACCGAAAAAGGTGGCTGCGGCTGATCCCTGCATAGGCCGCCACATCCTCCACGGTGATAGGATAGGAATAATTTGTTCCGATATAACTCTCCGCTTTTTCTACATATGTCAGCCGTATATCCTTTTCCGGTTCCTTACGGTCCGCGTAGTGCATGAACACTGAGAGCAGACTGTAAAGCGCTCCCGTCATTGCAACGGATGCCTCGTATGTGTTTCCTTTCACGAGATAAATCCGCTCGAGCCCGTCCTGTATCCTGTCCCCCGGTATTTTCCCTTTTAAGATGTAGGGGCGGTCTTTGGAAAAATCTGTATTGCGGATGATCGACGCGGCATCCGAGCCCATAAATCCCGCCCAGGTGTACTCCCACGGCTCTTCACTGTCCGCCTGATATTGCAGCTCCACCCCGGGATAGAGGATAAAGGTATCCCCTGCGCTCAGGCGGCACGAGGACTTACCCGTGGAATAATATCCGCTTCCGGACAGAATATGATGGATACAGTAATGATCACGCACTCCCGGTCCCCACTGATATTCCGGCTCACATTTTTGATAGCCCACATTATATACGCTCAGAGAATTGAGAAAGTTTTCCCCTGTTTTGTACGAATGTTTATATGAATTCGGCATACTCTTCCCCGCCCTTCCTTCCCGCGTGCTCTGCGGTCTAAAATCTCTTGTTCCCATTATAGCCTTCTGTATATATTTGTTGCAACATTTTTACATGATTCTGCACACATTTTTTATAGACGTAAAACCTGTTCCGGGCTATACTGAAAGTAGATTGCATCGTAAATCAAATTTTCATTTCCAAACTTAGGAGGATCATCAAAATGAAACAGAAACTTTTTGACAAATTCGCAGAGCTTTTCGGAAATTCAGAGGGTGCTCATTTTTATTTTGCACCGGGCCGTGTCAACCTTATCGGCGAGCACACGGACTATAACGGAGGACATGTATTCCCCTGCGCCCTGACCATGGGTACATACGGCGTGGCGCGCAAAAGAGATGACCGGAAGATGAACTTCTACTCCATGAATCTGGATTCGTTTGGTGTTGTTGAGACTTCTCTCGATGACCTGACCAACAAAAAAGAATACAACTGGGCAAATTATCCCCTCGGCGTTGTATGGACGTTCGCAGAAAAGGGCCGCAGGCTTGAGACCGGTTTTGACATGGTCATCTGGGGAAATATCCCGAATGGTTCTGGTCTTTCCTCTTCCGCTGCCCTTGAGGTGCTCACAGGCGTGATCGTGACAGACCTGTTCGGTATCAAGGATTTCTCTATGACAGATCTCGCACTCATCGGCCAGTACTGTGAGAATAAATTCATCGGCTGCAACTGCGGCATTATGGATCAGTTTGCAAGCGCAAACGGCAAAAAGGACAATGCGATCTTCCTTGATACGAACACTTTGAAATATGAGTATGCTCCCATCAAGCTGGACGACGCAAAGATCATCATCACAAACAGCAAAGTGAAGCACAGCCTTGTAGATTCTGCTTATAACGACAGACGTCAGGAGTGTACGGACGCTCTCGCAGCCCTGAAGACAAAGCTTGACATCGAAACTCTCGGCGATCTTTCCCCGGAAGAATTCGAGGCAAACAAAGATCTCATCGCAGATCCCATACAGCAAAAGCGCGCAAAACACGCGGTATATGAAAACCAGCGCACTCTGGACGCGGTAGCCGCACTGAAGGACGGAGATATTGTGAAATTCGGCCAGCTTATGAATCAGTCACACATCTCACTCCGTGACGATTATGAGGTATCCTGTGAGGAGATCGACATTCTTGTGGACCTGGCGTGGGCGATCCCGGGCGTCATTGGTTCCCGCATCACAGGCGGCGGCTTCGGCGGATGCACGGTCAGCATTGTGAAGAATGACACTGTGGATAGATTTATCGAAAGCATCGGCAGTGCATACAAAGAGAAAGTCGGACATGAGGCTGAGTTCTACACCGTAGATATCGGTGACGGCGCTTCCCGCCTCGACTGATTTTCCGTATCGCCGCATTATCATAAATATCCCGCCGTGACCACATTTTCCTGCCGTTCACGGCGAATCAATATCTGGAGGAAAACATTATGCTTTACGAATCTATCAAAAAACTGGTGCAGTACGGAATCGACACAGGACTGACCCCTGAGTCTGAAAAGATCTACACAACTAATCTCCTTCTTGATCTTTTCCGGGAAAATGACTATGAGGACGTATCCTGTGATACAGATAACATCATCCTTGAAGACGTGTTAAAGGATCTGCTTGACGAGGCAGTAAAACGGGGGATCATTGAGGACAGCATCACTTACCGCGATCTTTTTGACACAAAGATCATGAACTGCCTTATGCCGCGCCCGGCGCAGATCCACGGGGAGTTCTGGAAGAAATACGACGTTTCTCCTGAGACTGCCACAGATTACTACTATAAATTAAGCCAGGACAGCGACTATATCCGCCGCTACCGCATAAAAAAAGACAGAAAATGGACGGTTGATACAGAGTACGGCACACTTGACATCACAATCAATCTTTCTAAGCCGGAGAAAGATCCTAAGGCAATCGCAGCGGCAGGACAGGCCAAATCTTCATCCTACCCAAAATGCCAGCTCTGTATGGAGAACGAAGGCTACGCGGGGCGTGCGAACCATCCGGCGAGGGAAAACCACAGGATCATCCCCGTTACGATCCAGAACAATAAGTGGGGATTTCAGTATTCTCCGTACGTTTATTACAATGAGCACTGTATCGTGTTTAACGGTGAGCATATCCCGATGAAGATAGACCGCAATGCCTTTGCCAAACTGTTTGACTTTATTAAGATCTTCCCCCACTATTTCCTCGGCTCCAACGCGGACCTTCCGATCGTAGGCGGTTCTATCTTAAGCCATGATCATTTCCAGGGCGGAAACTATACCTTCGCAATGGCAAAAGCCCCTGTCATCGAAGAGTTTACTGTAAAGGGATATGAAGATGTATCCGCCGGTATCGTAAAATGGCCTCTCTCCGTTATCCGCCTGCGCGGGGAGGACACAGAGCGCATCATTGAGCTTGCCGACCATATCCTGAAAAGCTGGCGCTCTTACACAGATGAAGAAGCGTTTATCTTCGCAGAGACAGACGGCACACCGCACAACACGATCACACCGATTGCCCGCAGAAAAGACGGCCTCTATGAACTGGATCTTACACTGCGCAACAATATCACAACAGAGGAGCATCCGCTCGGTGTATATCACCCCCATGCAAAGCTCCACCACATCAAAAAAGAAAACATCGGACTGATCGAAGTCATGGGCCTTGCAGTCCTTCCCGCCCGCTTAAAAGGTGAGATGGAACTCTTAAAAGAGTATATCCTTGAAGAAAAAGACATCCGCAGCAATGAGCAGATTGCAAAGCACGCGGACTGGGTAGACGGATTCCTGCCATCCTGCACAGAGGTCAACGCAGATAATGTAGAACATATCTTAGAGCAGGAAGTCGGAAAAGTATTCTGCCAGGTACTTGAGGACGCCGGAGTATATAAGTGCACAGAAGAAGGCTTAAAAGCTTTCAGGCGATTTATAGAAATACTGTAAATACGGTTTGCCGAAGAGAAAGGAGGTTCTGGCCATGAAACAATGTATGGATTCCGAGAATCTTCACCGGCGGCTGAAGAAGATTATCGGACAGGTTCAGGCGATCGACCGCATGATTGATGAGGATGTTCCCTGTGAAGATGTCCTTGCCCAGATAAATGCCGCCAAATCTGCCCTCCACAAAGCAGGACAGGTCGTTCTCGAAGGGCACATCAACCACTGTGTCAGGGACGGGATACTGCACGGAGATGCGGACCAAACGATTGCCAGCTTCACAAAAGCCGTAGAGAGGTTTGCAAATATGAAATAAGGGGATGAGCTTTCCGCTCTCCCCTTGTTTCACATTTTGCCCTTTTCTTACTTTTTCCTTTTCTTCCACCCTAATAACATGGCTGAGTTTATAATCACAAGTACAGACCCTGCGTTATGGACAAGCGCACCTGCCACAGGGTTAAGGATACCTGTGATCGCAAGCAGTATCGCCGCAAAATTCAAAGTCATAGAAAACGTCAGATTCAGTTTGATCGTTAGCATCATCTTCTTTGAAAGCCGGAGCAGATGGGGCAGTTCCCGGATATCATCGTTCACGAGTGCAATGTCGGCCGCGTCCACGGCGATATCACTTCCCATTTTCCCCATCGCAATGCCCACATATGCTTTTTTCAATGCCGGTGCGTCATTGATCCCATCCCCGATCATGCATACCGGACTGCCTGTCTCCTGCTGTTCCTCAATCCACTGTAGTTTATCTTCTGGCAAACATCCTGCGCGCACTTCGCTGATATGAAGTTCCTCTGCGATGTGCTTTGCCGCATTTTCATGATCTCCTGTCAGAAGAATCGGATACGCGCCCGATGTTTTCACTTCCCCGATAGTCTGTGCAGCATCTTGACGTAGTGTATCAGAGAGCGCGATAAAACCTGCCGCCTCTTTGTCCAGCGCCACATATATGACCGTACAGCCATCTTTTAGATACTGTTCTGCTTTTTCTTTTATAGTGTTATTTAAAGATACCCCCTTCCCGCTCATCAGCTCAGGATTGCCTGCGAGCACAGTTTTTCCATCTACGACTGCCTCAACTCCACGTCCGGGAAGCATATGGAATCTCTCAGGCGGGAAAAGAACCGCCTCTTTGCCAGGATATTCTGCCGTGTCCAGGCTGTTCTCTCCTTTTCCACAGTATCCTTCCCTGTAACAGCGCACCACTGCCTTTCCCAGAGGATGCTCGGAAGGAAGCTCTGTCCGTGCAGTATATGTATACAACTGTCTGTCAGTAACATATTCGAGCGCACTTTCCACCGCCGCAACATGAGGCCTCCCGCAGGTAAGCGTTCCTGTCTTGTCAAAAGCAATATTCCTGACCGCTGCCAGACGTTCCAGCGCATCTCCTTCCCGGACGAGGAATCCGTGCTTCGCCGCATTTCCGATGGCTGCCATGATCGCTGTGGGCGTAGCGAGTACAAGGGCGCATGGGCAGAACACTACAAGGATTGTCACCGCACGGATGACCTCTCCTGTGACCAGCCCCGTAAGGGCAGCGGCGCTCAGGGCGATCACTACAATCCATGTTGCCCATCTGTCTGCAATCCTTACAATCTTTGCTTTCCCTGCATCGGCTGACCGGACCAGGCTGATCATTCGCTGGATAGAGCTGTCCTCTCCTACTTTTTCCGCCCGCATTTCAAAAGCGCCAAACTGATTCACCGTTCCACTGGAGACGGTATCTCCCGGTCCTTTATCAACGGGAAGGGATTCGCCCGTCATAACTGCCTGGTCGACCGATGTCTCTCCGGAAAGGATCACTCCGTCCACAGGGACCGCCTCCCCGGGCAGAACCCGGAGGATCTCTCCGATGCACACCTTTTCTGCTGGAATAATTTCTTCTGCTCCGTCCAGTATCCGCCGGGCAGTGCGCGGCGTCAGGTGTACCAGTCTCTCAATGCCGGCTCTTGCTCTCTCCACTGTCAGATCTTCCAGAAGGGCACCGAGCTGCATGATAAATGCCACCTCTCCTGCGGCAAAATCTTCCCCGATGATCACAGAAGCGATCAGGGCGATGGACACCAGCACATCTGCTTTAATATCAAATTCCGTGACCAGCCCGATGAATGCTTCCATCAAGATCGGTATTCCGCAGAATAATATAGCGATCCATGCCATATCAAAAGGAAATGGTCTTATCTGTAATATACTCAGAAGCAGCGCTGCTCCTGAAATAATGAGGAATACGATATCTCTCTTTATCCCTCCCCATTCCATAAGTTCTTCTAGTTTTTTCAAATATCTCCCTCCTGTCTCTTATTTATCAATTCCATTATATACCTATAGGGGTATATGTTGTCAAGAAGGGGTATGATTCTGTTTTGTCAGCAATTTAACTAAACATGCATACTTATATTTGTAAAATATACCCAAAGAAATAAATCAAGACAAAAAATAAGACTTAAGTCCTTTTTATATTCTGTGGAATCAGTTAGTCTATAATATATAATACGGGACGGCGGTTCTGTCGTCTTCAAAATCATCTTTTAGCGGCTGCATAAAGTCTGACTGAAAGAAAAGGGAGGAGATCATATGAATACTTTCTATGAAAAGTTATTGAAATGTGCAGAGGAGGTGGACAAAAAGATCAGCTTTCGCCCTGAGATCGGCCTGACACTGGGTTCAGGGCTCGGCGATTATGCAGAAACCATGCAGATTGAGGAAACTCTTGAATATGCCGACATTGAAGGGTTTCCGGTCTCTACTGTATCCGGCCACAAGGGACGTTTCCTCTTCGGATATGTAGAGGGAGTACCTGTTGTAGCTATGCAGGGACGGGTACATTACTATGAAGGCTATCCTATGCAGGACGTTGTGCTTCCTGTTCGTCTGATGGGAAAGATGGGGGTAAAAAAGGTCATCCTCACCAACGCAGCGGGTGGTGTAAATTACGATTTCCGCCCGGGAAATCTCATGGTGATCACAGATCATATCACCTCGCTCGTCCCAAGTCCCCTGATCGGGCCAAATGAGGATTCTCTTGGCGTGCGCTTCCCGGATATGTCCGAGGTATACAGCAGACGTCTCAGAGAGATCATTAAAACGGCCGGCGAAAACACTGGTGTCTCTCTTAAAGAAGGCGTGTATATGCAATTCTCCGGTCCGGCTTACGAGACTCCTGCCGAGATTCGTATGTGCCGTACGCTCGGCGGAGATGCCGCAGGGATGAGCACGGCATGTGAAGCGATGGCAGCGCGCCATATGGGTCTTGAAGTGTGCGGTATCTCCTGCATCACAAATCTGGCAGCAGGAATGTCAGACCGCCCGCTCGATCATAAAGAAGTACAGGAGACAGCGGACAAGGCCGCCGCGGATTTCAAGCGTCTGATCACCGAGAGTATCCGTTTGATGGGTCAGCTTCCATAATAGAAAAATGTTGCATATAGCGGTCTTTTAGGGTTCGCTGTATATATAAAGGAGGGCTTCATGCCCTCCTTATTCAAATCTCCTAATCTAAATAGAGCTTAGATGAGATCATCTGTTTTAAGCCCTCATACTGTGCCTGATCAATTATGATCTGATTCCCTTCTTTAGTGATAAGGCCTTCTTCCATAAATCTCTTGACTCCTCTGCTGATCGTCTTGATACACAGCCCTGTCTCATCCGCCAGATTCTGTCTGCTTCTCTTAATGCTTAAAACACCTTTTTTACCGTACTGCTCATACCGTTTTACAAAAAGCAGTGCCAATCTGTCAGGTCCCTGCACAAAAAGGAAAAGACGGTTATCCCTTGATTCGTTGAGAAGATCCGAGCCCATCCGCATTGTCTCGTATCTCAACGCATTTATGTCTGAAAACAGCCATTTCTCATATTTTGCCCTCGGAAGCATAGCGATCGTACAGTCCGATGCCACACGGAGGGTCGTCATGTATTTGTCCACATTGATCAGGATCTCCAGTGCTCCGAACGCATACACACGGTTATATCTGCGGTAATCGTAGGACATCCCGTACATTCTGTAATCTGTCGCGGCGATGGTGCCGCCCGCAATGAAAAAGACCGTATCCGCAGGTTCTCCCTCTCTTGTGAACACAGTTCCCTTCTTCACTTTTTCTATCCGGAAAGAATCAATAAGCCAGAGGGGAGCTGTCCTAAAGTATTCCACGAACTGTTCCTGCTCCTCTTTGCTCAGATCCTCTAAAAAAGGCAGTGCTTCATATAGAAATCCGTGTCCCATCCCGTCCTCCTCTGTCGGCTCATCCTGCGTCAGTTTATCCTGTGTCAGCTTACCTTACGTCCGTTCATCTATATCAGCCTGTTCAGTATCGAAGTTCCGATCGTTCCCTCCGGCATTGCCACCCCAAAATTATCCGCCACAGTGGCGCCGACCACAGCAAACGTATCCCCGTCGCCCAGACCGCCTCCCTGCTTCATTCCTTTCGCATAAGCGAGGAACGGCACGTACTCTCTGGTGTGGTCTGTTCCAGTATAAGTCGGGTCATTTCCGTGATCTGCAGTGATGATCAGAAGGTCATCCTCCCTTAATTCACCCAGCAGCACGCCCAGATTCTTGTCAAACTTCTCGATCTCTTCCGCGTATCCTTCCACATCCCTGCGGTGCCCCCACAGAGCGTCAAAGTCCACAAGATTGACAAAGCAAAGCCCGTGGAAATCTTCCCTGCTGATCTCGATCGTCTGTTCCATCCCATGGACCGAACTGTTCGAATGATAGGTTCTCGTGATGCCTTCGCCGCAGAAGATATCATTTATCTTCCCCACTCCGATCACATCCAGCCCGGCGTCCTTCAGCGCGTTAAGCGCAGTCGCTCCAGTAGGCTTTAAGGCATAGTCGTGGCGGTTGCTGGTACGCTTAAACTCCCCTTTTTTCTTTCCCACATAAGGTCTTGCAATGACGCGTCCCACTCTCCACTCGTCTTTCATAGTGATCTCACGTGCAATCTCACAGCAGCGGTACAAGTTCGCCAAGTCGAAGGTTTCCTCATTTCCACATATCTGCAGTACAGAATCCGCTGATGTATAGACAATCATTGCTCCTGTCGCAATCTCTTCTTCTCCCAGTTCTTCGATGATCTCTGTCCCGCTGGCGCTCTTGTTTCCGATCACTCGTTTTCCGCACCGTTTCTCAAGTTCCGCTATCAGCTCAGGCGGAAATCCTGTATCTGTAAATGTAAGAAAAGGCCTGTCTGTGCGTATTCCCATCATTTCCCAGTGCCCGGTCATTGTATCTTTACCATTACTGGCCTCGGCAAGACGCATATAATATCCGAGCGGCCGTTCCACACCGGTCATCCTGCCCGCCGGATGAAGGTTTATCATACCCAGTTTCCGTAGATTAGGAATATCCAGTTCGCCCATCTTTTCAGCGATATGACCGAATGTATCCACGTCTGTATCCCCGAACTTCTCAGAGTCCGGCATTGCCCCGATCCCAAGAGAGTCGAGCACGATCACAAAAACTCTTTTATATCTGTCCATCCTTATTCCTCCTGCAAGCTAAGTCAATCCAGATTCGCCGGACCAAATCCAAAGGGGAGAAGCTCTTTGAGCGTAAACACATCATAGTGTTCCTTTCCTGTGGCGAGGATGACCTGAAATGTTTCCGGATCACAGAACTCCATCATCACCTGGCGGCACACACCGCAGGGCGCGGCATAGTCTGTCAGCACTCCGTCTTTCCCACCCACGATACAGATCGCTTTGAACTCACGCACGCCTTCGCTGACCGCTTTGAAAAATGCGGTCCGCTCCGCGCAGTTAGTCGGTCCGTAAGCCGCGTTCTCAATATTGCAGCCGCCATAGACTTTTCCCTCTTTTGCTAAAAGCGCCGCCCCTACCTTAAAACCGGAATACGGAGTGTAGGAAAACTCAAGCTGCCGGACCGCAGTATTGATCAGCTCTTCGATCTGTTTTTTATCCATGCGGCAATCCTCCTGTCTGTCCATGTAATAAGCTCCTTTTTGTTTAATACCCTGTCGCTTCCTCATTCTTCACAAGCTTGACGATCCTGCTGGTTCCCAGACGGTCCGCTCCCAGTTCAAGGAATTTCTCTGCGTCATCCATGGAAGAGATCCCGCCGGCGGCTTTCATCTTTACATTCGGCCCGATATGTTCGGAAAACAGGCGGATATCGTCAAATGTGGCCCCTGCCGTTGAGAATCCGGTAGAAGTCTTGATATAATCTGCTCCCGCTTTTGTCACAATCTCGCACATTTTGATCTTTTCTTCCTCAGTCAAAAGGCATGTCTCGATGATAACTTTTAATATCTTTTCACCACAGGCTTGCTTCAGCGTACGGATCTCCTCTTCTATCAGATCATATTTCTTGTCTTTGAGCCAGCCGATATTAATGACCATGTCGATCTCTGAGGCGCCGTTTGAGAGAGCATCCTTTGTTTCAAATTCCTTTCCCGCGGTGGTCATATATCCGTTTGGAAAGCCAATGACCGTACAAACTGCCATCTTTCCGTCCAGATACTCGCTCGCCTGCTTTACATAGCTGGGCGGGATGCATACCGACGCTGTCTGGTATTTTACCGCGTCGTCGCAGATCTGCCGGATCTCCTCCCACGTCGCGCCCTGAAGCAGCAGTGTATGATCCACATGTTTTAAAATTTCTTTCTGATCCATCTTCTTTTCTCCTATCTATTGATACTGCCCCGCGCTTGTTCCGAGATCCTTCCCCCGATTCAGCGCGGGACAGCCTCACCCACTGATTATTCTGCCTTTATCAGCTCCCGGATTGCTTCTACCGCCACCCGGATGGCCATATCCGTATCATGTGCTACCGGATTTTCCAATCCGAGCTTCTCTCTTTCCTGGTTTGCCACCACGAGGAAACAGGATCCTGTCCTCACCCTCAGATGGCTTGCCACGATGAAGAGCGCGGCGGATTCCATCTCCGAAGCCAGGCAGCCAAGGCGCTTCCACGCCTCCCATTTATTCAGCAGCTCATAGCTTACAGGCTTTGCTTCCGGCTCGTGCTGTCCATAGAAGGAATCCTTGCACTGTACCACGCCTGTATGGAAAGCCACTTCCTGCTTCTTCGCTGCCTTCACAAGCGCATTTGTCACATCCAGATCCGGGACAGCCGGATACTCGACAGGCGCGTACTCCCTGCTCGTTCCTTCCATGCGGACCGCCCCTGTGGCAATCACCACGTCGCCGCTTTTTACCTCTGTCTGCATCCCGCCGCAGGTGCCGATGCGGATAAATGTGTCCGCCCCGCAGCGGTACAGCTCTTCCATGGCGATGGAAGCCGACGGGCCGCCGATACCCGTGGAAGTGACGCTGACCTTTACTCCATCCAATGTTCCTGTATATGTCACATATTCTCTGTTGTCCGCGATGAGCACCGGATCGTTGAAATATTCCGCGATCTTCGCGCATCTCTTTGGGTCGCCCGGCATGATCACATAGCGGCCCACCTCTCCTTTAGCGACTTGGATATGATACTGTCTGCCCGGATCTTCTGAATAATTCTTCATGTCAATTCCTCACTTTCTATGCTCTCTGAACTTCCCGCTGCAATCTTATCTCCACTTTTTCATCTCTGCCCCTTGTCATAGGGAATACCTTCCGCTTTGGGCGCTCTGGACCTCTTAGATACAAAGGCCAGAACTAAGAGAGAGATAATATACGGCAGCATATTGTAAACTGTACTGGGAAGCTTTAGAGCCACCAGAGCGTCGAATCCCGTGTATACGTTGGAAAGCGCACGGAACAGCCCGAAGAGCAGCGCCGCCAGACCAATGCTGACCGGCCTCCACTGTCCGAAGATCATAACCGCAAGAGCAAGGAATCCAAAACCTGCCACTCCATTCTCGAACTTCCACTCGCTGACTCCTGCCGTGATGTAGACCAGTCCGCCAAGTCCGCCGAGCGCTCCTGAAATGAGCACTCCCGCATAACGCATCTTATATACATTGATACCGACAGAGTCCGCCGCCTGCGGATGCTCACCGCACGCACACAGTCTCAGACCGAATCTTGTCTTGTAGAGTACGACATAGGATGCGATCAGCAGAAGAAACGCAATCAGCATAAACCAATTAAATTCAAAACCGTTGATGTTTACAAGGAAGGCTTTTTTCGCCGTCCCGTACGCCACGGTGGAAGATACGTTATCTACGCTCTCTGCAGTGTTGATCGCCCTTACCAGAACGACTGCCGCTGCCGGTCCGAGCAGATTGAGCGCTGTTCCTACCAGCGTCTGATCCGCGTTAAACCTGATTGCAGCCACTGCAAGGAGCAAAGAGAAAATCATTCCCGATATCACGCTTGCAAGAATGACAAGAAGGATCATCAGAGGCGCCGCTATCCCCGCCGCCGCATATTTCATCATAAGAGCGCCTCCGAGCGCGCCGATGACCATGATCCCTTCCAGACCGATGTTGATGACACCGCTGTGCTCTGAGAAGCATCCCCCCAGTGCCACAAGCACCAAAACAGACGCAAATATCAGTGTATACTGGATCAATAACAACATTACGCCTCGCCCCCTTTCTGTTCTTTTGAAAGCCGTCTTTCTTCTCTTCTGTCCAACAGTCTGTTCAGCCACACCTTAAAGAAAAGAACAAAGCCGCACAGATAGATGATAAACGCTGAGATCAGATCTGATATCTGAGTACAGTACATCGTCGTGTCTACATAAGTACCGCCGCTTGTGATATGCTGGATAAAATAAGATGAGAAGATCGCTCCAATGGGGCTTGATCCCCCCAGGAAAGCTGCTGCTATACCATTGAATCCCATGGTCGGCACGCTCGTCTGCTGTACCATCCACTGTTCGATCCCTGTCAGGTAGAATACTCCCGCGCCGAGACCTGCCAGTCCGCCAGCGATCATCATTGTCAGGATGATATTCCTCTTCTCATTCATACCGCAGTATTTTGCAGCGTTTTTATTAAGTCCCGTGGCTTTCAGCTCATAGCCTAACTTTGTTTTGCTCATGACGATCCACACAAGGACTGCCGCCACGACCGCCAAGATAAGTCCCGCGGTAACGAATTTATTGTTCGCAAACAGTTTGTCCAGCCCCAGTGTCGGGAGAAGTGCGCTTTTGTTCGTACCCTCCAGCGCTTTCGTGTAAGGAGTGGACTGTTCTTTTACATTTGTCAGCAGCATATTGACGCAATAAAGGCTGATCCAGTTCAGCATGATACAGGAGATGACCTCATTTACATTGAGATATGCCTTAAGCGCGCCTGAGATACCGCCCACGACTGCAGCCGCAACCACCGCCGCGATCAGACATGCATACCACGGAAGCCCCAGCTTCAACGCAAAGTACAGGCTTGCTCCCGCACCCACGACATACTGTCCTGCCGCTCCGATGTTGAAAAGCCCAACCTTCCATGCAAAGAGCACGGATAAAGAACACATCAGGAGCGCAGACGCCTTGACCAGCGTGGAGCCGAAATATTTCATCGCTGCCACCGGGCTCGGATAGTAGAGGAAATTCTTCAATATCGCCGCGATCGCTTCCCCCGCGCCGCCGGGATTGATGATCAGCAGCACGATGTATCCGATGAAAAGACCGATCAGGATGCAGAGAAGAGACCCGATGACTGTCTGGACGCCGCTGTTTCTTAAAAGTCCTGTGTTTTTTCTTGTATTTCCGCTCATTTGCTGCCCTCCTCCTTTCCTTTGTCCTCCGCATCTTTCCCGGTATCGCCGGATATGCCCGGAGTATCTCTCTTAGAGCCCGCCATATAGAGCCCGAGTTCTTCTACTGTAACTTTCTTCGGATCAAACTCTCCTACGATCTCTCCCTCGTACATGACTAAGATCCGGTCAGAGACATTCATCACCTCGTCCAGCTCCAGACTGACGAGAAGAACGCCTTTCCCCGCGTCTCTCTGCGCAACAAGCTGCTTGTGGATATACTCGATCGCACCCACATCCAGACCGCGCGTCGGCTGCACCGCTACGAGCAGTTCCGGGTTCTTGTCGATCTCCCGGGCAACGATCGCTTTCTGCTGGTTTCCTCCGGACATAGAACGCGCCATCGTGATCGGTCCCTGTCCTGAGCGCACATCATACTGCTTGATCAGACGGTCGGCATACTCACGGATCGGTTTTCTTTTCATGAATCCGAACTTGTTCGTAAACTCCGGCTCAAAGTATCTCTGGAGAATGATATTGTCCTCAAGTGTATAGTCCAGCACCAGACCATGCTTGTGTCTGTCCTCCGGGATGTGGCTCATCCCCGACATCAGACGCTTGCGGATAGAGGTATGTGTGATATCCGCTCCGTTCATGGTGATCGTCCCGCCTGCGAGCGGCTCTAATCCTGTCAGCCCGTAGACAAACTCTGTCTGCCCGTTCCCGTCAATCCCCGCGATACATACAATCTCTCCTCTTCGCACCTGAAGAGAGACATTATTCACCGCATTGTTCTTATGATGCTTTGACGCCACGGTCATATCTTTGATATCAAGGACAACGTCTCCCGGCTTCGCGGGCTCCTTCTCCACTACAAAGCTGACGTCGCGCCCTACCATCATGGTCGATAACTTTTCCGGTGTCGTGTCTTTTGTCTCAACAGTTCCGATATACTTTCCTTTTCTGAGCACAGTACAGCGGTCTGAAACCTGCATGATCTCCGCCAGCTTGTGAGTGATAAAGAGAATACTCTTTCCCTCCGCCGCCAGGCTCTTCATGATCAACATCAGTTCCTGGATCTCCTGCGGAGTAAGAACGGCCGTAGGCTCATCAAAAATGAGGATGTCGTTGTCCCGGTAGAGCATCTTTAAAATCTCCGTCCTCTGCTGCATGCCCACCGTAATGTCCTCGATCAATGCGTCCGGATCTACCGCAAGTCCGTACTTTTCGGACAGCGCCATCACCTTTTCCTTTGCTTCCTTTTTCTTGAGGAATCCGCCCTTTGTAGTCTCCACACCTAAAATGATGTTGTCGAGGACACTGAAACATTCCACCAGCTTGAAGTGCTGATGCACCATTCCGATCCCCAGTTCATTCGCATCATTGGGGTCTTTGATCTCCACCTTTTTTCCTTCTTTGCGGATCTCGCCCTCCTCCGGCTGATACAGCCCGAAGAGCACGCTCATCAGCGTGGATTTGCCCGCGCCGTTTTCTCCTAACAGAGCGTGTATCTCCCCTTTTTTCAACTGGAGCGTGATATTGTCATTCGCCACGATGCCGGGGAATCTCTTCGTGATGTTCAGCATCTCTATCGCATACTCTGCCATTCTCTCCTGCCTCCTCCTGTGCCTTGTTTATATAAAAAGAGGGACAGGCCCTCAGCCTGACCCTCTTTATCTCAGATCTCTTATTTATTTGATGCTGCCGTAATCTGTTACTTTGATTTCTGTTGCCGGCATTTCCGTCGTGTCATCGGAAACTGTGATGTCTCCGTTATACAATGCCGCTACGAGTTCGCGGTAGTTATCTTCTGTAAATCCGTCATCCCACTGAGTAGACTCGATCGGAAGCTGTACGAAGTTCTCCTCCGGTGTCTCGGATACAAGACCAAGTGTATCGATCTTTCCTACATAATCGCTCCAGTTTCCTGCCGCAATGTCAGTAAGGACTGTGTCTACTGTGACCGCAAGACCCTTCATCGCGGATGTTACAGTAAGACCTTCCTGATATTCGTCGATGATGGGCGCCTGATCTGAGTCAACTCCGATCACTTTGCCGCCGGTCTTAACTGCCGCTTCTGCCGCAGATGTGTAGATGCCGCCGCCGCACGCAAAGACAACTTCTACTCCGTTGGAGTTGTACCATGTGTCCATATACGCTGTGATATCAGCATCCCCGTAGAACTGTCCGCCGTATACGTACTCAACGCTCACTTCGTCTGTGATGCCCAGTTCCTTTGCCGCCTCATCAGCGCCCTGAACGTAACCGTAGCCAAAACGCATAACAGCCGGCACGGACATTCCGCCAAGGAATCCAAGATGCTTATATCCCATCTTCACTGCTGCGTATCCTGCCATGTATCCGGAAATCTCCTCCTGATAAGTACAGCAGTACACGTTGTCTGTGTTGTAGTACTCTGTCACATCCCAGTTATCCGGGTTGTAATCATATCCTTCGCCTACTCCTTTCTCAAGGATGTCCCCCGGTCCTACGTCAAGAGCTATGAACTTCACATCCGGGTAAAGCTCCGGCTGCTCAACGACTGACGCCGCAAACATATATCCCGGAAGAACGATCACATTCGCACCGTTAGCGATCGCCTGATCAATGCTGGCGTTGCGGGCCTCGTCGGAATCACTCTCCGGCTTGTAATAATTGAACTCCACGCCATTCTCATCTGCCCATGCCTTCGACGCCTCATAAGTCGTCTGATTGAAACTCTGGTCCGTGATGTCGCCGGAGTCTGTGACCATCGCGATGTTCATCTCCTCGCCTGACGAACTGCCGCCGTCTCCCGATCCGCTGTCATTTCCGCCGTCTCCGCCGGAGCCGCAGGCTGCCAGTGAAAAGACCATTGCTCCTGAAAGTAGCATTGCCAAAATTCTTTTTTTCATGAATACGTTCCTCCTTTGATCCTCGTCTGTTATCAAACTCAGTTTTCAAAAATGATTATACCATAAGAACATGTCTAAAATAGGACTAGAGTCCCTATTTTTTTAAATTATTTGCATTTTGTTGTATTTTGACAGTTTCCAGCTTCTTTTTTTATGCATATTTCCCTTTTTTCTTTTTCTCGATCCTATGTTCCCTGCTCTCCTCAAGATACTCCATCATCTCAGGATGTTCTTTTAAGAGTCTGTCTCTTAATTTTCTTCTTCGTTTCTCAAGAAGTTCAGCAGCCATTTTCTTTTCCTTTTTAACTTCTCTCCCGGCTTTATCAAGATGGGCTTCAATGGATCTGATAAGCAGATCTTCATCCAGTTCCCCCAGATGCCCCCACGACTCCACGAACTTATCCACGCCGTTCTCCGAAAGCTTCCTCACATCTTCAACAGTGACAAGTTTTTTGACCACGTCAAGAGCGTGCTTCTCAATTTCCCGATCTGCCCCGCTGCCGAATGCCCAGATAAATTCCTCAAGTGTGTTCTCCTCCCCCGGCGGGTAGGCATATTCCCCGAGGCGCTTCAGCCTTTTTTTATCTTCTTTTGGCATATCTAATCTGCATGGAACCCCGATGCGCGCGTCACGAAGCGCCGCCAGGATATTCCTGCGCACCCTGCCCTTTTCAATAAGGTGTCCGATACCTAGATGTCTCATCTGCTCATTAATCCGGTCGTCATGCCCTGTGATATAGAGCCGGATTCCCTGCCTGTCCAAACTTTTTTCGAGCATCTCAATGCTGTCCGCAGCGGTAAAGTCTATACTATTTACCGCCCCGGCATCCACGATAACCACCCTGGTATCCTCTTTGATGCCTCTCTCAATATCCTTGAGCAGGATCTTCATATTTGCGAAAAACATATCTTCACTGAACCGGTAGATGAGCACCTGCTCTACAGGATAGGCAAAACGGTTCTTACTCAGATCATAATACCCCATCCTCCCCGGCACCATTCCTTGAAATGTCCTCGGCGGATTTATCGATTTTAAAATCATCGCTACAAAGGACAGAATAACACCTATGAGAACACCATAGATCGTTCCCATACAGAGCACCCCGATCCCCGCAGCCATAAAGATATAAAATTCCGGCCGGCTCACCCTGAAAAGCCGCATGGCAAGATGGCCTTCCACTACGTTTAACAGTGCAGAGATGACAATGGCAGTCAGCACCGGAACAGGGAGATAACCGATAAACCCCGTGGCGGTAAGAAGGATCACCACCATGGTAACAGCAGCAGCTAAGGAGACTCCCTGTGTCCTGCCGCCATACTGTTCGTTCATGGAAGTCCTTGATATACTTCCGTTTACCGGACAGCATCCCACTGCCGCTGCCGCCAGATTGCCCGCTGCGCAGGCAAGTATCTCTTGCCTGATGTTCAGCTTGTATTCGTTCTTGGAAGCAAAGTTATTCTCTGCGAGAAGCGTTTCCGCCATGACGACCACGGCCACCATAAGCCCGCGTCCTGCGGCATGGGTGATATCCACTCTGTGGAACTGAGGGATAAAAATATCCGGCAGCCCCGGCTCTACCGCCGAGAGAAGAGGCACCCCATATTCCTCCACATGAAAAAAGGCCGTAGCCGCCACACCCAGGGCCATGATCACGATGGCCATTGGAAACTTAGGGATAAATTTCTTCGCAAGAATCAGCACGGCCAGCGCGCCCACTCCCATTGCAAGAGACAGCCAGTTGATAAAAGGCAGCGTGTTCCAGATGTGGCGGGACAGTTCCAGTATCTCTCCACGTCCTGCCATGCCGCCCATCAGCTTCGGCACCTGCATAAGGATAATGGTCACCGCAATACCGCTGATGAACCCTCCCATGACTGGAGTAGAAATAAAGTCCACGATCCGGTCTGCCTTCAAAAAATAGAACAAAACCAGCCACAATCCTGCAAACAGTGCGACCATCGGTATGTAGATCATCGCCTGCTCTGATCCGGCAGAGAATCCATGTGCTGCAATGGCAGCTCCCACCAACGCCGCCGGGGTTGCGTCCACTCCGAATATAAACTGCTTTGATGTGGAAAACAAAGCAAACAAAAAGATTGGGAATACGGAACCGTACAGCCCGTATACTGCCGGCAATCCTGCGATCTGCGCATATCCCATGGCGATCGGTATGGACACCGCCGCTATGATGATCCCTGAAAAAATATCTTTTGAAAGGTACTCGATCCGGTACCCCCTTAATGTTGGAAACAATTTCATTCTTCTTCCCCTCTCATAAATTCAGATTTTTGTATATTTGCCCGGAACTCATTTTTGCCCATAATATTATAAAAGATGTGCGTATTGTGTGCCAGTTTTTTTCTCATTTCGCAGATTATTTACTGTAAAACCCTATCCGGTGCGCAGACTGAACTATTCACTTGTTATAAAAAAATCATGCTGGATTATACACAGATAACCCGGCATGATTTTTTACGTCTTATAGATCATTTTTATATATTTCATAATTTAAGAAATTCTTCCGCTCTTCATATGATATATCTTCTGCGCTGCTGCCAGTGTAGATTCCCTGTGAGACACAAGGACTACCGTCTTATCTTTACAGCTCTCCCGTAGCGATTTGAGGATAATCCCTTCGTTTAAGGAATCCAGGTTGCTGGTTGGCTCATCCAGAAGAAGCAGAGGCGCGTCATGAAGAAATGCCCGCGCAATACCGATCCTCTGCCTCTCCCCGCCGGAAAGTGTATCCCCCAACTCTCCCACCGGTGTGGCATATCCATTGGGAAGGCTCATGATAAAGTCATGGAGAGACGCTTTCTTCGCCGCCTCCGTGATCTCCTCACGGGAGGCCCCGGGGCGCGCCACCGCGATGTTATTGGCGATGGAATCATGGAAAAGACAGGTCTCCTGCGTAACATAGCTCTCCATATTTCTCAGATCCGCTGTGTTGATGGACGAAAGGCTGCGCCCTTCCATCTGAATGTCTCCTTTGTCCGGATCATAGAAACGCATGAGCAGCTTAAGCAGAGTGGATTTTCCCGAACCGCTCTTCCCGTAGATGCCGATGCTGCTGCCCTGGGGGATGGAGATGGAATAATCCTTTAATATATGTTCCTCTTCATAAGCGAAGCCAAGATGTTCACACTCCACGGAGCCAAACTTCTGCCCGGGCATGTCCTGTACTTCCTGTATCACAGGCTCTTCCTCTAAAATCGCAAGCACGCGTTCTCCGCTGGCAAGGGTCTGCATAAGATTGTTGGACAGGCTGGATAAAGCAGCCACCGGTCCAAAAGATCCCATCATGAGGATGGTGCACAGCAGCGCGCCCTGGAAGTTCATCTCACCTTTTAATGTAAGCCATGAAGTCAGAAAGAGCATCCCAAAGGAAAAGACAAGAATCAGGATATTCGTGACGCCTCTCTGTGTCCCCTCCAGACCTTTCATCTCCTTTTGCTTGCTGTCCAGCCGTCTGCTCCTCTCATCCATCTGCTTTGCCCGTTCTCTGCCGTATCCGTACTGGATGGTCTCATCGACTCCCCTCAGTGAATCGAGAACGAAACTGTTGAGTTCACCGAATTCCGTACGGAATTCCATGCCTTTGTCCGAGCCTCTCGAAGAATTCCACAGCGGCACGATCACCCCCACAGCAATATATCCCGCCAGTGCGAATGCACCGGCAAGAGCATGATAATGAAAGAAAAACACTTCCATAATCCCTGCTGTGATAACTGCGATCGCTACAGGAGAGATCGTATGGGCATAAAACACTTCTAAAAGCTCAATGTCTGAGGTAATGACCGAGATCAGGTTTCCCTTGTCGCGCCCGTCCAGCTTGGCGGGACAAAGCTTCCGCAGGGCCGCGAATACCTTATGACGGATCAAAGCAAGAAGCTTAAAGGCGATATAATGATTACATGCCTGCTCTCCATAGTGAAGCACACCCCGCAGCACAGCCATAACGCCAAGGCAGACAAATATCATCGCAAGCGATATATTTTTCCACGGTCCTATGCCAGGTAAGAGCCCAGATACATGCAGCAATCCTGCACCTGCAAGGACAGTCAGGAAGATCGCGCAAAGATAACCGAGAACCCCGAGAAGGATAGCCGCAGCCATCACATGCAAAAGCGGCCGGACAAGTCCGATCAACTGAGCCATAATGCGCATTCCACTTCTTCTTTTTCTCATGCCGTCACCTCCTGCTGAAGTCTGTACATCCGGGCATATCCTCCGCCCTGTTCCATCAATTCTTCGTGCGTGCCGCTTTCTTTAATCTCTCCGCCCTCTAGAAAACAGATATTATCTGACCCCACTGCATTTGCCAGACGATGGGAAATGAATAAAACCGTCTTTCTCTTCGCCAGTTCTCGTATGACTTCCATGATCTTCTCCTCGCTCTCCACATCTATATTAGAGGCTGCCTCGTCGAAAATATACATCGGACTGTCGTGGAGCAGTGCTCTGGCGATGGACAAACGCTGTCTCTGACCGCCCGACAGATTGCTTCCCTGCTCCTCCAGCTGTGTTGCAAGCCCTTTTTGATTGTTCAGGAAATCATAGAGATTCACCTTTTTCAGCACGCTCTCCATTTCACCACGGGAAGCACCGGGAGAAGCCATGCGCAGATTCTCCTCTACAGTGCCTTTAAAGAGATAGCTGTTATGGCCCACATAGGTAATGTTCTCCATCAGATCTTCTTCACGAATCTCGCAGAGCGGAAGGTCATTGAGACTGATATCCCCGGTGAAGCCTTTGTTCCGTCCCATCAAAAGAGCGGCGATGGTGCTCTTGCCGCAGCCGGACACACCTACAAGGGAGATAAAACTGCCCGCCGGCATATCAAAAGATATATCTCTTAACACGGTACGCTCTGCATCATAAGAAAAGCCCACGCCGGACATCCTTACCGATATCTGCTTTTCCAGTGCCTGTCCTGCTAAAGTCTGATCTGCAAAAATCCTACTGTTTCCGCCTTTGGGCTCTTCCAGGTCAAGGATGCCGAATATCCTGTCACTTGCCGACATTCCATTCATGGCAATGTGGAAGAAAGAACCTAGCAGACGCAGGGGAATGAAGAACTCTGACGCAAGCAGAATGATGGAAAAAGCTCCCGCAAGGCTGACATTCCCCGCCATATATTCCCGCACAGTGACAATCATCCCCACTGCCGCCCCGCCATACGCGACAATATCCATGACGCTTACGGAATTGAGCTGCATTGTCAGCACTTTCATTGTGATCTTGCGGAACCGCTCTGCCTCTTCGTCCATTTCCTTTGCCTTCATCTCGTCCGCCTGATAGATCTTAAGCGTAGTAAGCCCCTGAAGATTCTCAAGGAAACTGTCTCCCAGCTCTGTATAAATTCCCCAGTATTTGCCCAGCAGTTTCTTGGCAAACTTCTGCACTGCCACAATGGACAGCGGAATCAAAGGAACACAGATCAGGAGCACGGCGCACGCTTTGATGCTGACCGGCGCAAGGATAACGAACAGCGTCACCGGCGCGAGCAGACTGTAAAAAAGCTGTGGCAGATACCTTCCGTAATAAATCTCTAACTGCTCCACTCCCTCCGTGGACACCTGCACAACCCCGGAAGTCGCAGTCTTTTCCTTATAAGACGCTCCGAGACGCAGTATCTTCTCATAGATCTGACGGCGAAGGACGGATTTCACCTCCGCGCTGGCGCGGTATGATGCCCTCGCCGCCATCTTCTCTGAAAGAAACCTCACAAGAACGGAAGCCAGCACGATCCCGCCTGTCATCAACATCGTATCCGTCTCCAGATTTCTTTCATATAGTCTCTGTATCATGATTCCAGCGGAACAGACCGACGCGGTCTGGAACAGCAGAGCGATCCACTGCCAGAATATGTTGGCGCCGATATATTTCCCCGAACCTTTCAGAAGCTTCATCAGTCTTGTCTTTATCATTGTTCCGAATTCCTTTCCCGCAGATTTTCTGCCTGTATCTCTTCTTCCCGCGCGATACGCTTTTTCTCTCTTATGGAACTGACCGCGTGGCGCAGCGCCATGACCGGATGATAAAGGATCATACACGGCCCGGCGAAACGCATCACACTGCGGATCTTCTCCCTCATCTCAGGGCGGTAGCAGTGCACGCGGCAGTTGCTGCAAAAGGTCTTCGTCTCCATGAACGGGCACTTATCTGCCCGCAGCGCCGCATAATCGTGCATTGCCCTGCACTCCTCGCATAACCCTTCCTCATCCTTGTGACCGTCATGCTTTTTCCTGCAATAGAGACGGATCATCAGACTGACGACCTGCTTTTCCTTGTCTCTTTTGTTTTCCGTTCTCCTCATCCTAAACTGCCTCCGGCTTGACCGTGCGTATCCTCGTAAAGAAGTAGACATATTTAAAACAGATCAGAAACAGAATGAACAGCCGTCCCGGCACATTCTGCATAAGGAGCCCCGCGCAGATCAGCATCGCGGATGCCGGCAGCAAAATACAAAGCTTTGTCTTTAACGTCATCGCGCGCTCTCTTACAAAACTGTCGAGATGATTCTTATACAGCTTCGTCCCGATGAACCATCTGTGGAACCGTTCCGACCCTTTTGCAAAGCAAAATGACGCCAGCAAAAGGAACGGCGTCGTCGGCAGAACAGGAAGAATAACTCCCACTGCCCCAATGCCGAGAGACAGAAATGCAAATGCCAGCCAGACAATCTTAAATGGATTTTTCTTCATTTTTTCCTCCTACTGTTTCCAACCATAGTTTTATATAGCTTATTTCAGACAGTTAAAACTAACCATTAGTGATGGTACCATAAATGATAATGATTTTCAACTGTATTTTTATTTATTGGGTCCGTTTCATTTGTAAAGTAATGGCAATGTTTAAGCAAAAATGGGCACTTTCCTGATATATAAAAAGAGGACAGAAAATGACGCCCATTTTCCATCCTGCTTCTTTTCTTATAATCAAACCCGCTCTTAGCTGTTAAATCCGTCCGGGTTCTGGCTCTGCCATCTCCAGGAATCCTCGCACATCTCGTCCAGCCCTCTCTCGGCTGTCCAGTGGAGCTCTTCCTTTGCTTTTGACGCGTCGCAGTAGCATGTCGCGATGTCACCCGCACGGCGCGGCCTGATCTCGTAAGGGATCTCTTTTCCGCATGCCTTGCCGAAAGCTTTCACCATATCGAGTACGGAATATCCGTTCCCTGTTCCAAGGTTATAAACAGATACGCCCGCTTTTTCCTTCAGCTTCTCTACTGCACGCACATGTCCGACCGCAAGATCCACTACATGGATATAGTCGCGGACGCCGGTTCCGTCATGAGTGTCATAATCATCTCCGAATACGCCCAGTTTCTCAAGCTTGCCGATAGCCACCTGAGTGATGTACGGCATCAGATTGTTCGGGATTCCCTTCGGGTCCTCACCGATCAGGCCGCTCTTGTGCGCTCCTACGGGATTGAAGTAGCGCAGAAGCACCACATTCCACTCGGGATCTGCGGTATGCAGATCTGTCAGGATCTGCTCCAGCATCCATTTTGTCCATCCGTAAGGATTGGTGCATGTTCCCTTCGGACACTCCTCTGTGATCGGGATAAACGCCGGATCTCCATACACTGTCGCGGAGGAGCTGAAGATGATGTTCTTCACTCCATGGTTTCTCATAACGTCGCAGAGCGTGACTGTACCGCCGATGTTGTTCTCATAATATTCAAGAGGCTTCTGCACAGACTCTCCCACTGCCTTAAGTCCCGCGAAATGGATAACAGCTTCCACTTCCTCTTTGTCGAACACTTCATTCATGCTTTCTTTGTCGCGGATATCTGCTTTATAGAATCTAATGTCTTTTCCTGTGATCTCTTTCACTCTTTCCAGAGCCTTTTCTGACGCATTGTAGAGGTTGTCTACTACTGCTACGTCATAACCTGAATTTAAAAGTTCTACACATGTGTGGCTGCCTATGAATCCGGCGCCTCCTGTTACTAAAATAGACATGGTCGCTTCCTCCTTAACTGATGCTGTTTCTCTGTTTTCTGTGCATATTATAGCACTATGTCCTGGCGATTGCTTTATATTTTTAGTTCATTTTATGGTAAAAATGTTGCACGCATCGTTTTAATACAATGCGTGCACACACTTTTTTCTGTCTGCTGTTTTCTATTTGTTGTTTTCTGCCCGGATCACTCTTTCCACAGCTTCTGAGGATATAAGCCCGCGTCTTTTAATGCCTGTACCGCGGCAACGACCACCGGCTTATCCTCCTTATAGGTAACCCCGTACCACTTATCCTCCGACTCCAGCACCTTGACCGCAGCACGGCTTTCCTCCAGAAGCCCGCTCACAACCGCCGGAAGGAAATACTCGCATTTCAGCGGATTTTCTTTTAATCCCGCCTCAAGGAATGCCGGGAAACCATCCCGGATCTCCTCTAAAATACTGTGTGTAAATCCCCACATATTCATCGATACCAGCGTATCCCCATCGATCTTCGTCCATGTCTTTCCGTCATCCTCCGAATACTCGATGCCGCCGCCTCTCTTCTCAATGCGGGTGCGCTCCGTCACATTGACCAGCTCATTATTCTCATTCAGTCCACACACGCCTCTGGCCACATGTCCGTTTTCCGTCACTGTATTTTTCAAACGGTAGGCCACCATTGTATAGCGGTATTTGTCGTCATCGTCATGGGTAGTGAGATAATCATAGATCGCCTGAAATGCGTGGCGGCCATAGTAATCATCCGCATTTATGACCGCGAACGGACCGTCGATCTCATCAATGGCGCTTAAGACCGCGTGCGCCGTCCCCCACGGTTTCACACGCCCTTCGGGAATCTTAAACCCGTCCGGGATATTAGACAATTCCTGGAAAACATATACTGTTTCCATCTCTTTCTCAATCCGTCTGCCAACGGCTTCCTTAAAGTCAGCTTCATTTTCTTTTTTAATGATAAAGACTACCTTCTCAAATCCGGCGCGCTTTGCGTCATAAATAGAGAAATCCATGATAATATGTCCTTCTCTGTCCACGGGATCGATCTGCTTAAGTCCGCCGTATCTGCTTCCCATTCCTGCTGCCATAATGACTAAAACCGGTTTTTTCATAAATTGTTATCTCCTCTATATTTCATTTCTTCTTACTGATCCTGATTTATCTTTTGTTTCATGTTATTCGTGATACTACCAGCATCTTCGATACCATGGATTGCCATATACGGAAGCTATCTTGACTACATCACCGGTCTGGGGCGCATGAATCATCTGGCCGTTCCCTATGTAGATTCCCACATGGCCGACATAGCATACGATGTCTCCCGGCTGCGGACTGCTGACCGCCACTCCGGAAGCTCCCTGCGCTCCCGATGTTCTCGGCAGCGTGATCCCTGCCATTCTATGAGCATACTGGACTAATCCTGAACAGTCAAGACCAATCCCCGGCGATGTCCCGCCATATACATAATTTACACCGAGCTGGCTATACGCAGCATTTACAATCGCCTGTGCTGCTGCCGTATTTCCACTGGTGGTTCCCGAACCAGACCCGCCGCCGGCGCTGCCCGATGAGGTTCCGCCTGAAGCACCGCCATTTGCCGTTCCATCTGATGTGGTGCCGCCCGCCGTTTCACCTGATGTGGTGCCGCCCGCCGTTTCACCTGATGTTGCGCCGGAATCTGCTCCTGCTGCCGCAGAACCGCCGGACGTACCGTTTGTCTCTGCCTGCCCGTTACTGTTCTGTGAGGCCTCTGCCTCTGCCGCTTCCGCTGCTGCCTGAAGCAGCACATCAAAATCAGCTACTTCTGAACGCTTTGCCTCAAGCTGGGCATTTACACTCGCCTCTTCTCTTTCATATTCGTCTTGAGCCTCTGACAATGCTTTTTGCTCTTCCTCAAGAGATGTCTTCAAAGCTTGTATCTCTTCCTGTGTCTCTTGAAGTTCCAGAAGCTTCCGGCGGTCATAAATAAGCATGGATCATGCTGGCATATTCCGCCTTGTTCAGAAAATCCGAAAAATTCTCCGCAGCAAGAAGCATTGACATCGTGTTCGTCTGTCCGCCCTCATACATATATTTAATGCGGTTTTTCATGTCCTCGTACAGTTTTGCTTCTTTTTCCTCCGCCGCGCCCAAGTCTGCTTCTGTCTGAAGGAGTTTCCCCCCGTTCTGGATAAGCTGTTCCTCCAGCTCGTTGATCTGCGTCAGAAGTGCCGTCAACTCGTCCTGAAGAGCCGCAGCCTCACTCTCTGCCTGTGCCTTGCTTTCCTCCAACTCATCGACGGACGGAGCCGCATATGCAGGTGTAGAGATCAGGCATGGAGCCAGTACTGCTGCAAGAAATGTGTCCCTTATTCTTTTTTTCATACTTGTCCCTCTTTTATTATGTATACTCTGGTTTGAATTTTCCCCTGGTATCACCTTAACAATGTGCCTGTGATTTGTCAACATTCTTCCGTTTTTTCCATCAAATCCCTGATAGTTCCGGGAGCTTTCCCATAGCAAAAGAAAGGGTATCCTTCAGATCATTTCATGACTTTTGGGACACCCTCTATATTTATTCTGATTTATACGCTGGCCATATCCTTTCCGGACAAGAACATCAGCCTTTTATATTAAATGCTCCGAATCCAGGATAGACTGCGGCCGCTCCCAGCTCTTCCTCAATCCTCAGAAGCTGGTTGTACTTCGCCACACGTTCGCTCCGGCTTGGCGCTCCTGTCTTGATCTGGCAGGTATTGAGCGCTACCGCCAGATCCGCGATGGTCGTATCCTCTGTCTCCCCGGAACGATGGGAGGTCACCGCCGTATATCCGGCTTTGTGCGCCATCTTGATCGCCTCCAAGGTCTCGGAAACAGATCCGATCTGATTCAGCTTGATCAGGATGGAGTTACCGCAGCCCATACTGATTCCTTTCTGAAGCCGCTCTGTATTTGTGACAAACAGATCGTCGCCCACGAGCTGGACTTTATCTCCAAGCTCTTTTGTCATCATCTGCCAGCCCTCCCAGTCTTCCTCATCAAGTCCGTCCTCAATAGAATAGATCGGGTATTTCTCACACAGAGCTTTCCAGTGCGCCACCAGTTCTGCGGATGTAAACTTTTTCCCGCACTTGGGGAGTACGTACTCTCCTTTTGTTCCGCTCTTCCACTCACTGGAGGCAGCATCCATGGCAAGCACGAAGTCTTTTCCCGGCTCGTAACCCGCTTTTTTTACCGCCTCAAGAATGTATTCGATCGCTTCCTCATCGCTCCCAAGATCCGGTGCGAAGCCGCCCTCATCACCTACGGAAGTGGCAAGCCCTTTTGATTTCAGCAGAGCTGCCAGCGCGTGGAATACTTCCGTACACCATCTTAAACCTTCTTTAAAACTCTTTGCTCCTGCGGGCATAATCATAAATTCCTGGACATCCACTGTGTTTGCCGCATGTGCTCCGCCGTTTAATATATTCATCATCGGCACGGGGAGACGGTTGGCATTCACGCCGCCCAGGAAGCGGTACAGCGGGATATCAAGGGATGCTGCCGCTGCTTTTGCGCACGCAATAGAAACTGCGAGGATCGCGTTGGCGCCGAGCTTTGATTTATCCTTTGTGCCGTCTGCTCCCATCATTGCCTGATCTACTGCGTAAATATTGCCTGCATTCATCCCTTGAAGCGTGCTGTTGATCACTGTATTGATATTGTCCACAGCTTTGGAGACTCCCTTGCCTCCGAATCTGTCCTTATCTCCGTCTCTTAACTCCAATGCCTCAAATTCTCCTGTAGAAGCGCCGCTGGGAGCTGTTCCTCTCCCGATCGTTCCATCCGCAAGATATACCTCAGCCTCTACCGTCGGGTTGCCTCTTGAGTCAATGATCTCTCGTCCTGTCACCTTTTCGATCTCTAAATAATCCATAGTCCTTTTCGTCCTTTCCCACGGACTCCCCTCTGCCCCGGTTCAGGTATTCAGGGCAAGAGGAGTTTCCATGATTTATTCACATATAGTTAGCTATAACTAACTATATGTATCTTATCAAAATCTCAGCAAAGATTCAAGCTTTTTTTATTGAGATTCATTTTTATTTACCCCGTAATCACTTTAAGTGAAAGACAGCAAAGTAGTTTATTGCATATATTCCTGAGTTCTAGTTTCTTCCAGAATCAGAAGGTTTATGCATGCTTTTTACAGGCTTATTGATCTTCTTCCGCACACTGTACCCGAATGTCCCCAGCTTGTTTCCAAGTCCAAGGTATTCTCCGTGCGAATACGCCAGAAGCCCTGTTTTATTAAGTTCAAATTTCCCGTTTTCGTCCATGTATTTCTCATCCGCCTGAACTGCGGTCACTTCTGCGAGAAACATATGATGGCTTCCCAGTTCCTGAATACTTTTCACTTTACACTCGATATTTACCGGAGATTCTTCAATGGCCGGTGCATATTCAAGCGATACCGCTTTCCCTTGTGTAAGACGGCACTCCTTCCACTTATCAATGTCCTTTCCCGAACGCACTCCACAGAAGTCCGCGGCGCGTACAAGCCTTTCCGTAGTCAGGTTGATGACAAACTCTCCGCTTTCTTTTATCATATGATAAGAATAACGCTCCGGGCGCACAGAAATATAGACCATGGCGGGATTTGTGCACACGGTTCCTGTCCACGCGATGGTCAGGATATTGGTATTTCCTTTCTTATCCGCCGTACTTACTATGACAGCAGGAAGCGGATAAAGCATATTCCCCGGTTTCCAAGTCTGTTTTCCCATCTTCTCATCTCCTGGATATTATCAGATTTTCCAAAATCATCTGGATTCTGCTATTGCTGCAAGCTTCCCACCAGTGTGGGGACAAGCTGCTTCTTTCTCGATACGACGCCTTTGAGCATGATCCGTTCCGTATCTTCCGGCAGATCATAAGCGCTCAATATCTTCTCCCTCGCCTCCATACCACAGCAGAGCAGTTCTGACGACTCTGTGACAATATTGGTCAGCATAAAGAAGATCATATCCAGTCCATGGCTGTGGCGTGCCTTCTCCAGATGAGGTTCCACGATCCCGCGAATCTCCTTTAATTCGTTCTCGTTCATAGAGTTGACCTGCCCGACGCCAAACACTGTGTCATTAACCGTAAACTGTTTAAAATCAAGGAAACAGATTTCCTCAGCGCTCTTTCCTTTTAAGTTGCTTCCCGCGTTAAACATCTCCTGTGCCAGTGTCTCAATATCCACCTCCGCGATCTTGGCCAGTGCTCTTGCCGCCTGTTCATCCAGCGGTGTGCAGGTCGGTGAACGGAACATCAGTGTATCGGAAATGATCGCCGCGCACAGAAGCGCCGCATGCGCTTTCTCTACCAGAATACATTCTTCCTGATAGATCTGGTATACAATGGTCGCCGTACACCCCACGGGCTGATTGCGGAAAAATACCGGCCCCATCGTCTCGATGCTCTGTCCCAGTCTGTGATGGTCGATGATCTCCAGCACATCTGCCTCCTCAATACCGTCCACAGCCTGACTTCTCTCATTATGATCTACGAGGACAACCTGTTTCTTCTTTACATTGAGAAGGCGCCTTCTGGAGATCAGTCCGACAAACCTTCCCTTGCCGTCCACAATGGGAAAATCGCGGAACCGCTTCTTTGCCATCACTTCCTGCACGTCATCTACATAGTCCTTTTTCTGGAAAGTGACGAGATTAGTCTTAGTCATAAAATACTTAACCGGGATACTTTGATTGATGTGCTGCGCCGCTGTAAATGTGTCATGCGGCGTGCGGATGATCACGATCTGCTTTTCTTCCGCCTGGCGGATAATATCGTCTGAAACCGGAGCGTTCTGGCACACTACCATACAGCTTGCCTCCTTATCCACGGCACACTGCTGTGCATCCTTACGGTCCCCCATGATGACCAGATCATCTTTATTGATAAAATCCGACATCAATATCCTGCTGGATGCGGCGATGGCAACTTTTCCTTTCAGCAGATAGCTGTGTTCATTCCCTGTCAGGATCTCGCCTTCCACGGCGCGCGCGATATTCCGGTACTGCGTCCTTGCTTTGGACAGGATCGTACTGTCGTAAACATCCATGTAAGTCTTTGCGATGTCCCCGATGGTGATCACTCCCTCAAGTCTGCCGTCTCTCGTCACCGGAAGGGTGTGGATATTGGATTCTTTCATTTTCTCCCATGCGGTGCGAATAGACAGGCTGCTCTTGACGCCTTCTACCTCCTTAAGCTCCACATCTTTTATCTGTTCTTTCAGATCTGACAAGAGCCTGGGCACTTTCACGCCGAAGCGTTCCAGTACATACTGTGTCTCCTCATTGAGCTGTCCGGCCCGGCGCGGTTCATATGTCCGTCCTGTCAGCTTTGTCTTGAGCGCCGCATAGGCGATCGCAGAACAGATTGAATCCGTATCCGGGTTCTTATGTCCCACAACATATACTTTTCTTTCTTTCTCTTTGCCCATATACTTTTCTCCTCCCACTCCGGCTGCCCATGTTCAGACTGTCTGTATATCTTTCCCGCCAGATCTGAATCCGCACTCCGAAGTCATGGTCAATCGCCTGCTTTTTGTCTTATATAAAAGAGTGCCATTTTTTTCTGCATTCGTCAACCAAAATGTTCCGAACGGGAACCTCTGAACATAAGAAGCCGGGGCCGCATGAATGACAGGATGGCAAGAACACCGTCCGAATCAGTGAAGAAAGGATAACACAAAGAGTCTTCACGGTGGCGGTTGTTTTTTCCTATATATGTGTGATATACTATGTGCATTGAAAATACTAAGTAAGTAGAGGTGTTGTACAATGAGCGAAGAAATGAAAGACGCAATTGAGACAAATGAGACTCCCGGGGCTGCTGAAACTGCAGAGACTTCCGAAGCCGCGCAGTCTGAACCGGCAGAGACAATGGCTGACTATGAAGATCATTTTGATGACGCAAACCCATGGAACAGGGTGACAGAATATATGGAAAAAAAGACCGTTCTCCCCGTCAAAGTAGAGGGTGTTGTCAACGGCGGCGTTATCGTTATGATTGAGGGATTACGGGGATTCGTTCCTGCCTCCAAGCTCTCCCTCTCCTATATTGAAGATCTCGAGACATACCTTCTCAAAGATATCGAGGTTCAGGTCATCGACGTGGATCAGGCAAACAACCGCCTTGTTCTCTCTGCACGCGAGATCCTGAAAGAAAAAGAGAAAAAAGCACGCGAAGAGCAGATCGCGGACTTAAAGATCGGCACGGTCCTCGATGGAACAATCGAGACGCTCCAGAACTACGGCGCGTTCGTCAAACTGGAAAATGGTCTGTCCGGCCTGGTACATGTATCGCAGATCTCCCAGAAACGCGTGAAAATGCCGTCTGATGTGCTGAATGTAGGCGACAAGGTGACTGTGAAAGTCATCGGCATCAAAGAGGGAAAAGTAAGCCTGAGCATGAAGGCGCTTGAGGAGGCAAAAGAAACACCTGCGGAGAAAGTCGTCCTCCCAAAGAGCGAGAATATCGGAACGAATCTCGGCGATCTCTTCAAGAATATCAAGCTGTAACCAAGCGTTAAACTTTGTATCGGGATTATCTGAGGCGAAGCCGGGTTACCCGATACAAAGTTTTGTTTTTAGCATGATTACAGAGCATCACGCACATACATTTTCTAAAATCTCTTCCAGAGCGTTCTTGCTGCTTGTGTGGCATCTGACTACATCTGCGTTACATCTGCCTGCCTCTTCCACTGCGCACCGCACCATCTTATGTGACACTGTGTTTGTAAACAATACGATCAGATCCGGGCTTCCGATCTGTTTACCAAGACTTGAGGACATCTGTGTAAATACTTTCGCTTTACAGTTGAATCTCTTACAGATTTTTTTATACTGGCATACCATCCTGTCATGACCGCCTATGATAACAACACTCATATCAAAACCTCCTGCAAAAAAGCAATTTAACTGAAACCATTTTTCGATATAGTTAGTTTTATCTAACTTATGTTGATATCATACAACAGACTATGAGAAATATCAAGTATATTTTGATATTCATTCTCAATTTTTACATTTTCCGAGTGTTCTTTTCCTGCATCACTATTCTGCACCCTGCGCCTTAAGCCATCTGACGGTATCCCGGATCGTTGTTTTCATATCCCTCGTCCGGTATCCTAATTCGCTGGTCGCCTTGTCATGTGAAAAACGATCCGCACTGTTCAGCACATGAAGAGAATACTTTGTATACAGAGGACGCCTTTTCTTTCTTCTTGCGTCTATGCCGATAAAAGGCTCCGCCATTTTCGCCATCCATGCCGGCAATACAGGAATCTTCTTTGTACGGACGAAAGTTCCCGCCATCTTTAAAAGTTCCCGTATCTCATAATGTCGGTTGGACAATATATAACATTCTCCTGCACGCCCTTTTTCAGCGGCGAGAAGACACCCCTGCGCCACGTCCCTTACATCTACAAAGTCGTAACCACCCCGCACACATGCAGGAAGCGCGCCCCGGACATAATCCTTGATAAGCTGGACAAGGTGATTCCCTGTACGGTCATAAGGTCCGAGGATGCCGGAAGGCATGACGACTACAGCGTCCAGTCCTTCTTCCGCGGCTCTTAGCACTTCTTTTGTCGCTTCCGCCTTTGTCTTGGCGTAACCGCCTATCACAGTATCAGGGGAGAATTCTTTTGTCTCCGCTATGACAGAAAGCTTATCTGCCTCCGGGATCGCATGTACGGAACTGACATAAACAAGCCTTGAGACCTTATATTTCCTGCACAGACTGATGATATTCTTCGTTCCGTTTACATTCACATCATAGATCTCCGGTGAAACCTTGTCCGCAATATCCACGATCCCCGCGGTGTGTATCACCACAGTCCGCTTTCCTTTCCCGCCGGCAAACAGCTTTTCCAGTGTCTCTATCTTGCGCACATCGCCTGATATATAACGGATATTGCCGGTATCTTCCTCTTCCTCTCCCGGCGCCAGCAGTCCCCGCACTTCTGCCTGTTCTTTTTTAAGCATCCGCACAATAGTGCTGCCGAGATGACCGCATGCTCCTGTTACCAGATATCGCTTCTTCATACTCATCACGTCCTTTTTTGTTAATCCTGTGTTGAGTTATCTGTTATATTTATTATAGCATCCGCCGCCCCAAAGACGCAATCTCATTTCTGTGATAAAACAGTGTGCTCCCTGCGGGGGAATCTAAAAAAAAGAACCGCCTGTAAGCGGCCCTTTCCCCGATATATCATATTGTCCTTAAAAAACTTGCACCCTTTCCCAACACTCGCAGGATCGGGCGGAACAAAACAAGACAGAGGATGAAATTTCCTCCTCCATGAATCAGATCAAAGGGTATCCCGCTGACCCACCATGAAGCCATCATGACCGGACCGCCGATGAACAGGTAAGGAATGGCGCAAAGCGCCCCAAACCCCAGTCCAAACGATCCGGCAAGCACAGCATACGCAGGTGCGGAATCGAATCCCCGGCGCTTCATGACCAATGTCATCAGCACGAGCAGCGGCCAGACATACAGGTAATTGATGACCCACAGGTTCATTCCCCATATGAGGCACTCTATTCCCACAAAAGCCAATACCGCCACAAATGTCTTCTTTCCAAACACAAGCGTATAAACGATGATCAGAAATGTGACCAGTTCAATATTAGGCAAAAAGGCAAGAACTGTTTTTGCCGTCTCGATGGCAGCCGTCATCATTCCAATCACGACGATGTCGCTTGCTTTCCACTCCGTTTTACTCTGCACTTGACGCCTCATATGCCAGACGATATGTATCCCCGTCCGCAACCGGCTGGAGATCGGCGCTGTTCTGTCCGTACTCGCCGTTCACATAGATTGCCCAGTACGCGCCGTCTGTCTCATAGTCCGCTGTAAGTCCGTTGACTGTCTCAATATAGAGCCCGTAATCTCCTTCCTCACCGTCATAAGAAAAATCCTCATGCTCCGCGGCTTCGTCCATAAGCTCTCTCAGATACTCCACATCCGTGGACAGTTCATAAGTTGTGACTTCTCCTTTGTCGTCTGAAACCTCGAGCGTACAATTCTTGCTTCCCTGCTGCGGCTTGGGTGCGGCAAACTTATAGATCACCCCAAAGATGACCGCTGCCGCTACAAGCACGATCAGAGCGATCCATATTTTTCTCGTGTTCGTGTTCTTTTTCATTTCCTTCTCCTTTTCTCCTTCTTCTGCTTCCAGCCCGCGCCTGCGGCATGGCCGGTTTTTCCGTTCAGTACGCGCCCGTGGCTGAACCGGTGAATACAAAAACCCGTTTCCAGACGGAAACGGGCATCATAAACACAGGTGTATCATAATGTGATAAGGATGTACGGCCAGTTACTCGTGGCTTGGAAAGATTCCTGTACAACAACAGGCAGGTCTCCTGGCTCACAGTTCAGCGCGCAGTCCTGCCTTCCCGATCTCTCAGTGGCGTTCACATAGACTGTGCTCCCTGTTCACAGTGACGAGTTCGCACAGGATTTTCACCTGTTTCCCTTTTCACCTGATCAAGTCTGTCAAATATATGACTTCTCTTATCCGACACCTATTGTTTCTGTATTCAACTGTATTCTGTTATACCATATCTTGTTTTAAAATACAATCCCTTATTTTCTGAGCTCCACTTTTTGTTTTTTAGCTATTCAACTTGCATTTCCCAGTTTATTGTATTATGGTTGATACAGAAACATTTTCTCCACACTGTGCCGAAACGCAGAAAGGCCAGGGAAACTACAGCTATCGTACAGTCTCATGAAAGGAAAGTTGCTATGAGTCACAGCCATCATTCAGTAAACCTAGACAGCATTAAAAAAATGAACACTCGTTTGCTCTCCGTCGCTTTGTCCAAAGATGAACAGGACTGGCAGAGTGTACTCCATACCCATCATTTTACGGAGATCTTTTTTGTACTGGAGGGCAAAGGAAATTTTCTCTTCTGCGAAGGAACCCGTTCGATAAGAACGGGGGATCTCATCATCATTCCTCCCTACATTGAACATACAGAGCAGTCCATACCCGGAACTGCTCTGAAATACTATGTTCTCGGCATTGATGGAATCACCTTTCAGACCAAATATGACACTGCAATGGCGCAAATCTACTGTAATTTTGACAACCATTCGATAATCGCTACTCTTTTCGACCAGATTTACTATGAAATAAAAGCAGATCAATATGGATCTGATCAGATATGCCAGAATCTGCTTGAAGTTCTTCTCCTGCGTATCATTCGCACGAAACAACTGATTCCGATTTCCACTAATTCGGTAAAAATGTCAAAAGAATGTTCCCAGATAAAGGAATTTCTTGACACTAATTACGCTTCCCATATTACATTGGACACACTGACAGATCTTACACATATGAACAAATATTATATGGCCCATTCGTTTACAAAATTTACCGGTCTGTCTCCCATTCAATATTTAAATCGGAAACGAATGGAAGCGGCATGTCATCTTCTCACACATACCGATCACTCCATCTCCAACATCGCCGCGCTCACCGGGTTTTCCTCTCAGTCTTATTTCACACAGGCATTTCGGAAATTTCATCACATGACCCCTATCCAGTACCGACAGACTCATGCCAGAAGCTGACCATCTGAAAGCCGTTACAAACAAAACCGGGGCCGCCGCACCGCATAACGGTTCCGTGAACGGCAGCCCCGATTATTTTACTCCTTAAGAAGACAGCCCATCCCTGCTATCTTCTTTTTATTTACAAACTTTAAATCAAACCTCATACCAGATAATCTCGTTGGCCGCAAGATCAAGATCAAAACTAGATCCGTCTCCCTTATAGATCGTCGTACTCTGCGGCTCATATGTATTATTCACAACGCAGAATTTCCCATTCTTGACATACGCGTGAACTTCTACATTAAAGTTTGTACTGAACCACTTGTGAAGGTTCTCTTCATCGTGGGAAGCCCAGATAATCGAGCGGTGAAGGATACGGCTGTTTTCGAAGCTGTACGGAAGCCCGCTGATATATACGCAACGTCCGTGTCCAAACTCATTTACAGCCATCTGTACTTCTTTGTCATGCTGCACAAGAATTGTTGTTCCGTCAAACGCATAGATATTCTTTTTACCTTCTCCGAAATCGATTTCTTTCGTACAGTCTTCTTTAATAAAATGATCGTGCTCATCCCAGTTGTATTTGTCGACATTCAGGGTGAAGCCGTTCTCCCTCTCAACTCCCATGACTGTGGCAAGCTGGAAGAAGTGCCCCTCATACTGATGCGCGGTCGGCTCTCCAACTCCGATGAAGCCGCCTCCGTTATAAATAAATTTCTTAATGGCTGTCACGACCGTCTCATCCGTCCAGTTCTCTCCCCCTGTATACGCAGTATCCGCGTCTCCCACGTTCAGAATCACATCGATATCGTTCAGAATGTCCGGATTGCTCCTGATATCGTCAAAGCTGATGAACTTCACGTCAAATGGCGCACCGCTCAGAGCTTCGATGATCCCGGCGTAAGAATAGTTCTGCTTGTAATAGATTGCGTGATGAACCATGTGGTTGCCCCACGCGCGCATCTTGCCCCAGCAGTTTAATACCGCCACCGTTTTAATGCAATATGGCGTGGTACCTTTAATATTGTCATAAAGTTCACGAAACTCATCACATACACTCTCCACATAATCTATAAATTCCGGGAACTTCAACGCAAGCTTTAAATATCCTCCATAGCCGATACGGTCAATAGGTTTTCTCAGTATAGCGCGTCTGGCTGTCACCCAGTTCACTTTTGCCTCTTTCACAGGATCTTTTCCCTCGCGGAATACATCCGGAAAAAAGTAAGGAAGGAGACGTCCTTCGCGATAGTTTACGCCTTCTATGTCACTGATCAGACGGAGAGTGGCTCCATTCCCCACACTTCCTACAACAGCGTCAAGCCCTATTGACTTAAACTCATCCATGAAAGGTTCCATTCCAATCCAGTGATCCCCGAGGAACATCATTGCCTCTTTCCCGCCTTCATGAGTAATGTCTACCATCTCTCTCGCGAGTTTGGCAACCTCTCTTCTCTGGAAAGCCTGGAAATCACTGAACTCCTTAGACGGAATACGGTATGGGTTATTCATATATCCCTGATCAATAATAAATTCCGGTCGGAACTTATACCCCATCTCTTTCTCAAACTGATCTAAGATATAAGGACTGACAGAAGCGGAATATCCATACCAATCCACGTACTTTTCTCTCGCCAGTTCATCAAAAATCAAAGTGAACTGGTGAAAGAAAGTCGTATAACGGATCACGTTCACATGCGGGTTGTCCGCCATAAATTTTCTCAGTCGCTCCATGGAAAATTTGTGTGTCTTCGGCTGGCGGACATCAAAAGTAATCTGTTTCTCAAAATCTTTCCAGCCGTTTGTCACCGCATTATACATATGAACCGGATCCCACATAATATACGCCAAAAAACTCACCGTATAATCATGAAATTGTTTAGCGTTGTGAATTGTAACATCTCCCGTTTCACTATTATAGCTCCAATCAGAAACCGGCACGACTTCTCCCGTCGTGCGGTCAATTACTTCCCACCATCTCTCAACATCGTCATGGTCGTTTACTTTCAGCATATCCGGATAAAGATGAGTCATCAAATGGATAGACAAATTATCTTCAACTGCCGTATAAAAAGGAGTCATGATATACATCTGCTGGATCTCATCCGGGTTTGCCTCTGCCCATGCGTTGTCTTTCCTTGTTGTATAATAAGTAGAGTAAACTTTTGCGCCTACATTTTTCAACTCTTCCGGATAATCTGTCCCATCACAGTCCCGGATCGCATCCGCCCCCCACTTTTTCAAAATTTCCAGAGTTTCCGGCACCACGTCTACATCCGTTGGTATCGTCACTCTTCCGACTGAATTATTTTTCACTTTTTATCTCCTTTCCTTTTAAAGAATGCCATATTCCTATGAGGTAATGCCAAACCTCCGTAGTATCTTTCATGCTTACGGACTGGTACAGTATACTGTACCAGCCCGTATCCTGATGTTTATATTCCTAATTCTTATTTTTAGCCTTTGACACCGCCGCCTGTGACTCCTGCAATAATCTTCTCCGACAGGAAAATATAGAGCAGGAAGGTTGGCAAAAATACAATAATAACTGATGCGAAAAGTCCGCCGTAATTTCCGGTGTATCTCATCGCATTTACGATCTGCAGAAGCCCGACTCCAACCGGAGTAGTTTCTGTGGATGTCGCGAAAATAAGAGCCATAAAGAACTCGTTCCACACACTCATGAAATTAAAAATTGTTACCGTTACGATCGCCGGCTGCACAAGAGGCAGCATAATACGCCAAAAAGTCTTCGACGGAGTACATCCGTCAATCGCCGCGGCTTCCTCATAACTTCTCGATAGGCTGGCAAAAAAGTTCAACAGATATGTTGTTGTGAACGGCACACGAAGAAGGATATACAATATAATCAAGAGAATCCTTCCTCTGATATGGTACTCTGCCGTCAATGAGTAGATCGGCATGATGATCATAACTTCCGGAATACTCATAGCAAGGACCAGGCTTGTCTTGATGCCTTTATTTCCCAAAAAGGTATATCTGGAAAGCACATAAGCCGCCGGAGCCGAGATCAGGATCACAACAGTACTCGCAACCGTCGCGTAAAGCAGGGAATTCATAAAATACACGGACACATTTCCGACATTCCATGCGTCAATATAGTTTTCAAAATGGAATCCTGACTCAAACTTGAACACAGCTCCGGAAAAAATCTCTCTGGACGTGGACAGACTTGCCGCCAGAATCCAAAGTAAAAACGCCGCCGTAAACAGAATCCAGATAAACACGATCAGGTATCCTGGCAGAAGAGCTGCTTCTTTTTTCCATCTAATTTTCTCTTTATATACTACTTTGTTGTCTTTATTCATTTTTTCACCTCACTCTGCAGACTAGAATTCCAGATCATCATCTTTGAGTAGCTTATTCATTATGAAATAGATAACGCCTACAATCACCGCCAGAACGACTCCAATCGCAGCTCCGGCCCCAGCGTCGCGCTGGACATTTCCAACGGTTCCGAATACCGTGTCATACAGATAAACTACCGGCACAACTGTTGAAGCTTCTGTGCTCACCGACGAGAACATTTTCGACCAGAGAAAAAATGTAAGACAGTTTACACTCCAAAAGGTAATGTTTGTCTTAAAAATTCCTCGAAGCAGAGGCAGTGTAATGCTGAAAAACTGCTGTACCTTATTCGCTCCGTCTATCGTCGCCGCCTCTCCCAAGTCTGCAGGGATCCGCTCAATACCATTGATAAATATCAGCATGTAATATCCTACCGCGCCAAACGTAAACGCAAAAAGCATGGCCCAGAACTTCATATCCGTTCCAAGCCAGTTCTTGCCTTCAAGCCCCAACGCTCCTAAGATCTGGTTCAAAAGCCCATAATCCTGATTATAGATATACTGGATCCACATCGTTGCAAGAGCAACCGCGCTGATAATGTTTGGCATATAGATCGCCGCGCGGAAAAACTTTTTAAACCGAATTCCACTTGTGAGAATAACCGCAAAAAGTAGAGCAAATGAAAGAATGATCACTCCTCCGATAATCCAAATCGTAAGGACATTGCTCATTGCCCGCTGGAATGTAGGACTGGAAAATATCTTAACATAATTGTCCAATCCGTTGAACGACCATTCAGATACACTGGAAGTAACACTTTCAATGCCAAAAAAACTCATGATAACCGTACGAACAACAGGATACAGATACATAATCAGCAGAGCAAGCAGACAGGGAAGAATAAATCCCGTTATAAAAATCCTATTTTTCTTCATCTTCCTACACTTCACCTTTCCGATAAAATAAGGGTGGCACAAATCAGCGCCACCCCAAGGTTTTCAGCTAATTTAGTACAAAGCATCCAGAGCGGCCGCAAAATCTGCCCCCGTAGCATAGCTACCCTCGTACAGTTTAACTACTGTTTCCTGAATTACAGACATAAGATCCGCATTTTCATTAAGCCCCATGTTCCATGTAAGCGGTGCGCTTGTAGCCTGAAGCACTTCTGTAGTACCTGCCTGAGCAGACGGAGCTGTATTATTGGGATCAGCCGGGATCTGGTCTGCCAGTTCCGCTTTGTTCTGATCCTGCTCACCTGTTACAACGTACATTGCAAAATCAAATGCCGCCTGCTGATTCTCGCTGTGTTTCGTAACTGCGATAGAGTTAGCACCAGCAAATGTGCTTGTTGAATCAGCGCCGTTCTCAACTGTCGGATATGCGAACAGTCCCCAGTTAAGCTCTGTGCCAGAGTTCTGGTTAACTTCAGCTGTTACGTAGTTTGCGCAAACAACCATCGCTACATCCTGATCGATCCCCATCTTATTCTGGCTTGCCGGATACTCATCCGGGGCTCCTTCCGCAAGATATCCTGCCTTTACGAACTCAATGATATCATCTGCCGCCTGTGCAACACCCGGGTTCTGGCTCCATCCACCGTTTAACGCAAGCTCAGCTGTCGCGTCCTCCCCAATTGTTCTTGCAAGATGATACCCGAACCAGAACGGAGCATATGTACTGTCCAGAGCCATCGGCTGATAGCCTTTGTCCTTCATGATCTTGCAGGCTTCCATGAACTCTTCCCATGTCGTCGGTGTCTCTGTAATACCGCAGTCCTCAAAAATATCCGCGTTATAGAACACACCGCCCACTGACGGCTGCTCTGTCAGACATGGAAGAAAGCCCGCTGCTTCTGTAGCCACATCGTTAAATACCGCGTAACTCTTGTCAGCATATCCTGCCGCGTCGGCCATCTCTGTGAGATCCGCCACATAATCAACGTAGTTCCCTGTGATTCTTGTGTAGTCATCCTCAAACATATCGAATGCTTCTTCACTCTCAAGAGCCGATGAAAGGATATTCTTAATGTCACGACCTTTCCACTCGAAATTCACATGTGCTCCGGTCTCTTCCTCAAATGCTTCGGCAGCCTCCTGTAAAGCCTGTCCCTGCGGTTCTGCGCTTGTCCACATTGACCAGTATGTAAGTTCTACACCATCATACTTCTTTCCGCCGCTTCCAGTGCCTTCTCCACCGTTGTTTGAACCACAGCCTGCAACAAGTGCTGTTACCATAGCCGTTGCGAGCAATGCACTGATTACTTTCTTTTTCATTTTATCTCCTCCTTCTATAATTGTTACCTAAATTATATTTCTATACGGATTTTATTTCAAGCATAATATTGCTTCATTTTTTATATTTATTGCTATTCCTATATAAAATTGACAATATTGTTTAATTTATACTGTTATTTCACACAATTTTCTATACTTAATTTCTCCATTTTTAATATTTTTTACAATTTTGTAAAATCCTGCTTCTTTTTATCTCTATCCTGTTATTTTTCTTTCTAATCCTTGATTTTGATTTTGAAGCGCATTATGATAAGGTTATGTAAAAATCTTCTCCCACATTATCACTGCCGGGGAAATAAGAAAAGAGAAAGGAGCGGAGTTTTTATGAAACAGCCGAATATTATTTTAATTATGACAGACCAACTTCGCGGGGATTGTCTCGGATACGCGGGACATCCTGACGTGAAAACGCCTTATCTGGACACGCTTGCTTCCACGGGAGTCGTGTTTTCCAGAGCTTACAGTGCCTGCCCAAGCTGTATTGCGGCGCGGGCGGCCCTCCACACTGGAATGGAACAGACCCATCACGGACGCGTAGGATATAAGGACCAAATCCCATGGGATTACGATCATACAATGGCCGGCGAACTAGCACAGGCCGGATATTACACACAGTGTGTCGGAAAAATGCACGTGCATCCTTTAAGAAATTATCTTGGATTTCATAACGTAGAACTCCACGATGGAAATCTCGGCGCAGCCAGAAGGCATTCTCTGCCCTACAGCGAGTCTCAGCTTGTGGCTGACGACTATTTCTACTGGCTCAAAGAGGAGCTTGGGGTCACGGCCGACGTAAATGAGACCGGTATTGAATGTAATAGTTTTATCGCCCGCCCGTGGATGCGCGAAGAGAAATACCATCCCACCAACTGGGTTACACAGCGCAGCATTGATTTTCTAAGGAGACGCGACCCCAGGAAGCCGTTCTTCCTGATGGCCTCCTATCTCCGCCCCCATCCTCCTTTTGATGCGCCGCGTTATTATTTTGATCTGTATAACAACAAGGAACTTACTCCGCCTTACGTGGGGACATGGGAAACGGACAAATATCTAAAACGCGACGGTCGCCTTTATGATTCCAGAACAGGCCCGTCCGATCCGGAACTTATCCGCCATGCACAGATCGGTTACTACGCATGCATCACCCATCTGGATCACCAGATCGGACGCCTGATCCTCGCCCTGCAGGAACATGAAGTGTTTGATAATTCCATTATCCTTTTTACATCCGACCACGGGGAAGAACTCTGCGATCATCATATGTGGAGAAAAGCACGACCTTATGAGGGAAGCTGTCATATCCCCATGATCATCACCGCTGGAAAAGATGTTCTTCCCGAAATTGTTCCGTCCTCTGTGTGCAGAGATCTTGTGGAGCTTAGAGACGTAATGCCTACGCTCCTTGACATTGCCGGAGCTGAGATCCCGGACACAGTAGACGGACACAGTCTCCTGCCACTGGTAAGTGATCCCGAACGTTCACTGCGAAACTGGCTACACGGGGAACACGCATTCAGCGAGTTCTCAAACCACTGGATTGTGACAAGATATGATAAATACATCTGGCATTCATCGTCGGGAAAAGAACAATATTTCAACCTTAAAGATGATCCCCACGAGCTTAACGATCTCATCAACGATCCCCTCTGCCAGAAACGAATTGATGAACTCAGAAAACATCTCATCAATTCGCTAACCGGTCGGCCGGAAGGATATACAGACGGAAATAAGCTCATCCCCGGACGCACTGCCGTGGACGTGCTTCCCGGATTCTACAGCGAATAAACTACTATGATTCTTAGTTTCTATGATAATTTATATAATCAAAACAGACAGGAGATAAGAAGTGAAAAAGCAAGTAATTTTAATAATGACTGATACAACTCGTAAAGATATGCTTGGGTGTTATGGAAATGATAAAATGATTACTCCCAATCTTGACAGACTGGCCATGGAAGGTATTCGGTATGAAAACGCATATACATGCCAGCCCGTGTGCGGTCCGGCCAGATCCGCCATCTTCACAGGAACATTTCCTCACACAAACGGTGTTGTCACCAACTGTATGCCAATGGGCGAGAATGTAAAAACAATCGGCCAGCGCCTCACAGATAACGGCTTCCACTGCGGTTATATAGGCAAATGGCATTTAGACGGGTATGACTATTTCGGAAACGGCATCTGCCCGGAGGGCTGGGACGAAAAATACTGGTATGATATGCGCAGATATCTGGATGAATTAAGCGAAGCGGACCGCATGCGTTCCCGCCGACCGGACACTTCGTTCGACAATGATTTGACGGAAGAATTCACCTATGCGCACCGCTGTTCTTTGCGCGCCGTAAACTTTATTGAGGAATACAAGAATGAAGATTTTTTCCTGACAGTCTCCTACGACGAACCACATGGCCCTTATATCTGTCCCCCGCCGTATAATACAATGTACGAAGATTTCTGCTTTGACGATAATCCAAACTATGAGGATGATCTGAGCCGGAAGCCGCTGATGCAGAGACTCTGGGCAGGCGACGCCATAAACAAAACAAAAGAAGAGATCAACCGTCCTTCAAAAAAACTTTCTCTATTTCTTGGATGCAACAGCTTTGTTGATTATGAGATCGGAAAGGTTCTTGATAAAATCCGGAATTCCGTCCCAAACGCTATGGTCATATACACTTCCGATCACGGCGATATGCTGGGCAACCACCGGATTTATAACAAGGGCGCCACCTGTTATAAAGAAGCGGCAAATATTCCTCTTATCATCAAAGGCGGCGAAGCCGGGAAAGTCGTCACAGCTCCTGCTTCACATATTGACCTTGCACCTACAATTCTTGATTATATGGGGATTCCCATACCGAAGTTACTGGAGGGGAAGAGCATGCTCCCTCAGATTTATGATACATCTGTCCGCATAAACGATGTTGTGTTCACAGAATTTACCCGCTATGAAGTGGATCATGACGGATTCGGCGGCCTTCAGATGATGCGGGCAGCGATTACAGATCGGTACAAACTGGCCGTCCATCTTCTGGATACAGATGAGTTCTATGATACAAAGGAGGATCCGGACGAAGTCCATAATCTGATCAATGATGAGCGTTACGCCGAAATACGAAATCATCTCCACGATCTCATCCTTGAGCATATGAATGCAACCCGGGATCTGTACCGGGGCTACCAGTGGGCATGCAGGATCTGGCGGCCGGACAAAATTCCATCCTGGGCTAACGATGGGTATACCAGACAACGTGAGAACGAAGAATATGAGCCCAGACAGCTTGACTACGACACTGGCCTTCCCATGAAAGAAGCCGTCCGAAAAAAGATTGCCAAAAACATAAAAAAATAGTACGGAAAACACCCTCTCCCACCTTGCAGTCACGACTCTACAGTTTCAAAAATCCCCTCCGGAAACAGGCTTAATGTTAAACGCCTGTTCCCCGAGGGGATTTTTTATGTCGTTATTTATCCATTTTAAGTGTCCGCTTTTAACCTCTCTTTTGTCTTTATTACGAGGCATAGTCCCACACACCAAGAGAAAGCACTGCCATCATTCCTTGAATCATAATCCGAGAGCTGTCACCGGGGATGAGTTTTCTGCATCAATGTCCAAATACTCAATATTCGGAGTAATATGTACGGAACGTTTCTCTGCATTTTTGCCTTCCAATATCACCCGGACATAATCTCCAGCCGTCACTTCGAATTCAGGAATGTCTCTCCACCCATCAGCTGTCACAAAAGATTCAGATAACTCTGACTGTATGATCTGCTTATCATTCACATAGAGACTCAATATAACAGGTCCTCCGGTGTTATTAGCCTGTCGGATATATGGTTCGCCACTATCCCCATCCCCCGTATCTTTTGCTGTAAATTTCACTGTCCCGGTCTTGGGCGCTCGGAATGACATCGCCGTAATCACAGCCATGCCGCCGCTTCCTTTCGGAGCTGCCAGCAATCCGTGGACATCATCCGTCACAGGTTCTGACTGTCTCTTATCCAAGCCCACTCCATGCCACTGATCAGCCTTCCACGTTGAATATGTTGTATCAAAAGTAGAGATGTTTTTCCAGTTTGTCCCTGCTCCGATTCCAATTCCCTGCTGGGCAAACCACACATTCCCCTGCTGTCGGTCTACAAAGTCCTCCGCCCAGTCATAGGTATTCTTCTGGCAGATCTCATACTCTGTTGTCGTTCCACTCTGAGCCTTAACGCAAAGGATCATACCCTCCGCTATATTTTCTGTATCAGAGACTTCTGTTCTATCTGCTTGTAATACTTGATAAGAAGCTGTATTCGCAACCAATACATTACTCTTAAATTCGGCTACCGTGGTCGGATTATTGTCCGAGTAAGGAACGTAAATCTTCCCTTCTTTTACGATATACGCGGCGTCATGCAAAGAACTGTCCGCGGAGACAGTCGAATATTCCACAGCGCCGATATCTGGGCTGTCTATGATCAGGTTCCCGAAGAAATCATGCTCCACTGCCTTTCCATTCTGATCTGTAATGACTTTACCCGCATTGACCGCCGGCGAGTTCTCCGATGACGGTTTGTAACCGTCAAATGCCGTCGTTGTTCCTTCTGCCACATCTTCATGATCTCTCACTTTATGATCTGCCGCCACATCTTCCGGTCCTGTTCCCGGGCCAGCCAGCAGCTCTTCTCCGGCGCTAACCTGAATCGGATTTGTATCTACCGTAGGAGTATTGGCATAATTATAGTAAATATTATTTGTATACAATCTGACATTGGATCCTGTGCTGCTTCCCCGATACGTTTCTTGTTTTGGAGTATCACCTGTATAGTAGAAAATATTATTTTCTATTGTTGCCGATGCTGCTGAATATCCCATGCGTGTTCCGATAATGGAAGTACCCTCTGAAATGTAGAAAGTGTTGTTATAAATATGCGCGTCTGGATTCTTCGCGAGAGATAGGAGACCGATATTGGATCCCGACCCGTCATTCTGGCTGATATTATAGCGGAACGTACTATTTACAGCTTGCTGCAGACAAAACATAACTGCTCCGCCGGTATTTCCGTGGCTGTAATTATACTGGTATAAGGTCCCGTCGCCCGTATCCGCATCCCACGCCTGTCCGTCTCCGTTTCCGCTAGCCGCGTTTAATGTGTCAAAGCTCTCGTTATACTGGAATACAGCATCCTTGCATGTCCACGGCCAGATTGCAGCCGCCACCCGTCCTTGTTCTCTCTTATAGTCTGTTGTATTCATCTGTTTGCCAGCTTCTTTTGCCACATTGTACTGCACGACCGGTCTGTAACAGTACTGCGGAGTGATGGCGTCGCCGCCGGCTCCTTCCACATAGTTGTTCTGAATAACCACGTTTGTAGAACCATATTTTTGCATGAGATCGTCAGGAATCTCTTTGAGGCTCCCGAAATTGTCGGAACCATACACCGTAAACGCGCATCCGATCCCCTTTCGGTTCACATCCTTCAGATAGCAGTTCTGGATGAGGACGTCATTATAACGCGCGATCCCCGTCTCATTCTCGTCATCCGGCAGACATGCGATAAAATAAATCCCGCCATTTACCGTCTGCTTGTTGTAGACATTCCCCTGAACATCATGGATATAGAGGTTATCCAATACGATGTGATCCAACGTGCCGTTATTTTTCGCTACCGAGGCAACACCTGTACGGTCAAGCGCGTTTTCATCATTATACGCAAGGCCGTCGTCATATTCATTGTCTACCCTCCGGTTCGTAATCTCCAAATTACTGACTTCGATATATTCCATGTCCGTGAGCAAAAGAGCTGTTGATACCGTTTTACCTCCCGCGGGCACATCGCCTGTCGCCTTTCCGTAATCTTGGAGCCACTGCCCGGCTCCATCCGCATTGATCTGCGGCATAGCGTCACTATCATCCCCATAATCGGATACTACAATGTAGGCATCTTCGCTTCCACTCCCTTTCAGATGCAGATATTGCTCATTAAAAATAGATCCCCGCTCCAAAAGCACCTGATCACCGGGCTTGAGTATCAGCTCATTGATCTTGGCAAGGCTCTGGAATGCAGTATTTTCAGATGTTCCATTGTTAGCATCATTGCCGTTTTGGGAACTTACATAATAAGTAGTTCCCGTTCCCTGTCCGGGTACGCTCACATCTTCTTCTGTAGCCTGAACCGGTACAGTGGGGCTGGCTGCCGCAAAAATTATTGTCGCCATCGTCATCGCCAGAACTCTTGTTCCTCTCGTTTTTCTTTTCTCCACGCCTTACCCTCCTGATAAATTAGATTTTATTGCATAAATTATAACGTTCCGGGATTACCGCTTTCAACCTATATATTGTTTAATTTTTTATCGATCTTGCTATTTTTGTTGATAATTCCCTATAATATATATTTATCCAAGATATATATTGTATATTTTTATAATCTTAATTTTTATATGCTCTGTTTTATTCATGATATTGTCTAAAAATATTAGGATACTGAATCTCTTTAATAATCCCTGAGTCAATTCACTTATATTTCATCGCCTCCGTTCAACAGTATCTACTCTCCCAAACTGTTCCTGACAAATTCGTACATACGTTCCACATTCCCTGTTACTTCCAATTGTGAGGCTCTTTTCTCAACTAGCTCTTGGTATTTCTTTTCTTTGAGTTCTTCTTCGACAGCTGTCCTTACAGAGTCCAGATCTGCCGTCTCGGCCTCCCGCCCCACGACCCATTCTTTGCTGTCATAATACTGCTGAACCTCTTCGTCGGTCAGAGCCATCCCCTCGTTTGTTTCATCCGCACAATACATATCTTCTAAGCTGCTCATCTCATAATTCATATACAATTCCGGAGTATACTTCGACAGTCCATAGACAACACCACCACTCTCAATTATTTCCCTGCGCTTATCATTCTCTGCCTCCATCCGCTCCATCATGCTTTCGTAGCTGGCATCCTCAACATACCCGCATTCTGCAGCAATCTCGTACACCGCATGAATATATTTAAGTTCCCCCATGGTATCGTCCGCCAGCTCCCTGTAGAGGGCCCTCCCGTCTATTTCCTCGAACCAGTATTTTTCATCCGAAGAGTCCACACCGTATTCCTGCTGGAGCCGGACTGTTGTCTCATATTTTTGTCCATTCATGCAATGTATATATTCTTCTTTTGTGATCTCTCTGCCAGCTATCGCAATCCCAGAATCTCCTCCGAAGTAAGAAAAAAGACAAACAACTGCTACTGCCGCTATTGCGGCCGCGACTCCAAAAATCAAAATTTTTCTTTTTATTCTCAATTTTTCTCTCCTATCCTTTACGCTTCTCCTCCACACATCTCAAACTGTACCAGAACCGAAAAGGGGCTCTGATCATCATCCTCCTTATGATTGAACAGATCTACTGTAATTTTGATAAGCATTCCATGCCTGCAAACTTATTTAACTAGATATACTATGAAATGAAGAACGATCCATATGGAGCAGAACACTTCTTAATATCCGACTAGTAAAACTGCCTTTCCATCTGCCCTGCGCGTCTCTCGATCTCCTGCGGCAGATACACATCTTCCACATAATTTCGAATGACAGTGCCCTTTGCCTCTTCAAAAGAATAATAACTGTTCTCCCTGTCCAGCAAAATAACTGTTCTGTCCCCGAGATCGTACTCCTCTCCTATATTCCCGGAAAGCAGCACGTCCCCCAGCATATCCGAAGCATGGTAAGACTGGGTGATCGTCTGGTAATCTGTCTCCATTATCTGGATTTCGGTTCCTTCTTCCGTTTTCACTATCACCTGGTACTGATATCGGGCGTTTTCAATATAATTGTCCTTGTGTTCTTCATAATAGATTTCAGCGGATTCCACCATATCTTTATCCGGTGACGCGCTGAGCTTTTCTATTGTTTTCTGTCGGTATTCAGCCAAAATGTATTCAAAATAATCATATTTTTCAAATTCAATAAGCCCCATAACAACATCACCGTCAGATAACTTGTCTTTGTTCTCCTTATTTTTTGCATCCAGCTCATCAAGAAAGGATTCAAAAGAAAACATCTCTTTCGCACCGCATTCACTGGCGATATCGAACAGGCTGTAACACTCCGCCGCATAAAGTGCTCCCTGCTCCTTCACCTGATCTTCATCATCCCTGTCAACCATGTCTTTCTTTGCAATCTCGCAATACAGATCATACTCTTCCTTGTAAATGTCGTGCTCTCCAATCCTGAGTACAGGGCGCTCCTGATACGCGCCGCATCCTGAAGCAGCAAAAGCCAGTACAAATACAGCAGCAAAAATACTTTGCCATTTCAATCTCATATTTTCTCCTTATAAATCTGAGCTTCCCGCATGGACCTTATCATCTTGTCCTGCGGGAAGCCCTTTGAAATTTCTATTACTTAAGATACTTTCTCCTGCTTACCAGTACAGCCAGAATTGTTCCGCCTGCAAGCAGCGCCGCTGTCGCTGCCGCAGTACCCTGTGTGCTGTTATCCCCTGTCTGTACGGCCCTGCCTGCGGATGTGCTGTTTTCGCTTTCCGTTTGTTTATTGTCCGCTGTAGGTGTTCCGCCTGTTCCGGGTGTTCCGGGTGTTCCGCCTGTTCAACCAGGCCTTTGGACGCCGCTTCTAAAGCCGCATATGCCGCTCTCACCGCCGCATCGTCTGCGTTGGCGTCTGCCAGTACTCTCATCGCCTCCTCATAGGCCGCCTTGAATGCCTGGGCAGTCTCAGGAGTATAACGATCTAACTGGTTATAATACTGCTCAGACGTGTCCACCAATGTCTGCAGACTGCTCTTGTCGATCGTCCCAGGCGTGTCCGTTCCGCCCTGTTCAACCAGGCCTTTGGACGCCGCTTCTAAAGCCGCATATGCCGCTCTCACCGCCGCATCGTCTGCGTTGGCGTCTGTCAGTACTCTCATCGCCTCCTCATAGGCTGCCTTGAATGCCTGGGCACTCTCGGGAGTATAACGATCTAACTGGTTATAATACTGCTCAGACGTGTCCACCAGTGTCTGCAGGCTGCCTCTGTCGATCGTCCCGCCCTGTTCGACCAGACCTTTGACCGCCTCTTCCAAGGCCGCATGGGCCGCTTTCACCGCCGCATCGTCTGCGTTGGCGTCTGCCAGTACTCTCATCGCCTCCTCATAGGCCGCCTTGAATGCCCGGGCACTCTCGGGAGTATAACGATCTAACTGGTTATAATACTGCTCAGACGTGTTGACCAGTGTCTGCAGGCTGCTCTTATCGACCGGCGGAGTATACTGGATCGCTCCAAGATCAGGCTTCTGTGCATCTACCGTATTGCCCAGCATATCTTTCAGATTCACATACTCAGTTCTGATCGCCCGTCCTGCGCCGATCGCCGGTGAATCTTCTGCCAGCTTATATGCGTCGAGTTTCCATGCTTTCGTTATATCGTTTTCCTTCAGAAGCGCGTCTGCGTTGCCGTCTCCCATCGTTCCCGGATCAGCCAGCTTTGGATCCACTCCCCAGATATTGTCCTGATAGAAAGCGCTGTCCGGATTGATGCTGGTTGTATCGAAGTTATAGAACAGGTTATTTGCAAAACGCGTGTTCCCCCCGTCCGGCACCACATTGTCGTCTGCAAGAGACTCCATCTTGTTATTAAAATAGTTTATCTCTCCTGAATTGAATTGGTACGCATTTCCCCCTCTGTAAAAGATATTATTGTAAATCGCAACTGACTGGACATTGCTGCTGTTGTCGTTGAAAAATCTGTCCGCGCCATTATTATCCTGCGCCGGAAACGGATCAAAGTATACGGTATTGTTGAATACGGAACAGTTCATCGCAGCGGCAAACGGCATGATGAGCGAATTGCTGTTCGGTCTCGGGCCATAGGTTCCGTCATTCTCGCTGATATTATACGCATAGTAAGAATCATACGAAGGTAAGTTTGCAGGTGTGCAGAACTGTACGAATCCTCCGCTGTTATGGTGACTGTAATTATACAGAACCGCAAAGTTTTCATTCAGCGCGTCAATCTCAACTCCCTCTGCGTCGCCTCCCCAGTGGGTACGGCAGAGCTCATTGTACTGAGCAGTTCCATTTGACACCAGGTATGGGAAGATTCCCGCCGCAAACGAGTTGCCGGTACAGGTCTCGTCTACCAGATTCTACTCTGCCACAGCTCCATCCATACACTGGAGTATAATCCCGTCGCCGCTGATATTCCTGAAAATATTCTTACCGATATAGATGTTGGTGGACGGAGTGAATGCTCCCAGAGAGCCTTCCCCTGCATTGTTTACCATTGACCAGCGTCCGCCCCATTTCCCGTCGGCGGTCATCTCTCTTGTCTTCCAGGGTGACAGAAGGAAGAATCCGCTTCTTCCCACATCTTCTATCGTACAGTTCGTAACGCTGATATCGTTGAACCATGTTTCCTTACGATTCACTGTATCCTTGTCCGTAGTGATCATGAAGATGATCCCGCCGGATTCTTTCCCATTATTACTGGAGTCCGGCGACTGAAAGCCGTGGATATACACATTATCGATATAGATATGGTCGATCTGTCCCACGTCTTCTGCCATGATATACATGCCTCTTTCAAAAGCGCGGTTTGAATCCCATGGAGTATTCTCCTCATAACTTGGATTGTGGAACTCGATGTTGCTGATCTCCCACCATGACTGGTTATAAAGACGGAATGTCTCATTCACCTGTCTTGTCCTCTCGGCGGCGACCCTTATAATAGTTTCCGTATATTCCGCACTGTCATCCATCACGATCCTTGGGCGATCGCCCTCTCCGTAGCTGGAAAGTATGATCGGAGCCCCGTCTTTACCCGATCCCTTCGGCGCCAGAGTTCCACTCCATGTCTCTCCCTACTTAAGGAGCAGGGAAGAACCTGCCATGAACTCTGTATTATTTACTTTGTCCAGGCTCTGCCAGGCTGTTGCCGGGGAGGTTCCGTCATTATTATCATTTCCGTTTGTTGCATCCAGATAGAAAGTTTTCCCAGCCGTTGTCGCTACGGTAAGATTCTCGTTTACACTTGCCCCGCCTATCTCAAATGTGAGGGTGTATGTCTTATCCGTTTCCCGGGGTGCGATGCTTCCAAACTCAACAAAATATTCCATATTCGATCTCTTCTGCACATTTGCCACGGATAATGTTGCCGGCTGTCCCTCATAATCTGTATAGCTGATCCCAATCTCTCCCGCTGTCAGATCTCTGGTAGGAGCCTGTTTCAAGGTCAGAATTGCAGAACCGTTTTTCAGCTCGCTCACTCCTGCGATCTCGGCTCCAACATAGTTCGGGTTTGCAGGCAGCGTGACTGTCTGTGTAAAGATCTCGCCTGAAACCTGCAATTCAAAATCAACGGTAGTCTCAGAGTTTTTTGACACATTGTCATGAGTAAGCGTTGCAGTATGCTGTCCGGAATCCCATGCCACACTAACATCCAATGTCTCTGAAGGAGCCCCGTTTATGCTGTATGACAGAGAGACGTCGCTATCTGAAGGCGCCGTATTCCTTGTGGCAGGATATTCGACCTGTATCGTCTCCGCATCGGTACGGTTCACGCTGACAGGGGCGTTCACCTCTCTGATCTCAAAGTCATCCACATATACAGTTCCGGATGTAGAATGGGTGTTATTGGCACGCACTACTCCGACATTGGCATATGTGGTATCAGCGTTCGTTGTAAATGTGTTCGTATACTGATACCACTGTCCTTGGCAATTTGCATCTGTATCAACAAGCTTTTTATCACTCTGATTTGCACCGCCGTTCAGAAACGCCCTTACGCGTGCGCCCTCCGAACCTTCCGCATAAACCCATACAGACAGTTCATATTCCGTATCCGGCTTTAATTCCACCTGCTGATCCACGGCATTTCCACTTCCGGTTATCTTTACAGAAGCCGCGCCTGAATGAGTCTGAGTAGAATCTTTAGTTACTTCTCCCGATGTTCCTGTGGATAAATACCATAATCCCTTTGCGTTTCCACTGGTTACAAAATTATCTGTTCCGTCAAAGTTTCCATTTACAAGGTAGGTCGACCCTGATCTGGTAAAGGCAGCGGGAAAACTCGTCGGAGCCGCCTCGACGATCTGCCCGGAGCTTAAGACCATGGCAAATACAAGCACACCTGCAGCCGCTTTATGCAATACATTTTTTAATTTCATATTCCTCTCCTGTTCCATCCGTATAAACACCATACCGTTTTCTCTCATAGTGCCAGTTTTTTCTCTGGGTCGTAAAACTCAATATTGGAATTAAACGCATCTTCTTCCCAACAAAGTCTCTGCTGTCCTCTTCCTTTCACATCGAACTTCCGTGCATCTGACTTTTCATCTGTATACCTGCCGAACCATTCTTCCATTTCTTTTCTCATGGAGCTTACAACAGAAACGTATTTTTCATCTTCCACCAGATTGACCGTCTCGTCCGGGTCTGCATCCATATCATACAGTTCGCATATCCCGTCTCCATATCGGTGGATATACTTATACTTCCGGCTCCTGATCATTCTTGTCCTGCCATATTCATCGTAGATTACAACACTGTCGTCCGCCTCCTTCTCAGGAACTCTGAGCATCTTCATCATGCTTCTTCCCGGCTGCATCGGCTCAGGATTCCACTCACAGCCCGCAAGCTCAAGAATCGTCGGAAACATATCATACTGGCTCGACATGCTGCGGCACACCACTCCTTTCTCCTTATTACAGGGATCGCAGATGATCAACGGAACCTTTACCGCCGAATCATACATATTGGGCGGATATGTACCATTTCCTTTTCCCCATATACCGTGGTGTCCCATGTTCATCCCGTTATCCGCAGTAAAAATAATGACAGTGTTATCCAAAATCCCTTTCTCTTTCAGCCTGTCCACTATCCTTCCCACTCCGGCGTCCATCGCAGAGATTGCGGCATAATAGCCTGTAAGATTCTCTCTGCGATTTTCCGGTGTATCTCCGATTGGACCTGTTCTTATATGATCCGGGTGGATCGGAAGATCCGGCGTGGCCTTAAACTCACAGTTATCATATAGTCTTCTGAATTCCTCCGGGTGCTCTTCCGGTCCCCATGGGCTGTGGGGAGCTGTATAATGCACACTCAGATAGAAAGGTTTCTCTGATTCGGCCATGCTGTCAATATATTCGAGGGAACGTTCTGTTATCAGATCTGTAATATAGCCCTCTCCGGGATACAGTTTTCCCTCATCACAGATATCAGAATGATAGTAAGCGCATCCCCCTCGGACAATCGTATACCAATGAGAGAATCCTTTCTTTTTCACCACATTGTCTCCGAGATGCCATTTTCCGCTCAGAGCGCACTGGTACCCGGCCTCTGCCAGAACCTCCATATATGTTTTGTGTCCCGCAAGATAATCGATTGCCAGATCGTCCGCGTCAAATCCGGGCACGCTCTTCATATTGGGATATTTGTACCCGTCCACATTACCCTTTTCGATCCAGTCTTGAACTCCATGACAGGAAGGGATCTTTCCTGTCACCAAAGAGGCCCGTGCCGGTGAGCAAACGGGAGACGCACAGTAAAACTCGTCAAACCGTACCCCGTTCGCAGCAAGCCGGTCAAGATTCGGCGTCTTTACATCTGCATTCCCCGCACAGCCCATTGCCCACGCTCCCTGGTCATCTGTAAGAATAAAAACTATGTTTGGTCTTTCTTTCACCTGTACTGCCTCCCTCTGTTCTTTTATAGAATATCACACTCCTGATTCCGAAAAAATGGGGTGACGCTGAAACAGCGTCACCCCCGGTAAAGAACTCAATCTTAATATAATGCGTCCAGAGCTGCTGCAAAGTCCTCGCCTGTAGCGTATGCACCCTCATACAGTTTAACAACAACTTCCTGAATTGAAGAAGTCAGATCAGCATTCGCATTCAGCCCCATATTCCAAACCAATGAAGACTGCGTAGCATTAAGAGTCTCTACAGTTCCAGTCTGTGAAGCCGGAGCTGTGTTGGACGGGTCAGCCGGAATCTGTCCTGCTGCATCAGCCATCTTCTGATCGTACTCACCTGATGTGATGAATGTAGCAAGATCAAACGCTGCCTGCTGGTTCTCGCTGTAATTTGCAACAGCGATAGAGTTGCAGCCTGTGTATGCCGCCGTCTGGTCTACTCCATCTGCCGCGCCTTCAACTGACGGGTAGTTGAACAGTCCCCAGTTCAGCTCTTCGCCTGCTGTATTGTTAACCTCAGATGTTACATAGTTTGCACAAACAACCATTGCCGCCTGCGGATCGCCGAGAGCCATCTTGTTCTGGCTTGCCGGATACTCATCCGGTGCGCCGTCTACCAGGTATCCGGCTTTCACAAAATCAATCATATCCTGTGCAGCCTGCGCTACGAGCGGGTTATTGCTCCATCCGCCGTTTGTTGTCAGCTCTGTAGTCGCATCCTGTCCGATGTATCTCGCAAGATGATATCCGAAGAAGAACGGTGCATATGTGCTGTCAAGAGCCATCGGCGCATATCCTGCGTCTACCAGAGCCTGGCATACCTCCAGAAACTCTGTCCATGTTGTCGGAGCCTCTACGCCCGCATCATCAAAGATGTCCTGATTGTAGAAAACTCCACCCACCTGCGGCTGCTCTGTAATACACGGAAGGAATCCTGCCTGTTCCGTCGCCCAGTCGTTAAATACCGCGAAACTCTGATCAGCATATCCTGCCGCATCGGCCATCTCCGTCAGATCTGCAACATAATCGAGATAAATTGAAGTGATTCTCTCGTATCCATCTTCGAAAAGATCGATCTTTTCTTGTGACTCCAATGCAGAAGAAAGAATATTCTTAATATCTCGTCCTTTCCACTCAATCGTGACATTCGCGCCTGTTTCAGCCGACCACGCGTCGACGGCTTCCTGAAGCACCTGTCCCTGCGGCTCCGTGTTAGACCACATGGACCAGTATGTAAGCTCTACGCCGTCATACTCCCCGCTTCCGCTTCCGCCGTCTCCGCTGCCGGAGCCGCTGCCAGAACTGTTTCCACATCCTGCTACGAGTCCTGCAACCATAGCAGATGCAAGCAATACGCTGAGTACTTTCTTTTTCATATTATATCCTCCTTTGATATTTGTTGTTTTTATTATATCTCTTGAGGTTGTCCTGTTTCAATCAATATATTGCCGTGTTTTTTATAATTCTTGTCATTTGTAGTTTGTTATTGACAAAAACTGACTATTTACTCCGTATATTCTTATCATTTTACACAATATCTCTTCACTCCTTTTAGTTATTTTCCCCTATTTGTACGATATGACTGACCAATGTTTTCCATCATCTGCTTACGCCGCCGCTGCTTTCTTCTGCCTCTCTTCCGTAAACCTCAAACTGTGTCAGGGCCGGGAAGGGGGACGGATCGCCGGCACATTTTTTCAGCTCACCGAGTTCCAGCCACTCGATTGTCTTTTCTTCAAAAGTAAATTCCTGTCCATGCCCGCCTTTTTCAAAGGAAAGTGCCATGGTGCTCCCATCGGAAAATGTTACCTTTCCTTCTTCCCACCAGTTATCATGAGGGAAATCCGCCCTCAAAAATACAATGATACGGTCTGCCTTTACCGGGCGTCCGAACTCCAGGCGCCATTTCGCGTCTTCCCTGCGGTTGATCCCCCATGACTGATAGGGCCATTTCCCATGACTTTTTGGTGCGATCACGCCGTCTATGGCATTCATCGCGGCAAATACTGACTCCCCTCTTGTCTCCACGTTCGCGCTGGCGTGAGGAAAACAGGTTGTGATCCCATGCTGGTCATTGGCATTATAGGACAGGTTCCTGTAATGGCTGTACTCGAACTTCCTTGCTTTTCGCAGGCTCACCACATGGCGTTCTCCTTCAAACGCCGTATCCGGCAGATTCCATTTCTTCTCACCAAAGGGGATCTCATACTCCACCGCCCCGGTCATATACACCATCGACCTGCCGACCGCGTTATCCATCTGCAGCCAGTAAAAAGTGTCTGCTTCATCTGCTTCCACACGGATCTTATCTCCCTCTTTATACGGTCCCTCATAGACAAGGAGCGCCTGGTCTGCTCCTGTATCCCGGACAAGGATCTCATTTTCCTTATTTAATACCATAATGCGGATTTTACTCATATCCTTCTATACCTCTCTGTCTTTTCTTATCCTTTCTCTTTTCCTGTTCTTTCCTCTCAGCACATTTTAAATCTCTCCGCCGCTTACACACATCACCAATATGGATGCCACTGCGGATCGCAGACTCTGCAAAGAGCTTCCATATAGAAATAATCGCCCCATGTGTCCGGCTCGTCCACGCCCTTACCTTCTTTGTAAGCGTATACGCCGTGGAGAATAAGTCCCTGCGGGTCTTTCTCATATGCTGTTGACGCATGTTCTTTTAAGGCATGAAGCATCTCAAAGGCCCGCTTCTTATTTCCATTTTCCATCATGCCGCAAGCGGCGATAGCGAGCGAGGAGCTGTCTCTTGGCTGAGTGGAACCCTCCCCAAAGGCCAGATCCCAATAGGGAATCCCGTCTGAAGGCAGGTGGTTTTCAAAATATTCCACAACCTTGTCATACAGTTCTTTTTCTTTGCAGGACATGCCTCTTCCTGATATCCTTGCGTTGAGGGGTATGCCGAGCACCGCCCACGCCTGCCCTCTCGCCCAGCAGGATTCGTCGGAGAAGCCCTGCTGAGTTGCGCCGTGATCAGGCCTTCCTGTCTCCGGATCAAAATAGAATGTATGATATGTAGAATAATCTTCCCTGATAATATTAGAAACCACATTTCTGTAATGACTGTCTGCTATCTCCCTGTAAAAGCTGCCGCCTGTAAGTTCCGAAGCCCTATACAGGATCGGCAGGTTCATCAGTGAATCTATGATAAGCCGGTACTCTCCGGGATCTCCCGCCTTCCCCCATGCCTGAAGAAAGCCCCCTTTCGCCTGGTAACGCGCAGCCAGCACATCCGCGGCTCTTATAAACACTTCTTTCCAGTGTTCCTCTTCCATAATGCGGTATCCTGCCCCGACAGAAAGACTGTAAAGGAAACCAATATCGTGATGTTCAAGCACAATGTTGTCCTCCAGCCTTTTTTCAAAGCTTTTAAGGTTCTCATATGCAAGATTTTTAAACTTCTCCTCCCTGGTATACTCATATGCCATCCAGAGCATTCCCGTCCAGAATCCGTTTGTCCAATCATCATTTTCTGCCACCTCATATTCCCCATTTTCCGCACATGCGGAAGGGAATTTCGTCCCGAACCGTTCCATATTGCGCTCAATGACCACACAGATCCTGTGCAGTTCTTCAGATACCCACTCAGGGGGCTGCCTATGTTCCATCAGTCGTGTCATCATGTTTCTCCTTTTTACCGACGATATTGCGTGATACCAGTCTTATTTCAGAGTATCCGCCGCTTTCAAGCAAAGTATATCATTCATTCTATTCGGTGTCTTGTGGTTTTTTGATATGAATATAGCAAATCCTGAACATCATACAGTCCCGGAGCTTTCAAGCGTTCTGTCTCCGGAAAATCCGGGTCATACGTCACTGCTTCTTCATCTAATACAAGGATATAATCATATCTCTCCCCGGCCTCTTCCAGAGTCTCCGCATCCACCCGGGACGTCGCCTGCACATGCGGAGCATAAAGAAAATACCGGCACACATAAAGCGCCTCACCATCCGATACCTGTTTTTCCTCATTCAGGGCAGCCACCAGATATCTTGCCGCATCCTCTCTACCGCCGGGATACCAGCGGTCGCCGGTGATCTTCTCTACCCTGCCCGGCAGGGAATCCTGATAATCTTTTCGAATATCAGCAAGCCCGTTAAACTCTGAATACAGGAAATTAATCCCTACGATCATCATCACCAGTACCGTTGCCTGATAGCGACGCTTGGCCTCGGGCGATGAGTAGGCGCGGTACGCTCCTCTCTCATCAATACTCACAGCGAAGGAAGCCTCCATATCTGTCTCTGCTCCCATGAGGAGCAGCCCTGCGAACAGTGTCATGATACTGCACGTATAACGGTCGAATCCGGCAAGACGCACTGCCTCTTCCGCAGGCATGGAATATAGATACAAAAGCAGAATCCCGGCATAATACACAGCAAGCACGGCTGTTCCAAGTAACCAGATCTTCCATAGCTTCCACCTCCTTTTCAGGAAGATCCGGGCATACAGAACTGCCCCCACAGTCGATATCGTACAAAGGAGAAATACCTGAAAGGAACGCTCAGTCAGGCTGAATGCGCTGCGAAAAAACTCCCCGATAATAGTTCCGTACAATTCAGGTTCCGCCGCAGACTGTGCTGCGCCCACAGAAAATTTTCCCGTATATCCGGCAAGCGCCGTTGCCAGATACCATTTCCATCCAATGTATGGCAGTGCCCCTCCCGCCGCTGTCAAAAGAATAAGGACACTCTTTACGGGAAGGTGACGGAACGCACGCAGTTTTTTCTCGAAGGGCATGTATCTCACAGGTAACGAGCATATGCACCGCACATAATATAGAAATATAATTCCCGCAAAAACTGCTCCCGTATCCTTTATGATCCCTGTATATCCTGTAAGCAGCATCACGCATACAGACATTTTTATCGGCTCTTCCCTCATGCGGTACGCCATGGATATCCCTGCCATCGTAAGCAGGGGCAGAAGAAAGTCAACAAGCAGGTTGTTAATGCGGATAGTCAGGTTGAGGTAAGACAACATGGAACATCCCATTCCCAGGAACGCATATAATAAGAACCGTCTCCTCTCTCTTACCCACCCGAACACTGCGAAAAAGCAGGAAAATATGAGACTGTTATGGGCCAGAAGCATCATTCCCTGGGAATGTCCCGCAAACCGGCATATATAATAGATCCACACAGCACTCCCCGGCGGGTAGTCTTTGAACATCAGAAGCTCTGTGGAAGCATCCGCGAAATGATCCGTAGAAAGCATGTACTTTACCGCCACCGCCCAGTGCGAGAAGTTATCATAGTGAAGCAGTTTCAAATTCCATATAAGCACAGCGAAAGAAACCGACGCCGCCCCGAAAAAGAAGCCGAACATACTCAATTTCGGAAGCACAAAGCGTCTTGTCACCGCTCCCCAGAATGAGAGGACAGTTCCTGCAAGTCCGGCTGCACACAGCAGAACTGCCGTCTCTGCAAGAAAACCGAAGAGTCCTCCTCCATACAAAATAAGGCTGAGCCCTGCCGCTGTCACAAGGGGAACAAACCAGACTCTGATCCTGCCCGCCCATCCGGTAAGAAAAAGCCAGCCCCACAGCGAGATACCAAACAGTATCCCTTTCAATACTTCCATAGCATATCTCCTTTTTCAGTCTGCTTATTATACTGTTGTTACCGGGATGATGAGCTTCTGCGCCATTCTTCCCTCCGCATCCGGACATTTTGCACCACGTCGTCATACACCGTCCGCCAGGGATCGATCTCTTTGGGAAGGGAATGAGCGCGGTCATGAATGATCTGCAGCCAGTTTCTTTTATCCAGCTCGCTTACAGGCTCTGCCGACGCCGCAAACCGGACACCGCTTTCCGTCTTTGCAGCATACACGATCTTTGCGCGCAGCTCTGCCCGATAGCGCTCCGTGAGAACCGTAATTCCAAGATCATCACCGGGCTTCAGAAGAAGCTTTACAGCATCTTTCACAGAGAAGGCCATGCCTTTTTCCGATACATCTTCCGTCCTGCCTTCATATTTTCTTCCCTGATACACAAACTCCAGTTTCTCTTCCGCCCCAATCCGGTCATATCTGCGCTTCGCTTCCCGCCCCATCATAAAAAATACGGCATATATGAGCGCCATCATATTGTATCCCAGCCAGAACAAGATCACACTGCTGTATACAAGCGCAAGCCCGTATTTGCCGTGAATATAGCGCAGCAGCGCCGCGGCAGTGAGCAGGATGAGAATTCCATGTGGGATCATATAGCGCCATGTAGTCGTCTTTTCTCTCTGTTTCTTCTTATCCGTAACCTTAAACTTCTTCTGACTGATCCCCACAGATTCCAGTAAGACAGGCATAATCAGGTAAGGCGCAAGAATAGTGTCGATTATCTGACTCCACCGCAGACTTCGGATATTCGTGCTTAAATATCTTACGGAAATACTGTAGAGCAGATGGGATGGAAGCCAAAATATCAGAAGTTCTCCAAAGCCGCACTCTACAAGCTGAAAATCAAAAAGAGCAAACAAGATGGGAGATAAGATGAATATCATCCTGGATAAAAAGGACCACCAGTACAAGTAGGCATTAAGATAGGACAGCCTGGCCGCCGGAGAGAGTTTACATGTAAATATGGCGTTTGTATTGCGTATGCTCTGTATCACGCCTCTCGCCCACCGTATCCTCTGGGAGATCATACTTTCTACCGTGGTAGTAGACAGCCCGGCGGCCAGCACTTCCTCTGAGGCGTAGGTAATATACCCGGCCTTCTGAAGCCGCAGGCTTGTCTCAAAGTCTTCCGTGATCGTTCCATAAGGAAAGCCCCCGATCTCCTCTAATGCTTTTCTTGAAATCACAGTGTTGCTCCCTGTATATGCGGCCGAATTGGAAGAATTACGCATGACATTAATCTCCCGTGAGAAAAAATCCTGTTCATTTGGAATGTCTTTCTCCGAAAAGAGGTTGAACTGAAACAGATCCTGATTGTAGAAGCTCTGGGGCGTCTGCACCAGTCCCATCTTTATCTCCGGATCAAAAAAATATGGCACAGTCTTAACAAGGAATTCCCGTCTTGGTATCATATCCGAATCAAAGGTAGCGATTAGTGAAGAATGCGTATGTGAAAGCGCATTATTATAATTGCCGGACTTTGCATGTTTATTATCCGCAAGCCCTAAATATCCCACTCCCAGATGTGCTGCCAGCCTGGCTATCTCTTCCCTGTTCCCGTCGTCACACACATAAACATGAACTTTATTTTTGTCAGGATACTCCAGATAGGTGCACGCATTGATCGTCTTATATAAAAGATCCGCGGGCTCATTGTGAGTAGCAATAAACACATCTACCTCGGGATACGTTTCTTCCGGTATATCCGGCAGGGCGACAGGGGTATCACTTAGATAAAGATACCACACTAATCCCACGCTGACTTTTGCTCAACCGATACAGCCGGAGGGCTGGATAACAAGAAAAGGCGGTATGCGC
>CAJFQC010000007.1 GCA_904418845.1 uncultured Ruminococcus sp. | reverse complement strand
TTTTTCTTTCTGCTGTGTTTTCTGTACCTATTCGCCCTCCTTCCTCTACGCAATACACCGCTATACACAGATATAACCCTGCTCCATTTTAGGGTAACCGAGATAAATGGTATCGTATTTCTCCGTTTCTTCCGGGTATCGTCTGAGCTCCGGCCGGGCGTTCCGCCGCTGGTCAGCCTGAGCCTGTGCGATACACTCATTATAATCCCTGGAATACTCCTGCAGCGGTTCAATCTGAAACAGATCCGCGTTCGTAAGCTTCTGTATCATCCGCGCGGCAGTCTCCGTATTTCCCACATCCAGGTCGCGGATCACACCGTTTATATAATTCTGGTGCTTTCTGGAAAAATAGACGATCAGACCTGCCATTGTCTCGTCCTCCTTCTCTGCTTTTTCAGAAACAATTCAACGGAACTGTTGTCTACGCTTAGTATAGTCCTCCTGTTCTTGACACGGAATTTCTCATTTGTTATTTTTGTATTAAGTAATAGTTTATACAAGGAGGCAGTCATGTATAATCCTCCGTTAAAAGTCTTTGTCTTTGTCGCAGACTGTGGCAGTTTTACAAAAGCAGCGGAAAATCTTTTTCTTTCTCCGCCCGCTGTTATGAAACAGATCAATTCTCTGGAAAAACATCTGGAGCTGAAACTGTTAGAGAGAACACCTCAGGGCGTACGCCTGACCCCAGCTGGGGAAGTGATCTATAAGGACGCAAAATTCCTGTTTGATTACTCCCACACATCGATTGAGAATGCGCGCAGCGCCATGGAGAGGTATGACCACACGTTCTGCGTGGGAACTTCTCTTCTCAATCCCGCCAAACCTTTCATGGATCTGTGGTATGAGGCCAGCCGGGAATTCCCGGATTATAAGCTGCATATCGTTCCCTTTGAGGACGACCATGAGGGCATTGTCTCGGAAATCGCTCAATTAGGGTCGAAATTTGATTTTCTTGTCGGGGTATGTGATTCCAGAATCTGGCTGGAGAGATGCAATATGCTCCAGACCGGCCGGTACAGGAAGATGTGCGCCGTCTCCCGTGAGCACCGTCTGGCTTCAAAGGAATGTCTGGAGATCTCTGATCTGTATGGGGAGACGCTGATGATGGTGGCGGAAGGAGATTCCGGGATCAATGACTTTATTCGAAATGACCTGCAGAGGAATCATCCCCGGATTAAGATAGAGGATACCCCGCATTTTTATGATATCTCCGTGTTTAACCGCTGCGCGGAGACGCAGAATGTACTGCTCACCTTAGAATGCTGGAAAGATGTTCATCCTGCCCTTGTGACGGTCCCGGTGAACTGGGATTACAGCATCCCGTACGGACTGATGTACGCTCTTGATCCGCCAGAAGATATATTAAGATTTGTAAAGGCCGTGGAAAAGCTACATTCCTGAAATACCCGGCCTGTATTTTCCCCCTAAGATTTGAATGATTCTGTCGTAATTCTCCGGCCGGTGCGGAAAGGTACAGTCCATACAGGACTTGACCTTCCGCCCGTTTACGTTAATGTATTCATATCTGCCCGGGCAGCGCTCCATTTCATACAGCGGGCAGTAACAGAACAGACAGTTGAACTCCTCAAGTCCCTTATGGCAGGGGAAATATTTACAGTCACGGTTCTCGAAAAAACGGTATGAGTTTTCCATATTTGGACAGCTTCCTTCCTATTGCAGCGGCAGCTCTTTTTTTCTGGAAGCGTACAGCTCCCGCCGCGTAAAATACTTCCGACAGTTTCTAATGATTTTATATCATAAAGTCCTGCCGGCGTCAAAGAGAAACTGTCTGTCTCCCTTTAACGGTCAATTTTTTATTTGTACCGCCATCCGGCGATGTCACCGGGTTCGAAATTATATTGCAGTTTTCTTCCGTAGTATTTTTCATATGCCTGTTTCTTCTGTTCGTAATCCTTTCCCATCATATTTACACTGTTCTCCCGGACAGATTTCTGCGGTTCCGGGAAAATAGGCTCCAGTATATGGACTACATACCTTACTTTGTTGAAGTCTTCATTTTCTTTCTCCTGAACTTCCACCATCTCTACGAAACAGGAAATGACTGGAACCTGAAACCGGGCCGCATAATAGTAAGCGCCTCGTTTCAGCGGCCGGGGTTTACGGTAATTGAACCACATCTCCTGCTCCGGGTAGATAAGGACATACTGCCCGCGCCTTAGAAGCTTTTTCATAATATCTGTAAAAGCGCCCGTCATATATTCCCGGTCGTTCCCGAGGGGAATGGTGTCCGCATAATTCATGACAAATCCGATCACACCTTTCATGGCAAAGTTTCCCGCCTGGCTTACAATATATAAACGTTTCTTTCCGGCTTTTTTGAGCACCGCCCGCACTGCCGTATTGTCCAGCGGATTAAAATGATTGCTGGTGATGACCGCCCCAGTGTGTATCTGTTTCAGATGTTCCAGCCCGGTGAACTCTGTATTCCGGTTTACGCCCCGCATCACCGCGTCCACCAGTCCTCTTGCCGCTTTGTTCTTTAACTGATATTCCACTGTCCGCATCCTGTCCGGGAACCGCCGGAGTATCCTCTTTTCCTCCTCCGGGGAAAGTCCGGGATCGTCTACCTCCACCTTCTGATGAAAATGTTCTTCCTGTATTGATCTTTGGATATTTTCAATAACTGCCTGTTTGTTTTTTCCAATGATCATAACTCGATTTTGACTCCTCTTTCTTTCATTTTTCGGAACGTGGTCTCTGTCTGTGGTATAGTGCATGCTTTTTCGATCAGAAGGTTCAGACAGTCACTGTCCGAGTGCTTCTGATCCTCGCCGTAATTTTCTTTTAACATGCGGATTTCCCCGTAAAAGTCTGTCTTTTTGGCATAGTGCCAGAAAATATCTTCGTAAGCTACGCCGCTGTAGCGCCATGGTTTTTCAAAAAGGTTAAAATGGATGATCTGCGGATCTTTCAGAGGTTCTCTTCCTTTTACCGGCATGGCATCCCATTTTTTATCAAGATAAAGGATCTTTCCTTTGCACATGGCGTTTAAGTAATCCTGATCCGGGGCGATGCAGTCAAAATGATATCGGCTAAGCAGCCCGAGAAAATGACTCCCAAGGCTTACCTCTCTCATCTTTTTCAGGTTAAGCAGGAGAACGCCGGAGTTGATGTATTTTCCCTTCTTCATTCCCACTGCTTCCCCGGTGTATCTGACCAGCTCCGGCACATCTGAGATGGAATGATCCGGGCAGGCGCCGATCAGACATTCGCCAAGGTCTATTTGATATAGTTCTGAAATATCCCCGGGGATGACCACATCGCTGTCAATATAGATGGCTTTGTCGTACTCCGGGAACATGTCCGCGATAAAGAGGCGGTAATAGATGGTCAGGGTGAAATAATCGCACCGGAGCCTGTTTTCCTCCCGGTCCGTGATCTCTCCCGGCGTGGAATCCATCCTGACAAAACGAATAGAAAATCCCGGCTCTTCCAGCGTCCAAAGCTTTTTTCTGCTCTCTTCACTTAGATCCTGTTCAACGATGATGATCTCATAGTCGTATTTGTGGGAAACATTTTCTTTCATAGACGCGATCGCAACACCAAGATAAGGCGCATAACTGTCGTCGATCGTAAAAAATACAGGTATTTCCGTTTTCTGCATACTCAATTATCCTCTCTTTTAATCTGCTTATATTCTTCCAGGATGTCGTCATATTCATGGAGCCGCAGCTTTTCATGCATTTTCTCAATCTGCCACGGTTTTACAGTCAGTGTGTGCAGCCATGGGAAGAAGCGGAAACTGGTGGTAAAATGCTGGAGCACCGTATCCTCTCTGAGTTTTCTCTGTTCGTTATATTTTCTCGGCTGTATCCGCTTTTCCTTTGCCAGCCTGTTGATCGCGGACTGATCGGGCATGAACATCTTCTTCTCCCGGCAGAGCTTTCTGCACTCCCGAAACAGCCCGTCCTTTCGAATCCTGTCCACATTCAGCAGGAGAACCCCGGAGTTGATATAGTCCATGCGGAAAGGATTTTTTCTAAAAAACCATTTCCCATAGTGATCCAGAATACCTGTGAGTTCGCAGTCACTGATGTCCTGATGATAGAAATTCCCGCAGTCTCTGCGGCATATCACATCCGCGTCCAGATAGAGAAGCTTGTCCGGCAGTTGGGGTATCTCATCCACAAAAAGCCGGAGCATGCAGTAAGGAGTAAATCTTGTCTTCATATTAGCCTTTGGAAGTTCTGCCTGAAAGAAGTCCCCGGCGTCAATTTTAATAACCGAATTTCCGGGATTCTCCTTTTTTACCCGCCGGTCAAGAAAGCGGGCGGTATCGTCTGAAACAGCACGGTAGCTCTGCTCTTCTGTCTTAAGATCCATTGTCATGATATAGATATTCAGTTCTTCTCCTGCATTTTTCAGGAAGGAAAGTTAGAGATCAGTATCCCGTCCTCCGCCTTCTCATCTCCGCAATACAAAAGATTCATAGGTGTTTCTCCTTCCTGTATCGTATATATTCATAGCTGCTGCGTGAGCTTCGTCTCTGCATACAGTTGAAAATTTCATCGTGAAGTTTCTTTTGCGCCTCTTTTTTCCCTAGGCTTTTATCTGGATAAAAAGGACCGTCCATATAGATCGTCATCCCCGGCTTTCTCCCCTGCTTCTTCTTTTGATAGGTTACTGTCATACAGAAGGCGGACACCCCGTATTCTACCGGAAACCAGAAAGACGTAAGTGGAAACGGCCGTATCTTTGTGTAATAGGGCCATACATGGGCTTCTGGGTAGATGACTACGCAGCAGTTCTCTTCGATTCTTCTGTGTATCGCTTCAAGAAACAGTTTCATCTGAGACAGTGTGTCCGGCACCGGCAGGGCTCCCAGAAGAGGGAGAAGCCTTCCGATTCCGGGAAGCCCCATATTCTCCTGCCCGGCAATGGTATATATCCGCTTTCTTCCACAGATATAGGCAGGAGTAAATACATCGCCCACCGGCTGGGTGTGGTTGCCGTACAGGAAATATCCTCTTTTTCTGCACTTTCTTAATACTTTCCGGTTTTTGATCTTTATGCGGCGAAACAGCCGGACATAGAAGAAGCTGCAGATCCACGCCAGATGGTATATGACAGATGAGAGCGCCCTGTGATGAGGCCTTTCATCCAGCCATACATAATCTTCGGGAAGCTGGTACCCTTTATTTTTGCTGTGAATAAAATCATCGATATAGCTTTTATAGTATCTGATCTCTTCGATAGTTTGTTTACGCCTCATTTTGCATATTTTCAATCATCTATTCGTTTTTTCATATTCTTCCATATATTAGTCCTTTTTATGCTTTCATCAAGGCAAGAATGATCTGCGCGCATATTCATCCTGGCGTCCGGCGATATTTACAAAAGAAATCGTATATTATACAATATAAGCAGTTAATTTAGGTTTTAGAAAATGAATAGCAACTGTTGCAATCATTATTAGTAGGAGGAAACGCATGCTTGATCTTACAGAACTGGAACAGCTTGTCAGATTTGCCGACTGCGGCACGCTTTCAAAGGCCGCTGAAACACTGAACATTTCACAGCCGACCATCACCCGCACGATGAAACATCTGGAAGAAGCCTTCGGGGTTCCTCTATTTGTACGGGGCAAGAACAGGATCTGTTTCAACGAGACCGGAGAAACAGCCGTCGCCCTCGCCCGTTCTCTTCTCGCGGAAGCGGAAAACACCATTCAGCAGGTTCAGGCATTTGACCGCTCTCTCCGCACCATCACTGTAGAATCCTGCGCCCCGGCTCCGCTCTGGCTCCTGCTCCCGGCATTATCCTCCTGTTTTCCGGATAAAACCATCTCTTCGAGACTGGCGGACATCTTTGATATCACTGAGGATGTTCGCTCCGGTGTATGTGAACTGGGCGTCCTGCCCTGTGATACGGAAGATGAACAGCTTCTGAGTGTTCCTTTGGTCAGAGAAGAATTGTCTGTCTGCCTCCCGAAAGGTCATGTGCTTGCTGCCCATGACCATTTGACCTTTTCCATGCTTAACGGCTTTAACTGCCTTCTGAAATCTCAGATCGGCTTCTGGGACGGCATATGCTGCGAAAAAATGCCTTCCTCCCGTTTCCTCGTTCAGAATGATGAGTTTGAATTTAAGGAGCTGATCAAAGAATCTTCTCTGCCCTGCTTTACAACTAATCTTGTACGCGACATGGATGATGCCTTAAAAGACAGGAAGATTATTCCTGTCACGGATCAGGAGGCGAATGTTACTTATCGCCTGATCTTTCAGGCGAAAAACCGGGAATACCGGAAAGTGTCAGAGAAACTGCAGGAAGACCATACTCTGTTTTAAACCGGGATGGCTTTCATTAATACTGCAAAAATTGAGAGAAAGTATTCCCGCATATATAAAAATGCCGGCGCCCGGAGCATTTATAATGCAGCTCCGATGCCGGCATTTTCTTGTTTCAAAGCACGTCGCAATTATATCAGCGACATAAACCACTCTACTGTCTCAGGATCATAGTGAGAGAAGAAGAGGCTCTCCCCCGTGTCCAGCGCTTCAATCTCTGCCATCTCACCGGCAGAAAGTTCAAAATCAAACACATTATAATTCTCTTCCATACGGTTTTTATGGACAGATTTCGGGATTACGACCACATCGCTCTGGAGCAGGAAACGAAGCGCGGTCTGTGCCACGGATTTTCCATATTTTTCACCGATCTTCTTTAAAACCGGATTGTTGAAGTAGTCGTTTTTTCCTTCTGCGAAAGGTCCCCATGACATGATCTGTGTTCCGTTTTTCTCCATATACTCTCTTGCTGTTTTCTGCTGCTGGAAAACATGTGTCTCCACCTGATTTACCACCGGCTTGATCTCTGCAAAATGATGAATGTCAAGAAATCTGTCCGGATAGAAATTGGATACTCCGATTGCACGCACTTTTCCTTCTTTGTACGCTTCCTCCATGGCGCGGTAAGTCCCGTAATAATCCCCGAACGGCTGGTGGATCAGAAGCAGATCGATGTAATCTGTCTTCAATTTTTTCAACGATTCCTCAATGGACGCTTTCGCCTTTTCATAACCCGCATTTGTAATCCATACTTTTGTGGTGATGAAGAACTCTTCTCTTTGGAGTCCGCTTTTTGCCAGCGCGTTTCCCACACCTTCTTCATTGCCGTAAGCCTGGGCGGTATCAATGCTGCGATATCCCGTCTCTATCGCATCAAGAACACATTTTTCTGTCTCCTGCGGCGGAGTCTGGTATACTCCATATCCCAGTTTCGGCATTTTTACTCCATTGCTCAATGTCACATATTCCATTTATACAACCTCCTGTTCATATTGGAAAACTCATCTCCGGTGTTAAGAACCTGATTACTTGCAGCCGGAAATATTTTTTACAAGAATATCTTACAAGATCATCCGGCGGATGTACAATATCAATACCGGAATGTAGATTTCATATAATGAATAGTGATTATCTATACACTTTAATAACTTCCAGATATACGCCTTATCGTTCCTGTTGTTATTTCCGGCATTTCTTCTATCAATGGACACCTACAGTGTTGTCCCCTTCTTAGGAACAAAAAATCCCGCCATATCTACCTTTTCAAGCTTCAGCAGTTCTGCCTTTTTCTCAATTCCGCCCGCGTAGCCTGTGAGGCTGCCGTTGCTTCCCACAACCCGGTGGCATGGAACGATAATGGAAATCTCATTGTGTCCCACCGCGCCGCCCACTGCCTGAGCGGACATGCGTTTTAATCCTCGCTTTTCCGCGATTTTTTTCGCAATTTCCCCATAGGTCATAGTATTTCCATAAGGAATGGAATACAGTATCTCCCACACTTCATTCTGGAAATCCGTGCCCGTAAAATGAAGCGGCACTTGAAAGTCCGGCTCTTTTCCCGAAAAATAAATGTCGAGCCATCTCTTTGCCGTCTCAAATACCGGCACTTCCTTCTCCTTGTGTTCTTTGTCCAGATAAAGGGCAAAATACTTCTGTCCCTCAAACCACAATCCGGTCAGACCGGTCTCGTCCGCCGCTAACAGAATGCCCCCGATGGGCGACTGATAATGACTGATGTACTGCATCGCTTACCTCCCAGCGCTTTCATTTGATGGCATCATTGTATCACAGCCAAAAGGGGGATACCATTACAAAATCATTCATTATTACGGCCCATTTATCCCGAACAGACATTTTCCATAAATATATAATAGGATTTTTTGTGCAAAACTTCCTTTGAAATCGGCGGCGGAATTTTCTATAATATATTTATAACGTGTAGCATTCAAGCGTAATTCCAGTTGCGTATATGCTGCACGTTCTTTTTTTGACAGGAGGCGAAATCCAATGGAACATTCAAACCAATCTTTAGGGACGGAACCAATCGGAAAACTGATGACAAAATATGCCGTTCCCTGCATCATCTCACTTCTGGTCGGTGCGCTTTATAATATCGTTGACCAGATTTTTATCGCAAATGCCAGTTATCTCGGCTCATATGGAAATGCAGCGAATACCGTAGTGTTTCCCCTTACAGTGGTCGCACTTGCGATCGCGGTCATGATCGGTGACGGATGCTGTGCTTTTGTCAGCATCAGTCTTGGTAAGGCAGAGAAAGGCTCCGCAAAACGAAGCGTCGGCAATTCGATCATTATGAGCATCATATGCAGTCTGGTCATAACCGCGCTTTATCTTATCTTTCAGACACAGATCATCTCGATGTTTGGCGGCACGGTGAATGAAGAAACATTCCGATATTCAAAGGAATATTTCTTCTATATCAGTCTGGGCACTCCTTTCTATATGTTCGGACAGTCAATGAACCCCGTGATCCGTGCTGACGGAAGCCCCAAGTTCGCGATGGCGTCCACTCTTGTCGGCGCAGTCGCTAATATCATCCTTGACCCCATCTTCATATTTATTTTCAAATGGGGAATGATGGGTGCCGCTGTCGCTACCGTCATCGGACAGATCCTTACGGCGCTTCTGTCCGTCTGGTATATTCTCCATATGAAGATCATTAAACCCTCGGGACATGACTTTCGTATTGACCCCTCTGTGTGCGGGAGAACGCTGCTGCTCGGCATCACCAGCTTTCTCTCCCAGATCTCTCTTGTTGCCGCTATGGCGGCCATCAACAATATGCTCCGGAAATACGGGGCTGCTGATCCAGTGTTTGGTCAGACGCAGTATGCCCAGATCCCGATGGCAGTGGTGGGAATCGTGATGAAATTTTTCCAGATCGTTATCTCCATCGTAGTGGGAATGGCGGCCGGCTGCATTCCTATTGTAGGGTTCAATATCGGGGCAGGGAAAAAGGCCCGTGCGAGAAATCTCTTCACAAGGCTGCTGACCGCCGAAGCAATTGTCGGCGTGGTTGGATTTATCCTTGCCGAATTTTTCCCGCGGCAGCTGATAGCGGTTTTCGGGGCGGCAAATGAGAGCGCATACTATACAGAGTTTGCCGTCAAGGCATTCCGGGTCTATCTGTGTCTGATCATCTTTGCCTGTGTCAATAAGGCATGCTTTATCTTTCTGCAGGCAATGGGTAAAGCGGCGCAATCCACTGCTCTTTCCATGATACGTGAAGTCGTCTTCGGCGTCGGCTTTGCTCTTTTTCTTCCCATATTCTTTGGCCTGGACGGCGTCCTGCTCTCCATGCCGGTGTCAGATCTTCTGACATTTATCGCTGCCCTTGTCCTGATCCGGCGCACTTACAAAGAACTGAATAAGAAAGGAGCATCACTATCATGAGAAACCGTATTATTACCATCAGCCGCGCCTTAGGACTGGCAAACGAAGACTATCTCTGGGAAATACAGAGTTATCCATGCCGACCTGAAATACCGGGCTGAGCGAATCGTAAATGTATACGGAGAGCGCCAGGAATCTCACTGAAGTAAGAGTATATGCTCCCGTATACTCTTACTTTGTTGTATTGTCAATATTTACAACCCATTTCAAATCAAGTATAATCTCAATGATTACGGCTCGGGAAAGCGGTAAACCGGATCGTACCACGATTATACAATAGAATCGAAAGAAACTGATTCTATACATACAGGAGGTTGATCATGACTTTATCACAGCTAAAATACATCGTGACTATCGCACAGACCGGAACGATCAGCGAAGCTGCAAAGAAACTTTATATCACACAACCGAGTCTCACAGCGGCGGTCAAAGAACTGGAAAACGAGCTGGGCATCTCTATCTTCCGCCGGACAAACAAAGGTGTTCTGCTCTCTTCCAAAGGCGAGGAGTTTCTGGGATACGCCAGACAGGTGATCGACCAGATTAATCTGATCGAAGAACGTTATATGGAAGCCGCTCCGGTCAAGCATCAGCTCTGCGTGTCCGCCCAGCACTATTCTTTCGCTGTGGAAGCATTTGTAGACCTTTTAAAAGAATACGGAGGCGACGAGTATGATTTCCGCATCAGAGAGACGCAGACCTATGAATTGATCGAGGATGTCGCAAAGCTGAAAAGCGAAGTGGGCGTCCTTTATCTCAACAGTTTTAACGAGACAGTCCTCAGGAAGACCTTAAAGGAAAACAACCTGAGCTTCCATCACCTTTTTACAGCAACCCCCCATGTCTTTGTCAGCAAATCAAGTCCGCTGGCAGAAAAATCCCTCATAACCTTAGACGACCTTGCTCCTTACCCGCGGCTGTCCTACGAACAGGGTGAACACAACTCCTTCTATTTTTCTGAGGAGATCTTAAGCACGCTGGAGAGCCGGAAGGACATCATGGTCTCCGACCGGGCCACCTTATTCAATCTCCTGATCGGGCTGAATGGATATACGATCTGCACCGGCATTATTAATGAAGAATTAAACGGGGAAAATATCGTTGCAGTACCTCTTGATGCAGATGACTACATGGAGATCGGCTATATCACGCATAACAAAGTAGTTCCCGGCAGGTTCGGGAAGCTGTATATCGAAGCGCTGAAACGGCATATTCCCAACCCTGCTTCTGTCGGCAATGCACAGACCAGCCGTCCGCTATAGATTCATCCTATGGCAAACCTCTCCTTTTCCGTATTTTACAGCAAATGTTCCCACAGCTATACTGGACACTGTAATAACGGATAAAGGAGAAAAACCAGTATGAACAATTTATGCACGCCATTTCGCTATGATCATGTAGGGAGCTTCCTGCGCCCTGAGAAATTAAAAGCTGCCAGAGCCGCTTTTGAAGCCGGCACTGTTGCGGCCGGAGAATTAAAAGCTGTGGAGGATGAATGTATCACAGAGCTTGCCGGCAAGTTAAAAGCCGCCGGATATCACGTGATCACAGACGGAGAATTCCGCCGTTCCACATGGCATCTGGACTTTATGTGGGGATTCCACGGCGTCGGGCATCACAAGACCGGAACCGGTCTTCCCTTCCACGGGGAACAGGCAATGATCGACGATACCTATCTTACAGGAAAGGTATATGTGGACGCTCATCCCTTTGTAGAACATTTCAGGTTCTTAAAGCAGTTTGAGGATGAACATACCGTCGCCAAACAGACGATCCCCGCTCCCGCTCAGTTTCTCGAACAGATGATCATGCCTTTTGCCGCTGAAAACACAGCAAGATTTTACAGCGATCATGAAGAGCTGATCCTCGATATCGCAAAAGGATACCAAAAGGTCATTGCCGACCTTTATGCCGCAGGCTGCCGCAATATACAGTTTGACGACTGCTCCTGGGGTATGCTTGTAGACCCTCGCGCGGAGAAATTCTTTGACACAGACGAAGCAGGGCTCGAACGAGTGATGGAACAGATGCTTCACATTAATAATCTGGCTATAGAAGGGAAACCAGAAGATCTGGTCATAAGCACTCACGTCTGCCGCGGGAATTTTCATTCTACTTACGCAAGCAGCGGCTCATATGACCGCGTAGCAAAAACACTCTTCGCCGGAGAAAATGTAGACGCTTATTATCTGGAATATGATGACGTGCGCTCAGGCGGCTTTGCCCCTCTTACCTATGTATCCCGCAGCAAAAAAGTGGTTCTCGGGCTGATCACTACCAAATCTCCTGAATTGGAAGATAAAGACGCTGTCATCGCACGCATCTGTGAAGCAGCAAAATATGTTCCGCTGGATCGACTGTGTCTCAGCCCCCAGTGTGGTTTTGCGTCATGTGAGATCGGCAATAAGCTGAGTGAGGATGAGCAGTGGGCAAAACTTGAGCTTGTAAAGGAAATCGCGGGAGAAGTATGGGGATCGGATTAAAGGGACGATAATAAAGCAATTCATCCCAACATCTCCGTATTTACGGGATATGTTGGGATTTTTTTATCTGCTGCTTACAGAAGGTCGCTCTCCAGATCCTGGAGCATCAGATCTAACGCTGTCACTCCTCCCTCTGCGGTATACCACACGGCCGGATGGGCGAGATACACGATATTGCCGTTTTTATACGCGTCTGTCCCTTTCACAAGCTCATTTTCCACAATGTCTTTTGCAAGCTGGGCGCCGTCAGTTCCGATGGCCGCATCCCGGTCCATCACAAAGATATACTCTGGATTCTTCTCCACAATATACTCAAAAGAGGCCTCATTTCCGTGAGTGGACGTATCGATATCAGCTTCCACGCCTACATTCTCAAATCCGATCTCCCTGCCAATGATGGAGCAGCGTCCGTCATTGCCGAGAACATTAAAACTTCCGCTTGTGCACAGCCCCACGATCGCGTTCTTTCCCTCGGCAAATGCAGCCAGCTTCTCAATCCTTCCGTCAAAATCAGCCATCAGCTCTTCGACCTTGTCTTCCAGCCCGAACATAGACGCGATCGTCTCTGCGTTCTTTTTCACACTCTCCACGACGCCGGCCTCTGTATCTGTGGACAGATATACGACAGGCGCAATCTCACTGAGCTCATTATACAAGGATGAAAGCCGTCCTCCGATAAAGATCACGTCAGGTTCACTTTCCATCACGGCTTCCATGTCCGCTTCCTTGATAGTGCCTAAGTTCAATACATTTTCATCTGTCACATACTCCTGAAGGTAATCCAGAGAAGTAGATGCAGAACCTACAACTCTGTCACCCACTCCGAGAGCATCCAGAATATCCAGGGACGCCATATCAAGAATTGCGATGCGCTGCGGGTCATAAGGCACCTCCAGATCTGCCTCGACCTGATCAGCGTTCAGGCTTTTGATAGTGACTGTCTCCGGTGTGTTCTCCTCTGTCTGGGCTTTCTCTTCCGCTGCGCCCGCATTGTTATCCGACTTGCCGCTGCACGCTGCCAGTGAAAATGCCATCATTGCAGATAATACGATTGTCAGTAATTTTTTCTTCATTTTTATTTCCTCCTGTTGTTAAAACCTATCTGTGCTGCTGCATATCAGCGCTTCTAATAATAAATAGACATCGGCCTTCCATGTACTTCCTGTATGGCGAAGTCGACCCCGTATATCTCTGTCAGATTCTCCTTTGTCATTACCTCATGGACCGTACCGAATTTGGTAATCTTTCCGTCCTTAAAGGCACAGATGTAATCCGAATAAAAGGCCGCATAGTTGATCTCGTGCAGCACAAGAACCACTGTCTTCCCCAGCTCATCGCACAGCTTCCGCACGATCTTCATCATGTTTGTGGCGTGATAAATATCCAGATTGTTGGTCGGCTCGTCGAGAAGTACATACTCTGTGTCCTGGGCGATTACCATGGCTATGTAGGCTCTCTGTCTCTGACCGCCTGACAATTCGTCAATAAACCGGTCCTCAAACTCTTTTAGCTCCATATACTTGACCGCCTGATCCACGATTTTTTCATCCTCCGGGGTAAGTCTTCCGCCCGAGTAAGGAAATCTTCCGAACGCCACCAGTTCCCGCACGGTGAGTTTCATCTGGATGTGGTTGCTCTGTGTCAGGATTGCCAGTTTTTTAGAAAGATCCCTGCTCTTCCACTTTTTGATATCTGTTCCCGCAAAATCCACCAGACCTTCGTCTCTTGCGATCAGCCGTGAGATAATGCCCATGACCGTAGATTTCCCTGCGCCGTTAGGGCCGATCAGAGAAAGCACTTTCCCCTTGGGGATCTCAAAGGTTACGGAATCCACCACAGTCTTTCCGTCATATTTTTTTGTCAGTTCCTGTATAACCATCTCTTACACCCTCCTGTTCGTCAATAGAAGGTACAGGAAATACAGCCCTCCTCCTACTGTGATAAATACGCTGACCGGAACCGCATAAGAATACACATGTTCCACGATCAGCTGTCCGCCGACAAGCGTCACCATGCCAAACAGCGCCGCCCCTGCGATAAGCTGGCTGTGCCTGTAGGTTTTCAGAAGCTGTCTTGCCAGATTGGCGATGATCAGTCCCAGAAATGAGATCGGTCCTACCATTGCCGTTGCCACAGCGATGCAAAGCGTTACGCCAAGAAGCAGCCTTCGGATGCACCGGTCATAATCAACACCCAGATTGATGGCCTGTTCTTTTCCCAGTGTGATCACGTTCAGCAGCGCCAGATCCTTCCTCAGGACAAAGACAATTGCTGCCAGAACCACTGCCGCAAACAAAAGAATCTCTGAATTAATATTGCTGAAGCTTGCCACAAGTGTATTCAGCAGGCTGTCATACTCATTCGGGTCCATCACTCTTGTAAGAGTCGTCTGTATACTCGTAAAAAACGAGGTCAGCACAGTTCCGATGAGCAGCACGTACAGGACGTTATAGTCTGTCTTTTTGAACAGATAACTGTAGATGACCGTGGCCGCAGCTCCCATGATCACAAGATCCGCTGCAAAAGCCACATTTGGATCTCTTGCCAGAATGCTGCCTGATCCGGCAAAAAACACGACCGCTGTGTGTATCAATGTGTAAAGTGAATTCATTCCCAGAAGGCATGGCGTCACAATCGTGTTATTGATAACGGACTGAAAGACCAGCGACGCGCCTCCGATTGCTGCCGCGGTGATGACCATGGCTGCCAGCTTCGGCGTTCGTATTTTCATGGCATAGGCAAACAGCCTCTCATTTTCAAAGTTTACATCTGTCAGCATGTACGCCGCTGCCGCCGCCAGTGCGAAAACTGCCAGAAAGGCCAGCTTGCGGATATTCCTGTAATAAGCTTGTGTCTTCACCGGCTGTCACCTCCATCCAGTGCGGAAACCGATGCCGCGCACCCGGTTGTTCCGTGCCCGGTAAGGGAGACTGCCCTGCGTCCGTATTTCAGGCGGTACAGAAGAAGCCCCACGAACAGAATGCTTCCCAGGATGCCGACGATCAGCTCGATCGGCAGCTCATAAGGCATGATCACAATACGGCCGATCATATCGCATACAAGAACAAATATTGCCCCGAAAAGCGCCGTGTCCGCCAGAGTTCCGCGGATCTTATCACCTTTGAACATAGCGACTACATTCGGCACAATCAGCCCGATGTAAGAGATCGAGCCCACGACCACCACCACTGAGGCAGTAATCATCGCCGCTATAGTAAGTCCCGCGAAAAGGATCAGATTGTAATGTACGCCGAGATTCTTCGAGAACTCTTTTCCCATGCCCACGATATTAAAATGATTCGCAAAGATGAATGCCAGCACCACCAGCGGCACGACCAGGTATACAATCTCATATCTCCCCTTCAGCACCAGCGAAAAATGTCCCACCAGCCATGAGGACAGCGCCTGGGTCATCTCATATTTGTAAGCCAGATAATTCGTAATGCCTCCAATGACATTTCCAAACATAATACCTACCAAAGGTATCATCACTACATCTTTAAACCGGATTCTCTGAATAAACCAGACAAAGATCCATGTCCCCAGTATTGCCGTCGCAAAAGCGAATACCGCTCTCCCCCACAGCGTAGAGCCCGGCATGAACAGCAAAGCCAGCAGTATCCCGAACTGGGCGGAAGATATCGTAGCCCCGGTCGTCGGCGACACGAACTTATTCATACAAAGCTGCTGCATGATCAGCCCTGCCACACTCATCCCCACTCCTGTGCACAGGATAGCGAGCAGACGCGGCAGTCTTGATATGATAAATATCTCCCACTGTTCAGCGTCTCCTGTCAGTAGTGTTGCAAGTTCAATGTCAATCACTCCCACAAACAGTGAAGCCGCCGCCAGCACTGCCAAAATAAATGCCAGGACGAATGTCATAATTCTTCCTTTTATAATTAACTTCCTCCTTTCTTAAGTTAGTTTTAGCTAACCATCAAGCGTAAAAACCGCCGCGCATACGGCATTATAGAAGTATGCGCAGCTTACACCAGACATTGATTAGTTTTAACTAACCACTTGTATAGAATATCATATACATTCTTAAAAAAGCAAGAGGATATTTCTTCTGCAAGGGATAATTTTTATCATCTGCTCGCGACATTAAATCAAAGCGCTTCCTCTCCCGGATCAGGAATACTCCTCTATAATTTCCATCACATTCCCTAAATACATCGTGCCGAACAAATTGAGATGATTCAGCATATGATACAGATCATACAGTCTCTTTCGCTCTCTGTATCCTTTCCTGTCAATAGGATTCACTTGGCTGTAAGCCTCATAGAATCTCTCCGGCAGCCTTCCAAAGAGCTGGGTCATCGCCAGATCAGCCTCAAAGTCTCCGACATAGACAGCCGGATCTATAATCCACACTTTCCCGTCGGGCCCGCACAACATATTCCCGCTCCACAGATCTCCATGAAGCAGTGAGGGAAACTCCGGCTCTCTTAAATAGGACTCCAGATGATCTAAGAGGCGGTCTGCCTTCTTCCGCAAAGAGGGTTCAAGATATCTCTCCGCCATAGCAAGCTGCGGCATAAGACGGCATTCCCTGTAAAAATCGGTCCATTTTTTTGCCGGACAGTTCTTCTGCGGGCTGGCTCCGATATAGTTATCTTCAGAAAAGCCATATCTGTCTCCGGCACTTTCTACATTTACAAACGCCGCCGTCTCTGCTCTGTGCAGTCCGGCAAGTTCATGTCCGAACGTCTCCCAATAGGAAGTAATCCGGGGTGAGCTTTCTATATATTCCAGAGCAAGAAATGAATATCCCTTCTGATTGTCGCTCCCTCTTCCTAAAATCTTCGGAACGCCTATTTTCTTTACAGAACAAAGCGCCGACAGGCCTTTTGATTCAGCCTCAAAAAATCCCTCATTACATAGGGAATTCGTTTTCACAAAAATATCAGTCCCACAGGAAAGGCAGACTCTGTACGCAAGATTGATATCCCCTCCTGCCACACTGTCCTTGCGTGTAATGGAAACAGAGTCTCCGTAAAGATCTTTTACCAGTTCACTGACAGATTCGTACATGTTTTCTGACATCATATTCACCGATCCTCACTGAACAAAATAAATAAAAGCCGCGACTTTTCTAAAGCATGGCGCCGCGGCTTTTTCTGTATCTTATACTACATAATATAAATCTGTCAATGATCATTGCATGGCAGCAGTTTTACTTCTGGTATTTTGTTGTTCGGGCATATACCTGTCTGCCTTTCGAAAAAAGTCCCGGGCGGCGCAGCTGTCCCATTCCCGTCACGGCCTCGCGTGTTCCATCAACAGCAGCATCCGCATACCTTGCATACCATTTCTGGAGTTTGTCAAACAACCCGCAGCGGATATCTTCATACTCCTGCTGTCCGGCCAGATTTTCCTTTTCCTCCGGATCTTTTTCCAGATGATAAAGTTCATCAGGACCGTAAGGATAACGGTGAATATACTTCCAGGCCCGGTCACGGATCATTCTGCTTGAACCATACTCATCAAGGATCACCACATGATTGTCCGCCTCTTCCGCTCCCTTAAGAACCGATGCGAAACTTTTGCCCGGCAGTCCTTCCGGCAGTTCGCCGTCAAGTTCAAGCAATTCTTTTAATGTCTGTATAATGTCATAATGACTGCACATGCTCCGGGTCACCCTGTCGGCCGGGATAACTCCCGGATAACGGGCAATAAAAGGCACTTTCACTGCTGTATCATAGAGGTTAAAAGGAAATGTTCCGTTCCCCTTGCCCCATATCCCATGGTGTCCCATATTCATGCCATTGTCTGAGGTAAAGATTACAAGCGTATCTTCCGACTTTCCAAGTTCATGCAGACGCTCCAGAAGCCTTCCGACCCCTGCATCCATCGCGCTGACAGCGGCATAATACCCGCGCAGAAGCCGTTTCCTTTCCTCTCCTGTCCCGCCCGGCGCTGTCGGAATAAGATTCGGGTGAAGCGGTTCATCCGGCGTAGCCGTAAACTTACAGTCGCGGTACATTTCCACAAACTCTGGCGGATGCTGGTCCTCATCCCACGGATCATGCGGCGCCGTATAATGGACACTGATATAGAAGGGAGCCTCTGAAGCTGCATATTTGTCAAGCGCTTTCAGGGCATGATCCGTAATCAGATCTGTGACATAACGTTCTTCCATCTTCAGCTCCCCGTCTTCGATCACATCGGGCTGCATATAAAGACAGCCCCCTCTTCCGATCGTAAACCAGTCTGTAAATCCATGCTGGGGCCGCATGCTGTCTCCGAGATGCCATTTGCCGGACAACGCACAGTGATAACCGTTCTCTGCGAGCAGATCCGTGTAAGCCACCATGCCGTCAAGGTAACGGATCGGTTTATCCTCATTTGCAAAATAAGGATGTTCTTTCAACTCTCCGAGCGCCTCCCTGTCAAGGCTGCCGCAGCGGATCCAATCGTGGACGCCATGCTGGGATGGAATGCGCCCGGTTAAAATTGAGGCCCTTGCCGGGCTGCAGACAGGAGATGCGCAGAAAAAATTATCAAATCTCATCCCCTGCTCTGCCAGCCGGTCCAGGTTCGGCGTATATATGTCGGTATTCCCCGCGCACCTCAACGCCCACGCCCCCTGATCATCTGTCAGGATAAATAAAATATTAGGTCTTTTCATTGTTCAACTCTTTTACTTTGATGATTCATACTCATCCAGCTGTTCAGATACCGCATCGATCAGATCCTGCGCACCGTTTGCCTCCAGATCATCAAGGAATGCCGGGATGTATTCCTCTGGATTTACAGATCCCGTCTCGAGTGAAGGACCATACTCAGCTATAACATTTGTCAGAGCTGCAACCTGTGTCTCAACAGGAGTCATATCAAACGAGAATCCATTGTGCTGGGAAATAACTGCTGAATCATTGTATTCCTGGAACAGTTCCTCAATGTTTTCCGGGTAGCTGATATCCCATTTCTGGTTGAACGGCGTGCCAAACTGCCATCCATACGTATAGTCATAGCCGTTGTCCGCAGGATTGAGTGTTCCGTCCATTGTCCTGTCAATCTGGTTGTCGCCTACTGCTGTATAGTGTTTGCCCTCGATACCATGACGGATCAAAGTTCCTACATACTCATCTGTATTCAGAAGGTTGATGAACTCAAGCGCTTTCTCCGAATGCTCGCTTGCTGAAGAGATAGCCAGGATTCCGCCAAGCGCACTGCTTGTCTCAAATAACGGGTCCATAAGAGATACAAACCCCACGCCATGACCGCTTGTATTTGACATCATCTCCACATTGCCTGGAGCGTTTTTGATAAAATAGGAGAAGAGTTTTCCGTTATTGAAGTCATTGTCACGGTTTGCCGTATCGCTGTCATAGTTGACCGGATCTCCTCCGAGATATCCTGCTTTATTCCATCCATATACAGTCTTGCAGTAGTTCATATACTCTTCACTTGCGTACTGATTGAACACTGTCTCACCTGACATATCTTTAAAATTGTCATACTCCGGTACTGCTGCGGCTGCCGGAAGCGTAGCATTTCCCGTCAGAGATTCATACGGAGCGGCCATCTGCCATGCATTGATCAGTCCGGATACACCGATCACATCCTGCCCCGCCGCCTTTGATTTTTCAGCAACTGTTTCAAGCACTTTTGTATAGTCGTCAAGCGTTGTTACCTGGCTCATATCAATACCATATTCCTCTGCAAGGTCGCTGTTATATACAATACCGCCCTGCCATCCTTTTTCCTTATAGGAAGGCACGCCGTAGATCTTTCCGTCTACTTTGACCGCATTCCACACTTCCTCCGGGATAAAATCATAAGTATCTTTTGCATATTCTGGAAGAAGCTCTGTGATATCCATAAACGCATCTTTTCCTACAAACTGAAGATAATCTGTCGTCCAGTTTGATGTAAAGCAGATGTCAAAATACTCTCCTGCATTAATGAGGTTTGGCATCTTCTCTTTATAATCGGGGTTTGCGATCACATTGTAGTCGATTTCCACACCGATCTTGTCTCGGGTATACTTGTTCAATTCCTCGATCACTGCATCTGTGTCTGCCGCAACCGGGTTGATGGACATATACCATGTAAGAGTTGTAATGTCATCAGAGCCGCTTCCGCCCTCAGCCGGATCGCTCTTTTTGCCGCATCCTGCCAGCAGTCCGATCGTCATGGCCGCCGCCATTCCCATTCCCAGTATCCTTTTTGTTTTCAGTTTCATAAAATCATTCCTCCTTAAAAATGTGTTTTATGCCAAAACGCCACTGCGTTCTGAAACCTGTTTTGATATCAGCCTTTTACTCCTCCGACGGTGAGACCTTTCACAAAATACTTTTGGAAATATGGGTACGCCAGAAGGATCGGAAGGACTACCAGCACTGTCAGCGCCATACGGCCGCTGTCCGTCGGTGCGTTCTGCGCCATCTCCGCATATTCCAGAGCGTTTGCCGAAGACTGTTTCATAAATTCCAAACTGTTCTGCATACTCCACAAAAGTGTCTGCACCGGATATTTTTCCTGATCTACTATGTAGAGCATTCCGAGAAACCAGTCATTCCAGTAAGCGATCATCGTGAACATTCCGATTGTAGCAATCCCGGGCTTAGACAGAGGAAGCACAATGCGGAAGAACGTCTTGAATTCGCTTGCCCCGTCTACTCTTGCCGCCTCTATCAGCTCCGACGGAATACTCTTATAAAATGTTCTGAGCACTACGATGTAAAATGCGTTGAACGACATGGGAAAAATCAAAGCGCCTACACTGTTTCCCAGACCCAGAAGCTGTGTGTTGACCATATAAGTTGCTACGATTCCGCCGTTGAACAGCATGGTAAACAGCATCAGCAGGGTAAACAGTCTGTTATACGCATAATCACTCCTGCTGAGCACATATGCAAAGCTTGCGCTTATCGCCAGACTAAACAATGTGCCTGCCACTGTGACGAAAATTGTAATCCCGTATGAGCGAATAAGCTGGTCGCCCAGTTTGAAGAAAAATTCATATGCTGCCAGACTCCATTCGGAAGGGAAAAAACTGTATCCATTCTCAAAAATACTCTGCTCACTGCTGAATGATACGATCACTACAAGCAGCAGCGGAAGCACGCATACCAATGTCCATGCCGCAAACCAGATATTCAGCGCGATATCTGCTTTTTTTGATATCCGGTTGATCGTAAGATCAGGTACCCCTTCATCTGTTTTCTTTTTTAATAAACGTTTCATCCACAAATCCTCCTGTCAGAATAATGCGCTGTCCGGATCCATCTTACGCACGACAAGATTGGTTCCCACCACCAGGACAAATCCGACAACCGACTGATACAGACCTGCCGCCGACGCCATACCTACATTGCCGGTCTCTTTAAGCGCCCTGTATACATATGTATCAATAACCTGCGTAACGTCATACAGAGGGCCAGAATCTCTCGGAAGCTGGAAGAACAGTCCGAAATCAGAGTAGAAGATTCTGCCGATCGCCAGGATCGTCAGGACAATCATCATCGGTTTTAAACATGGCAGTGTAATATTCTTAATCTGCTGCCATTTTGTAGCTCCGTCTATCACCGCCGCCTCATAATAATCATTGGGGATTCCCGTAAGGGAACTCAGATACATAACCGTAGAGTAACCGATCGTCTTCCACAACTGGAAGAATGTCAGGATAAACGGCCATTTTCCGGGATCAGAATACCAATCTACACCCGAAAAGCCAAAATATGCAAGCGCATGGTTAAAAAGACCGTCGTCTACACTGAACAATGAAAACGCCATAAATGAAACGACAACCCATGACAGAAAATATGGAGCCATGAAGATTGTCTGGTAAATCTTTGCCCTGCGTTTTTTTAAAAGCTCATTCAGTCCGATCGCCATGGCCACTGCCATTATAAGATCCAGTATTATGAACAGTCCGTTATAGAGAATCGTATTCCGGGTAATGATCCATGCATCTGTTGTTTTGAACAGAAACTCAAAATTTTTAAAACCTATCCACTCGCTCCCGAAGATACCGTCTCTTACGCTGAACCGTTTGAAGGCAAGCAGAAGACCAGACATCGGCAGATAACGGAACAGAATCATAACGATCAGTCCCGGGGCCGCCATGATTGTCAGCGGAAGATTTTTTTTAAAGATCTGCCAGAAACTCTTCTTTTTCTTCACCACAATCGGATTTGTGTTAGAAAATTTCATAACATCCCCCTTTTCTTTCCGTATTTTTTCTAATTAGAGTGTATCATCTGTATCCCAAATCCAACAATGGTACAATTTTTATATAAGGTGCATCTTTTTTATCTGTGTTATCTACAAAAAAATCGGAAATAAAATATTATTTTAGGAAATAGTTCACAAAAGCTTTATTCGTATGCTATAATAGCCGTTAGTTCTTTACGTTGATTATTTGAAAGCTTTGAAGAAATGACACAAAAGAGGAGGCGCAGATTTATGATGAAAGTACTGCTTGTGGACGACGACTATCTTGCCCTCGAAGGCTTACGCCAGATGCTCAAATGGGATACCTTCAAGGGTGAACTCACCGGCTGTGCGACAGACGGAGCGGAGGCGGCTGCAATGATTGAAGACAATCCGCCCGATGTTGTTATCGCAGATATCAAGATGCCGCGTATGGACGGGCTTGAACTCGCCCGTCATCTGCATCAGACCCATCGGGGCATCCATATGATCCTTCTGAGCGGACACAGTGAATTTGAATATGCACAGAAAGCACTTCAATACCGCGTTACCGACTATATACTGAAACCAGTCACAAGACAAAAGTTAACCGAACTGGAGGAATGTCTGAAAAAAATCAACCGGGAGCTGCAGACAAAAAAGGAAGTCCGGTTGCTTGCAGGAGACGACAGCCTGAAAGACCAGCTTCTCACTATCCTGCGCAGAGGAGACACAGAGGCCGTCCACGAGCTCATGCTCTCAGGCACGCTCTCCCGGGTACTGCTCCATGACACAGACGGCACGCTGGGCGCCACTTTGTTAAACTATCTCTTCGCCTATCAGAATGAAATCGGAAAGGATAAGCCCCGGCTGCCTGATCTTAAAAGGCAGAGGCTTGAAGAGTATTGGCGCCTTCATTCTCCCCGGGAACGGGTGGACTATCTCCTTTTGCGCTACCGGGAGCTTATGGCCTATTCCGAGAGCCGGAAAAGTGAATATACACAGCCCATTGTAGCACACTGTATCGAGATCATTCAGGAATGTTTCACTGATTCCGAATTTAACATCTCCCTTCTGGCTGACCGGCTGAACCTTTCTCTCTCTTATCTGAGTACGGTTTTTAAACAGGAAATGGGGCAGACATTAAGCAGCTTTCTTTCTCAGCAGCGACTGTTAAGAGCACAAGAACTGCTGCGGGATATCTCAATCCCTATTAAAGACGTATGCATCAGATCCGGCTATGAGGATCCTCACTATTTTGCCAGATCCTTCAAGAAACAGACCGGTATGACGCCCAGCGAATACCGCAACCTCTACAGCAGACGGAAATTATATTCCGACACAGGCGGAAAGGGGGAAACTCTATGAGTATCACAAAGCGGAGTTTTATGATTATCTTTCTGATTATTTCCGGAATCCTGCTGACATTAAATATTGTTACCTATGTTTTTTTCAGGCATTCCATCACAGAACAACTGATGAACTCTTACGATTCGCTAGTTGATGCGAACAATGCCCTGTGCCGCCTTTTCACTCAGGAAGTCGATCAGCTCACTTACCTGTATACTACAGATGAAGAGCTGGGGGAACTTCTCTCAAGGCCGGTAGGTGAAGATCCGCTTGAAGATATGCACATAAAAACTTCTTTAAACAGCCGGATAGCATATAATCTGAATTCACAGAGCGCACTTTCAAACAATGGCTTTACCTCTGTTCTCTATCTCAATCCTGCTCTCCCGGCAAGTGCCTTGTTCCAGCCCGGTGTCACAACGATGCATGTCAGCAGACTCTTTAGCGGGGAAGCCGTTCTGGAGGAAGAATGGTACAAAAACGCTCTGAAACATAATACCCGCCAGTACATCTTCGTAGATGAGCAGGATGGACGGCTCTGCTTTGCCAAGAAACTGCAGAACAGCCACTATACTGGTTCTTACCAGAAAGATGGCGTCGGCGTCCTTCTCTGCAGCATACCTGCGAGCCGTATTTCGCAGATTCTCTCCTTTCACCCGCTTACAGCCAACAGCGGCTTTGCTCTTTTCGGACGCGACGGTTCTCTGCTGTACCAGTCGGATATACTCCCCGACCTTTCCAAAAGAGATACATATTTCCTCAGCGATACGTCTCATCAGGATCTTTCCTTAAACGGCAGCGCTTTTATATACAGTTCGGCGGAACTTGACTGGGGGATTCAGCTTCTCTTCCTCACGCCTTACGGAGATATCTCACAACAATTGCAGTCGATGATGGTTCCCTACCTGTTCTGCTCTTTCATCTTTCTTGCCATAGGAGCGCTGTCTTCTCTGCTGCTCTCAAGGAGCATCACGCGCCCTGTCGTACAGCTCACAAAGCGGATTGAAAGCATCGAAGACACAAGAAACGTAGATCTTGCGGCATTCTCCGGTGCAGGCCCTCTGGAAATCCGTCATCTGAACACCAGCTTCACAGATCTGATCCGGCGTGTGAACCGGCTGAACGAACAGATACGTCAATCTGCTGAGCAGCGCAGAGTGAGTGAACTGCGTGCACTACAGGCGCAGATGAACCCCCACTTTGTACTCAACGCCATGAACACGGTTAACTCCATGGCGCTTATGCGGGGACAGGATGATATTGCCGCGACAGTGGATTCCATTGCAAGTCTGATGAGGTACAGTATTACGGATCCTGACCAGCTTGTCAGCATCCGTACCGAGATAGAGAATATCCGCGAATATATCTCCATATACACGCTGCGTTTCCGGCAGGAAATCCATCTGGAAATCTCCACGGAGCGTCCGGAAACAGATATTTTCATTCCCAAATTCACCTTGCAGCCTCTTGTAGAGAACTCGATCCGCCATGGCATCACCCGCAAAGATGCTGGTATCACTGTTTTTCTGCGTGCATGGGAAGAGCCGGATAGGCTCTGTGTGGAAGTGACCGATACGGGCAGAGGAGCCGACACAGACATGCTCAATGCCTATCTGCGCTATGAAAATGTAAATCTGAAAGTATCCCACGGATTCGGCATACGCAATGTAAACGAACGGATCCGTCTGCACTTCGGCGATGAAAGCGGCCTCTCATTCTCCACTGACAAAAACGGACGGATCGCCGCTACACTTACCATTTGCAAGAATAAAGAAAGTGCACCTGATCAAAAGAATTAACTCTTTCAAACTTTACAGCCGGGCGGTATATTAGGAATTAGAATCAACCACCCGGCTTTTTGCCGGATATGAGAAAAGGAGCGAGATTATGGCAAAAACACTTGTTGTCAATGGCATTCACAATTACACCTCTCCTGAAGAATATGTTCCTCCCAAATCAGAGGCAGTCAGGAAACATCTGGAATGGTTCATGGATCAAAAACTTGGACTTATGATGCACTGGGCTCCCGGCTGCCAGCTCGGCACATATGAGAGCTGGCCCTTAAGTGACGGGGACGGCATATGGAGCCAGGAAGATATGACATGGGCAGACATTGAAACATGCAAACAGCAGTACTGGGACGCAAACAAGACCTTTAACCCTGTCAAATTTGACCCGGAAGGATGGGCTGTACTTGCCGCGGAATGCGGATTCAAATATCTTCTTTTTACGACAAAACATCACGACGGGTTCTGTATGTATGACACTAAGGCGACAGACTATAAGATCACAGCGTCCTCCTGTCCTTTCCACACGCACAAGGACGCTGACGTCGTCGGGGCGCTTTTCCGCGAGTTCCACAAGCAAGGGCTCGGTATCTCTGTATACTTCTCCAAGCCGGACTGGCACAGCGAATATTACTGGCCGCCTCAGTTCGGCACCGCGCCCGACCGCAATGTAAGTTATAATATAAGTGAACATCCTGATCTGTGGGAAAAATTCGTGCAATTCACCCACCGGCAGATACGGGAACTCTGCACCGATTATGGAAAGATCGACGTTCTCTGGCTGGACGGCGGCTGGGTGCGCCCCGACAATCTCGGACAGGATATTCGCCTGGGAGAGATCGTCGAAGAGATCCGCTCATCCTCCCAGCCCCATCTGATCGTCTCCGATCGTACCTGCGGCGGAGAATACGAGAACTTTATCACTCCGGAAAAGACTGTTCCGGATCAGGCTCTCACAGTTCCATGGGAAACATGTACTACTGTAGGCAAGACGTTTTCTTTTCATTATACAGACACCTTCAAAAGCGGACACCAGCTCGTACTGCTCCTTCTTGATGTAGTCAGCAAAGGCGGCAATCTTGCGCTCAATGTCGCTCCGCAGCCCGACGGCGCGCTTCCAGCCCCTGCTGTGCGTTCCCTCCGCGATCTCGGTTCCTGGCTTAAAATTTTCGGAGACGGACTCTATGGTACACGAATCTGTGCTCCGTATTTTTCAGACAGACTGTTTTACACTTGCAAAAAGGACAGCATATATGCATTTTTTACATATGATGAAATTCCCTTTCTTCCTGATCGAATCACTCTTTCCGTCAGGAATACTGTCCGCAAAGTAACCTGCATGCGCACTGGCATGCAGGTCCGTTTCCGGCAGAACGGGGACACTGTCGCCATTTTCCCTGAGAATATCCCACTGGGCGGCGCTTTCTACGCTGAAGGCTTTTGTATTACAACAGACTGACCGGACAAAGCGAAACCGACATTATATTTCACAGATTCTTCCACACTTCTTTTACAGTCTCCACATCAAGATCTTTCTCGATCTGATTTACAATGGTGGCGCTGTTTACCTGCGCCACCTCTGCTTTGCTCTGGTCCATATACACAAAGCAGATAAAGCACAGTATCCCTATAACCAGCCGCAGATAAAAGCTGCCCTTTATCTGTTCTGTCTCATCCTCTCCAGGCCCGTACAGATCATGATAGATTCTTCCGTACCGGGGATGGACGGCAGGAATATCCTGACGCTCATTATATAGTTTTCTCGTCTGCCGTAGCAGCTCCCTGCGGCGCATTTCAGAATCGTTCATAAGGGCCTCTTCTTTCATAAAAATAAGGACATAAGATATCATCACTTACAATATCCTATGTCCTTACCGGATTTTATATGTCTTTCCTTTATCTGTCCGCCAGCTCTTTGGTTATGTCCTCCCATGTCACACCGCGCTCTGCCATAAGCACCATGGCGTGATAGAGAAAGTCCGCGATCTCGTACTTGATCTCTTCGGGATTTGGATTCTTCGCCGCGATGATGATCTCTGTCGCCTCTTCTCCCACCTTTTTGAGAATCTTATCCAGACCTTTGTCAAAGAGATAATTTGTATAAGAGCCTTCCTTCGGATGCGCCCTGCGGTCGAGGATCGTATCGTAGACAGATTCAAATATCTGAAGCGGATTCTTGGCATCCCGTTCTGTCCCCACGATCGTCGTATAGAAGCAGGTGCGGTTTCCTGTATGGCATGCCTCTCCCACCTGTTCCACTTTGGCTAAGATCGTATCTTTGTCACAGTCCACACAGAGCGCACGCACATACTGGTAATGCCCGGAAGTCTCTCCTTTTACCCACTGGCATTTCCTGCTGCGGCTGTAATAGGTCATCCGTCCGGTCTTAACCGTATTGTCGAATGCCTCTTCATTCATATACGCTGCCATAAGCACTTCATTTGTCTTATAATCCTGAACGACAACCGGAATGAGTCCGTTATCGTTTAATTTCAGTTCAGAAAACTCCAGTATACTCTCAAAGGAAGTCATCTGAATGCCCGCGTCCGCGCAGATTTCCTTAAACTCATTAAAATCCATATTCAGGCTGCTGACGAACATGCCGGACACGCCGCGCACGCCGTCTGATCCTAGGATGCGCAGGATCTCGCTCTGCTCCATGGTATCCGTCAGGACAACACAGGGGATCTCTGTCACATTCATGACAGAATTTAAGTCCAGTCTGTGCATAAATACGATTTCCGTGCTGCACTCTTCGATCAGATGCTGCTGTTTAAACAGGGTGTCAAAGTCATTTAGGGATACCGCGATCCTCTCCTTGCCGAATCGCTTGGAAACTTCCCCGATCAGATCAATGGAGAGCGGCTTGGAAAAATTAAGGATCGCCCGCTTTGCTCCCGCATAGAGAAGTTTTTTTACATCCTCAGTCCTTCGTATGTTTCCCCCTGCGACCATGGGGATACTGATGACGCGGTTGATCTTTCGGATCAGATCAATGGATTCATCATGCCCCTCATCCGAATCTGAGATGTCAAATACGATCAGCTCGTCCGCGCCTTTTTCACTGTAATGTTCTGCCAGTCCCACCACATCGTCTGATACCAGCGTCGGGTCGTCGAACCATTTCACCGCTTTCCCGCCGTCGATAAATATACACGGGGTCAGTCTTTTATAACTCATGTATCTGTCTCCTTTCAGAGTGTTCCTTTTGTAGACCATACTTCTTTTATCCTGGGCTCCATGGAGACAGCCATGTCAAGAGCCTTTCCAAATGCCTTGAACATCGCCTCTGCCATGTGATGGTTGTTGCCCTCCTCCATGATCTTCACATGGAGATTCATCGCCGCGCCGTAAGAGACAGCATAGAAGAATTCTCTCACCATCTCCGTATCCATCGTTCCCATCCTGGGCACGGTAAAGTCCGCGCTGTATTTTAAATATGGACGCCCGGAGAGATCCACAGCGCACAGCGCCAGTGTCTCGTCCATGGGCAGAATAAAGTATCCGTATCTTCTGATCCCGGCTTTCTCTCCAAGAGCCTTCGCGATCGCCTGCCCGAGAACGATGCCCACATCCTCTATGGTGTGATGGCTGTCCACCTCGATATCTCCATTTACCTTTATCTCAAGGTCAAAGAGCCCGTGTCGGGCAAAACCGTCCAGCATATGGTCAAAGAACTGTATCCCTGTGTCGATTCGGTTTTTTCCCTGTCCGTCAAGATTGATAGTCAGGCTGATATCCGTTTCCTTTGTTGTTCTCGTACAGCTTCCGATCCTTCTGTCCATTTCCCTGCACCTCCCTACTTCCCGTCAAACCGAACCCTGACAGAATTAGCGTGGGCTGTCAGGTGTTCTGCCTCGGCAAACCGCTCGATATCGGTGTGTATCTTTTCCAACGCCTCTCTTGAATAAGAGATGATGCTTGATTTCTTGATAAAGTCATCCACTGACAGCGGGGAGAAGAACTTCGCCGTGCCGTTTGTCGGCAGCACATGGTTCGGTCCCGCAAAATAATCTCCCAGCGGCTCGCTGGAGTATTCTCCAATGAAGATCGCGCCTGCGTTGCGGATCTTTGTCATGACTTCAAAGGGATTGGCTGTCATGATCTCCAGATGCTCGGAAGCAATCTCATTCGCCGCCTCAATGGCATCTTCCATACTGTCCGCCACGAGGATATGTCCATAATTATCCAGAGACTTCTGTATGATCTCTCCTCTGGAAAGCTCTTTTGTGAAACGCTCTGTCCACTCGGATACCTTCCCGGCAAGCTCCATGCTTGTCGTCACAAGGATCGCGCTTGCCAGTTCGTCATGCTCTGCCTGTGAGAGAAGATCCGCCGCCGCATAGCGCGGGTTCGCTGTCTCATCGGCAAGAACAAGGATCTCGCTTGGTCCGGCGATGGAATCAATGCTTACATGTCCGTATACTGCCTTTTTGGCCAGCGCCACATAGATGTTGCCCGGCCCTACGATTTTATCCACTTTGGGTATGCTCTCTGTACCGTAAGCCAGAGCGCCGATAGCCTGAGCGCCGCCGGCTTTGTATACTTTGTCCACTCCGGCTTCTTTCGCCGCCACAAGAGTCGTCGGCGTGACCCTGCTGTCCTTTCCCGGCGGGGTCACCATGATGATCTCCTCTACCCCGGCTACTTTGGCAGGCATGACATTCATGAGAACGGACGACGGATAAGCCGCTTTCCCGCCCGGCACATAGACGCCCACTCTCTGCAGAGCAGTTACTTTCTGACCGAGCACCGTGCCGTCCGGCTTACTGTCAAACCAACTGTACTGCATCTGCTTCTCGTGGTAGACGCGGATATTGACAAGAGCTTTGCGGATCACCTCTAACAGCCCCTGATCCACTGCCTCATATGCCTCTCTGACCTCCTCTTCCGTCACAAGGATATTGTCTGCGCTGATGTCGGCTCCGTCGAATTTCTTTGTATATTCAAACAGAGCTTCATCACGGCGTTCTCTGACTGCGTCCAGTATCTCTTTGACACTCTCTTCGTATTTTCCATAGCTGTTTGGACTGCGCTTTAACAGGTCTTCCAACAGATTTTTCTTTGTATCCTGATCCAGTTTCTCGATCCTCATGTTCTCCTCCTGCGTCTGTCTACTCTTCTCTGAGCAGTTCCCGTAAGTCTGTGATAAGCTGTCTGATCCGCTCGTTCTCCATCCGCATGCTCACCGGATTGACGATCATGCGGGCAGACAGAGGACATACTTCCTCAAGCACTACAAGTCCGTTTTCTTTTAATGTAGAACCGGTCTCCACGATATCCACAATCACTTCTGACAGCCCCACGATAGGCGCGAGCTCGATGGACCCGTTCATCTTGATGATCTCCACAGTCTGATGCTTTTTATTATAAAAATAATCCTTCGCGATCTTCGGATATTTCGTCGCGACACGGATCATCTCTCTGTGCTGCAAAAGCTCTGCCGTTTCAGCATATCCGCATACGCACATACTGCATTTCCCAAAGCCCAGATCCAGTACCTCGTGAACCTTGCGGCCTTCTTCGATAATGGTGTCCCTGCCGGCCACTCCGATATCCGCTGCGCCGTACTCTACATAGGTAGGCACGTCCGGCCCTTTGGCGAGAAAGAACTTTAATTTCAATTTCTCGTTGGTAAAGATCAGCTTCCGGGAATCTTTATCCTTCATTTCCTCACAGGTAATGCCTGATTTTTCCAGCATATCCAGCGTCTTGTCCGCCAGCCGCCCTTTTGTGAGGGCAAATGTCAAATATCTCATAGACGATGCTCCTTTAATGTCCGTTCTTCGTGTCTACAATCCTTTCCTCTCCCGTGACCAGATTTACCATCTCGATCTTCTGATCGTGCCGCAGATACAGCATCGCCGCGGCAGAAGTCCGCTTTCCATAGCTTTCATACACGTCCCTCTCTTCCCCAGGTTCTCTTTTCAGAAGTTCGATATTCCGGCCTTTCTTTCGGAAATCACAGGCCATGGATACTGCCTGCTCCTCTGTTGCTTCTGTGTAGACAATGAGATTGCGCCGAAGCGTCTCTACAGGGATCTTCTGGCGTCCCAGAGCGCTCATCAGCTCATCTACGATGATCGCGAATCCGATGGATGGGGTGTCTTTCCCGAATTTTCCCAGCAGATGGTCATAGCGTCCGCCTCTGACAACAGCATCTCCCGTGCCATATGTGTAAACGCGGAAAATAATGCCTGTATAATATCCGTAATTTCCGCTCATACTCAGATCAAAAGTGATGTGATCATCCGCCCCGTATAATTTAAGCAGACGTAAAATATGCTCAAGCCTTAAGACGGCATGTTTGGCCTTGATGTCCGGCGCCACTTTCATCGCCTGTCCCAATACCTCTTCTCCCCCGGTCAGTTCCGGAAGAATACGGAAAGCTTCTTTGATCTCTGATTTCACTTTTCGCCCGTCCAATATCTCCTCCACACCGAAAAAATTCCGGTTCGTAATAAGGGTACGGATCTCACAGCTTTCTTCCTCTTCAAGTCCTGCCGCTTCCATCAGGCTCCTGACAAAATCCACATGTCCGAGGCTCACCTGAAACTCTTTAAGGCCTACCTGCTTTAACCCGTCTGCGACCATGGCGATCATCTCTGCATCCGCCTCCACGGCGTCCAGTCCGATCAGCTCCGCGCCGAGCTGGGTGTTCTCCTTTAATCTTCCCTGATAGCTGGAATGGTTGATAAATGTATTTCCGGCATAGCAGAGACGAATCGGCTTCTCCTCGCCCTCGAACAGAGTTGCTGCCGCCCTAGCGACAGACGGAGTGATATCCGGGCGAAGCGCCAGGATATTTCCTTCTCTGTCAAAGAACTTATAAAGTTCCTGTGTCGAGGTGGAACCGATTTCTTTTCGGAACACCTCGTAATATTCAAATGTAGGCGTCTGTATATCCTGATATCCATACAGATGCAATACTTTGCTCAGCTTCTTCTGGAGCGCCAGTTTCGTCTCGCATTCTTTGTTGTAAATATCCCTTACGCCTTCCGGTGTATGAAGTTTTTGTTCCATGCGGCTCTCCTTTCACTTTATCATGCTAACACATTAAATTGCCCTTGTAATTATACGGAGTTTCCTCCTCTCTGTCAATCCCTCATATCCAGGTCTTTTTGTATCATATCCAGGTAGGGGACCAGGTACCCCTGCTTAAGTGCAAAGAACCAGTCCGGCTCCAGTTCTTCAAAGCGGATGCTTTTGCGCCCGCCCTGCTGCGCCCGTTCCCAGAACTTACGTATCTGCCGGTATCTCATATAGTAGAGTTCTTCTCTGCCGGTATAGTAAATCAGCAGAAATGAAATCCCGCCCTGGCCTTCAAACTTCTCCATAAAGTCGATCTGATGCCCGTGCACATTCTGAAGCGGGAATGTGTCTACACTGCACTCCTTGGCGTCAAAACATACAGGAATCCCCTGAACAGCTCCTATATAATCCACGGTACTGATCTTGTCAAAATAGGCCAGCGTAATATGCCGGCTTGCCTGATCGATATTCACCGGAGTGATTGGGGTGGGGATCTTCTGGATCAGGGCAAGTCCCATCTCCATATAGCGCTCATTTGTATGATTGATAAATTCCTCCAGCGTGGAACCTCTTAGACCTCTTGAGTTCCATGTGGCCATATCACATTACTCCTTTGTCTGTGCATATTGTCCGGAACAGCGCGGGAACCGGCGCTGTAATCTCTTTGCGGGACAACGCCGCAAGCGCTCCTTTACATTCCGGCATACATAACCTGGCGGAATGCAGAAGCTGGCTTTTAAGCCCATACTCTTTCTTAAGCCGTTCATTAACCGAACGGTCGCCGTACTTCGGATCCCCCGCGATGGGATGTCCCTGCGAGGCAAGATGGGCCCGGATCTGATGTGTCTTTCCTGTGATCAGATGAACTTCCAATAAAGTAAACCCGCCGCCTGAAGCAGCCGGACAGTACTCCGTCTCGATCAAAGAGGCCCCGCCGCTTTTTTGGCTCTGTATGGATACGGTGTTTGTTTTTTCATTCTTTAAAAGATATCCGCCGATCCGCTTCTTTTCTGTCACAATTCCCTTTACGAGACACAGATAATACTTCTTCACCGTGCGCTCCCGGAACATCTCCGTCAATTCCTGAAGAGCCGCTAGGGATTTTCCCGCTGCCACGATACCGCTTGTGTTGCGGTCCAGCCTGTTGCAGACCGACGGGCGAAAGGTCTGCAGTTCCTCTTCTGTGATCTGCCCGCTTGCAAGCAGATATGCCGTCAGATGTTCTACAAGAGAGACATCCTCTGGTTTCGCCTTCTGGGAGAGCATTCCCACAGGCTTATTGATGAAAAGCGTATGCTCATCCTCATATATGATATCAAGCCTTATATTTTGCCGCCCGACATTCTTTTGAATGGGAGTTTTCCGCAAGCATGAAAATTTCCGAATCGTCTCCTCCGCAAGAAAAAGCTTCACCACATCTCCCTCGGAAAGCATCTCATTTCCTGACGCTTTTTTCCCGTTGAGGACGATATTTTTCTTTCTCATCATTTTGTATAAGAAGCTTTTCGGCGCCTGATCCATGTATTTCCCCAGGAATTTGTCCAGACGCTGTCCGGCTTCGTTCGCGCGGATACAAAGTTCTTTCATGTGCCGCCTCGTTTCTGTCTTAGTTTCTATTGATTCTGCCCATGCAGAGCTTACAGTGAAATACTCAGGATCACATTCCTTATTGCTTCTTCTGCTTCCTTTGTGTCTTCCTTCTCCACTGCCGCGATATTGTCAAGCCCCTCCGCTCTTGTAAGGAAGGGTTTGTATTCATTGAGCACCTTCACTGACAGCCCGTCGAAGCCATTTGCCGTGAGCATTGTCCGGATATAGCTGCTTAAAGTTTTCAGGTCCACCTTTTTTGAGCGGGTATACCCGAATACATTGTGACCGGAGATCACGATACAGTCCACAGGCATGATGTCATTTTTGCTGGTGATCACCATATCATAACAGACTGTAAGATGTCCTGTTTTTGCAGTAATCTCCTCTGCTGTGCCCCTCTCGACAGAAGAATGGGGAAGCCTTGCGATAACCCCTACCAGCGCCTTTGAGGCGGGAAGACATCCGAGAACCGCCACTACGGTAAGCAGGTTCAGTCTTGTCCCTGTCTGAAAATATCCCAGCAGAAAAACCGCAGTCACAATGCCAAAGTAAACAACCGTTCTTATGATCTCAATTTTTTTCTTATAGTCCAGATAACCGGGCGAACCCTTCTGCGCTTTTCTCATCTTGTAAATAACTCCTCCACATTCAGTATCAGTCCGTGTGGAACAAGCTTCGCCCCTGCTCTTGCCGCTTTCATCGCCGCCCCGTATACAGACAGCGGACGCTTTTTCCTGCTGTCTTTCAACGCCTTATGCACCACATTGGGAGCCTTTGCAAGCGACAGCTTCTTAAGCGGGCCGGCCAGCTCTCCGCTGACAATGAAAAACTCTGTATCCACCGGTCCCGGGCAGACAGCGGTCACATAGATGCCGCTGCTTTTTAACTCTGCTCCCAGCGCTCTGGAAAAGCTAAGCACATAGGATTTTGTAGCAGCGTACACTGCAAATCCCGGCTGCGGACAGAACGCCGCGGCGGAGGCAAGATTGAGAATGCGGCTTCCTCTTCCCATCCAAGGCAGTGTCATCTGCGTCATGCGCGTCAGAGCGCGGCAGTTTAAGTCCACCATATCTGTCTGGAGTTTCTTTCCTTTTCCGGCAATGTCCGTAAATGTTCCGCTTTTCCCAAATCCTGCGCCGTTGACCAGCATACGCACATCCGGCGACAGTTCCCGCAGGGCGTTATGATACTCCTTATACACCTGCTTTTTCATCAGATCGCCCTCAAAGATCCGAAGAGGAAGCCTGCTCTCTTCTCTAAGCTGCTCCAGCCGCCCCCTTCTCCTGGCGATGACCCATATCTCATCTAAATCCCGGTAAAAATAGCCTATCTGCCGGACGAACTCCCTCCCTATTCCCGATGAAGCTCCTGTCACGACTGCGATCTTTTTCTGTCTTTCCATGCCTGACCTCCGATCCTTTCCTGGCTTTGCCTGTCTTTCTTTATTCCTATCTCTTTTTATGGATATTGCGTATTGTCTTTTTCTTCTTTCTTACAGTATTTCCGTTTTTCCTGTGCACTCCTGACTCTGTGTGTCCTTTTGCCTTTCCTGTTCTCCTGTCAGCAGATCCTGTACGGTTCTTTGCACTCTCATATGCTCTGCCCTTCCTCGGTCGGATGAGACACTTCTGCCCGTACCCGATCAGGTCTGTCCTTCCCGCCTTCTTAAGAGCCTCTTCAACCAGATCGTAAAGCTTCGGATCCCGGTACTGGATCAATGCTCTCTGCATCGCCTTCTCGCGGGGACTCTTTGGCACATAGACCGGTTTCATGTTCCTTGGATCAAGTCCTGTATAATACATACACGTAGAGAGGGTGGACGGCGTGGGATAAAAGTCCTGCACCTGCTCCGGCATATAACCCAGATCCCGGCAGTATTCGGCAAGCTCCACCGCTTCTTTTAACGTTGAACCCGGATGAGACGACATCAGATACGGCACCACATACTGCTTCTTGCCGAGCCGCTCATTCATCTTCCTATACTGCCGGATGAACTCCTCATAGACACTGTTTTCAGGTTTTCCCATCAGAGAAAGCACCTGATCTGACACATGCTCCGGGGCGACTTTTAACTGACCGCTTACATGGTGTTCGCAAAGTTCCTGCAAAAACTCATTTCTCTTATCCGCGAGCAGATAGTCAAACCGTATGCCGGAACGGATGAACACCTTCTTCACTCCCGGGATGCTGCGCAGTTTCTTTAAGAGACCTACATAGTCGCTGTGGTCCGCGTCCAGATTTCTGCACGGCCGGGGCCATAAGCACTGTTTGTTTCTGCACACACCATGTTCTGTCTGCTTCTGACAGGACGGATGGCGGAAGTTTGCCGTCGGTCCGCCCACGTCATGGATATACCCTTTAAAATCCTTCTCTTTTGTAATAAGCTGCGCCTCTTTCAGAAGAGATTCATGGCTTCTGACCTGAACGATCCGCCCCTGATGAAAGGTCAGTGCGCAGAAGCTGCATCCGCCGAAGCATCCCCTGTTGCTGATGAGGCTGAACCGGATCTCAGACACAGCGGGAATGCCGCCTTTTTCCTCATAAGAAGGGTGATATGCCCTCATATAAGGAAGATCATACACATCATCCATCTCTATCACGGACAGCGGTTTTGACGGCGGATTCTGCACTACATAAAGATGATCGGAATATGGCTCCGCCAGACGCTTCCCATTGAAAGCATCTGTGTTGATATACTGTGTATAGAAGCTCCTGGCGTAGTTCTTCTTTTCCGCTTTCAGATCTTCATAGGAGGGGAGAAACTCGGCGCCGCTGATCCTCGCCTTATCCTTTACCTTGACTACTGTACCGTCAATGTATGTCAGCTCTTCTGCCGGGATGCCGGCATCCAAAGCCTCCGCGATCTCTATGACAGAACGCTCTCCCATCCCGTAGGAAATGATGTCCGCCCCGGAATCAAGAAGGACCGATCTTTTGATACGGTCCGACCAGTAGTCGTAATGAGCCATCCTTCGAAGACTTGCCTCGATCCCTCCTAAGATGACCGGTGTGTCCTTGTATGTCCGGCGGATCAGATTGCCGTACACCACACAGGCGTAATCCGGGCGTCTTCCCACCTCCCCGCCCGGTGTATAAGCGTCGCTTCTCCTGCGTTTCCTGGAAACAGAATAATGATTCACCATGGAATCCATATTTCCCGCGGATACAAGGAACCCCAGCCTTGGTCTGCCAAAGACGTCGATGCTCTCCGGATCTCTCCAGTCGGGCTGTGAGATGATCCCCACTCGGTATCCCCTTGCCTCAAGGAGACGGCTGATGATGGCATGTCCGAAAGACGGATGATCTACATAAGCATCCCCGATCACATAGGCAAAATCTACCTGATCCCAACCTCTCTCTTCCATGTCTGCCCTGCTGACAGGCAAAAATCCCTGACTCATTCCGCAGCCCCGCATTTTTCATAGGTGTGGTCCATGATCTCGAAAAAATCTCGGATAAAATAATCCGCAAGACGACGCTTCTCCGGGTCGTCCTTTTCCGAAAACTCATCGTACACGGCACACACTTCCATGCCTGCGTTCTTCCCCGCTAATATTCCGTTGGGAACATCCTCGAACACAAGACATTCATCCGGGGCAACCCCTAAGTCCTCCGCCACTTTCAGATAGACATCCGGCGCAGGTTTTCCTGCCGCCACTTCGCAGGAGGTACGCACAGAATCAAAGTAAGCGCTCAGCCCCCTCGCTTTTAAGGCTGTTTCCGCAATCCTGCGGTCATTGCTCGTGGCAATCCCCAGAAGAATGCCGCGCCGTTTTACCTCTTCTAAAAACTCCACTGCGCCGGTCTTTGGAAATACCTTTGTCGCGTAGAGCTCCACCGTCATGTCACGCCACTCCTGCATTACACGTTCCCGCGTCTGCCCCGGCGTCCGAAAAGTATCTACAAAATACTGTGCTGTCTCTGTATAGCTCATGCCCTCTATATCCTTGTAAAATGTTTCGGGCGCCGTGAGCTCATATTTCTCCATATAGATACGGTCCACCTCCGGCCAGATCCACATTGAGTCCACCAGCGAACCGTCCATGTCAAATATTACTGCTTTTTTACCGACTAACATAATCCTTCCACCTCTTCTTCTGTCAGCCTGCGGTATTCTCCCGGCGCAAGGCTTTCATCCAGTGTAAGTGTTCCCATGCTGAGTCGTTTCAGATAGATTACCTCTTTCCCGACTGCGGCGAACATACGCTTGATCTGATGAAACCGCCCCTCCTGGATAGTGATCTCTGTCTCGGATATCTCCCCTGAGCTTATGATACGAAGTTTTGCGGGAAGTGTCTTTTTTTCATCTCCGATATCCAGGCCTTCAGAAAACATTTTTATATCTTCATCTGTCACTGTTCCTCTCACTCTTGCAAAGTAGACTTTGTCCACATGCTTTTTCGGCGAGAGAAGCTGATGCGCCAGTTCCCCGTTGTTTGTGACCAGAAGCAGCCCCTCTGTATCCTTGTCCAGTCTTCCCACGGGAAAAAGATCATCTCTTTTCTTATCCTGTATCAGATCGACCACTGTCTTTTCCTGCCTGTCTGATGTTGCACAGACAACGCCCGCCGGCTTGTTCAGCATAAAATATTCATACCGGGCGTAAGCCGCTGTCTCTCCTTTGAAACAGACAGTATCCTGCTCTGTATCGATCTTTGTCTCGGGCCTTTTTAGGACTGTTCCGTTTACGGCCACACTGCCTTTTGCAATTTCTTTTTTTATCCCGCTCCTTGTTCCATATCCCATGTCCGCGAGGAACTTGTCCAGTCGGAGCTTCATGATGACTGCCACCGCCATCCCGGGAGATATTTATTCTTAAGCGTCTGATTCCCCAGCTTTCCGAATCCAAGGGGATAACCGTCCACACACACAAGATACCAGCCCTTATCCTTTGCCCCGGTCAGATCTTCCACATCAAGCGTCTCTCCTTTTAAATATTTGACCACGCGTTCATCTGACACAGGAAGGTCTATGATACGCGCATATTCTTCTTTTTTCAAGTTCATCGCCAATGCCTGGCTCGGCTCAAAGCGCTTCTTCTTCAGCTCACCCAGAAGAAGTCCTGTCCGCAGAAAACGTATTCCTTTAAGGGGCGGTACGTCTTTTGGCATATAATATACCTTGTCTCCCCGGATGTCGATACGTGCCGGATCCAGATCTCTTTTCACAGAGAATAAAAATTCTTTCAATTCCTCAGGAAGCTTCTCAGGAAATGTCCTTCTGCCCGGCCCTTCTTCCCCTAAAACACTTCTTTCAGGCGCCCCGCCGGCTTCTCCGCCTTTTTTCAGCAGAGCAAGGAAGTGTCCCTCCCCCTCCATCCTGTGAGGAAAGATGCGAACCGTTTTTTTAAGTTCTTCATTTCCCGTCTCTGATGCTTCCGGCATTCCGCAGGAAAACCCCTCGTATCCTTCCATCTCACAGATGGCAAACTCCGGGTATTCTTTCAGCAGATATTCAATGGTCCGCTCATTCTCTTCCGGGGAAAATGTGCAGGTGGAGTATAAAAGCATCCCCCCTGTGCGCAGCATTTCCGCCGCCTGTGTGACGATGCTCCTCTGGATCTTCGAGAAAAACTCCGGTCCGTGTTCCTCCCACGCCCGGATCATCTTTCTGTCCTTACGGAACATTCCCTCTCCCGAACAAGGAGCGTCTATAAGGATTTTGTCAAAATATCCTTTGAAATACGGAACCAGCTTTCCCGGTTCTTCGCTTAGGATGAGTACATTTCCAATGCCGAAAAGCTCCAGATTTTTAAGAAGTCCCTTCGCCCTCGAACTGCTCAGGTCGTTCGCCGTCAGAACACCTGTCCCTGCCAGCCTTGCTCCCAGCTCCGTCGCCTTGCCTCCCGGCGCCGCGCACACATCCAGCACACGGTCCCCCGGCTCCACCGGAAGACGGTCTGCCGGCGTCATGGCACTCGGCTCCTGAAGGTAATAAAGCCCCGCGAAATAATAGGGATGCCTGGCAGGCTGGTCCTTCTCCCCATCATAATAAAACCCGTTGCTGATCCATGGCACAGGCTCAAGCTCCCACGGAGCGATCTTTAAAAACTCTTCCACTGATATCTTGTCTGTATTTACACGAAGACCATAGTGGCGCGGCTCATCAAAACAATTCAAGTAGTCTTCATATTCCGCGCCCAGCAAGTCTCTCATATTTTCTTCAAATTCTCTGGGCAGATACATAGTATCTCCTCTCGTTATTTTTTATCTCTTTAAAAAATCTGTGAACTCCGCAATCCCCGCGCGGCAGGGGAGGGCGGATCTTCCGCTCAGGACTGCACTCTGCGCAATCATTGTACCACATTTTTTCTCTGCTTGAAACCCTTTCTCTTTATCCAAAGTCTCCTCTGATCTTCCGCTTCTCCACATAGCGCAGGGCAGGATATGGATTAATGCTGATCTCTTCGTTATTCTCATAAAGATAAATTCCCATATGCAGATGGACCGGGAATTTCCCCTTTGTCCCTTCTTTTGTCCCATACCCGGTATCTCCCATGAAGCCTAACAGCTGTCCTGCTTTCACTTCGTCCCCCTCTTTGATATCCGCGTAAGAATCCAGATGGGCATAATAAAAATACGCGCCGTGAGGTCCCCGTATGCCCAGGCGGTATCCCCCCAGCTCCAGCCACCCTTTGTTTTCCACAACGCCGTCTGTCATACTGACCACCGGAAAAATACCCCGCTTATTAACAGACGGCATGATATCTGTCCCCTCGTGACCCCGTTCCCCGCCGTATGAGCGGTCAAACATCCATGAATCCTCAAAGGAAACAGATAAGCGGCTGTTATCTGTGCTTTCCGCCACAGGAAAATATTGAAGGTCATCCCAGATCGCCTGACAGCCAGATAGATACGTTCCCCACCCCTTCGCTCTTTCCCAGCGCTTCCTTGCGGACAGCATCTCTGTCTCTGACAGAGCCCCTCCTTCCTGTCCGAAATCACTCTCCAGCCAGTACACAGCGAGCATTGAGCCTGGCTGATCCATGCCGCTGACCGCATCCATAGCCTCCTCAGAAATGCTCTGACGCCGGAAATAGTCAGAGGAAAGGATATCCAAAGACAACCTGCTCTCTTCACTTCGATAGCGAAGCTGACCGATCCAAAGAGATGTAAAAAAGACACATAAAAAAAGGAGTACGATATACTTTCCCTGTTTTTTCAAAAGACCTGTCATTTCCTTTCTAAATATCAATCACACGACAAATATATGAATATATCAGTGTGGCCATGCAGAGACAAAGGTACATTTTATCTGCGAGAGACTGCTCAAAAAAAGAATAAATCCCTTTCTGTCATCATATATGTAAAACGACGATCATATCAGGAGAAGTATCCTCATGAAGCTTTTTCAAAAGCAGCTCCACGCGCAGACACCCCCGCTGAAGCGGTCTGGTTCCGTTCAGTATACCACGGGGATCATGGCAGTCGTCCTCTTTGCCGCCATGCTCTTCTCTCCCCATGCTGTTTTTTCCGGTGCGGAAGAAGGGCTTTTGCTCTGGTTTCAGATCATCTTTCCCACCCTCTTCCCCTTCATGCTGATTTCATCTCTTATGCTGGAAGGAGGCGGGCTGCGTATCATCGCAGGGATTTTCGGAAAAGCCCTTGGAAAAATCTTTGCCACCTCACGAAACGGCGCCTTCGCTGTACTCTGCGGTTTTCTATGCGGCTATCCTATGGGCGCCAGGGTAACGGCTGACCTTGTAAGGTCCGGCAGGATCACAAAAGAGGAAGGCGGATATCTTCTCTCCTTCTGTAATAATACAAGCCCGGTATTCATTATGAATTTCATCGTCTGGAAAACACTGGGGAGAGAGGATCTCATGCTCCCTACCATTGCAATTTTAATGAGTGTTCCTATGTTGACGAGTTTTCTGTTTCGGAGATATTACCTAAAAGGAAAAAAAGCTTTCTTTTCCCCTGAAGAGGACATGGACCGAACACACGGCCGGCTTAATTTTTCTGTGTTTGACCGGTGTATGATGAACAGTTTCGAAGGAATTGTAAAAGTAGGAGGATATATCATCTTTTTCTCTATTCTGATCGCCCTCTTTGACGGGGCTGGTTCCAATCGCCTGCTTGCTGTCCTCCTCCCGTCATTGGAAATCACAAACGGCATCCTGCGGATCCATCAGGCTTTCCCAGGGCTTAGCGAAGGTTACCCTCTCATATTGGGGCTCACTACTTTCGGAGGGTTCTGTTCTCTCGCCCAGACCCAGTGCATGATCGAAGGAACAGGCCTGCCCGTTTCTGCTTATTTCATGCAAAAACTGACTGCCGCAGGGGCAGCCAGTCTGTTGGCATATCTCTATATAATCTTATAACTTTGATACAAAAGCTCCTTGCTCAAATAGTTCCGTCCATTGGACCGTACCCTGGATCCTCCTCCGGGATACTCAGTTCTGCACGGTTAGAGCGGACTGTATCATAACACTCTTGAAGGGAGTTGATAAGGCCGTCATATTTTGTCGTATAACTGTCAAGCGTATGTCCGATGATACTCTCCGCGTTTGCAAGCAGATCGTCTGTATACTGAATCGCTCCGATGCGGATCTCATTAGCGTCTCTGGTTGCATTATCTATGATCTCCTGCGCCTGTGCGGTCGCCTGAGTAACGATCTCATTTGCCTGCGCATATGCCTGCTGCATGATCTCATGTTCACTGACAAGCTCTGTTGTCTGCACCTGTGCCTCCTCGATCATAGCGTCCGCCTTTGCCTGTGCATCTGCAAGGATCGCGTCTCTGTTGGCAATGATCTTCTGGTAGCGCTTGATCTCATCCGGCGTCTTCATGCGAAGCTCTTTTAATAGCTCATCCAGATGCTCTTTATTTACGATGATCTTTGTCGTTGACAGCGGCTGGAATTTACAGTCACGGTCAATGTACTCTTCAATTTCTTCAATGATCTGCTCAATACGGCTGCTCATTTGTTACACTCTCCTTTTGTACTCATCTTTTTCATAAGCTCCACAGCAACTGCTTCCGGCACAAATTGTGACAGTTCTCCCCCAAAAGCAGCAATCTCTTTCACTGTGGTAGAACTCAAATAAGAATATTCGATGCTGGTTGTCAAAAACATGGTCTCCACATTTGGTTCCAGTTTGTGATTCGTCTGCGACATCTGAAGCTCGTACTCAAAATCTGTGATCGCCCGCAATCCCCTTATGATTAGCCTGGCTTCCATATCGGCCGCAAATTCAGCCAAAAGCCCATGAAACGGAACGATCCTGACATGTTCGAGATCTTTCGTCACTTCCTTTAACATTTTAACACGTTCTTCTACAGAAAACAACGGCATTTTCGCTTTATTACACAATACTCCGACAATTAACTCATTTACGATCTTGCTTGACCTTTTAATGATATCAATATGTCCGTATGTAACCGGATCAAAACTGCCAGGATAAATTGCTCTTAACATATTTCTTCCCTTCCCGCCCTCTCGATAAATACATGTTTGTTCGTTTTATATACTTTCTCCCGTATCACATCAAAACCCAGTTCCTCCGCATAAGAAAAATCAGTGTCCTTTGACGCTTCCACAATGATAAGTGTATCCTCATATACAAGTTCTGAACCGGACAGGTATTCAAGCGCTCTGCGCTCAAATCCCCGGTCATAAGGCGGGTCCATAAAAATAATATCAAACACGTTCTCCCCCTCCAGGCGGCAGAGAGCATCCATCACATCCGTTGTCATGGTGGCAGCTCTTTGCTCCAGCCGGGTGAACTTCAGATTGTCCTTAACGCATGCCATGGCTTTCGGATTATTCTCCACAAAGACCGCTTCTTTAGCGCCTCTGCTTAAGGCTTCGATCCCGATGCCTCCGCTGCCGCTGAACAGATCAAGGAAAATGCTCCCGTATACGGACGGATTAATGATATTAAAAAGCGTCTCTTTGATCCGGTCAGTAGTGGGTCGAGTGTCCATACCGTCCAATGTCTTTAGTTTTAAGCTTCTCGCACTTCCGGCAATGACTCTCATATGACCATGCCCCCTTGTTCCCGATATATGGCTGAACTTTTATCCATACTTTATCAGAAAAAAGCGCCCAGGTCAATCCCGGACGCTTTCTTCTAAGCTCTTGGAAATACAGTGCTTATTTGCCAGCCATCTGTTTTTCCTGCTGCTCGATCATTTTCTTGACCATATATCCGCCCACAGATCCGTTCTGCTTGGAAGTAAGGTCACCGTTGTATCCGTCAGATAACGGTACTCCCAGCTCGTTGGCCACTTCGTACTTGAATTTGTCCAGAGCGCTCTTTGCCTCCGGCACTGCTGCTCTGTTAGATGAACGACTTGCCATGATCAATTTCCTCCTTTTGCATTTTCGTAACTTTTTCAGTTACCTCTTGTGTCTGTAACAGTTCCGTCCGGCTGCATCTGTATGTAATCCGCTGTCTGATGCAGCCGGTTACGATACATCCGCTGTCCGTTCGTTCATGTTACGCTGTTAGTATATGGAGGATGCAGACTTTTAAACTGGAAATACATAGCAGGCAGATTTTTTATTTTTTTATAATGTCCGTTGTGAAACATGTGCAGATATTTAGAAACCTTTCTCTGAAAAATTCATGTTTTTCCGCACTAAAGCGTGGTCTCAAGCATGATCTTTTGTATCTTGCTGCCGATATGTTTTTTCAATCTCATGTAACGCGGCTGTCCCAGTTCCGGGTCGTCTTTAAGTATCAGTTCCGCCTCTTCAGATGCGTTCTTTAATATTTTTGCATCCTGGAATACATCCGCCACTTTAAAATCCAGTATACCGCTCTGGCGGATGCCAAAGAGATCTCCCGGGCCGCGCAGCCGAAGATCCTCACCTGCGATGAAGAATCCATCGTTTGAGTGGTTCAGGATATCCAGACGCTCCTTCGTCTCATCTGACTTCGACGCAGACATGAAGATGCAATAGGACTGGTGCTTTCCTCTGCCAACGCGCCCTCTGAGCTGATGAAGCTGCGCCAGTCCGAACCGTTCCGCATTCTCGATCATGATCACCGTGGCGTTTGGCACATCGATCCCCACCTCCACGACCGTCGTGGACACAAGGATCTGGATCTCATTTCTCCCGAAAGCGTCCATGACCGCATCCTTTTCCTGCTGCTTCATTTTCCCGTGCAGACATCCCACACGGACCGCGCCTCCCATCTCATCCTGAAGCGTCTGCGAATAATCCATGACATTCTCTGCGTCCAGACTTTCGCTTTCCTCTACCATAGGACAGATTACATAACACTGCCGCCCCTGCGCTATCTGTTTTTTCATAAAGTCATATGCTTTCTCACGGTAGCCGGTGTCTACCACACAATTTTTGATGGGCAGCCTGTTCTTGGGCATCTCGTCGATCACTGAAATATCAAGATCTCCGTACAGGATGATCGCTAATGTCCTTGGAATGGGCGTGGCGCTCATGACAAGGATATGGGGCATCGCGCCTTTTCCTGCAAGTGCCTCTCTCTGGCGCACGCCAAAACGGTGCTGCTCGTCTGTTACCACAAGGGCCAGTTCCTGATAGACCGCTTTCTCCTGTATAAGCGCATGCGTTCCAATAATAATAGAAGCTTCCCCGCTCTGGATGCGCTCATACGCGCCCCGCTTCTGTGCTGCCGTCATAGAACCTGTGAGAAGCTGGGCTTCCATGGGCAGATCATAGTCTTTTAACATTCCGGAGATATTCTCATAATGCTGCCGGGCCAGCACTTCTGTGGGAGCCATAAGTGCTCCCTGATATCCGTTCAGCCCTGCAAGCAAAAGCGCGAGAAATGCAACTACAGTTTTTCCCGAACCCACATCTCCCTGAACGAGCCGAGACATGACATGTTCTCCCTGCATATCTTCTTTGATCTCACCCCACACTTTCAGCTGCGCGTCCGTGAGCCGATAGGGAAGCGCTTCAAGAAATCCATTGATCTTCTCCTGATCTGCAAGAACGAACCGGTTCTTTGCGCGGTTTTCTGCCTCTTTCATCTGCCGCAGGGACAGAATGAACACAAGAAACTCCTCGAACACAAACCGTTCCCTTGCCGCCGCAAAATGTTCCTTATCTTTCGGAAAATGCATATTTCTGACTGCTTCTTCATAAGCCATGAAATGATACTTTTCGCTTAGTTCTTCCGGCAGGATATCTGTCTTCGCATTTGCGCAGGAAAGCGCCTGGCGGACCGCTTTGATGACTGCATTGTTCGTCAGCCCTGCTGTGAGAGGATAGACTGGCTGCATGGTGTGAATTTTCTCTTCATATTTTGCGGCAGGATAATAGATCTCGGGATGTTCCATCATAAGCCCGTCTTTCTTCCTCACCACACGGCCGCGCAGGAAGAGCACCCCGCCCTTTCCCAGCGTATTTCTCAAAAAAGGCATCCGAAACCAGATCACTTTTATCGTGCCGGTCAGATCTTTCAGACAGAGTGTTGTCACCTGCATTCTCTGGTTCCCGGACACCTGGATGCGCCCGAACACACTGCCCGCCACAGTGCTGATCTTTCCTTCCTCCACGCTGCCGATGGGCACAGGATCCTCAAAGATCTCAAATCCTCTCGGATAATAGCGAAGAATATCTCCAACGGTGTCCACTCCTACTTTCCGGAACAGGTTTTCCGTTTTTTCTCCGATGCCTTTCAGGGAACCGATACGTTCTGTCTCTCTCATTACCGCCTTTACTCCTCGTCTTTATGAAGATAAGGCGTCCTCCCTGTCGGGAGAACGCCCTGGTTCTCGATCGTCTTACTCGACGGAAAGCACATAGTAGTAGATCGGCTGTCCGCCCATATGAACATCCACATCAACCTCCGGATAGAGCGCTTCCACGTTTTTAGCGAACTCTTCCGCGTCCGCCTCCTGAATATCCTGCCCGAAATACAGGCTGATCAGCTCAGAATCTTCATCCATAAGCTGCGCCAGCAGTTCCCTGGTCGTATCTTCAACAGATTGTCCTACAGAAAGGATTCCCTGATCTCCGATGCCCATGATATCTCCCTCGTGGATCTCCTTGTCATCAATATGTGTATCGCGCACCGCGTAAGTGACCTGCCCTGTCTTTACATTCTTGATCGCTTCCTGCATGGTCTCAATGTTTGCGTCTACATCCGCCTCCGGCATGTAGCTGATCACGGCTGTGATGCCCTGCGGTACGGTCTTTGTAGGAATAACGATGATGTCCTTGTCTTTTGTGAGTGACTGTGCCTGATTTGCCGCAAGGATGATGTTCTTATTGTTCGGAAGGATAAATATATGATCTGCGTTCACCCCGTCAATGGCTGTCAGCATATCATCTGTGCTCGGATTCATCGTCTGGCCGCCCTCAATGATATAATCCACACCCAGTTCCCGGAATATTTCGTTCATTCCTTCACCGATGGATACCGCTATGAATCCAACAGGCTTTCTCGGTTCTCTTTTCTTCTGCGCCGTCTCCGCTGCCTGCTGCGCAGCAACTTTCTCTGCGTCACGGATCAGTTTCTCCTGATGCTCCTCACGCATATTGTCAATCTTCATCCGCGAGAGCTGTCCGTAGGTAAGCGCCTTCTGGATCGCAAGGCCCGGATCATTCGTATGCACGTGGATCTTCACGATATCATCATCAGCCACGCACACGATAGAATCACCGATGGACTCAAGATAGCCTTTGAACTCCATCTCATCCTTCTCAGTAAATTCTTTCTCCGTCATAATGATAAATTCCGTGCAGTAGCCGAACTTGATGTCCGCCTCAGCCTGCTGTCCCGGTTTTACCATCTTTGTGCCGGAGCTTGCCTCAATCGCAGTATAATCAATCTCTTTTCCAAGGAAAGCGTCATACGCGCCATGGATCACTTCCAGAAGTCCCTGTCCTCCGGAATCGACCACTCCCGCCTCTTTCAGTACAGGGAGCAGTTCCGGTGTCTGCGCGAGCACTTCCTCCGCGTGTTTGATGACTTCCGGTATAAATACTTCCAGATCCTCTGTTGTCTCTGCCAGTTCCGCGGCTTTCTGGGAAATTCCCTTCGCCACGGTAAGGATTGTGCCTTCCTTCGGTTTCATGACCGCCTTATACGCAGTCGCTGTGGCGCGGTCGCACGCCTTTGCCAGAGTGATGACATCGATCTCGTCATATTCCCTGATCTCTTTTGTAAATCCACGGAGAAGCTGTGACAGGATAACCCCCGAGTTACCTCTTGCCCCTCTGAGAGAGCCGGATGAGATCGCTTTTGCCACAGATACCATATCTGGATGTTCCAGCGCCTGAACCTCTTTTGCCGCTGACATAATCGTCAATGTCATATTTGTACCGGTGTCTCCGTCCGGTACGGGAAACACATTCAATTCATTGATGAACTCTTTTTTTGCCTCCAGATTCGCAGCCCCCGCAAGGAACATCTTCTGAAGCATCTCCGTATTTATCGTTTTCACAGACACGACAAAATCCTCCTTAATCTATCACTCTCACACCTTCAACGAAGATGTTGATCTTTTCTACCGTCATACCGGTGAATTCTTCTACCTTATATTTTACATTGTTCATAAGGTTATCAGAAACAGAAAGGATATTCACGCCATAAGAGACAATGACATGAAAATTCAGGGTGAGGGCATTCTCATCCGAGATCTCAACCTTGATCCCGTGCGTCAGGCTGTCTTTTTTTAACAGGCGCACCAGTCCATCCTTCATGTTCACGGCTGCCATGCCCACGATCCCGAAACATCCGACAGCGACGGAACCGGCATATTTGGCGATCACCTCAGGATTGACCGTGATGATACCAAGATCTGTGCTCATACTTCCCTTCATCATGCTTACCTCCAGTTCTTTAATGGATTTTTGCCATAAATAATACAGTTATTATACTATTACTTCCTTGATTTTACAATATACATTCAATTTTTTTAAAAAATACTTGCAATACAAAACTCTTTCTGCTAGAATGTCAGTGTTATGAGTCTATATGACCAGTTCAGATTGTTAGGAGGTGCAGTCATGGCTAAATGTGCTATTTGTGAAAAGGGTGCTCATTTTGGTAACAGTGTAAGCCACTCTCATAGAAAAACACCGAAAATGTGGAAATCAAATGTAAAATCTGTCAAAGTTAAGACAGAAGGCGGTTCCAAGAAGATGTATGTATGTACATCATGCTTAAGATCCGGACGCGTTGAGCGCGCTTAATCAGACGAGCATTATCGGAATAAAATGACACGGAAAAATGTCCGCGGCTGAAACCAGCCGCGGACGTTTTTTATTCTCTCAACAGCAGAATAATTTATATCCCACTACAAGAAACAGGATCGTAAGTATCACGCCCCACACCAGATTCGGAAGCAGCATCATAATAAACATACCGATCGCCATCCAAAACATCGCAAACCCGCAAACTTTTTTCATACTCCCACTTCCGAAAAGTCTGTTGGTACATTATATGCCCTGTTTCTTTATCTTATTCATCGCCTGAATCAAGGATATCCATCACATCCTCCTCTGTCATGCGCTCTTCTTTTTGGGAAGTAAACCGGTCCACCACATCCGGCACAAGATCAAGGAGCTTCGTAACTGTATCCTGATTCTTGATGTTAACGAGCTTTGTCTTTCCATCCTGGATCACGATGACAGCGCTCGGCGTCATCTTACCACCGATGCCGCCCATTCCTTTTTCCTTCTTGTCACCTGAAAACGCACCGGCTCCGATACCGAAAGATACGTCTACCAGCGGAAGAATAATCGTTCCTCCTATATGGATTGCATCTCCCACCACTGTCTTGGATGACACAACGCCGTCCATGCCTCTGAACAGTGATTCCAGTGTTGTTTTAAAATCGTTTTTTGCATCAGCCATTTCTTTATCCTCCTCATATGACCTTGTGATATTTCATTTTGATCTCTGACCTTTTCATTTCTATAATTTGAACCGGCGGATATGATGATATGTTGTCCGAACATTCTTATCCACAAGCATATTCAATGCCGCTGTCAGTATATGAACAGCACGTATGCTGCCTTTTATATAAACTTTTCCTCTGAACACCTTATTTTCAAAATCCGGCTGCAGCCTGGTGAATTCTCCCACAGACGGATAGATCAGGCTCAATAGAGCCAGCGTGTATCCGGTCAGTGCCGGATCTTCAAACCCAAACTCAAGCCATACATCTGCCTTTTTAGGACGGAGTGCGCGCAAAAGTCTGCGTATCTCCTTTATCACCCGCAAAAAAGCGCTGTGGTGTGCATCGTCCTCGATAAATGCGGCGATCTTGTCTTTTTTCTTTTCTAATGTCCTTATATTATCACAGATCTTCCGAAATGTATATTTTATCTTGCCCCAAAATTCTCGGAATCTTTCAGATAAAGAGGAGCTTTTTTTATTATGTCTCTGGGGTGTTTCTTTCTTTTCCGTCTGTTTTCCGGAATCCTGATTCTTTTCAGCAATCACCTTTCGAGTATCCGTTTCATCTTCAGTTTCGATGTGCGCGCCATTTCCCTCGTGGTCCGCCGCAGTGTCTTCTTCCCCGTCCTTACTTCCGAACTTTTTCCACGCAATCCTCATCCGCCACAACACTTCCCCGTTCTCATAGGACACCCTGCCTGAAAGCAGACGAAAAAGCCAGTAAAACCTCACCCCGCCCTTCATGCTTTCTAATGTGTCCTTCCCCGAAGCCTCCAGCCTGTATACGAATGGATCAAAAAGGACAATAAGGAGCACGAGCAGCAGGAACGCCAGTATCCCTAATATAAGAAATCCTAATATTTTTAAAATAAGGAGAATGATATGTAACATCTGCTCTGCCGTCCTGCCTTTTCAAATTCTTCCTGACGCATCATGATAAACTGCCGCACATTGGCGTCCCCCGTCTCTTTATATACCCGTTCCGTCATATCTTTTATCATGGAGACTGCCTCCCAATAACCTGCGGCGATCCCTACGACAAACAATTCTGTCTCTTTATAAATGCGCTGCTTTAAGAGCACGCTGGAAAAGAACTCAAGGTAATTTTGTTCTCCCTGAGCCAGAGTGATCACATATACCTGGGGCTGAAGCCTGTTGTCTACAAGCCTTTTTATAATTTTTTCCTTTTTTTCCTGCCAGCATTCACTGACATACAGATCACAGTATAATCTTATCCGCATAACCGCTCTCTTCCACTGCTTTAAAGTCAATAATAATAAGAATCCAGTATACTGCCCGCTATGGAAACCGCTTTTCCTCCGGCGCTTCCGTCAGATCCCTCCGTGATCACGCTGATGACCAGCTCCGGATTATCCACGTTTGTAAACCCGACAAACCATGAGTGGGTCTTTTCTCCATCAGACAGGCTGTACTCTGCTGTTCCCGTCTTTCCTGCCGCGGTGTAGGACTTTCCGCTTAAGACGGAACCAGTCCCCTCATTGACAACCGCAGTCATATATTCTTTAAGCTGCGCCGCCTCATCTGAGGTCATAAGTCTCTTATAACTCTTGGGAACATTTTTCCTTACCTCTGAACCTGTATAATTTGTCACCTTCTCTACCAGATATGGCTCCATCAATGTCCCGCCGTTGGCAATCGCCTGAGTGATCAGAGCCATATGGTATGGGCTCACCGTTGTCTCTCCCTGCCCCATTGCAGTCATCATGATCTCTGCCTCACTGGAACTTTCATCTAAGGCAAAGGAGCTTTTTCTATAATCCAGAACTCCCGGCAGAGCTGAATTAAAGAGAAGATCCTTCGCTGTCTGGCGATACTCAGAGATATCCAGCAGAAGTCCGATATTACAGAATGACGAATTACAGGAGTTGGCAAAAGAACTCCTTAAATCTTCGAATCCGTGGACTGTCCCGCCAAAGCACGAAATCGATGTATCTCCCACGTCTATCTGCCCTGCACAGTCATAGGTGTAAGACTGATAATCTGCGTTCTGTCTCATATACGCAAGCGCCGTGATGATCTTGAACACAGATCCGGGCGCGTAAGAGCCGTACATCGCGCGATTTAGCAAGGGGCTGTTCGCCTCATCTGTGATCAGTGCATTCCAGTCAGCGTATATATTATTCGGATCAAAGGCAGGTTTGGATACCATTGATAAGATTTTCCCTGTATCCGCTTCCATGACCACCACAGCTCCCTTATTATCGCCAAGGGCGTCATATGCCGCCTGCTGAAGATCTGCATCCAGCGTTGTCACCACGGTATCGCCGCGGTCCTTGTTTCCGTTAAATTCATTCTGTATCCGCTCTACAAAGAAAGCGTTCGACGTCAGAAGTTCAAAGTTCTCTACAGATTCAAGTCCTGTCTTCCCTAGTTCCTGATCACTGTACCCTATAACATGGGAAAAGATTGAACTGTAAGGATAGACTCTTGTCTCCGTTCCGTCCTCCGCTACATCCGTCCGGGCAAGAACATTGCCGTTCCTGTCCGTGATGTCTCCCCGGATCACATTTTCGGCAAAGGCATTCTGCCTCTGATTGTAAGGGCTGTTGACAAATGTTTTCGCGCGCACAATAGTAAAGTACACAAGATAGCCCATAAGCGCGATAAACAGGATCACGAACAGATATGTGATCCATGCGAATTCTCTATTTCTAACGCGTTCTTTCTTTTTTGCGCGCCCTTTGTTTGGGGACTTCCTCGAATCTCGGTCCACTCTTTGCCGTTTTTCGGGGTGCTGTTCTTCCCATGCCATTTCTTGACTTCCTTTCTTTCTTACGCTTTTCTCGCTCCAGCTTCTCCTCTTCGTCCTCCCTCAGAATATACAGACCTTGTATGATACCGAACATGATCATGGTACTCAGCATGGAACTTCCCCCATAGCTGACAAAGGGGAGCGTCATTCCCGTGGAAGGAATGAATTTCGTCACGCCTCCCACCTGCAGAAACACCTGGAAGATATAACATGTTCCAAGGCCTAAAGCTACCAGTTTATAAAAACTGTTATGGAGTTCCATCGCAATATTTAAAAACATCACATAACAGCTCACACAGATCAGGATGATACAGAGCGCATAGATGACTCCCATCTCTTCCGTGATAGCCGAAAAAATAAAATCTGTCTCCGCCACCGGTATCGAATCCGGCTGGCCCTGGAAGAGACCGGACCCGAACCATCCTCCCATACCGATGGCAAAAAGTGACTGCGCCACCTGATAGCCGCTGCCGGTATATGTCCCGATGGGATCCTGCCACGCTTCTACTCTGACCCGGATATGAGAGAATAGATGATATCCGGCCACCGCTGCCAGCACGCCCGCCCCCAGTCCTGCTGCCGCATACAGGGGCTGTCTTGTCGCCACGTACAGCATGACCAGATATACCACAAATAAAATCAATGCCGCTCCCAGGTCTGTGGATACCACAAGTATGAGCACATGAGTCGCGGCAATCGCCGTAGTCACCACCACATTTTTGAACTCTTTGGAATGATTCAGGCTCGCCGCCACGAAAAAAACAAATAAAATCTTCACAAACTCCGAAGGCTGCACATTGAAGCCAAGCAATTCAAACCCCAGCTTCGCTCCGCCTGACGTCTGCGCAAAGACCGCCACTGCAAGAAGAGCGGCTCCGCCTACTCCTGCATAGACATACGTCCACTTCTCAAGAAACGTAAGCTTTCGTATAAGCACCGGCACGATCAGCCCGAACACAATGCCGAGCACCACGAATACAAGCTGTCTTATCGCTGTGCCGTACGGTGATTTATTGTCAGCGGACAGTCTCGTGATCATGATCATCCCCGCCGTTATAAGCATGCACATATTGTTGACAACAAGCCGTGACACATTCGGATAAATCAGGTTATACAAAAGGATCACCGCAAGGAGCACCACGAAAAGCGCTCCATAGAGGAACAGGATGCGGATATCTTTCGTGTAGAAGAACATCGCAAAAAATGCGGTGAACTGGAGCAGGAACATGAGCACATCCTGACGGACGAGCACGCGCTTTTCTTCATCTTCATACTCTCTTGTGAAGATCGAAAAACAGGAGAACGTATAAGCCGCTATTAAAACGATGATGATATATTTTGATAGTTGTACGATAATATTTGCCATATTTCCACCTGATTATAATACTCCGCGTTTAAAATGTCCCTGTGTGTATGAAAATTCCGGGACCGCCTTCTCTGTCTCCCCGGAAAAAGCTCTCATAATCCGCCGGAGCATGCCCGCCGCCTCTTCTTCCGTCTCAATGCTGAACTGAAGCCGGAGCACAGAAGGCCTGAGGCGCCGGATCTCTTCCTGATGCATTCCTAAATACAGCGGACTTGTATTGTAGATCACATTAAAGCACTCCCGGCACACATTTTTTACGGGAAATTGATTCCCCAGCCGGTCGGTCAGCATCGTCACTTCCGTGCAGCCGGTACATTTACCCTCTGTCTTTTTAACGCACTGGGCGGTGATCATGACCGGAAGATATCCATATACTGCAAGCTCTGCTCCCTCTATCCCCAGTTCTGCCAGCTCCTGAGCGTTTAACTCAAAGGGCGCCGTAACATCTGATATCCCGATGCGTTTCCAAAATGCTTTCCCGTATCGGTTAAACACATATAGATTATGGTCCAGAATAATCTTTTTGTCAAATCCGAGTCCTGTTAAAAACGAATATTCCTCCATGTTCCGGATCAGCACGCCGCTAAAGGGGAGCGCTTCAAAAATCCTGCGGATATCTGTCTGATATGCCTGTCCTGTCCCCCTGAAAATATATGGCATGGCAGCAAACACCTCAAAACCGGATTCTGACAGCTCGTTTATCATATGATCAATGCCGTCTGCTCTGTCTCTGTCCGGACCCGGCTCATCCTGTCCGGACCCGGCGGCAGTCCCGCCATCAGGCAGGATACTTTGCACAAGCGGCAGCTCGACATAGACACGCCGAATTTCATCCCTTCCCTGTCTTACGTGATCCCGTACTGCCCGAAGCTGTCCGGCCGTCTCCACAAGGATTGAAAACTGGGGGCGCCACTCTTCCGGCGCCTGTGGATGAATCTTCTCATCTCTTTCCACAAGCGGCATGTATGCCTCATCCACCCTTTGTCCTCCCGCTTCAACCGCATGTGGACGGACAGAACGCCTGTATAAAGAATCCACTTTCTCCTTCAATCCTTCCAGGGCGGCTCTTCTCAGAAGATTAAGCTGGCGGATCGGAAGGAAGATGTTGTCATCCATATAGATATCCATTTTTTCAAAAAAGAACTCGGAATTTCCTGTCTTTTGTATCTGTTCCCTTACACGTGTCTCGTCCATGGGGCGGTTTTCCGCCTGACGGACACACTCCTCTGTCTCTGCCGTAAAGGAGACTACATCGCCGTTTTCTTTTCGAAAATCAACGGTCAGATAAGCCGGGGCTTCCACAGTGAGCGTCAGTGTCCCTGTGATCCCTGTTCGGAGTGTTTTTCCAATATATTCCTCCTGTATAGAACGGATCAGAGATTCGTTGCGAACACGGTTTAATACTGTTCCTGGAGCTATGCGTACACCTTTTTGCACAAGAAATGAAATCTCTTTGCCCTTTGCAGCTGCTTCTCCCAGTGTATGATTTCCTTTTCCACCTGTGATTTCCAGTACATCGCCGGGGTGTAACTCTGTCACTGTTCTCCCGTACAGTTCTCTTCCTTTCTGAAAACATACTTTCAGCGCAGGAACTCCTGTATGATTCGGTCTGTCAAGCGCCATCATTTCTTGTCCGTTATGCTTCTTATAATAACCCTGGGAAGAACCGCCTCTGTTATACAAATCCATGAGCATCTCTCTGTCCCTGGGTTGCACATGGTATCCCTTTCGTCCTTCCCTCAGATAAAGATCTGTATATTTCCGATACATGGACGTAACGGCAGCTACATATTCCGGCTTTTTCATCCTTCCTTCGATCTTGAAAGAATCGATTCCTGCTTCCACAAGATCTGGAATGATCTCAAGAGTACAGATGTCTTTGGGGCTTAAATAATACCGTTTTTCCCCGTCCGTGGAATACGGCAGTCTGCACGGCTGGGCACACTGACCCCGGTTGCCGCTCCTTCCGCCGATCATACTGCTTAACAGGCATTGCCCGGAATAACAGTAACAGAGCGCCCCATGGACAAAACACTCGATCTCAAGCCCGGTCTCCCCTCGGATCTTTCGTATCTCCCGCAGAGACAGTTCTCTTGCGGGAACTACCCTCGTCACACCCTGTTTTTCCAGAAATGCCGCCCCGTATGCTCCCGTAATGGTCATCTGGGTGCTGGCGTGAATATCCAGGCCGGGAAAATATTGCCTTACATACTCTACAACTCCCACATCCTGCACGATTACTGCATCCAGTCCCGCCACATACAGAGGCGACAGATAATCATAGAGTTCTGAAATCTCTTTCTCCTTTAAAAGGGTATTCACTGTCAGATAGAGCTTTCGTCCAGACAAATGGGCTTCCCGGATTGCACGGATAAGCTCTCCCTCTGTAAAATTATCCGCACAGGCGCGGGCTCCGAATTTAGCGCCGCCCGCATAGACCGCGTCCGCGCCTGCCGCAAGGGCAGCCCGGAAGGACGCGTAAGATCCTGCCGGGGCAAGGATCTCCACCCTGCCTGGCGCGGCCTTGTCCGCCAATTTCTTTTTCTCATCACGTGTTTCTGTCATATCTGTTTATAAACCTTTCCGTCATGCACAGCCTGCCCTCAGGCACTGCACGGCCGTATTTGCATGCAATGTCAGTATACACTTTCACTGCCCATATAATGAAACAGGCTGTCGTTTCTGACAGCCCTCTTATAGTTATCTTCTCCGGTTTTTCATCTCTGTTTCCAGCTTCACAATCTGCATCTGGAGATCGTTGTTCTCTTCCTTCATCTTGGCAAGCTCTTTTTCCGCATTCTCCAGTTTAATCTGCGCGGAAATCAATTCGTGCTTGAGATCGTACATTTCTTTGTCCTTCAGCTCGATATCACTCTCAAGGGAATCTCCCTGCTTTTTCGCTTTAAAATAATCATCTGCGATGTTCAAGGCGAGAAGTACATTTCTTGTGTCAGCACTCTGTTTTCTGTATCCCTCGCTGTTCGCGCACTCTGTAATTTTATGATTCAGATAAGAAGATACCTTCTGAAGATATTCCTCACCCTCGAATCCACTCAGAGTATATACCTTTCCCCCGATCAATACTTCCGTAAAATGCTTTGCTGAACTCATAGCTTCCTCCTCGCGTTTCTTACCAGTTCATTATAAACGATTTCCCACGAAAAACCAATAGTTTTTTGCTAAAACAGCGGCGTATGCCGCAGTCAGCACGCAGCGCGGTTTTACGAACGCCGCCCGCTGAACTATGACTCTTCTCTTATCATCGGTATTCCCATATGTCTGTACGCCAGTTCTGTCACTACTCTTCCTCTCGGCGTGCGCTGGATAAAGCCGTTCTTCAAAAGATACGGCTCGTACACATCTTCCAGCGTACCCGCGTCCTCAGAAGTTGCCGCAGCCAAAGTATCAAGTCCCACCGGGCCGCCCTGAAACTTCTCAATCATCGTCAGCAGGATATTACGGTCAATGTGGTCCAGTCCGTATTTATCTACATCCAGAAGGTCCAGCGCGTAATCCGCCACCTTCTTTGTGATCCTTCCATCGTATTTCACCTGGGCAAAATCACGCACCCTTTTTAATAGACGGTTGGCAAGCCTGGGAGTGCCTCTTGACCGTCTTGCAAGCTCAAGCGCTCCCCCCTCTTCAATCTCCACACCGAGAACCTCCGCCGAGCGCAGGATGATCGTCTTTAGTTCCTCATCCGTATAAAATTCCAGACGGTTCACCACGCCGAATCGGTCTCTCAGCGGAGCGGTCAGCATACCAACTCTTGTGGTTGCCCCCACAAGGGTGAATTTCGGAAGATTCAATCGGATCGAGCGGGCCCCGGACCCTTTTCCGATCATAATATCAATGGCATAATCCTCCATCGCCGGATAGAGCACTTCCTCTACCTGGCGGTTCAGCCGATGGATCTCATCCACAAACAGTACATCATTCTCCTGAAGGCTGTTCAGGATCGCGGCCATTTCCCCCGGCTTCTCTATAGCCGGGCCGGAGGTCACTTTCATATGGACGCCCATCTCATTGGCAATAATGCCCGCGAGTGTCGTCTTCCCCAGGCCGGGCGGTCCGTAAAAAAGCACATGATCCAACGCTTCCTTTCGCGCTTTTGCCGCCTCGATATATACTTTAAGCGTTGCTTTTGCCTTCTCCTGTCCGATATATTCTGTCAGAAGATGGGGCCGCAGCTCCCCCTCTATCTTGATATCCTCTTCCAGATTTTCTGTCGTGATGATACGTTTTCCCATGATCTGTCATTTTCCCTTCATAGTAAATAGGGCTTCCTCCCCATATCAACAATCCTGTTCCCCTGCTCCGGTCTGCGGTCAGAAAAGATATTTTAACGCTTCTTTCAATATATCTTCCACTGTTATGCAATCCGCAGAAGTCTTTTTCACGGCCCGCATACTCTCTGCACTTCCATAGCCGAGGGCAACAAGCGCCTGCACCGCCTCTGTCTGCATATCACTGTCTGATGCCTCCAAGCCGCGCGCTTCCGCCTCATCTCCGTGCGCCGCATGATCGAGCATTTCTTCAATATCTACTTTATCCCTTAATTCCACAATCATCTTCTCCGCTGTCTTCTTCCCAATGCCCGGAGCCGCGGAGATCGCTTTTGCATCTCCTGACATAATGGCGAAGCGCAGTTCATCAGGGCTCATACAGGATAAGATATTAAGTCCTCCCTTAGGTCCGATGCCGCTCACGCCGATGACCAGCTTGAATATCTCCAGATCGTCCCTTGTCAGGAACCCGAAGAGCTGCATGGCATCCTCTCTTACATTCAGGTAAGTGTGGATCTTCACTTCATTGCCCGGCTGAGGAAGAAGGGACAGAGCCTGCTGCGGCATGAACACCCCATAGCCCACGCCGCCTACGTCGATCACTGCCTTTTCTTCTTCTACTGCCGCCAGTTCTCCTTTTAAATATGAGATCATCAGTCTTTCTTCCTTTTCTTATTGTTTATAAATAATATTCTGTCTGTTCTCCCGCAGCGGCCAGGCTATACCATTTGAAAATCCTTAAGACGTCTCAAAACTTCCCTGCAGACCAATCCGATCAGGGTTCCCGTCGCCAGTCCTGCCAGCATCAGCACCGGCAGATAATATCCTGCCTGATAGGTTTCCACGACAAGCATCGCCGCAATGAGCTGTCCGATATTGTGGGTCACGCCTCCCGCCATACTTACCCCGATCATGCTGAAGCTTTCTCTTCTCTTCACCATGGTCATAACGGCAAGACTGGAAAGGCCGCCGGCAAGGCTATACAGGATTCCGAAGAGATTCCCGAAGAGAAATCCCGCCAGAATGATACGGGTTACAGACAAAAGCAGCGCTTCTTTCCATCCCGTCTTATACAAAACAATGACAATGACCAGATTCGCAAGCCCCAGCTTTGCCCCCGGGATACCGAAATTGATGGGGATAAGCGTCTCAACATAACTGAATATAAGCGCCAACGCTGTAAATACTCCGAAATATGCCGCTTTATGTTTCATCGGGCAACACCATCCAATTCACTGTCCTCACTGCTCCTCACAGAAACAACCACCCGGTTTGGAAGGCAGATGATACTCTCTCCGTTCCTGCTGATCCCACGGTGATGCACACAGATCTGATCCGGACAGTCCGCCTTTTCTATCCGCACCGCTCCGTCCTTGATCACGAGCGTATTCGTTCCGTCAATGTCCACTGTCTGGTCCTCGTTAAGCCTGTAAGCGCCGAAGTCCTCGCCCTTTACGGTGACCAGGACGACAGCCTGTGCTTTATCAAAGGACAGGTTCACCATCAGTTGAACACAAAAAATCAAGACCGCGGCGACAATCACCCCCGCCGCCAGAATCCAGTCATTTCTCTTCATATCCGTACCCCTTTACCTCAAATATCATAGCACACCACTTTTTATTATGCAACCATGTGTTCGATTACATGTTCTGTTGTGCTTTCCGGGGAAACATTATATAATATCCAGAAATACAGCCTGAAAGGAATCTTAAAATGATAAAAATAAAAAAAGCTCATTTTGCCGCTCTGTCACTCATATTGATACTGATCATCCCCGTTCTCGGCGGCTGCTCCTCTCCCATTAAAAATGAATCCTTATCCATGACGGGACTCTATTTTGATACGGTCGTCCAAATTCAAGTATGGGGCGCGGACCGCGCAGTGTTAGATGAATGTGAAAATATCTGCGGGCATTACGAGCAGCTTTTAAGTCCGACCATCGAGACAAGCGAAGTATCCCGGATCAACCGTGCGCAGGGAGCGTCGGTCACAGTGTCCGATGAAACGGCAGAACTGATCCGTCTTGGGATCGAATACGGAGAACTCTCAGAAGGGAAATTCGATATCACAGTGGCTTCCGCCACAGATCTCTGGAATTTCCGCGACAACGAAGAAAAAGAGCTTCCCGGCCCCGATGAGCTTGCAGAGGCGGTCAGCCATATCGATTATCACTGTATACAGATCGACGGCACGACCGTCACCCTTACCGATCCGAAGGCAAAGATCGACTTAGGCGGCATTGCAAAAGGATATATCGCGGATAAACTCAAGGAATATTTAAAAGATCAGGGCGTAGAACATGCCCTGATCAATCTCGGCGGAAATATGCTGGCCCTCGGCGGACGTGCAGACGGATCAGACTTTCAAATAGGACTGCAGGAGCCCTTCGCCGCGGACGGGACTGTACTTACAAGCCTGTCCGTGTCAGACCGGTCGGTAGTCTCCTCCGGAAACTACGAGAGATATTTTGAAAAAGACGGAGTGATCTATCATCACATCCTCGACCCGGACACCGGGTATCCCATCCAGAATGATCTGTACCAGGTGACAGTCATCTCTGACAGCTCTGTTCAGGGTGACGCCCTGAGCACAACATGTTATGCCCTCGGGCTGGAAGAAGGGATGAAGCTGATACAAGACATGGACAATGTGGACGCTGTGTTTGTCACGAGCGACCTTGAGATACACAAAACTTTTTAATCCACTGCCCGGCAATGCCGGAGACTGCTCTTCAACAACAGGCGTTCATCCCGGCCATATATCCCGTGCTCCACGCAATCTGCAGATTATATCCTCCTGTAACAGCGTCAAGGTCTAATACTTCCCCGGCGAAATAAAGTCCTTTCACCAGCTTAGATTCCATAGTTCCGGGATCGATTTCTTTTACGGACACTCCGCCCTTTGTAATGATCGCCTCCTTATAGCCCCGCAGCCCGGTAAGCGTCATAGTAAAGTCTTTGATAAGCCGCGCGAACCGAAGCCGTTCTTCTTTCGTGATCTCATGGACTTTTTTCTCCTCCGGTATGCCCGACAATTCCACAATGACCGGTCTCAGCTTTGACGGAAACAGACTGTCTACCGCGTTCTTAAACTGGCGGTTGTGGTTCGTCCCGAATTCCCGCAGCACTCGTTTATCAAGCTGCTCTTCCGTGAGCGCAGGCTTCAGATCGATATGCAGTGTGAGTTCTTTATCTTTCAGCTTTTTCCCAACGATGCTGCTGGCGCTTAAGATGACCGGTCCGGTCACTCCATAGTGGGTAAACAGCATCTCGCCAAACTCCCGGTACAGCGTCTTCTTTCCGTCTGTCACACGGATCTCAATATTCCGAAGAGACAGACCCATCAGTTCTTTAGCATACCATTCCTTCACTTCCATGGGCACAAGCGAGGGAAGGAGTTCCGTCACCTTATGTCCGCATTCCTCCGCAAAACGATATCCGTCTCCCGTAGAGCCTGTGGACGGATAAGAAATACCGCCTGTGGCGGCAATGACAGCGTCAGCATACAGTCTTTTTCCTGATGAAAGCACCACGCCTTTCACAGTCTCATCCTCAAGAATCAGTTCCTTCACCTCTGCCCGGAGCCGGATCTCCACGCCAAGGCGTTCCATCTCCCTCTCTAAAGCGCGGATCACATCTGAAGAATGATCAGATACCGGAAATACTCTCCCGCCCCGCTCAACTTTCGTCTGCACGCCGAGCTCCTCAAAAAAATCAACGACCTGATCATTGGTAAAGCTGTAAAAACTGCTGTATAAAAATTTCGGATTGCTGACTACGGCAGAGAAAAGAGCTTCTATATCCGCTGCATTTGTAATGTTGCACCGTCCTTTTCCTGTGATAAAAATCTTCTTCCCAAGCTTTTCATTTTTCTCGAGAAGAAGTACCTGTCCGCCGTTTTTAGCGGCTGTGACCGCCGCCATCATCCCCGCGGCTCCCCCGCCTATCACAAGCACCTTCCTCATCCGTCAAGCCCAGCCTTTCTTTTGTCCTTATCTGTGTCGGATTCAGTCCTTCCCTTATCTTCTCCGAAAACTCCTTCTCTCTTACTCTTTGCAGACAGATCTTCTCCCTTCCCTACCGTAAACGCGCCGCTCACGGGATTTAATTCATCCCCGCTGTAAACCTGATATTCTCCCCATATCTCTTCCAGGGTCTCCAGTGTATCCACGACCTCCTCCTGTTTTTTCATACACAGGGCAACTATCAGCGCATTGATCACACTTAAAGGCGCCACAAGGGAATCCACGATGGACGCCATATCGCTGCGCGCGATAAGGTTGCAGGATGAATACAGATTCATCGGCGAATGGACGCTGTCCGTCAGCGTGATCACTTTCGCCTTGCGGTTGCTTGCAAATTCCAGCGCCTTTAAAGTGCGCATGGAATAGCGCGGAAAGCTGATGCCGATAATCACATCGTCGCCGCTGATCCGTATAAGCTGCTCGAAGATCTCGCTGGAGCTGTTCGTATCAACCACAGTTACATTTTCACAGATCAGGTTCAGATAAAAGGAAAAGAAGGACGCCAGCGGCGCACAGCTCCTGATACCGATAACATAGATCCTTTTCGCCTCGAGAATAGTGTCGATGGCAAGATCAAATGCTTTATGGTCGATCACAGCCAGCGTCTGCTTGATCTTCTCAATATCTGTCTGGAGCACTGTCTCAAGGATCTCGCTCTGGCTGATCCTTCCGTATGTGACCTCCATCCTCTGGATGGAATTCAGCTTGTTCCTCACCAGTTCCTCCAGCGCTTTCTGGAATCCCGGATAGCCTTTGTATCCGAGCTGGATTGCAAAACGCACCACTGTGGATTCACTGACGCCAACAGTCTCTCCGAGCTTTGCCGCGGTCAAAAACACTGCCTTATCATAGTTTTCACGTACATAGTCGGCAAGTCTGCGCTGCCCTTTACTCATCTTATTATATTTTTCTTCGATCCTTAAGATCAGTTCATTAGTTGTATTTTCTGTTGTTTCCATTTTGGCCTTATTCCTTATTTTAATCGTCATATCTCACACGGGGCGGGTGTATGTCTGAAGCCATACCCTTTCTTTTTCATCCAGATACGGCGCTACGATTTCAAACACTCTCCTGTGATAGACATTGAGCATATCCCGTTCTTCCTCTGTCATCCTCTCCGGCAGCAAAGCGTCCAGATCTACAGGCACAAAGGTCAGGGGCTCAAACCTCATGAACTGTCCGTATCCGTTCTTCTCATCCTCGCACACCAGAAGTTCATTTTCGATGCGGATGCCATGCGATCCTTCGATATAGATCCCCGGCTCATCTGTGATAACCATATTTTTCTCCAATACAGGCGCCGGCGTTTTCCCTTCTTTCCACCGGAAATTAATGGGCGCTTCATGGATGTTTGTCAGATATCCCACGCCATGTCCTGTACCATGGTTAAAGTTCACTCTTTCTTTCCAGAATACTTCCCTCGCGATACAGTCCAGATTCGCCCCGCTGCATCCGTATAAAAACACGGCGTTCATCAGACGCAGCATAGCTCGCGCCACAAGGGTAAAGTTCTCTTTCTCTTTTAAAGGCACATCCCCGATTGCAACCGTCCTCGTGATGTCCGTGGACCCTTCAAGGTAATGTCCGCCAGTATCTGTCAGAAGAAGCTTTCCTTTTTCAAGAGGAACGTCGCTCTCCTTTGTCGCGCTGTAATGGACAATGGCGCCGTGCTCCGCAAAGGCGCTGATGGGAGCAAAGCTTGCCCCCAGATATCCTTCCTGTTCTGCCCGGAATTCTTCCAGCTTCTCTGACACAGAGATCTCTGTAAACACTGGCTTCTCCGGCGCATCACGTTCTGACATTTCCTTTTTCAGCCAGTACATGAACTTCGTATGAGCAACAGCGTCCTTGATATGAGCTTTTTTAATGTTCTCCACCTCTATGTCGTTTTTCACACATTTCATCAGGACTTCCGGATTCTCCCTGTCAGTCACGCGGACACCCTGAGAGATCATCCGGTACAGAGCATAGCTCGTCTGTTCCGTGTCCAGCAGAATACAGGACTTTCCCTGGAAAGATGATACCGCTTCCGCAATCATTTCATATGGTCTGACGACAATACTATTCTTCTCGAACATCCCCTGTATTTCCGGCGGAAATTTATTATGATCTGCGAACAATTCCACACGGTCCCTGTATAAGAGCAGATGAGACAGGACAAGCGGGCAGTATTCCACGTCGTTTCCCCTGATATTTAAAAGCCACGCGATATCGTCCAGACTGGAAAGCAGATGTATGTCAGCTTTTTCCTTCTCCATCTTTTCCCGGACACGGCCAAGCTTCGACTGCACGCTCTCCCCTGCATATCTCTCCTCCAGGAGAAAAGCTTTCTCCCTGGGAAGCGGCGGCCGGTCCTTCCACACACGGTCCACAAGATCATATTTATAGCAGAGGCTTCCCTGCTTTTTCTCTGCGATCTTTTCATATGCGGTTCCTTCAGAAACGCCGATACACCGGCCGTCGAATCCGATCACACCGTTTTGCGGAAGTTCTTTTTCTAAAAATTCTTCGATCGTATCCACTCCCGGTTCTCCCATTTTATAAAGGGAGACGCCGCTTCCTTGGAGTTCCTTTTCCGCCTGTATAAAATATCTGCCGTCTGTCCACAGTCCCGCCTTGTCCTTTGTGAATACCGCTGTTCCGGCTGATCCGGTAAATCCGGTCATATACTGCCGCGCTTTAAAATATTCCCCCACATACTCACTGTGGTGATAGTCGGTTGACGGTACGATATAGACGTCGACTCCCTCCAGCTCCATCTCAGAGCGCAGAGAGGTGATCCTGTCAGAAATATTTTCTGGAATTTCATCATAAACTTTCATCAGGAATCCTCCTATTTTCTAGACTCATATCCTATATGATACCACTAAATCATGTCTTATTGCAAAATTTTTATCTCAGCCGGCAGTTCCAAAAAGAAAAAACAAAAAAAGAAAGCTGTCCTGCCGATTTCCCGGTAAAACAACTTTTTCAGCCATTATCCGCAGAGCCGCCCTCTGACAATGGTCGTGCATATCTGCCTGTCCGCATCCATGATCAGGATATCTGCGGCTTTTCCTTTTTCAATGCTTCCCAGCTCGTCACAGACACCCAGCATCTCTGCCGGATTCCTGGTAAGCAGAGGCAGGATCTCTTCCTCCGTACTTCCGGTGAATTTCAGAAGATTCCTGTAAGCCCGCGCAAGAGTCAGCGTGCTTCCTGCCCTGACGCCTCCTTCTTTCAGTTTGGCGTCTCCATCGGATACGACGACATCATTGACCCCCAGCTTATATTCTCCGTCCGGAAGACCCGCGGCCATGATCGAATCAGTGATGGCAACCGCTCTGTCCATTCCTTTCGCCTTCAGCAGTATCCTTACCGTACCCGGATGCAGATGCAGTCCGTCGCAGATGATCTCACAATATACATCAGACTCCAGCACCGCTCCGAAGATCGCCGGGAAATGCTGGTGCAGCAGTTTCATGGCATTTCCCACATGAGTGCCTGCCACAGCTCCGTTGGCAATCGCCTCCATGGATCTTTCGTATGATGCTCCTGAATGGCCGATGGCGACCTTGATGCCAAGCCGGCCCACATCACGGATAAACTCCGGCATTCCCTCCAGTTCGGGTGAGATCGTCATATATCTGACAGCCCCACAAGCCGCGTCCTGATATCGTTTCACCAGTTCCAGATCCGGAGCTTTTTTCAGCAGATGCTCCGGCATCGCGCCTTTATACTCCGATGCAAGAAACGGTCCTTCCAGATGAATGCCGATGATCTCTGCGCCCTTGTGTTCCAGTGTTTTCCACTTGTTGTATTCTTCAATGCACCAAAGTGTCTTCTCCGGTGTGTCCGTCAATATAGACACAAGGCAGGAAGTTGTCCCCTGGGCGGCAAAGAACCTGGCAATCTTTTCAAATCCTTCTGCCGTTGCCGCGTTTACATCAATTCCTGCCGCGCCGTGGGTATGCACATCTATGAATCCGGGCACTGCCTTTTTCCCTTCACAGTCTATGACCTTATCACAGCCGCCAGAAAACAGAGTCCCGCATTCTTCAATCTGTCCGATCTTTCCGCCTGAGATCAAAATATCTTTTTGTTGAAATACATTGTCCAGATATGTCTGCGCGTTTTTTAATAAAATCTTCAACTCATCGCCTCCTACCATCGGTCTTCTTTTTTATAGCGCTCCGCCATCTCTTCCAGACTGACGCGCTCTACCAGAGGCGCGTTTCCATAGGAGCCAAACTGAACGATCAGAGTTCCCACCACTTCCTTTACGCCTCTCTCCACACAGTCCAGAATGGCCGCCACATCCTCATCCGGGATATCTCCGTACATAAGAGACGGCATAATCGGGGAAAGAAATACCCTTGGGTCAAACTGGTCTTTCTTCGTCTCAAGCAGTTCGTAGATATTGCCCACAGACGGGTTGGAGCGTTTTTCTGGATATTTTACAAAAAATTCTTTCATATTTCTTGTCACTGCCAGCCGGATATCCGTATCTACGTTGATCTTACTGATGCCGCACGGGATAGCCGCTTTTAATTCCTCGATAAAGATGCCGTGGGTATTGGCAAGCTCTCCTCCTAGTGCATTGATCTCGTCTACAATATACTGCGGCACTGTTGAAGATCCGTGGGATACCAGCGAGCAGAAAATCCCCGCGTGATTCAGGCACTCCCTGATCGCCGCAGGTATCTCTTTCCTCAATTTTACATTTTCCCCTTTTGAAGCTCCATGCATAGTGCCATAAGAAATTGCCAGTGCATCCACATTCGTCCTGCGGATAAATTCCACTGCTTTCAGCGGATCTGTATATGTCGAATCCTGAGAAAAAACGTGATCTTCCACTCCGGCAAGGACTCCAAGCTCCCCCTCTACGCTGACGCCACGGGCATGGGCATAATGTACCACTTCCCTTGTCAGTTCCACATTATCCTCAAACGGCAGGGAAGAACCGTCGATCATGACAGAGGTATAGCCTCCTTCCACAGCTGCTTTCACGGAATCCATGTCTTTCCCATGATCCAGATGCAGCACGACAGGAATCTCTGAATCCTCCCCATATTTGCGGACCGCTGCCGCAATATTTCTTGCTCCGATGATCTTATCCTCAGCTCCTGCGTTGAGAAAATCCACTCTTCCGCCCATAAATCCGTTTGCCAGATCTGCGCCCTGTAAGACAGCAGCAGAACGGAACATTTCATGTACTTCGATAACTGCCTTTGCCTGAGCCACAGCATTTACATTAAATGCTCCCTGTGCATATCCATGTTCCACTGCGGCTTCCAAAACCGGTCTCAATGATATTAATGCCATCTGTGTTCTCCTTTACCTGTCGTCGATAATACAAACTTGACCGTCAGTCGCTCAGACGGGACACATACTCTGTAAATGTAAGTGTAATGTCAGGATGTCCCTGAAGCAGGCTGACCGGAAATGCTGATGAAGGCTCTCCGCACAATGCTCTTCTCACCACAGCCCGGTGCCAGCCTCTAAAACAGCCGAGACGGATCTTTCTCGCACCTGCGATCTCAAAAATCCCGATCGTAGCACAGTACTGGGGCATATCCTCCAGAGCTCCGTTCAGATCTCCTATAGCGTTTGCAGTCCTCGTTTCTGGAGTGATCGTGAGCACCCGGGTCTTCTGGGCCAGGAATTCCTCATTGCCAATAGACTCGTCCGCCTCGTTAAAAGCCACATGACCATTGATCCCAATGCCCCCGAATGCAATATCAACCCCTCCAAGTTCTTCGATCAAAGCGGGAATCCGCTGCAGATCATCCGGATCAGGGAATACCCTCTGCTCTTCGGGCATCAGAAGATCCGGCCGGATCTTCGTATATACCGTTCGATCCATAAATCCGCGAAAACTAAGAGGATGGTCTTTGTCAATCCATTTTTTATTCTCATCCAGATATTCGTCCATATTTATGAACCATACGTCCTTAAGGCTGATCCCTTTTTCGTTAACTCTCTTGACAAAGTACGGGTACTGACCCACTGGCCCCACAGGGCAGATAAAGACTGTCTTTTTCCCTTCCTTGTTGTTCTTCTCAATCTCATCGGTCATCTCCTTTGCGATGGAAAAGAAAACACTGTCATTATCTTTCATAACGATCATCGGAAACTTTGCATGCTGTTTTAATTCATCTTCTGTATAGCCGTAATATTCATGTCTCATAAATAACTCCCTCGCTTTTTTTGTCTATTCCCCGCATGTATGCGGCAAATCATTATTTTATTTTATGGTCTGTCTACAGAGACTTTTCTTTGCGGAGAGCTACATATGGTGGCAGACCATATGTGTATACTCGTCTTCATTTCCGTATACTTCGTCTTCCATCATCAGGTGCACCGCACTCAGTTTAAATGTCTGCGGCAGGGCAAGGATTGCCGGATTCTTTCCGATATACTTTTTCTTCGCGTCTTCCAGCGCCTCTTCTATGGTCGCTCTTGTCTTTAATCCCATCCCTCTTGCATAACCGGGCTGCTCTGCCCCGCAGATGTAGATAGCAGAAGTATTCATCTCTGCGATCTGTCCGCAGCTCATCATGGAAAATCCATGGAACGGATGGAACGCATTACAGTAACGGTACTTGCGGATATACTCTTCGTTTGTAGCAAAGTATTCTCCGTAACGGTTCATATCCGTCAGTGTATTCATACCGTCTTTCTGGAACATTTCATAGCACTCGCGCAGATATGGCCACAGCTCGTCATGGAAATATCCATTGCACACAGACGCACAGATAATCACACAGTTGTCTTTCATAATCCTCTTGTGGCGGATAACCTGGGCGGACAATGCCTGCATCAACATGATCGGATTCGTACCCATGCCGTCTCCATAGTGGAAAAACTGGGGCATCCCGAACACCATGACGTCATATTTCTGTTTTGCCCATGGCACATATGTCCTTTTATCTGCCATCCTCCAGGACCGCGGCTGCATTTCCGCGGCATACCCGCTGTTAATCTCGATCTGGCGGGATTTTGTATCCAGCACGGCATCGCAGCAGAAAAATTTTTTTCCCATGCACTTTTCCATGTGCATTCCGATCTCGTCGAATTTCGTGCGCATGAGCGACTTTCCGCTGACCGGAGTGAAATCTTTTCTGTGCATGACTTCGGGAACATGATGGGACGCTATGGATCTCCAGTGCGTGATACCTGTCGCGCAGTGTTTATATCCGCCGGAATACCCTCCGTACGGATTGCCCTGAGTATGTCCGATTAGAATCGCTACATCGCTGTCATAAACATATTTGTTCATGATCACCGGGTCTCCTCTGTCTGTCACGCCAAGATCCACCAGATGATCATAATCCTCGCTGTCGTGATTGATGATCTGGTGAGTGTACCAGAATTCACGAAACAGTTCTTCCCCGAGTACATTGCGTATCTCTTTTTCCGTATTCTTCCGGTGCAGACCGTTGGAACAGATCAGAAGAATATCTTTCTTTTCCACTCCGGCGGCATACAGTTCCTTTAAAATAAGTCTGATCGATATCTTTCTGTGAGATGTCGGCTGTTCCCCGCCTTTTACCCTGTCAGGAAATACGATCGTGACTTTCGATCCCTTTTCAGCCAGAACAGAGAGCGGTTCCATCCCGATGGGATTACGTATGGATTCCAGCGTCGCCGCTTCTAATTGATCCTCCGGGATGCACGGTGGATCAGGAACAGTGACTCCCGGGATGAAAACATCCGTATTGTCCGGCAGTTCCGCGCTTATTGTTCCATGTCCATATTCAAAATCCAGTTTCATCTTTAATCTTCCTTTCCGCCTTCTTAAGCTTTGGCCTGTTTGTCACAGTTTTCCATATAGATCCGTATGATATCCAGATATTCATCCGGGTAAAAACCGATCTCCCCCGTAAATCTCGTCAGAGCGATGAGACCGCCGTCGATCTCCGGGATAGACGCAAGCATCGCCGCATTCTCCGCTTTCAGCCCTCCTCCGTAGATCACATCAATGCCTCCTGTCACTTCTTTCACATAATCCGCTATCTTTCTGATATACTCTCTGTCCGGTGGGATTTTCCCCGGTCCTATAGCCCAGACCGGTTCATACGCTGCTACGACATGATTCTTATCAAGACCGTCCAGTCCGGCATCAAGCTGGCGCTTCAGAACCTTCCGCCACTCCGCCTGCTCCTCCGCCTTTTCGCCGATGCAGTACAGGACGTCCATTCCGGTCTCTATGGCCCGCCGTATCTCGCTGTTCAGGATTCGATCCACCGTTTCCGGATCAGCCTGCCCGCCCATGCTGATCAACTCGGTTTTGTCTTTACGCTCCTCGCAATGCCCGATGATCGCCGTCTCACATCCTAGGGCTCTTGCCGAACTCGCCGGACAGTTTGTAGTAAACGCCCCAAAGTTCCCCCCCCGGAGATGTATTCTCCCTGAACACTCCCTGGCATCCGATTCGAACCGGGCTGTCCTCAGACCTTGCAGAGACAGCTCCCAAGATATGGGCCTCTGGGAAATACATTGAAAATCTGACTTTTTTTCTTTCGTAACACTTCAATTGTTCCTGCGTATGGTCAATGATATAGCTGCTCCACTGTCCGGGAGGCGCGATTCTGTTGACGCCTCCAGATTCTGCAGGCACATCAAAACGTTTTAGATTCAGGCAGATGTGTTTCATCTCTTTTCCTCCTTCTCATAGTCCTTCAGGCTGATATATTGTGGAAGATCCCCTCCGATAAGCGGCCGGCACCATTTCACAAATTCATCCATGATGTCGTTGCCTCTGCTGTTTATGTAAGTTTCAGGAAGTTTCTTTTCATACATCATGACCTCTCCAACAGGGATACGGAACGTTTCTGTCTCATATACTCCGTCCCCTGTATCTTTACGCCTAAATCCGATCATAATGCCGCTCTCGCCCTCCACGGCGGCTCTGAGCGCTTCCCTGCCGGCCAGCACCGCTTCCTTGCGGTCGACCTCAGACTGCCATGGGATTGACGCCCTTCCGCAGATTCCCGGTTTTTCACTCCTCGCCTTGATACCCAGCCTGCGGATGACCAGTGTCGCCAGATAAGAGCCGACATCTCCGTAGTACACCGCCCGCTCTGTCCTAAATACAGGTTCCACGACCGGCTCCCCGTCTTTATCTTTCAGGCCTTCACTTGCCACTACTATTGCATATCCAAGCCGGTCATACACTTTCTTGACATCTTCTAGAAATTCTTCCTCGACAAACGGCCTTTCAGGAAGATAGATCAAATGCGGAGCATCTTCTTTATCTCTCCTTGCCAGCACAGAGGCAGCTGTGAGCCATCCTGCATTTCGCCCCATAGCTTCAATAACACATACGTGGATCGGCAGAGATCTCACATCCTCAGCCACTTCTCTTACTGTTCCCGCCAAATACCTTGCCGCGCTGCCATAACCCGGCGTATGATCTGTCACTGCGATGTCGTTATCGATGGTCTTGGGGATACCCACGACTTTTATATCCTGACCGCACGCCCTGCTGATATTTCCACAGGTATCCATCGTTCCGTTCCCGCCGTTAAGAAGTACGAAACGTATCCCATATTTTTTGAAAATACCGGGCATTTTTTCATAATCTTCTTTCTCAAGCGCAAAGCGGGAAGATCCGATAACTGACGCCGGTGTGGAAAGAAGTCTCTGCTTCTCTTCTTCCGGTATCTTCATAAGATCGACGAACTCCTCATTGAGAACCCCCTGGGTTCCGCCGACCGCCCCGTATACTTTCCCTATATTTATATTTTCCCCAGCCTCTTTCAAAACGCCGTACAAAGAAGCATTGATCACAGGCGTGGGGCCTCCGCCGTGAATGACCAAAACATTATCTTTCAACATCTGCACCTCCTTTTTTGTATTTTTTTTATCATAACACAGAAGCAGATAAAAGGACTTCACAATTTACACAAACGTTTTCAGCAATAACTGCTGGCAATTTTATATCATTCACTTTATAATAAAAACAGCTATATTACGGAAATCTTAGAAAAAGAACATCACAAGAACAAAAGAGGAGGATGTCATGACACTAAAAGATATTGCAAAAGAAGCCGGTGTTTCTATATCAACCGTTTCAAGAGTGATCAATCAGAAAGGAGCTTCTGCCGCCAGCAAAGAGGTACAAGATAAAATCTGGGAGATCGTCCGCAGGACCGGGTATTCTCCAAACACTGCCGCGCGCGACTTGAAAGCAGGAAATAACTCCGCAAGCCACAGGACTACCCGATCCATTGCCTGTATTTTCGCACGCAGTGAGGAACCCATGAAAGATCTGTTTTTCTCAGCGCTGGCAAGAGGCGTTGAGCAGGAGGCTTTCAAGCACAACTACATTGTGAAGCATATCATAACCTTCCTTGACATTAACAACCCCTCTACCTTCCGTCTCATCACAGATACACCGGTTGACGGAGCGGCAGTGCTTGGACGATGCGACCGGCAGATGCTCAGTTTTTTAAAGAAATATTTCAACAACGTTGTTTACAGCGGCCTTAATATGCTCAACGCCAAATACGACCAAGTCATATGCGACGGCTATCAGGCTGCTGTATCGGCCATCGAAAAACTAATCGATATGGGACATACGAATATTGCCTACATAGGGGAGACCAAAAACGAAAACCGATACGAAGGATACTGTGCCACACTTTGCGCCCATCACTTTCCACTCCGTAAAGAGTTTATCATCAACGCCGCGATGACTACCGAGGGCGGATATAACGGCGCTGCCAGGCTCTTAGAGAAAACCTCTGATTTTACAGCAGTATTTGCATCAAACGATATGACTGCCATAGGAGTGATGCGGGCTCTCCAGGAAAAAAATCTCAGGATCCCGAAAGATGTCTCACTTATCAGTATTGATGATATTGATGTATCCCCATATCTCACGCCTATGCTCAGTACAATCCACATACCGATCTCAGAGATGGGGCAGACCGCCGCGAAGATACTCATAGACCGCATTGAAAGCGGACACCGTATTCCAATGAAGATTTCTCTCCCCTTCTCACTGGCAATGCGGGAAAGCTGCGCCGAGCCAAGAAGACGGCCGTAACAAACAGGATAATGACAAAGTTTAAAACCGGCTTTTATGGTTAGAAAAAGAACTGACTTCCTTAAATAGAAGACCAGTTCTTTTTTATGTTTATGTTGTCTCTTCAAAAACCATATCGCAGGACTCCTTTATCCTGAACATTTGAAAGTACTCCTCTTCCTTAGGTATCCATTCACTAATAAACCGCTGAAGCATATAAGCGCCATTTCTCTTTAGTATCCGCTCCCGCTGTGCCCCGCTCTCTATATTTAAAAATATCTTCAGGTCATACAAACCTGAAAACGATGGATGACAGCTATATGTACCTTCTACGATCAAAAGCTTTTTCCTCTGGATCTTCACACCCTCTGCAAGCTTCTTTCTGACACAGTCATAGCGCTGATATTCGAAACTTTTCTTTTTATTTGTGAGCGGCCGGGCCACCTCTTCAAGAAACCTCTCCCGATCCACATTTCCTCCGACTTCCTTTAGCCTTTCCTCCGTCCTTTGCTCAGGGCGAAGAAAAAAATCATCCATATGAACTATACTGCACGGATAGACGCCCGCCAGAAGACGGGCAAGCCAGCTTTTTCCACTGCCGCACCGCCCGTCTATAGAAATAATGAGATTTTCCTCACACTTAAATCTTCTGTCTATAACAGAAAAAAGCTCAATATATGTAAGATAATCCTCGCTTATAACCCTGTAGGAGGGATGGTAACGCCGCCTGAACAATTCTGAATGTCTGAACAACGGATATCCTTTTTCCCGGTATACCCGAATCCATTCATCTAACAGTTCGGACTCAAAAGGAATCATCCCGTTTTGACACATCTGCCGAAGCTCACTTAATTTTTCCTCAAAGGCAGGCACACTGGAAGTAACTTTCTGCGCAGTGTTTATAAAAAGCTGATTCACTGTACTCAATTCAAGATGACGCTCTATCCCTTTAAGGAACAGTCTTCCCATATGGCCGCCTATTTTTTCCCAATAGAGAGGATATTCTTCAGAAATATCCGTATCTGCCTCCCGGCATTCCTTGATCAGCCGCTCTAAACTCGCCTTAGGATTCTTTATCATATGCCCTCCGCCAAACTCGCTCTGATAGATAAGTTTTATAATATCGGAGAGCTCCATTTCAGGATATCTTTCTATATGTTCCAGAATATACTTCTCAATCATGAAATTTCAAAACTCGTTCGATCATGTAAACAATACCCGGCACAACACAGAGTAAAAGAATAGTTCCAGGTAATGTAGCCGCAATCGTTCCTTCCCAGAATGAAGAAAAGCTGTAATGCCCTCCGCTAAATGCTGCCGCAGCCACATTAGCAAGACCATTGGCAATGCGCCCTGCCGCGATTCCCGCCACTAAAGCCATATATAAAGAAGGAATGCTGTATCTTTTGTGCTCCATGATCCCCGCGCTTACCCCTGCATAAACCGCAAGTTCAACCATCATACACACGCCTACCGGAAAAACCGGAGGCATTCCGGTAAGTACACAGGACAATGTAACTATACAAAGCGCTCCGATCACACCAAACCACGGTCCGCAGACCATCGCTCCTATGAATACCGGTATATGCATGGGCAGAAACGCTGTTCCGAGTCCAAGTCTGTGAAATCCCATGGGAAGGAACAGACCCGCCGCAATAAAAAGTACACACAGCACAGTTTTTTGAATTATTCTACTCTGCACATTTTCTTTTGTTCTTGTGATCATTTTTCCCGTCTCCTTTTCTATGTTCCATTTTATTTTGACAGCCTGATTATACCATATCTTAGTGTGCAAAATCCACAACAAAACAGATATTTTTTCCGCAAACGTTTGATTAATTTAGAAAAAAGAGTGCGGAGACAAACCTCCGCACTCTTTCAAGCACTGTCAAAAGCTATTTATACCGGATAGGCCCCGTTCTCTGTGTCAGCCACTGTTGCATCGACTTTTGTCTGCTGTGCCTGCCTGTACTTGAAGAAATCCACTGCTACCTGTGGGAAGAGCGCGTATGTCAGCACATCTTCATCCTGCTGCATCCACTGCTCGCACTCTTTGCGGAGTGTATCGAGCTCATTGGGGATCAGGTCAGCGGGACGGCAAGTGATAATATCCGCATCCTCTCCAAGAATCTTCTTCTGAAGATCTGCGTTCACCGGTTTTACAGTCGCGCCGTATCTCCCGGCAAGGATATCCTTTGTCTCCTTTGTTGCCATCTTGTAACGTTCACCCATCAGTACGTTGAATACTGCCTGTGTTCCCACGATCTGTGAGGACGGTGTAACGAGCGGCGGCTCGCCGAGATCTTTACGCACGCGAGGAACCTCCTCAAGCACATCGTAAAATTTATCTTCCGCGCCCTGCTCTTTGAGCTGAGATGTCAGATTGGAGAGCATACCTCCCGGAACCTGATACAGAAGCGTCTTGATATTCACGCCTAAGTTCTTCGGATTTAGCAGGCCGCTCTCAAGAGCTTCGTCACGGATCGGACGGAAATAATCCGCAATCTCTGAGAGGATTCCCTGATCCAGTCCTGTATCATACGGTGTTCCCTTGAATGTTTCTACCATAACCTCTGTCGCCGGCTGGGAGGTTCCCAGCGCAAACGGTGATATCGCCGTATCAATGATATCAGCGCCCGCCTCGACAGATTTCATATACGTCATGGAAGCCACGCCAGATGTATAGTGTGTATGCATTTCAATCGGGATATTCACTGCTTCTTTTAATGCTGTCACAAGCTCTGTGGCCTGGTACGGGCAGAGAAGTCCTGCCATGTCCTTTACACAGATGGAGTTGGCGCCCATGTCCTCAATTCTCTTCGCCAGATCTACCCAATACTCCATGGTGTACGCATCGCCCAGCGTGTAGGACATTGCGACCTGTGCGTGAGCCTTCTCCTTGTTTGCCGCCGTAACTGCTGTCTGCAGGTTACGGATGTCGTTCAGACAGTCAAAGATACGGATGATATCGATTCCGTTTGCAACGGATTTCTGCACAAAATACTCTACCACATCGTCAGCATACGGGCGGTATCCGAGGATGTTCTGTCCGCGGAAAAGCATCTGTAACTTTGTGTTCTTAAAGCCGTCGCGGAATTTTCTCAGTCTCTCCCACGGATCTTCCTTGAGGAAGCGCAGGGACGCGTCGAATGTAGCTCCGCCCCAGCACTCTACCGCGTGATATCCGACTTTGTCCATCTTCTCAACAACCGGCATCATCTGGTCTGTCGTCATTCTGGTGGCGATCAGGGACTGATGCGCGTCACGCAGGATGGTCTCAACTATTTTAACTGGTTTTTTTTCAATTTCTGCCATTTATCTGTCCTCCATTTATTACTTAACACCAAAGATAGCCATAAATGTTCCCGCTACTACTGCCGTACCGATAACTCCCGCCACATTCGGGCCCATGGCATGCATGAGCAGGAAGTTGGTTGGATCTGCCTCTGCTCCCACCTTCTGGGATACGCGTGCCGCCATAGGCACGGCGGATACGCCTGCGGAACCGATCAATGGATTTACCTTGCCCTTTGTCGCCCAGCACATAAGCTTTCCAAAGAGAACGCCTGCGGCTGTACCGAACGCAAATGCGATCAGTCCGAGGATAACAATCTTTATTGTATCCATATTCAGGAACGCCTCTGCGCTTGTCGTAGCGCCTACGGATGTCCCAAGCAGAATAACTACGATATACATCAGGGCGTTAGATGCTGTATCTGTAAGCTGTCTTACCACGCCGGACTCTTTGAACAGATTTCCGAGCATGAGCATACCGACAAGCGGAGCTGTCGTCGGAAGAATCACGCAGACAACGATTGTGACAATGATCGGGAAGAGAATCCTCTCCAGCTTGGACACCGGACGAAGCTGCTCCATCTTGATCTTACGCTCTTTCTCTGTCGTGAGCAGTTTCATGATCGGCGGCTGGATAATCGGCACGAGCGACATATACGAGTACGCCGCCACCGCGATCGGACCTAAGATCGCTGTCTGCTGAAGCTTACCGGCCAGGAAGATAGATGTCGGGCCGTCAGCTCCGCCGATGATAGAGATCGCCGCGGCAGCCTTGTCTGAGAATCCCATTCCCATCGCGCCTAAATAAGCGGCAAAGATACCAAACTGTGCCGCCGCTCCGAGAAGGAAGCTCTTCGGATTAGCGATCAGCGGCCCGAAGTCTGTCATCGCGCCGACACCGAGAAAGATCAGCGACGGAAGGATAGACCATTCGTCAAGTAAATAGAAATAATACAAAAGCCCGCCTGTCCCGTTGGATGCGTCTTCAGGATGGATCATGATATCCGGATAGATATTGACAAGAAGCATACCGAAGGCAATGGGGACGAGCAAAAGCGGCTCAAAGCCGTGTCTTATCGCCAGATAGAGGAATACGCAGGCAACACCGATCATGATCAGGTTTCCCCATGTAAGGTTCATGAAAGCGGTCTGTTCTACGAGGTTCCCCAATGTTGTTGAAATATATTCCATTTGTAAGACCTCCTAGGTTGGTAACTAGTTTAATGTGGCAAGCACTGCTCCTGCCTCTACAGCGTCGCCTACTGCCACGTCAATGCTGGCGATCGTTCCTGCCTCAGGAGCCACAACCGGGATCTCCATCTTCATGGCCTCGATGATGACAACCGCATCCCCCGGCTGAACGCTCTGTCCAACGGTGGTCGGAATCTGGAATACTTTTCCTGCCGCGCCTGCCTTCACCTGGATCTTGCCTGAGCCTGCAGCCTTCGGAGCTGCTGCCGGTGCCGGAGCCGCTTTGGGTGCTGCCGCCGGAGTCGCTTTCGGCGCTGCCGCAGGCGCCGCGCCCGCTCCTTTCTCCTCTACTGTCACATCATACACATTTCCGTTTACTGTAATCGTATAATTTTTCATTTCATGATCCTCCTAATCAATTCCATTTATTTGATTTTCTTCTCTTGATCGAACGTACGATAAATCCATCTGCAGACGTGCCCTCTGCCGCTGCGACCGCCGCTGCGATCACTGCCGCAAGCTCGCCGTCATCTGACCCGTCAACTGCTGCGGCAGATGCCGGAACCGGTGCTGCGGGCGCAGACGCTGCGGCTGTTTCTGCCTTGGGACTCTTCTTAAATTTCTTCTCAATAACAGGAATCAGCTTAAACAGCGAGATGATAAAGCAAATAAAGATCAGTACCACAAACACGGTTCCCATACCGAGAATCGTATTCAGTGCCGCTTTCTCAAGGATCTCTCCCGTTGTATAATGAGCGGATATCGTGATACTCTCCATATTCATGCCTTCATCAAAAGCAAATTCGATCGTGCCGTCTTTTTCTTCAAAATCCGCTTCCGCGCTGAGCGTCGCTCCGTCATTTGACGTCTCCATCGTGTATTCCCCGATACTGACAAACGCACCGCACTCGTCTACTCCCGCATTCCATGCGTCGATCATTGTCAGGAAATTTTCTCCCGAAATCGGAACGCCGGCATTGAGCAGAGTCAGATCTAACTCCAACTCAGACATACCTGGAAAGTTCTCAAAGTCAGTTTCAGACATCGCGCTGAAGTTCTGGACAATAAAATCCGCGTACTGTTCCATCGCCGCCTGATCATATTCTGTCGTGTCGGACTTGCTGCACCCTGTAAAACCAAGAACAAGGATGAAGGCAAGTCCTATTAAACTGATTTTTTTCTTCACTTCGCCTCACCTCACTAAACCGTGCCGTGTTTCTTGTCCGGCCGATCCTCTCTCTTTGTGAACAGCATCTCAAAAGCGCCGATCACATATTTTCTTGTGTCAGCAGGTTGGATAATGGTATCCACATATCCTCTTCTGGCCGCTGACATCGGGCTTGACTGCAGTTCTTTGTACTCTGCCGCTTTTTCTCTCAGAGTATCAGCGTCCTTGTCCGCATACATAATCTTTGCCGCAAGGTCTGCTTCCATCATGCCAATCTCTGCTTCAGGCCACGCGTAAACCATATCCGCACCGATGGACTTGCTGTTCATCGCGATGTATGCGCTTCCGTAAGCCTTGCCTACGATCACATTCACTTTCGGAACTGTGGCATTTGCAAATGTATAAGTCATCCTTGCGACTGCTCTTGCCATGTTTTTCTCCGACTCAACTGTAGCCGCGAATCCGGCCACGTTTGTCAGTGTGAGCACCGGAATGGAGAAAGCGTCGCAGAAATTCACAAAATCAATTGCTTTTTTACATCCGTCTACTGTGAGCGCGCAGTCATAAGCCGCTTCCTCTGCGCCGTCCGCGCCGTAGACTTTTGTGCGGTTCGCCACAGTCCCCACTGTCATGCCATTGAGACGGATAAATCCTGTCACCATCTCTTTTGCATAGTCTTTCTTTATCTCAAAGAAAATCTGATCATCCGCGATCTGAGAAAGAACAATGGATGTATCTGCCGCCGCATTCGCGATATCTGCGCATACACGGTTCAGATCATCTGTGCATTCCTCATAAGAAAGATCATCCTCATAGTTGGCAGGGATCATACATACGAGAGAACGGATCTGTCCAAGGATATCAGCTTCTGTGCCGATGCCGTCTACAAGTCCTGCCGTCGAGCTCTGATACCGCGCGCTTGAAGTGTCGCATTTGGAGATCTCATTGCCCTCCAGAGCATTCGGAGAATTCACGAAAAGCCTTCCTTCTTTCTCCTCCATAAATGTAAAGTCGGCCAGGCCGGGAACTACTGCAAGTCCTCCGCCGCACATACCGAAGACCGCCGCGATCTGCGGAACCACTCCTGAAGCCATACTCTGTTTGTAGTACAGGCTTCCGAACGCCTCCAGTGCGTCTGTGGCTTCCTGAAGTCTTAATCCTGCGCAGTCGATCAGTCCGATCACCGGCGCGCCCATCTTCATCGCCATGTCATAGATGTTCGCGATCTTCTTCGCATGCATCTCTCCGATCGCCCCATTGAGAACAGACGCATCCTGGCTGTATACATAGACAAGATTGCCGTCGATCACTCCGTATCCGGTGATAACACCGTCAGACGGAGTTTCTTTTTCCTGCAGGTTGAAATCCGTACTTCTGGCAGTAACAGCACCGCCGATCTCAACAAAACTGCCCTCATCAAGCAATATGGCAATTCGTCTGCTTGCTGAGTTTTCTGTTGCATTGTAGCTCATATCCTAGCCCTCCATATTGATAAATTTGTTTAAATAGAACCAAAATTTCTGCCTATTTTAGTATATATCAACATAATGGAAATTTCAATTCAAAAATGGGGAGAATTGACATTTTTTTCACATATAAACCTTTCCGTTTTTTATTGTCAAAGGCCGAAAAAACAGGCGAAGGATATATGTCCTCCGCCTGTTATATTCTATCATTTCGACAAAACCTGATTCCTACTTCCGGTTCCGGTACTGCACCGGAGTCATATTATACATCTTTTTAAACACTCTGTTAAAGTGCTCTACGTTCTGATATCCTACCGACTCCGCTATGCTTTCCACCGTCGCGCTGCTGCCTTTGAGCATGGCCCGCGCTTTCCTCATGCGGATCTTCTTTAAAATATCTCCGAACGTCATCCCTGACTTCTCCTTGATATATTTTGACAAATATGGTTTGGAGAGGAAGAATTTCTCTGACAGGGAATCCAGCGTCACTTCCTTATAATTCGCATAGATATAGTTGGTGATCTCTAAAAGCCGTTCATCCTTGCCCGCCTGTGACTCAGCAATTTCTTTGATCTTGTTCACTGCAACGACCAGAGCCTCGATGGAGGCTTTTATAATGTCGGCGTCAATGCCTACGCCCCAGTAGCGCTTCTTGTTACACACCACCCCCACATAGGCAACGGCTCTTGAAGAGGAACCTTTTGTCAGGGAGTGCTCTTCGTAGAATGACAGTTCATAACTGACGTCAAAGTAATGCTTGATGGCATTGCTGACTGCGTCCAGACGTCCGTTTCCGACACCCATGATCTTGCGGTTGCTGCCGTTGTGATGGAGGGCCGCCTCCGCCATGATGCCGTCCTCCTGCTTAAAGTGACACTCATCCACCGTAAATACCGGCTTCGCATTAATGTAATTATCCTCGAAGATATGATATACCCAGTCTGGCGTAAGCTCTTTGTGCGCCTTGTCAGAAACATCTTTGACAAGATATCCTACTTCCTCTTTCATCTTCTCCGGAAGGCTGATGCCGAAGCTCTGCTTCAGGATATAATTTACGCCTCCCTTGCCTGACTGGCTGTTGATGCGGATAACATCTGAATCGTATCTTCTGCCCACGTCCTGCGGATCGATCGGAAGGTAAGGCACGCTCCATTTCCCGCACTTTTTCTCTTCTCTCCATGCCATTCCTTTTGCGATGGCGTCTTGATGAGAGCCCGAAAACGCCGTGAACACAAGCTCGCCCGCGTAAGGCTGACGCGGCGACACATGCATGCGGGTCACGCGCTCGTACACTTCGCAGATGTCACTCATATTTGAAAAATCCAGTTCCGGGTTCACACCTTGAGAAAACATATTCATGGCCAGTGTAACGATATCCACATTCCCTGTACGCTCGCCGTTTCCGAAAAGAGTTCCCTCGATCCTGTCCGCGCCTGCAAGGATACCCAGTTCCGCGTCGCTGATGCCGGAGCCGCGGTCATTATGCGGATGCAGGGAAAGGATCACATTTTCCCTGTGAAGCAGGTGCTTGTTGAAATACTCCACCTGGCTTGCAAACACATGCGGCATCGCATTCTCCACCGTTGTCGGAAGATTGATGATCGCCTTATTTTTCCCGGTCGGTTTCCAAATATCCAGCACAGCATTGCACACTTCAAGGGCGTAATCTACCTCTGTGCCCTGAAAACTCTCCGGGCTGTACTGGAACGTAAAGTTGCCGTTCGTTTCCTTTGCCAGACTTTTCAAAAGCTTTGCACCATCCACAGCGATTTGCTTGATCTCTTCCTTATTTTTGCGGAACACCTGCTCTCTCTGAGCCACCGATGTAGAATTGTATACATGTATAATTGCATGCGGCGCGCCTTTTACTGCCTCAAATGTCCTCTTGATAATATGTTCTCTTGCCTGTGTCAATACCTGAATAGTCACATCATCCGGAATCATGTTCTGCTCGATAAGTGTTCTCAAAAACTGATACTCTGTCTCGGACGCGGCAGGAAATCCTACTTCGATCACTTTAAATCCTACGTCCACAAGGAGCTGGAAGAACTCCAGTTTTTCATCCAAACTCATAGGCTCTATAAGCGCCTGGTTGCCGTCGCGCAGATCCACGCTGCACCAGATCGGCGCTTTATCGATTGCGTCTTTCTTCACCCAGTCATAGCAAGGCTCCGGAGGCATAAAATAAGTCTTCTCGTATTTCTTCCAGTTTTCCATATCTGTACATCTCCTTATATTTGATCAATTTAGTTGCTTTATTTTATACTCACTTATACTAACACAGGTTGTTTCCGATAACCAGTGGTGATTTTAATCATTTTTATTGATTTATTTTAATATTCGATCCATTCTGGCTCAAAACGAAATGACCGTTTACCGTCCGGGCTTCCGTCAGGCGAACAGCTGAAACATAAATGTACCGGCCACATACTCAAGACACGTCATAAAACTTCGCTTCTCAATGCTTTCAGCAGCAAAGACAGGATAATACGCGACAATCTTTCCATCCACTGTGTAAGTAATATTTCCCAGCCTCTCTCCTGCCTCTACCGGAGCTGATATCTCAGAGGGAATATCTGTCTCTGTCTCAATCTGCTCAGATCGGGACAATAACAGACGGCGTACTCCGCCCCCGGTCCTAAGTTTTACCTCCACCGGTTGCTTCTGTGGAAAACCTCCTATAAACCCGTCTGCTGCTTGTATCGTATCCTCCGGAAGCTCCGGGCTGATCTCCTGATAAAAATAATTTTCGATACCATATGTCATCAGTTTTTTAGTATCCGCCCATTTATAGCTTTTATTGTTGGGCCAGCCGCAGGCAAGAAGCGCAACGATAAAAGTCCTGCCGTCATCCCGGAGAGAACCCACATAGCAGTAGCCTGCGTCTGCCGTAAATCCTGTTTTTCCGGAAAGAGCTCCTTCCATCATTTTCAGAAATGTATTGTGATTGACGCAGGAATAATTCCCGCTCCCCGCGCAGTCAGAAAAGGAATAGCTCTCCGTCCTTGTAATCTCAAGGAATTCCTCTTTTTTATCAGAGTCCATGATGCAGTATTTCATGATCTGCGCGAGATCGCTTGCCGTGGTGTGATGAATCCCCTCCTCATCCTGTGCGTCAAGGCCGTTCGGCGTGATGAAATACGTCCCCTCGCAGCCCAGTTCTTCTGCTTTTGCATTCATTATATCAGCAAATTCTTCCACACTGCCGCCGATATGCTCTGCGATCGCTACTGCAGAATCGTTGTGGGACTCCAGCATCAGAGAATACAGAAGATCCCGCAGATAAAATTCCTGTCCGGAGCGCATCCCAAGCTTCACCGCCGGCTGTGCAGACGCTTCACTGCTCACAGCTACGCGGTCGGACAGATTTCCTTTTTCCAATGCTAAGATACAGGTCATGATCTTTGTCGTACTCGCCATGGGCATCTCTTCCTGTCCATTTTTGGTAAATAAAATACGCCCTGTTTCCGCATCCATAAGGACCGCTGACTGGGCGTATAACTCAGACGGCTTTATCTGATCGTTCTCCACAGTTTCTGCCTGCACCGGAAAACCCGGGCAGTATACAGAATAAAAAAACAATGTGACGGCTGCCGTACAAAGCAGAACAACTGCTGTCTGTTTCCATTTCTTCAGTTTTATCTTATTGATCATAGAGGACACCTCTGACGGTACTGTCTCATCTACACTTTATGCGTTTTTCTCAGAAATTATAATCTGATGTTTCCGTCAAATATCCAGCTTTAACTGAGCCTCGTCCTCTGCTTCCTCTTTAAAATGCGCGATCTGCTCCTGGTCGAGCACCGGAAGTTCATCAAGTGAATGGACACTGAACCGGCGCAGGAATTCCTCCGTCGTGCCAAAAAGCAGCGGTCTGCCGGGCGCGTCCAGACGTCCCGCTTCCTCCACAAGCCCGTATTCCACCAGCTTGTTTACCGCGTGATCTGTCTTCACACCCCGGATCTTCTCAATCTCCAGCTTTGTCACCGGCTGCTTATATGCAATGATAGACAGTGTCTCTAAAAGAACGTCCGTGAGCACATACCGTTTGGGCTGCTTTGCCACGCGGATCAGATACTCGTACATTTCTTTCTTCGTACAGAGCTGGTACGCATTGTCAAGCTCTATGAGTTTAATCCCGCGGTCGTTTTCTTCATATCGGTCCATCATAGAGCGAATGAGCTTCTTCGTCGTTTCCACGTCATGTCCGATCGCAGCGGCCAGTTTATCCAACTCAACAGAATCGCCCATTGTAAAAAGGATCGCCTCGATCGCGCTTTGCAGCTTCTCAATCTCCATCTGTATCTCCAGTCCTTTCAATCATGATCTCACCGCAGGTATCCTCCTGCTCTACCCGTATCTCCCCCAGCTTCATCATCTCAAGAATCGCAAGAAGGGCGACAACGACATGCATCTTGCTGTACTGTTCCTCGAGAAGCTGGCGGAAGCTGAACTTCCCGTGTGACTTCATATATCCGCGGATGTATGTAAATTTATCCGAAAGGGACACTTCCTCTTTTTCGATCTTTCCGAACTTGCTCCTCACCGGGTCGATTTTGTCCGTCTGACGCTTCATCACTTCCTGAAAGATCACGTTGAGGCGAGCCAGCGTAAGGTCCCCCAAAAGAAGATCCAAATCCACCGGCTCCGCATATCCCCGGACTTCATCCGGGATCGTAGGCTGTTTGTAGAGGACAAAATCAGCGTCTGTCTGACGGTCCTTTAATTCATAGGCCATATATTTATACATCTTATACTGAAGGAGCTGTTCCACAAGCTCCTGTCTCGGGTCTTCCTCGTCTCCGTCTCCGGCCGCTTCTTTCGGAAGCAGCATCCGACACTTGATATCCAGCAGGGTTGCCGCCATGACCAGGAACTCACTCATGATATTTAAGTCTTCTCTCTGCATATTACGAATATACTCCATGTACTGATTCGTAATTTCAACGATGGGGATATCATAGATGTCTATTTTATTTTTATCGATCAGATGAAGAAGAAGATCCAAAGGACCTTCAAACACTTCCAGCTTTACCGGTATTCCCATACTTACTCCCTAAGTGTTATTTCATAATATACCAATAATATATTATAAGGGAACACCGGTATTTTTACAACGATTTTTTACTTTCCTCCAAGCCGGACAGATATAAGTTCGGGCGTGTTAAAGAGGCGGACATTAAGTGTATGCGTTCCCAGCCCTCTGCTTACGATCACGGTCTGGTCTCCCTCCTGCGTCATCTCCCCGGAATATTTGGGAAAGAAAAATCCCTGCGGCGTTACAATCCCTCCAAGACCGGGCACACGTACAAGTCCGCCGTGCAAATGTCCTGAAAGCACCATGTCAGCACCCCAGTCTAAGTAAGTCTCCATGTACGCAGGATTATGCGCCAGCAGGATCTTATAGCACTTCTCTCCCTGTTTCCCGGCATTGATTCCATATTTATCGTCTTTTTCTTCCGGCGATCCGAAATATCTTGATATCTCCTGTGGGGTAAAATGAGATTTTTTGAACTTTTCATAAGAAGCATACGGAAGTTCGAGACCGTATATGACCAGATCACCTGATCCCAGTTCTACCCTGATACTCTCATTTTCCAGAAAATGTACCCCGCTGTCTTCTAACGCTTTCTTATAGCCGGCATATACATCCCCGTATGTTTCCGTATCTTCTTTTACCCTCTGTTCGTGATTGCCGTTTGCATAGATGACCGGGCAGATTTCAGGCAATGCCCGGAGAAGATCAAGCGCCTTATCAAAGGACGCGTTTTCTTTTCCTACCAGCATATCCCCGCCGATAAGTATCATATCCGGTTTCTCGGAACGGATACTGTCAAGCAGCCGCTCATTATTCTTTCCATATGTCCAGTTGTGCAGATCACTCAGAAATAAGATCTTCATATCTCCGGGAATTTCTTTCAGTTGCTTTGACCGCACGCTGTAACGTGTGATCCGAAAACAATGCAGCTCTCTATGTATCTCAAAAATCACAGCCAATATAACGGCCAGAACTATAAGTAAAATAATAATTATAAACGGATTCATTCCAAACCTCTCCTTTTCTGCCATGCAAAAACGATTTATCGGCAGCATCTGTCTTTTATTATATAGTATGCACAAAAAGAAAAACAGTCCCGATACACAAAAAAAGGAATGGACACCCATCCCTTTTTTTCTGTTATCACAAAGCGGTTTCCCCCAGAACTTTTTTTAAGAAATCCAAAAAACCTGCCTTTTTAACGCTTTTCCCTGCTATCAGCTCGCTCCTTCCAATCTCATTCCCATCCAGGCTGTAAATAATATGCCCGACCGTATCCCCTTTTTTCAGCGGCGCTTTGATCTTTTTCTTCATCTCTATCTTTTTCTCAATATTGTTTAAATCTGCTCCCTCTGTGTCCAGATAGGAAAACGCTTCTTTACGCTGTACGCTGACAGTTTCTTCCACACCGCCTTCTACTTTTACCGGCTTGATTCCCTCTGTCTCTTCATCCGTATAAAGCTGGCATCTTCCAAATCCATAATTCAGCAGTTTTACGGCATCCGCAAACCGCTCCTTTGAATTCTCCGCTGCCATGACGACAGCTATCAACTCGATCCCGTTCTTTTCTCCCGTAGCGGACACACAGAACTTCGCATCGCCTGTGGACCCTGTCTTAAGTCCTGTCGCATACTCATACTGGCGCACCAATTTATTTGTATTTGTCAGCCCAAACTCCGATGTTCCTTTTTTCGTTGTATGTGTGATATTCTCCATCCAGATCATTGAATAATCGTGTACTTGAGGATATTGGGAAATAAGCTCCCGAGACATAAGGGCAATATCGCGCGCACTTGTCACATGCCCTTCCACATCCAGTCCATTACAGTTGACAAAGTTCGTATTTTCCATGCCAAGGCCCTTTGCCCTTTCGTTCATCCTGCGGACAAACTCCTCCTCGCTGCCGCATATGTACTCTGACATAGCTACACAGGCGTCATTGGCGCTGGCTACAGCGATACATTTTAGCATCGTATCAACGGTCTGCGTCTCTCCCGGTTCAAGAAATACCTGAGACCCACCCATGGATGCCGCATATTCGGAAGTCGTCACCTCATCCTCCAAGCTAATACTGCCCTCTTCCAATGCATCGAATATGAGCAGCATGGTCATCACCTTTGTAACACTCGCAGGCGGACGCGCCGTGTCTGCGTCTTTCTCATAAATAACCGTACCCGTGGAGGCCTCCATAAGGATCACCGACGGCGCGGCAACCTCTACTCCAGACTGTAACTGTTCCGCATTTTCTGACTCCGGCTGCTCGTGTACCGTGGTCTGACTCTGCTCCTCTGATGATTGTTCCTGTTCTGTGATCTGATCTTGTTCCTCCTCAGCCAGCACATCTACATGGATATACAGGCACGATAGAAGCAGAATGATGCTCAGAACGAATGACTGAACTTGTTTCATCACGATCCCTCTTTAAAAATTCGTCTGTTAAAAATATAAGCATCCATAAGCTCAAATATTCGCTTTTTGTAAAGAGTGCTGATTGACTTTTCCTATATCCGGGCGTATATTAATCACGGGAGAGTAAATAATCAATTTCATAGGGAGGTCATTCATGGAATCTCGCACTTATTATGATATTTTAGGGGTTTCCAGAGATGCGACATTAGAAGAGATCACCGCCGCTAAAAATGCTTTGGCAAAAGTATATCATCCTGACGCAAACGTACATAAGGATATAGATTCTACTGCTTTTATGCAGGAGATACTTGAAGCCTACCAGACTTTATCGAATCCTGAAAAGCGCAAACAATATAATCATGATACATTCGGAGAGACAATGCGTGTGTTCCGCACGTTCAAAGTAGGACCCGAAGATGGAGAACAAGAGAATCCCTCCTCTTTTGTGACCTATTGGAACACTGCTAACCAATTAAACGATGTCCTCAAGCAGAGCCTCCAGCTGATGGAGCGGGAGACCCCTAAGAAAAGTCTTCCCCAGCTCATTTTCAAAAAGATCGGACGAAACAGAAAACAGGAAGAGGCTGAGACTTTCCGCAAACAGCAGATCTCGCAGCTCTCCATGCAGGCCGTCCGGTATATAACCATCCTTAATATGGCCGGGATTCCTATGGAATACTGGACGCCGGATGCAATGAACTGGGTGCTCATCCGCTGGGGACAGAAGCAGACGGCTGACTATCATATCCTGTTTTCCCGTTATGACGCATTTATTGAAGAGACAAAATCCGTCACCGAAAAACTATGGCTCAAGAACCAGAACCGCCAGTTTCATCATAATCTTAAAAAACTGCTCTCCTACGCCCTAGAGGTGTAAGAGGCAGTCCTTAAGGAGGGCTTCGCAGCCTTCTTTTACATCTGCATAAGTCACATCAAAATTCCCCGTGTACCACGGATCAGCGATATCCGCTCCTTTTCTCTCCGTAAAATCAAGAAGCTTTGCTACTTTGGCCTCCGGATCATTATTTCGGATGATATGGTTGATGTTACGGATGTTCCATGAATCCATCCCGATGATGTAATCAAACTCATCATACTCCGATGCGCGCATCTGGCGGGCCCGGTGGTCTCCGCAGGGGATCCCGACTTCCTTTAACTTCCGACGCGTGCCATGGTGAACCGGGTTGCCGATCTCCTCGCGGCTGGTAGCGGCGGAGTCAATGTAAAATGAGGAAGAAAGACCAGACTTATTGACAAGGTCTTTCATAACGTATTCAGCCATAGTGGAACGGCAGATATTGCCGTGGCAGATAAATAGTATTTTTATCATGTTCGCATTTCTCCTTATATGTTGGTTTTTCCTTGATTTTACGAGGTTTCTCACATTTTCCCATTTTAGGGGAACTTGCGTATTTTGGCATATGTCAGCAGGTTTTTCCTCTGAAAAGTTGTAAAATAGGTTGTAAAACTTCCCCTATTTTACAACTTTACAACTCACCTAACTACATATCTTTTTCATCTCTTTTTGAATGTCTTCAAAGCCTACATGCGTATAAGTGTTCAGCGTCACGCCGATATCCGAGTGCCCCATAATCTTCTGCAACGTCTTAGGGTTCATGCCCGACTTTGCCATATTGGAGCAAAATGTATGACGGCAGACATGAGGTGTCACCTTTGGCATTTCGGCTTTGTATATTTTATTATATTTCTCACAGATATGCTGGAAGTACTTTTCCCAGTGCAGGGCAACCATTGGCATATCATTTTTGTCCAGATACAAAAAGCCCACTTTCCCGTCTATCATGGGTTCTGTCTTTGGCTTTTTGCGGTTCTCAATGATTTTGCGGAAACACTTTTTCACCTCGTCTGTCATGGGTACAAGCCTTGTACCGCACTCGGTTTTCGTCTCCTCTATTACATACTCCATATTCCGTTTCCTCTGTAACTGATGATTGACGTCGATAACGCCGTTTTTCAAGTCAATATCCGCAATCGTCAGCCCTACAAATTCAGAAATCCGAAGTCCTGTCTTAAAAAGGATATAGATACCTTCATAGTATCTGGAAAAGTGTTTATCCTCTTTTACGAATTTCAGAAATGCCCGTTCCTGCTTTCTGGTAAGGGCTTCTCTTGTCACACTGTCATTGACAAC
>CAJFQC010000006.1 GCA_904418845.1 uncultured Ruminococcus sp. | reverse complement strand
TCGCCCACTTCTCTGATAATAGTACAAAGGGAAAGGAGTATGCCCGGACTGACAAGCAGTCTGTAAAAGATCCCAGTAAGACATCAGGAAAAACGATTGTGAAGCTGTTAGATGAATACAATTCTATGTTGTCAGAGTAACGCAGATATTTAAGACCCGAAAGGGTCTTTTTTTTTATGCGCTGATTTATTCGTTTTCTGGTATGGGGGAAATGGAGACATCTACGGCAATTATCTATTGAAAGTTGTACTGTATAATTGTCTCCGGGGAACAAACAAGAAAGGAAAAGTATCAGCGCTGATGCAGGTAAGACCTGTGACAGATACGGAACGAATTAGTAATGTGGTTAAGAAACTTCGTAATGAAAAAGGATTTAGTCAAGAAATGTTAGCAAGGAAATTGGACGTTACACGAAATACGATAGATAACTATGAACATGGACGATGTATGCCATCAATGAGCGTATTGAAAGCAATTCATGAGGAATTTTCTATACCATATGAAGTTATTTTCGGGGGAACGGAGAAAGATGAAACATTTATAAAATATTCATCTTTGACCAAAAAAGATAAAGAGTTAATTGATACATTAGTTGAACGGTTATCAAGTAAGTCGTAGTGCCAAATATCTTGTGCATATATGTGAGTTTTATGCCAAAGACATTGAACACCACCTCATATAAGATGTAAGGGAACGAACAAACAGGGAGGTGATGATATGTCCATTGAAAATACCCCCGCAGGGCGGGGGCAACCACTACAACACAATTGAATAAAATAGGAAAAATGTTGCAATGATCTGTCCTCAAATAAGATTATACAACATTTTCTCCGGCAAGGAAAGGAGGAAAAGCTGTGGCATCTTTAATAGTAAGAATGCTGATTGAACTCTTAGCCGTAATCCCATATACGAAATATTATCTGAATTCAATTTCGGTTCGGTTCAGATATCTGAACGGACAGAAAACGGATCAGGTAGCCGGATATGTGTATACGGTGACGAATACAGAGACTTTTGATCAGATACATGTTCTGGTTGAACAGGACAAGCCTCTGATTACTCCAGAAGCCTTAACTGAATTACAGCAGGCTGGGGGAAAAGTTTTTGTCGAGTTTGATAATGCGGTGATAAAACCGTATTACAGCGAACGTACAAAGTCAATCGAAGACAGCATTAAAGCTGATGCAGTACGGCGTGTAACAGACAAATAGGTTTAACGGGGGCGATAAGCCCCCTCAAAAGAAAGGAGTCATTGAGATGATAGTAGATACTTTCATTATTATTGTACTGTTGTGTATTTGCGGTTCTATGATTGGGGGCTATGTGATATACCGTCTCTATCCCGAGAGTACGGAACGGTGGGAAGACGGCGTTTCATTCATGGTACATCTGGTGTTTGATCCGCTCATTTCCCTTTCAAAATTCATTTATAAAAAGGTGGTCGAGAAACTGCTGACGGATCAGACCATAGACATGACCTATATGCTCACCGATCAGGAGACTCTTGATCTGGTAGATAACCTTAAGGATCACCCTTATGACACTCCGGCACTGGCAAGCTATATCCCGAACGCAAACGGCATTTCATGGATTGACATAAAAGCTGTGGGTTTAGTTGGGCGGTATAAAGATGTTACATATGAGCAGACTGCAACGATCTGCCGGAATGTCATTGAGAACTACTTCATGAGAACACGGGGGTGTCAGGTGGCAGTTTATATCCGTGTGGCATCGCCGACACGTCTCTATTTTGCAGTTCCCCTTTCCGAAGCCGGGAAACGCTTTCTCGACAGGCAGAAAGAGTCTGCTGTGGAGTCTGTGGGTGATCCTGTAGCGGCTGAACCTTTGACCGAGACAGTGCCGGAACGATCCGCAGACACAGGAGAGAACGGATGGTCTTAGGGTATCGGAAGTCTGACTATCGGGAGTACGGCTTGAAAGTGCCTGTCAGTATCACACTGGCAAAACAGACAAGCAGTCTCCTGATAGCCGGGAAGTCCGGCTCGGGAAAAAGCCTTTCCGCCCGGTGGTATCTCTGGCAGATGCTTTCATCCGGGGAAAGCGCAGTATATATATCGGATTACAAAGCGGGTGAAGAATACGAAGCCTTTGAGGGCGTACCCGCTTATGCTTCGGGATCGGATGCGGTGCAGATGATTCTTGACTACTATGATCTTTTCACAGAGATCAGGAACAGGCGGATCAGGCTAAAGAAGCATTACACTTTATTCATTGAAGAGTATTTCGGTCTGCTGACCTATGCAGAAACGCAGTCTAAGAAGCTGAAAACAGAGATCATGTCAAAGGTAGGCGAACTGCTTGCCGTCTCCCGTGGCTTAAATATGGGAATCGTGCTCTGCGTCCAGAGGGCAGATGCAACAAACTTTGCTTCCGGCAGTCGGGAGCAGTTTCAGGCAGTCCTCTCCTTTGGACGGTGCTCTGCTGAACAGTTCCGCATGTTGGGCTTTTCCAGTGAATTAGAAGAGAATCCGACAGCGGACTATAAACCCGGTCAGGCGCTCGCCCTGATCGATGGTCAGGAGTCGGTTCAGGAGATCATAGTTCCGTTGATTAAGAACCCGGATGTAATGTGCCGGGATCTGCGGTTCTATCTTTCCTGCCAGCCGGATCTCCGACCGCCGGGCGGGGCGGATGCCGCAAGGCAGTAGCCCGGTCGGCGGTAAGGAATCCGGGTTCACAGGGGGTAAGTATTACCCCCTGTGAACAAACAAGAAAAAACCCCCGTATTTACAGCCTTACAGCCCGTTCGCACCCATGCACAAAGCGAACAGTATAGGTTTTGGGGGAGATATTAAGATTCATTTGTTATAGAAAGAATCCATGCTATCTTATGATTGTGCACAGGACATAAAGGAATTCCTTTAAAGAAACATATCAATAAAAGTTCAGACACCTGAACGAAATTCAGAAAGAGAGGTACTTATTATGAAGAAAGAAACAGAAGTAAAAAGCAATGTTGAAGTTAAGGAGGAAACAGTTATGAACGAATCAGCAGAGATGAAAGACACGACAGCTAAAGCAGGAGACGCAACAAAGGAGATAAAATCAGATGATAAAAAGACAGTCAAGAAGTCTATGGCGACAAAGAAGAAAGCAACTGGAAAACAGGCAGAGGTCACAGGAGAGAAGCCGGAAAAGGGATCAACTGAACAGATTCCATCTGCATACGTGGACGAGACAGTAAAAACAGAGAATATACTGCCTGTTATCAAAGACATTGAAGCAGTTCGGGGAGATGTGATAAACCACACTCCCGAAGAGATAGACCAGTTTGAAGAATTATGCAGACAGATACATAAGGAACAGTTATCTATGCAGAAATCTTATCTCGGAATTGCGATCCCGCTTTACAACGTATATGTCAAAAAATGGTTTGATATATTAGGTGATTCAGACATTTATAATTTTGCGAAACGTGTATTCGGGATCAGCCGGGGAAGATGTTCGGAATTTAAGAAAGTGGTCGAAAACTTCGGTTCGATTGATGAAGAGACAAAGTGCTGTACCGGGATCAAGCCGGAATTTCAGAGCTATTCTGTTTCACAGTTGATTGAAATGGCAAAGATGACAGAAGATCAGCAGAAACTTGTTTCAGAAAATATTTCTGTCTCTGATATGAAAAAGCTAAGGCTGAACGGGGAACTGCCGGAGAATACCCCTAAAAGTGCTCCTGCTCCGAAGCCGAAAAAGAGAAACTATCAGCTTTTTAAAGGTGAGAATCTGGAAAGCTACGAATCTCTTGAAAAGTCATTGCTTTCAAGGCTCTCGGAGTTTACAGACCAGCATGAAGCAGTCCGCAACATTAAGATCACCCTGTCCTACGAAGAGTAGGACAGGACAGAAAGAGGTGACTGCATATGACAAAAGCAACCGATCCACAGCGTCACGCTTTCCTGATAACGTTCAATAATCCGTTGGATCACGGGTCAGACCATACAGAGATAAAGAAATGTCTGATTCAGAATTTCTCGACACTGGAATACTTCTGTATGGCTGACGAGATCGGCGGGAAAACACAGACATTTCATACGCATGTATATGTATACTTTAGTTCCCGTGTCCGCTTTTCTACTGTTAAGAAACATTTTCCATCCGCTCACATTGATTCTGCGTTAGGAACACCGCAAAGCAATATTGCTTACGTGAAGAAATCCGGGAAATGGAAAGACACTGACAAGGCAGAGACAAGCGTCAAAGGCACATATGAAGAATGGGGCAACGAGCCGTTCCCGAAAGGCAAAAACACTCTCATGCAGGATTTATACCGCATGGTAGAGGATGGCATGACAAATGCCGAGATCATTGCTGAAAATCCTGATATGATCCCATATCTTACGACAATAGACAGACTGCGGACTACGATGCTTACAGAGAAGTATAAGAACACCCGCCGTCTGAATCTGAAAGTCATTTATATAAGCGGAGTAACGGGATCAGGCAAGACAAGAAGCGTGTTAGATGAATACGGCGATTCAGCAGTATATAAGGTGAATGATTATGAGCATCCCTTCGATTCCTATACCTGTCAGCCTGTGCTGTGCTTTGATGAATACCGTTCACAGCTACGGATCAGCGATATGCTCGGCTACATCGATATATACCCGATTGAACTTCCTGCCCGGTATGCCAATAAGGTGATGTGTGCGGAAACAATTTTCTTCACGTCAAACTGGGATCTGGAAATGCAGTATAAAAACGTACAGCTAGATGATCCCGAAACGTGGAAAGCATTTCTCCGGCGTATCCATGAGGTTCGTACCTATAAGCAGGACGGATCAATCAGCGTATATGATTCAGTAGAGAAATATCTGAACCGCAATTCAGAATTTCATAAAGCAACAAAAGACGAATTGAACGAATTACCGTTCAAGGATTAGAGAGGGGGTGATATTTTGGACGAAAAGAATTATACAGACAGAGAACAGGAACTGGAAATAGATGTGCCGTTAGACGATAACGGGAACTTGAAATTCCGCAGGGGATACGATTATCTCCCCTACTCCCAGTGGCGTATTAAAAGGGTGCTGAAAGCATACATGAACGCTTATCTGAAAAACAGACCTGTAGGGTATAAAGGAAACCGCTATCCCGGTTTTGTCGAACGGTATGACATAGTAGATTGTGATACAGACGAAGTGCTGTATTCAAATCTCACGTTATATGCAATATGCCGGGTATTTGCATCCTGCAATATTCCGCTTCATGATGATAAAAGTGTAAGCTACAAAAATATCAATTTTAAAGCGATGGAGTTCATGGATGCATTAAAAGAAAGATACGAAGAGGAGAACGTGAAAGATGAATAAGAGATTTTTAGAGGATTTTATAACTGCATTAACCAGACAGATCGGAGAGACAAGGAAACCCGTACTTTCATCCCTGAAAGATAACGTTCCGGGTGCTGTGGTAACTGACTACAACTATAGTTCGGATAACGGCAGGATCAGCGAGGAACTGGACGTGGAGTTCGTGGATCACAGCCGGATCAGTGTAGTGATCGAGAGAAAGCTGTGTACTCTGGAGATTGTGTTTGACCCGTCAGACCCGGACTCCATGCAGGCAAGGACATTTCATCTTGCCTGATTTAAGGGGTGATCTGATGTTGAATGAAAAGATAACTCTGACAGTAAATGAAGCATCCGAATATACCGGGATCGGCAGGACAAACCTGCGTCAACTGATTGCATGGGGGAAGATTTCCTCCATGCGGATCGGCAGGAAAATCCTGATTCGGAGAGAGGTTTTAGACGAGTTCATACGACTGAATGAGGGCAATAATCTGATGAACAAATATGAAGTAATTGCTGTATAGTGCGCAGGAATATGTTATAATATTAGTAGGTTTAAAGCATAGTCCTTGCGGAAGAAAGGAGCGTAAAAATGGGCAAGGACTTGCAAGGAAAAACACTGCCTACTGGCATTATGCAAAGACCAAACGGCACATACAGAGCACGTTTTAAATTCAGAAATGAAAAATATACACTGGATAACGCAGACCTGAAAGAACTGATACAGCAGATGGAAGACCTCAAATATGAGGTCAAGCACGGGATCAGGGGAAAAGGAGACAATCTGACTTTAGACGCATGGTTTGATGTCTGGCTGAATACTCACAAGAAAAAGTCAATCAAAGAGAGCACATTAGCCCGGTATGATTATTGTTACAGGAATTATGTACAGAAAAAACTCGGCAAAAAGAAGCTCGTAGATTTCAAACCGATGCTGTTGGAGCACTTGTTTCAGAGCATGGCTGACGATGATTACAGCACGAAAACAATCCGGGATATTTATAATATTCTAAGTGCTGTGTTCAAATACGCAGTACATAACAGGATTATCTCTTTTAATCCCTGTGACGGGGTGGAACTTCCTAAGACAAAGAAAAAGCCGATCCGTGTTCTGTCTGTTGAAGAACAGAGCGAAGTTCTGAAATATGCAAAGGGAAGACTGCACGAGAATCTGATTGTTGTTGCTCTTGGTACAGGGATGCGTGCCGGGGAAGTCTTAGGGCTGACAGAAGATGATCTTGATTTCAAAAAGAGGGAGATCAGGATCAATAAGACACTGGTTTATCTGAAAGACCTTTCAACCGGGCAATATGTTTTCAAATATCAAAGCCCGAAAACAGAAAGCGGTAAACGGGTGATTCCTATGCAGGAAAGTGTATACAAAGCATTGAAACGACAGCTTATCCAGAAAAAGGAAATGCAGTTAGCGTCTGATAAATGGGAGCCGGAAAAGGGGTTTGAAAATCTTGTGTTTGTCAGCAGTAATGGAAAGATGGTTTCCTCATTTGCATTTCAGTCAGCCCTGAACTGGATTGTAAAGGCGATCAACAGGGATCGGAAGAAAAAGGCAGAGGAAGAGAAAACAGAGTATATACCGATGGAGCATATTTATCCCCATGCCCTCCGGCACACATTTGCTACAAGATGCTTTGAAGCAGGGATTGAAGCAAAGACAGTCCAGAAGTATCTCGGTCACTCTTCCGTAGCGATCACCTTAGATATTTACACTCATGTCACGGGTGATAAAGCAAAATCCGACATGGATAAACTGGAAGAACTCTATAAAAAGATCATATAGCAACTCTACAAACAACTATCTACCACCGCAACATTCCAGAGGATAACATAAGGGTGCCCGAAAGGTGCCCCAAACACTTAAAGCGGAAAGCCGGAAACGGCGAAAACCCGCTAACCACAAGGGCTAACGGGCTTCGTGTTTATTAGTTATCTAAAAGGAATGAGAGTAAAGTGCGACATCCCGGTCCCCCGGGATGTCTATACTTTATGAGGGGGGAGATAGTTGTTTTATCAACTATCTGATACATAGTATAGACAGCAAATGTGTCCAAAGTATGTTTAAACTCTTAAAGAAAAAGAAAAAAAGTTAGAAAATTCTTAATTAAAAAATCCGTATCGTATTCCCTGCATAGATCTTATTCGGGTCAGATATCCCGTTCAACGCCGCAAGAGCGCTGACTGTTGTGCTGAATCTCAGTGCGATCTCACTTAACGTATCTCCGGAGCGGATCGTGTAATACTGGGAGCCGATGTTTCCGTTCTCAGGAACTTTAAGCGTATTCCCTGCATAGATTTTGTTCGGATCAGAGATTCCGTTTAATGAAACAAGGGCACTGACCGTGGTACCGTACCGCTGTGCGATTTCGCTGAGCGTATCCTCGGGCTGGAGCACATAGGTGATATAATCCGGCGACGGAGAATATGAAGGCGATGAGACCGGGCTGGTTTCTGACAGATGGTTGAGCCCGGCGGATTTTATGACGGAGGCATAGTCGATAAATCCTTCATCCAGATCGACATTTCCGCCAATGCCAGGAATGTTTCCCTGACTGGAGTACTGCCAGATTCCGCAGTTCGTTCCGTCAAAGCTGCCGGTATAGCGGGCGTACCAGAAAGCGTAGCGTTTTGAAAGACTGCTGCCTAAATAGGTATCGAAAAAGTTTTTATTTGTGTAAAACATCGCGTAATAACCTTTGGATTCAATACGGTTGCAGAAGCTCTGAACTACATTTCTGGCAAGGTCGGCGGTCATAGTGACGCCCTCCCCCGCGGCGTAGGCGACAGAGGCCTGCTCGATATCATAGCAGACCGGGTAATCCAGCCGGTATCCGGATATTGTGTTGATGCATCCGTCTGCCTCCTGTATAGCTGTCTGCAGACTGACCGCGTAGCAGAACCAGTAGGCTCCGATGGGAAGTCCGATACGGTTACATTCTGAGGCATTTCTTTTGAACTGTTTATCTACGGTGCCGAATCCATATCCGGCGCGGAGCATGGCAAACTGATATCCTGCGGCTTTGACCCGCTCCCAGTCCACTTCTCCCTGAAATTCACTTACATCAAGTCCTTTTATACTCATAAGATACTCCCTTCTGCCGCCGCCAAGTGCACGGGGGACTTTACAGCGCATCGCAGCCCTGAACATGCAGTATAAGAGTTCGGGGCGGATAATGCACTTGTAATATCAATATATGCAGAAGGGTGGAAAAGGTCCAAAAAGGGACAGCCCGAATGAACTGTCCACAATATCACTCCGTTAATTATACAATTTGTGAGAATATGCTTGTATATTTCAAAACTTAGAAGCCGAGAGCTTCTTCGGACCATTCTATGACAGCGCCTGTCTGTGCGTCGATCCCATAATCATAAGACATTCCGTTATAGATGATCTCACCTTCATAATAGCTGCGGCCGTCGTCAAAATCAACCTTCATGCGAATATTCTGCTCTCCTGCGCCTGACACTTTTGCAAGCGCGATCTCTTTTGCCTTGGCGGGGGTGATCGCCGTGCCGGGATCAGTGGTCACTTGCTCAGTCATGGAACGGTCTTCTTTTAAGATTGCGCCGTCGGCTGCGTTTATGTCATACTCATAGTCTGTACTGGGTGTGTAGATATTGACTTCGTATATAGTCATGCCGTTGTCAAAGTCCTGTCTTACGGCAAGACCGATAGTATCAGCCTCCGCGATTCCCGCCTGATTCAAAGCGATTGTCTTGGCGTCAGCTTCTGTAATTGATGTGCCGGAATTCTGTGTGGTTCCGTTGTTAGAATTCTGTGTGGTTCCATTGCCGGAGTTCTGAGCGCCCGCAGCGTTGTCCTGTGTGGAAGTCCCGGACTGGCCTTGGGTCTGCTGAGTCCCGGACTGCCCCTGTGTCTGCAGGGTTCCGTCTATGCGCTGTCCGCATCCAGACATAAGCGCCGCAGTAAAGCATGTTCCGATTAATAAAGCAGTGATTTTTTTCTTCATAGTAATTTCCTCCTTGTATATACACATTTTTGAAAGGGAATTTTCCCGTTCGTTTTAGTTTGTGATTAAAAGATACAAGGCAAAGATTAAAATAAAATTAGAGCCTGAAAAATATTTATAACAGGTTTAACAGATATTTATATGTATTGCTTATTAGGCAGAATTTATATATAATAATTTATGATTGATGATTTTTTATCAATATTACACAATTCAGATTAAGGAGGTATCCCATGTTAGACCAGACCTACTACGACAAAGCGGATGAGATCATTGCGGTGCATGGTGAGCATCAGGCGGCGCTGATCCCGATCATCCAGGATATCCAGAGCGAGTATCGTTACCTTCCACCGGAGCTTCTGAGCTATGTGGCGCAGAAGCTGAGGATCAATGAAGCAAAGGCGTACAGTGTTGCTACATTTTATGAGAACTTTTCCTTTGAGCCAAAAGGGAAATACATCATCAAAGTCTGTGACGGAACCGCCTGTCATGTGCGGAAATCTATTCCGATTCTGGAACGGCTGCACAGTGAGCTTGGATTGTCCGCAGAAAAGGCCACGACAGACGATATGCTGTTCACATTGGAGACGGTATCCTGCTTAGGAGCGTGCGGACTTGCTCCGGTGCTTACAGTAAATGATAAGGTATATCCGGGGATGACTCCGGATGCGGCGGCAGAATTGATCCGAGAGTTGAGAGGAGCTTGATACATATGGAAAGAATAGAGAACAGGGAAGCCCTCGGACAGCTCCGTAAGGCCTCGAGGGAAAAAATAGACAACAGCAGATGCCGTATCCTGATCTGCGCGGGAACAGGATGTCTGGCAGGCGGGTCCGGCGAGATATATGAGAGAATGTGTGAACTGGTCAGAGATAACCCGGATGCGGAGGTTCATTTCGGATCGGAGATCGCGCACGGAGACGGAGAGATCGGTGTGAAGAAGAGCGGCTGCCACGGTTTCTGTGAGATGGGGCCGCTGATGCGCATTGAGCCTCAGGGTATCCTCTATACAAAGGTACAGCTTGAGGACTGTGATGAGATTTTCCACAGAACGATCGAGAAAGGAGATATCATCCGTCATCTTTTGTTCAAGCAGGATGGAATTGAGTATAAGAAGCAGGAAGACATTCCTTTCTATAAGAAGCAGACAAGAAACGTGCTGAAAAACTGCGGGCATATCGACGCGGAGCACATTCGTGAATACATATCCACAGGCGGCTATCAGGCATTGGGAAAAGCGCTCTTTGAGATGACGCCGGAGGAAGTGATAAAGGAAGTTTCCGATTCTAACTTAAGAGGGCGCGGCGGCGGTGGGTTCCCCACTGGCTATAAATGGTCACAGGTAGCAAGACAGGCAGAGATGGAGCGTTATATTGTCTGCAATGGTGATGAGGGCGATCCGGGCGCGTTCATGGACCGCAGCATCATGGAGGGCGATCCGCATAAGATGATCGAGGGAATGATGATCGGTGCTTACGCGGTGGGAGCGAAAGAAGGCTACATTTACGTGCGTGCTGAGTACCCACTGGCGATCAACCGTCTGAAGCTGGCGATCGCTCAGGCGGAGGAATGCGGACTGCTTGGGGATAACATCCTTGGTACAAATTTCTCCTTCCGGCTCCACATCAACAGGGGTGCGGGCGCTTTTGTCTGTGGAGAGGGAAGCGCGCTGACCGCGTCTATCGAAGGAAACAGGGGAATGCCCCGTGTGAAGCCTCCGAGAACCGTGGAGCAGGGCCTGTTCGCCAAGCCGACAGTGTTGAATAACGTAGAGACATTTGCCAATATTCCTATGATCATCGCCGAAGGCGCAGACGAGTTCAAGAGCATCGGGCCGGAGAACAGCCCGGGAACAAAGGCATTTGCCCTGACAGGAAGCGTGAAGCATACCGGTCTGATCGAGGTGCCCATGGGAACCACGCTGCGGGAGGTCATCTATGACATTGGCGGAGGCATCAAGGACGACGGAAAGTTCAAGGCAGTGCAGATCGGCGGACCTTCGGGCGGATGTCTGATCAGTCCGCATCTGGAGGTGAACCTGGATTTTGATTCCCTGAAGAAGATGGGAGCCATGATCGGTTCCGGCGGACTGGTAGTCATGGACGATAATACTTGTATGGTGGAAGTGGCGAGGTTCTTTATGAACTTTACCCAGAATGAAAGCTGCGGCAAATGCGTGCCCTGCCGTGAGGGAACGAAGCGGATGCTGGAGATCCTGGAGCGGATTGTGGAAGGGAACGGAAAAGAAGAAGATCTGGATCTGCTGGAAGAACTGGCGACAACTATTACAGAGACGGCGCTTTGCGGGCTGGGAAAAAGTGCGGCTCTTCCAGTCATGAGTACGCTGAAACTGTTCCGCGATGAATATATGGAGCATGTGGCGGACAAGAAGTGCGCGTCCCATACGTGTACGGCGATGAAACGCTACGTCATCAGCCCGGAGAGATGCAAGGGCTGCTCCAAATGCGCGAGAAACTGTCCGGCTGACGCTATAAGCGGCAAGATTAAAGAACCGTTTACGATCGATACTGAGAGATGCATTAAGTGCGGCGCATGTGAGAGTTCATGTGCCTTTGGTGCAATACATGTTGAATGGTAGGAGGAAACGAGCATGAGTTATATGACGATAAACAACAGAAGAGTGACTTTTACCAATGAGAAGAACGTGCTTTCCGTGATCAGGAAATCCGGCATCGATCTCCCCACGTTCTGCTATCATTCGGAACTGTCCACCTACGGCGCGTGCAGGATGTGCGTGGTAGAGGACGACAGAGGCAAGATCTTCGCCTCCTGCTCTGAGGTGCCAAGAAATGACATGGTCATCTACACGAATACACCGAGACTTCAGCATCATCGAAAGATGATCATCGAGCTTCTTCTGGCCTCCCACTGCAGGGACTGCACGACCTGCGCAAAGAACGGGGTCTGCACATTGCAGAAGCTCTCAAGGCAGCTAGGCATTACGGATGTACGTTTTGAGAACAATAAGAAGCAGCTTCCCAGAGACACATCTTCTGACTGTGTGATACGCGACCCCAATAAATGCATCCTCTGTGGAGACTGTGTGAGAACGTGTGATGAGATCCAGGGACTGGGTATTCTTGACTTTGCTTTTCGCGGATCGAAGATGCAGGTGACCCCGGCGTTCAACAAAGATCTGGCGCAGACGGACTGTGTGGGATGTGGACAGTGCCGGGCAGTCTGTCCGACGGGAGCCATCAGTATCAAACAGGAGGTAGAGCCTGTATGGGCGGCGCTTTCTGACCCCAATACGAGAGTAGTGGCACAGATTGCCCCGGCAGTGCGTGTGGCAGTGGGAGATAAGTTCGGCATCAAAAAAGGGGAGAACACATTGGGACGTCTGGTAGCGTCGCTGAGGCGTATTGGTTTTGATGAAGTATACGACACAAACTTCGGGGCGGACTTAACTGTCATGGAAGAATCCAAAGAGTTGGAAGAATGTCTGAAATCCGGGGAAAACCTGCCGCTGTTCACCTCATGCTGTCCGGCATGGGTGAAATTCTGCGAGAATCGTTATCCTGAGTTCCGTAAGAATATTTCTACCTGCCGTTCCCCGCAGGCGATGTTCGGCGCGCTCCTGAAGGAAGAGGCAAGAGTGAACGCTGAAAAGGATAAGGCAGAGGGCAGAGAACCGAAGAAAACTATGGTCGTCTCCATCATGCCGTGTACGGCGAAAAAGGCGGAGATCAAAAGACCCGAGCACTTCACGGACGGCGTGCAGGATGTAGATTATGTGCTGACGACCACAGAGATTACGAGGATGATCCAGGAGGCGGGCATCGATCTGTCCCAGGTACAGCCGGAAGCGCTGGATATGCCGTTCGGTCTTTCTTCCGGGGCCGGAGCAATCTTTGGCGTGACAGGCGGCGTGACTGAGGCAGTGCTTCGCCGTCTGATGGGAAGCAGCCGCGCGGAGGACTTAGAGGAGATCAGCTTTTCGGGTATCCGCGGCGTGAACGGTATCAAAGAGACATCTGTGAAGCTGGGAGACCGTGAGGTGAAGATTGCGGTTGTGAACGGACTGCACTGTGCAGAGGAACTGCTGGAGAAAATGAAGGCAGGAGAAGCATGCTATGATTTCGTGGAAGTCATGGCGTGCAAGAGAGGATGTATCGCCGGAGGCGGACAGCCGGTGCCGATCGGTCCGAGGACGAAGAAGGCAAGGCTAGAGGGGGTCTACAAGATCGACAGCATGGCACAGATCAAGCTGTCCAGCGAAAACCCCATCGTTGCAACGGTTTATGAAGGCATCCTGAAAGGGAAGGAACATAAGCTCCTGCACAATGAGAGAACGTAATAAGAGGGGACACGCGGGAAACTGCGATAAATAAAAAGTCAGATAACCGTTTCTTATTGTTGAAAGCGTTTCAAGATGTAAATGGAGGTGTCCCATGCAGTTTTCACATGAGTTGATCGTTCCCGAGGAGGGGTTCCCGTTCAAACTCTTTCTTTTCGAGGGCAGCGCGGGGAATTACAGAAGAGATAAGCACTGGCACCGCTCTGTTGAGATCTTTGCGGTGTGCAGGGGAAGTCTGCGGTTCTTTATCGACGACAGGCCGTGGGATCTGAGAGAAGATGAGTTAATGATCGTGAATTCCAACGAGGTCCATTCTGTTGATTCGCCGCTCCCGAATGAGACGATCGTTTTGCAGATTCCGCTGAAAATGTTCGAGGAATATTTTACAGGGGAGCAGTTTATTTGGTTTACTCATGAGCCGGGGAAACGTGACGCCCGGTTCATGGAACAGGTGAAAGCACTGTACCGGGCTTATGCTGAGAAGTTCTGCGGATATGATATGAAGATGAAAAGTCTCTTCTATAATATCATGTACTATCTTGTGAAAGAATATCGTCTTATGGAAGTGGATCAGGATTTTGTGCGGAAGAACAAGAATCTGACCAGACTTTCAGCTATCACCTCATATATGAAAGACAATTATACTGGAGAGTTAAGACTTGAACCCGTGGCGCGGGTGTTCGGATATTCGCCCACATATCTGTCGAGGATGTTCCGGAAGTATGCGGGGATCAGTTTTAAAGATTATGTGCAGGGGATCCGACTGGAGTATGCGCTCAAAGAGCTGGAAAACAGTACCTACAACATTACGGAAATTGCCATAAGAAACGGGTTCTCAGGGAGCAAAGCGCTGGCGAGAGCTTTTCAGAAGAAGTATGGGATGCTGCCGAGTGAATATAAATTATTGAAAAATCAGAAAAATAATGAATAATTTCTGTTGAAAAGTCAGAGAAACTGTATAATAATCTTATTGAAAGGTGAGAAGATGAATATTATACTTTTTTAAAACAGCTAAGGAGGAAAAAGAAGATGAAACAATGTCCAAACTGCGGGAACTGGTGCGACGATCACATGCAATACTGTAACAGCTGTGGGGTACCACTGGCCCAGTCGGGCAACATGCAGGGTAATGTGAATCCCTCAGAACCAGGCGGAAATCACGCGGGAATTTTTGTGAGAAGTATTCCGCTTTCCATTGTTTTAACGATTATTACGTGCGGTATCTATAATCTGTACTGGATCGTGAAAGTCAATGATGAGGTCAATCAGCTTGCGGGTGACAGTCAGGCGACAACCGGAGGAATGGTTATTCTGTTTATGATCATTACCTGCGGTATCTATGGCCTGTACTGGTATTATAAAATGGGAGAGAAGGTTGATATGATCAACAATATAAGAGGTGGAAATGCAGGAATCCTCTATCTTATACTCGGTATTTTTGGATTAGGCATCGTCGACATGTGCCTGATACAGGATACGATCAATAAAAAGGTCAGATAGACTAAATGGAAAGAAAAGGCGGGAGCATGGGAAAAAAGATCAAAGTCTGGTGTATTGTTCTGGGGATTGGTGTACTTTATCTGTTCTGGGTGAGGACCACTGGCCTTGGAATCCCATGCCTGTTTCGAGAGGTTACAGGGTGGCTATGTCCGGGATGCGGAATAACCACCCTGTTTGTATGCCTCTCGCGGCTGGATATTCAGGGTGCTTTTCAGGCTAATCCGTTTTTATTTGTGACCGCGCCTCTCCTTGTAGCAGAGATCATCTGTTACGATTATATGCAGGTGAAGAAGAGACCTCTTCCAAAGTGGAACCAGCGGGCGCTTGCGGCGTATATCGGAGCATTGTGCGTGTTTGGAGTGTGGAGGAATATATGCTGAGCTTTAGCTCAGCAGGATCAATCGGAAAACCGCACTAGCGTGCTGATTGTGGCTGCGCTGCAGTTTTCCGCATGAAAAGGCGCTGAGCCCATGAATGTGTCCGCTCCCAAGTTCACGCAACCATATACATGGATGAGGAGATGTTAAGTTTTGGGCATAAAATGGCTAAGTATTTGGTCAAAAGGGAGAGGAAAAGTTGATAAAATGACCTCAGAAGCGTGAAGCTGCGCGGGAGCGTCGGGCGGATAAACGCTCCGGCAGCAGACCGGGAGATAAGGAGGTCGGACAAGTGAATATCAAGAAAGTGACAGACACATCCTTTGGCAAGTATGGGAAGATTATGACAGAGTTTTCTTTTGAGAAGATCTTAAAAGAAATGGAGCATACCCCGCTTCCGAAGGATGTTATTTATGTGCCGTCTGTGGAGGCGCTGGAAATATTGCCTGAAGCGGCAGAAGTGTGCAGGAAGGGTTTCGGCGGGCTGCCCATCCAGATCGGATATTGTAATGGAGACAATCATAAGTTAAATGCATTGGAATATCACAGAAGTTCCGAGATGGATATTGCGGTGACAGATCTGATCCTGCTTCTGGGATGCCGGCAGGACTTGGAGGAAGGCGATATTTACGATACAGACAAGGTGGAGGCTTTCTTTGTTCCGGCAGGGACGGCGGTAGAGCTGTATGCTACAACACTGCACTATGCGCCATGTTCTGTAAACAAGGATGGATTTCGCTGTGTGATCGCCCTTCCGAAAGGGACAAATGAGGAGCTGCCTTTTGAACCGGAAAAGACGGGGGAGAACCGGCTGCTGACAGCAGTGAATAAGTGGCTTATCGCCCATGAGGAAGCGAAGATAGACGGCGCATTCTGCGGACTGCGAGGAGAAAATGTAGAAGTGTAGACGCCGATATAAAAAGATATTAAGGAAATATCGCGGCAACAGGCGGTATTTCCGCTATGTAAGGATAGAAATAAAAGAAAGAGAGGATAAGAATTATGAGTAACATGCCAGAATTAAAAATCGGAGTTGTAGCAGTGAGCAGGGATTGCTTCCCGGAGAGTCTGTCGGTGAACAGAAGAAAAGCACTGATCGACGCTTACACAAAGAAATACGGCAAAGGCACGGTCTATGAGTGTCCGATCTGTATTGTGGAGAGTGAGATCCATATGGTACAGGCACTTGAGGATATTAAGAAAGAGGGATGCAACGCACTGGTTGTTTATCTCGGAAACTTCGGGCCGGAAATCTCAGAGACACTGCTTGCAAAGCATTTTGAAGGACCGAAGATGTTCATCGCGGCAGCAGAGGAAAGCCAGGACAATCTGATACAGGGCCGCGGCGACGCATATTGCGGTATGCTCAACGCAAGTTACAATCTGAAGCTGCGCGGCGTGAAAGCATACATACCGGAGTATCCGGCAGGTACTGCAGAGGAGTGCGCGGATATGATCCACGAGTTCGAACCGGTCGCAAGGGCTGTTGTAGGACTTAACAGCTTGAAGATCATCAGCTTTGGACCGAGACCGCTTAACTTCCTCGCATGTAATGCTCCGATCCAGCAGCTCTACAATATCGGCGTTGAAATTGAGGAGAACTCTGAGCTGGATCTTTTCGAAGCATACAACAAGCATGCAGGGGACGAGAGAATCCCGGCTGTTGTAGCCGAGATGGAGGCAGAACTGGGAGCAGGCAACAAGAAGCCGGAAATCCTTGCGAAGCTTGCCCAGTATGAGCTCACACTGAAAGACTGGGTGGAGGAGCACAGAGGATACAGAAAATACGTGGCGATCGCAGGGAAATGCTGGCCGGCATTCCAGACACAGTTCGGATTCGTTCCGTGCTATGTGAACAGCCGTCTGACCGCTCAGGGAATCCCGGTATCCTGCGAAGTGGATATCTACGGATGCTTAAGCGAGTTCATCGGAACAGTCGTAAGTCAGGATACAGTGACACTGCTTGATATCAATAATACCGTTCCGGGTGATATGTATAAAGAGAGCATTGAAGGTAAATTCCCGTACACCCAGAAGGATACCTTTATGGGATTTCACTGTGGAAATACGGCGTCTTCCAAGCTGTCCTTCTGCGAGATGAAATACCAGATGATCATGGCAAGAACGCTTCCGGAAGAAGTGACACAGGGAACCCTTGAGGGAGATATCATGCCGGGAGATATTACATTTTTCCGTCTGCAGAGCACATCTGATAATATCCTGCGAGCATATGTTGCACAGGGCGAGGTGCTTCCGGTGGCTACGAAGTCATTCGGTTCGATCGGCGTATTCGGGATTCCTGAGATGGGACGCTTCTACCGCCACGTGCTGATCGAGAAGAATTATCCACATCACGGTGCGGTGGCATTCGGACATTTCGGGAAAGAACTGTTCGAAGTATTCAAATACATCGGCGTGCCGGTTGCTGAGATCGGCTACAATCAGCCGAAGGGAGTAAGATATCCGACAGAGAATCCGTGGGGGTAGAATTATGCTTTTTATAGGGATTGATCTTGGTACATCGGCGGTGAAACTGCTTTTGATGGATGAGAACGGTAAGATCCATAAGATTGTGTCAAAAGAATATCCGCTGTATTTTCCCCACCCCGGCTGGTCTGAACAGAAACCGGCGGACTGGTTCGCGCAGAGTATGGAAGGGATAAAGGAACTGACAGCAGAGTGTGATAAAGCTCAGGTGAAAGGAATCAGCTTCGGCGGACAGATGCACGGGCTTGTAGCTTTGGATGAGAATGATGAGGTGATACGCCCGGCTATCCTGTGGAATGATGGCCGTACCGGAAAACAGGTTGAATATCTCAATGGTGTAATAGGAAAAGAAAAACTTTCCAAACACACTGCGAATATTGCTTTTGCGGGATTCACAGCGCCGAAAATTCTCTGGATGAAGGAGAATGAGCCGGAAAATTTCGCGCGTATCTGCAAGATTATGCTTCCGAAAGACTATCTTGCGTACAGGCTGTCGGGATCATTCTGCACAGAATATTCGGATGCTTCCGGCACGCTGCTCCTTGACGTGGAGCACAAATGCTGGTCCAAAGAAATGATGGAGATCTGTGATATCACGGAAGACCAGCTCCCGAAACTTTACGAGAGCTGGGAAGTTGTTGGAACCTTGAAGGAAGATGTGGCGTCAGAGCTGAGGCTTCCGGCGGAGGTAAAAGTTATCGCGGGCGCGGGAGATAACGCGGCGGCGGCAGTCGGCACAGCTACAGTCGGCGACAGAGGCTGCAATATTTCACTGGGAACATCAGGCACGTTCTTTATCTCCAGCGAGAAATTTGGAGTAGATGCCCACAACGCGCTCCATTCTTTTGCCCATGCTGACGGAAACTATCATCTCATGGGCTGTATGCTAAGCGCTGCTTCTTGCAATAAATGGTGGATGGATGATATTTTAAAGACAACGGATTACGTAGGTGAACAGAAAGATATCACAGGACTTGGCGAAAACCGCGTATTCTACTTACCGTATCTCATGGGAGAACGTTCCCCGCACAATGATCCAGACGCGAGAGCGGCATTTATCGGAATGGGTATGGATACAACGAGGGAGGAGATGACTCTCGCAGTGCTGGAGGGCGTTGCATTCGGCCTCCGGGATTCGTTCGAAGTAGCAAGAAGCATTGGAATGAATCCCGGGCGGACAAAGATCTGCGGCGGCGGCGCGAAGAGTCTTCTTTGGAGAAAGATCATCGCCAGTGTGATGAACATGAAAGTGGACATCATCGAGAGCGAGGAAGGCCCCGGATATGGAGCGGCGATCCTTGCGGCAGTCGGATGCGGTGTGTTCCCGTCAGTAGAAGAGGCGGCAAAGAAGCTGGTGAAGGTAGTTGCGACAGAGGAACCGGATGCTGGACTTGTGGCAAAGTATGAGGAACGCTATCAGAAGTTCCGGGAGTTCTATCCGGTACTTAAAGGGAGGTTTTGATTATCTTTTCCATGGTTATTGGAGTGATATTACCTTCCATCGGTCCGAACGCCATTACATTTAATGCTCCTGCGGCTGCGCCCATCCGGGCGGCTTCCGCAGGAGTTTTTCCATGAACCAGTCCGGCGAGGAAAGCCCCGTCAAAGCAGTCGCCGGCTCCGGTCGCATCGATCTGTTCAACCGGATATACAGGGATATCCTCTACAGTGCCCTCGCGGGTATAAAGACGGCTTCCTCTGGAACCATCCTTAAGAACAAGCATTTCTAAGGCAGGATTCCTGAAACATTCCTTCACAGCATCCTCTGCCATAGCTGTCTTTGTTATCATGAGCAGTTCTTCCTGTCCGGGAAGAAAGACATTCGTGTGCCGGAGCACTTCGTTGAGGATGTCCTCAGTGTCAGAGGTAAAGAGTTCCTTGCGAATATTCGGATCAAAAGAGATCTTAGTGCCTCTTGCGGAGAGGGCGCGCATTGTGTCAAGGATACCTTTTGAGAGCCGGCTGCCCGCCATGAGTGAGCAGCCCATAATGTGCATATATTTTACAGCCGGAAGCTGGTTGACATCCGGTGTCCTTGTTTCAAGAGCCGCGCCCATGTGGAAAATAAATTTTCTGGAACCATCTGCAAAATATGTAACAAACGCACACCCCGTAGAGAAATCTCCCGATCTGTAGATATGCGTGCAGTCTACGCCATCTTTTTCGAGACGGGAAAGAACGCAGTCACCAAAATCATCCTGTCCTACGCTGCCTGCCAGTATAGTACGGCAGCCGAGCCTTGCCGCCGTGTCGATGAAGATGGCAGGAGCTCCGCTCGGATAAGGCCCCTTAAATACTCCGGCTTCGTTAAGCGGCACGTCTTCGTGTACCCGCATGATCTCAACAAGAATTTCTCCCATGGTCAAAATGTCAGTCATGATAGTACCTCCTGTTTAATTTATTGTATTGATATTTAAATGAATGCGATTCATAAATTTTGAAGATATTAAGATGTTTTTCCGGTATTTCCAACATGCGTACTGCCTCATTCAGTATGCCGACCAATTAAAATGTACTGCCGTCTGGCGAACAGATAATTGATGCATTTGCCTGTATTCTATCACATGTGCTTTAAAGTCACCAGTATACTTACAGCGATTATTCTGCTTGATCAGAATCCCTTTGACCCCGTGCGGTTAGCGGGTTCCTCTCTGCTTCATAAATATTTTTTAAAAAATTCATAAGATTTTTCCCTGCGCCTCTTAAAAATTTTCTCGTATCATGTATACTGTAGAGTAACAATATGGGAGGTGACGATGACTATGTATAACATACTTGTATGTGATGATGACAAAGAGATCGTGGAGGCGATTGAGATATATCTGGCGCAGGAAGGATACAATATCCTTAAGGCTTATGACGGTGTGGGAGCGTTGGAAATTCTTGAAAAAGAGGAGGTGCATCTTCTGGTATTAGACGTGATGATGCCCCGCCTGGACGGAATCCGCGCCACCTTGAAGATTCGCGAGAACAACAGTATCCCGATCATCATCCTTTCGGCCAAATCTGAAGACGCCGACAAGATACTGGGGCTCAACGTGGGAGCTGACGATTATGTGACAAAACCGTTCAGCCCGCTGGAGCTGGTGGCGAGAGTGAAATCTCAGCTTCGCCGTTATACAGAACTGGGAGGAACGGCGAAGGAAGAGACATATCATATTTATGAAGTGGGCGGGCTTAGGATCAATGATGATCTGAAAGAAGTGACCGTCGACGGAGAGAGTGTAAAGCTGACGCCTATCGAGTATAACATCCTTCTTCTGCTTATGAAGAATCAGGGAAGGGTATTCTCCATCAATCAGATCTACGAGTCCATCTGGAATGAAGAAGCGATCGGAGCGGACAATACAGTAGCAGTGCATATCAGGCATATCAGGGAGAAGATCGAGATCAATCCAAAAGACCCCCGCTACTTGAAAGTTGTATGGGGAATTGGCTATAAGATCGAGAAGAGATAAAATGACAGAAAAAACAGTCAGAAGTTGGAAGGGAGCATTATGATCAAGTGGTATAGAAAGACTGTGACCAAGGCGGCGGTTCTTATTACAGGGGTATTAAGCGGAGCCGCGTTCCTCACATCCCTCGCCGTAGTGACGACTCTCGCGGGAACGATCAACCCGTTAGAGATCATGAAGATTGTAAACGAACCCTACGAGGAGTCGGCGGATTTTAATATGTCAGTGGAGAGTTCTATCAACGATGTGTTTCAGCAGTTCCGCCTGAAACAGTTTTTTGAGATGGACGGGGCATATAATCCGGATAAAGTGATTGATATAGGGGAAAGTGCCAGGGAGCTCGGTGAAAATAAGGGCAGGGCATACGGAATAAAGTACACACTGGAGGAACTGGTAGAGTGGGGCAGGGATTTTTATACGGGAGAAGGCGACCTCTACAGTGACAATGATGTAATTGTGTGCCAGAAGCCCGGAGGAGAGTATTATTACTATTATTTAGAGGATTTTCTCTCCCTCTTTGAGAGCGGAGAGCTGTTTATGAAGTTTGATTCTGACGACAGCGGACAGAATCAGAAGTCATATATGAGTGAACTGGAGAAAGGGGCCCTGACATCGTCAGATGCAACGGAGGGTATGACGATCTGTGACTCCGAAGGAGCGACTCTCTATACGGGATGCTGGAATTTCGGAGAGAGCCTTCGGGAGAAATACGTGCCGCAGGGGGCAGAGAACATTCTCCAGATCATCAATGATTCGCCTTGGCTTAACGGAAAACTGTCCTCTGTCTATGATGAACTTGAGAGGGCGTTGGCAACGATATATGGAGATTATGAAAAGTATCAGTCAGGATGGGAATATCTGGAGGAAGGCAATACGAACCTGACCTATCTCTACGTCAACACGGCGGCAAAGAAAGTAGAGACCAATAAAAGTGAATATGAAAATTATGATGAGGCGGAAGCCAATCTTAAGAAGATGAAGTCCGGCGGAGATGTAAAATACATCTTCGTGTATCCGCGGCTCAAGGATTTTGAGAGTAATATGAACCTCCCCCCTACAGGCGAGTGGCAGATGGTGAAGAATCAAGACGCAAACCGGAAATCTGAGAATATATTTGCAGTGGCAGTAGACACTGCCTATCCTATTAAAGACACGTTATACGAGGGGAAGGTGAATTATGAGAAAAATCTTCCGTTCCTGGAAACTTCCATGATCTTTCTGATCATAGGCATGGCAGGCTTTCTTGTGGCGGCTGTATGGCTGGCCTTTACTGCCGGAAAGTATCCAGAGGATGAGGAAGTACACCTGACGACATTTGACCGCTGGAAAACGGAGGTGGCCGTGCTGACCGTGATCGCGGTGTGGGCCGTGGTGACGGTGCTTATAGTCGGCGGGGGATATATTGCAGAAGGCTGGTACACGGGAGCCGCGGTAGGCGACGTGGAGTATTACACGAGCTATTATGCGGGGATACCCCAGTTCTACTCTGCGCTGTTTACGGCTGCACTTGGTCTTTCTGACGTCGTGGCAGTATATTTATACTCTGTATTTGCTTTCCTTTGCTTCTTTGCAGGATATGTGAGCCTGTTTCGCAGGATCAAAGCGAAGATCATATGGAAGGGCAGCCTTTTTTACGCAGTCCTTTCTTTTGGTGGAAAGGTGATAAGGGCACGTTCATCGACCACAAGGGCAATTTTCCTATGTGCCGGATTCCTCTTCATACATTGGATGGCGATCTTAGCGCGTTCAGTTTTATTTGGTTTCGTAACGCTGCTTATAGACGCTGTGGCTGTCTGGTTCGTATTAAGCAAGGCGATGGAAAAAATGAAGATTAAAAAAGGGATTGATGAGATTGCTTCCGGAAATCTGGAATACCGCATCGATCTTAGAGGACTGCGGGGCGGCAACAAAGAGCTGGCAGAGAAGGTCAACGGTATCGGAAGCGGTCTTAATAAGGCGGTGGATGAGGCGATGAGAAATGAGCGCCTTAAGACAGATCTGATCACCAATGTGGCCCATGACATCAAGACACCGCTGACATCGATCATCAACTATGTGGATATTCTGAAGAGATCTGATATTGCAGATGAGAAGAACCGGGGATATTTGGACATCCTTGAAGCGAAGGCGCAGAGGTTAAAGACGCTTATGGAAGATGTCGTAGAGGCTTCCAAGGTGAGCAGCGGCAATATTTCCCTTGAATATATGGATGTAGACCTGAGGCAGCTGGTGCAGCAGACCGAGGGCGAGCTGGCAGAACGCTTTACCGAGCGAAATCTGTCCGTAGTGCTTAACATGCCGGAAGAGGCAGCGGTCATTCGGGTAGACGGGCGGCGGATGTGGCGTGTGCTGGAAAATGTATTCGGAAATGCCGCAAAATATGCGATGCCCGGAACGCGTGTATACGCGGATCTGACACTGACAGAGGATAAGGTGAAATTTTCTCTGAAAAATGTATCCGAGCAGCAGCTGAATTTCTCGGCGGATGAACTGACAGAGCGTTTTATCCGGGGAGATATTTCGAGAAGCACGGAAGGAAGCGGCCTGGGATTATCGATCGCAAAGAGCCTGACTACTATGCAGGGCGGCGAGTTCGAGCTGTATCTGGACGGGGATCTGTTCAAGGTGGATATTGCATTCCCTCGCAGATAAAACTTTTTCTTGAATTGTAAGAAGTTCTGTGTTACCATACCCTATGTATGGAAAGCAGGTATTTGGAACGTTCTCCATGCAAATATTTTACGCAGCAGAGAGCTGCATTATTGATTGAGTTAGAAGCTCAAATTTTATAAGTTGGTTACTTTATAACCCTGGTGTGCATACGCATACGCAACTTGTGAAACGGTCAATAAGAGTAGTAAAAGTAAAAATATTTGCTATATAGACTCTACGTCCAATATCTGTTTTATCTGAATACGGAATGTATAAGGCCCGTCAGCGGGTCGTGATGATAACGTGATTAGGAACATATGACGTCAACACACAGGTCCGGATGCTATAGTGCATCCGGACCTTTTGAGTATCCGGGACAAGTTCTGAGAGACTTTTTGTTTAAAACAATTACATTTGAATATGAGGATAAGGAGAGTAGAGAGATGGAAGAGAAGAAGCTGATAGAGTTCAGGGATATTGTGAAGAACTTTGACGGACAGATCGTCTTAAAAGGGATCAATCTTGACATTTATGAAAATGAGTTTGTGACCTTGCTGGGGCCCAGCGGGTGCGGCAAGACGACCCTGCTCCGGATCCTCGGGGGATTCCTGGATGCAGATGAGGGGAAGGTCATCTTTGACGGAGAGGAGATCAGCAGCAAACCGCCTTACGAGCGCGAACTCAACACAGTGTTCCAGAAGTACGCCCTTTTCCCCCATCTGAGCGTGTATGAGAATATCGCTTTCGGCCTTAATATCAAAAAGGTGAGCAAGGATATCATCGACCAGAAAGTCATGAAAATGTTAAAACTTATCGGTCTGGAAGGATATGAAGACAAGAACACCACACTTCTGTCCGGCGGCCAGCAGCAGAGAGTAGCGATCGCAAGAGCTCTTGTCAACGAGCCAAAAGTGCTGCTTCTTGACGAGCCTCTTGCGGCTCTGGACCTGAAACTGCGAAAAGAGATGCAGTACGAGCTGAAGCGCATCCAGCAGGAAGTCGGGATCACCTTCATCTTTGTTACACACGACCAGGAAGAAGCGCTCACCATGTCAGACAAGATCGTAGTCATGAAAAACGGCGAGATCCAGCAGGTGGGAACGCCGGAAGATATCTACAATGAACCGGCGAACCGTTTCGTTGCGAATTTCATCGGGGAGAGCAACATCCTGCCGGGCCTTATGCCTGAGGATTACAAAGTGCGGTTCGACGACATTACATTTGACTGTGCAGACTTCGGATTTCGTGAAAATGAGCCTGTTGACGTGGTTATCCGCCCGGAGGATATCGATATCGTGGACGTGAAGGACGGCAAGATGACAGGAGAGGTAAAGAGTGTGCTCTTCAAGGGTGTTCATTATGAGATCATGGTGGAGACAGTGCCCGGAACAAGCGTTACGGTCAATATGCGTGTCATCAAGAATCATGACGTGGTGAGCAAGGACGGCAGAGAGATGATCAGCGCCAATGATTTCTACGTGGATATTGACGATGTGCCGGAGCTGGATGATAAGGAGATCGTCGCCCTTGCAAATGCGCAGGCGTGGGATCCGGCAAGCGATGAGTATATTTCTATCGCAAAGATCGAGTACGAGCTGGCGGCGGAAGAAGGACAATATCCGGTGACATTCGCCACGGCGAACGGGACAAGCGTGGAGCGCACCATCTTTGTGGTGGACCAGCCCTTTATCAAGAACGAGAAAGCGAACGAGGGTGTTATGGCGTTTAACTTCTTTAAGACCGTAGATGAGATCATAGAGTCTCAGGCGCTGGACACGGATCTTAAGACATGGGCGGGCGCTCAGGGATGGAAATTAAGCGACGAGGACCAGAGTGTGGATATCAACGTGGATTATGACTTTGAACCGGAAAATGTTAAAGAGGGCGTGTATCGTATCACCTTCTCCACGACAGGACGGGAGTTTAAGGTACACACAACGGATTATTCTGAGGAGGGCAAAGAAGTCGGCCTGACCTTCTTTCCCGAAGACATCCACGTCATGTCCAGGGAGGTGTACTGATGAAGCGTTTTTCACAGCTTGCCTTTCCGTATATCGTGTGGGCAGCGCTGATGCTCGTACTTCCCATGGGGCTGATCGCGATGTACTCCTTTATGGAACAGGGCAACAGTATCATTTCTTTTTCATTTACTTTAGAGCACTATGTGAAATTTTTTACTGATAAGGATTTTCTCCTTATCCTATGGCGGTCGCTGCTCATCGCGGTAAAGACGACGGTTATCTGCCTGCTGCTCGGCTACCCGGCGGCATATTTCATCGCGCGCAGCGATGAGAAGATGCAGAATATCCTCATCCTGTGCGTAACGATCCCCATGTGGATCAATATGCTCGTGCGCACCTATGCGTGGATCGGGCTCTTGAGCGAGGGCGGACTGGTCCAGCAGATCCTCTCTCTCATCGGGCTGGGGGATATAGAGCTTTTATATACGGAAGGGGCAGTCCTTTTGGGAATGGTTTACAATTTCCTGCCTTTCATGATTCTGCAGGTGCAGACTTCTTTGAGCAAGATGGATCATTCGCTCCTGGAAGCCAGCGCTGATCTGGGAGCCAGCCCGGCGCAGACATTTTGGAAGGTGACATTCCCATTATCCATACCGGGAGTGATCAACGGAATTACTTTGGTATTTCTTCCGGCGGTGAGCTCCTTCTTCATCCCGAAGCTCTTGGGCGGAGGACAGTATTTCCTTATCGGAAATATGATCGAGAACCAGTTTATCACAGTGGGCGAGTGGAATTTCGGCAGCGCCATCTCTATGATCATGGCAGTTATTATGATGCTTTTGATGATGGCTGTAAGAAAAGTTGAGATCCGTAACCGCGGCGGAAGGGAGGAGTGATTTTATGAAGAAAAGGAAGCGTTCTACAGGGAAGATCCTGATGGCATTATTGATTGCGTTCTTCTATCTTCCTATTATATATATGATCATCTTCTCTTTCAACGAGGGAAAATCACTGACCGTGTTTGAAGGATTTTCCCTTCGCTGGTATCGGCACATGCTGGATTCACAGGATATGATGGACGCCTTGTATACGACGTTCAGCGTGGCGCTCCTTGCTACGGCAGTTTCAACTGTGGTGGGAACAGTCTCAGCTATCGGTCTGAGCAAGTCACGGAAGATTATCCGTGATATCATGGAACAAGTGGACAACCTGCCGATGATGAACCCGGAGATTGTAACGGCCATCGGCTTCATGCTGTTGTTTATTACTTTTAAGGTAGATAAAGGATACCTCACGATGCTGCTGGCGCACATTGCGTTTTGTATCCCCTATGTGATCTTGTCCGTCATGCCGAAGATACGCTCTCTGGACCCCAATCTGGCGGACGCGGCCATGGATCTTGGCGCTACGCCGTGGCGGGCTCTGACAAAGGTCATTGTGCCGCAGATCACGCCGGGCATCGTGTCCGGAGCGCTGATTGCGTTTACCATGTCAGTGGACGACTTTATCATCTCCTACTTTGTGACCGGAGGAGGGGTGAAGAACTTAAGTATTATGGTCTACACGATGAGCAAGCGTGTCAATCCGAGCATCAACGCAGTGTCCACTCTTGTAGTGGTGATTATTACCATTGTGCTGCTTCTGATCAACATTACACCTGTTGTAGCGGCAAAGCGCAAGAAGAAAGAAACGGTGGGCAGACAAAGGAAATTTGTTCCTGCCGTCGCAGGTGCGTGCGCGCTTGCGCTTGTCATCGGACTTTTTGCCATGCAGGGCGGCGGCAAGGACCGGCCCTTTGAGGGGCAGACGCTCTATATCTACAACTGGGGAGAATACACAGGGGAGAACATCATACCTGACTTTGAGGAAGAGACTGGGGCGTCCGTCGTCATGGATAACTTTGATTCCAACGAACAGATGTATATCAAGGTGGCGAATCAGGAAGTATATGATATCCTTGTACCCAGTGATTATATGATCCAGAGGCTTATTGAGGAGGATCTCCTTCAAAAGCTGGACAAGTCCAAACTGGACTGCATGGATAAGCTGTCAGACGCTGTGAAGGGACTCCCTTATGATCCGGGCAATGATTACTCAGTACCATATTTCTGGGGAACCGTAGGAATCGTTTACGATAAGACAAAGGTCGATATCGAAGATCTGGAGCGGGAAGGCTATAACATTTTCTTAGATGAAAAATATAAAGGAGATGTGTATCTGTACGACTCGGAGAGAGATTCTTTTATGATGGCGTTAAAAGCCCTGGGCTACTCCATGAATACAGAGAATGAGCAGGAACTTCAAGAAGCATATGATTGGCTCGTACAGTGTGTGCGGACCATGGATACAGAGATCGTCACGGACGAGATCATTGACAACATGGCGCAGGGAAGGAAGGCGCTGGGACTGATCTACTCGGGGGATGCGACCTATGTCATGTCGGAAAATGAAAACATGGGATTCTTCATGCCCGAGGGCGGGACAAACCTCTGGTCTGATGCCATGGTCATTCCGAAGAACTCCCAGAATCCTGAGCTTGCTCATGCATTTATCAACTATGCCTGTGGCTATGACGGGGCATATGACAACTCCAGCTATGTAGGGTATACGGCTGCTAATGAAGAAGTCATGAACGACCTTGCAGGAGAGGGCGGGGATTTCGAAGGAATCAACGCATATATTCCGCGGACAGATAACCCGAATGATGAAGTGTTCGTGTATAATGCGGATACAAAGAAGATTATTAGTGATTTGTGGAGTCGGGTGAAGATCGCGGCAAGCAATGCGGGATAGTGGATGGAGAGTATATTTGTCGCCTCTTTTGCGCTGGGACGTGTATCACCCTTGACATCTCCCCTTCCATATGCTAACCTGTTTTACAGATTAAAATGAATCAAGTACAGTAAAAAGCAATGAAGAAGAGAGTAATCTGGCGAAAGTCTTACAGAGAGATCCCGGCGGACAGGAACGATGTCTGTGATAAGAAGCAGAGCAGGGCTGTCCGAAGCTGAGAGGGATAGATGGAAAGCAGATGAATATGGCTTCTGAGCAGTACAGGCGAGCCGGCGCATACAGCGTATCCTTTCGGTAAACTTGTGAAGGGTCCGCCCTTTACAGCGGGGGAGTGCAGATCAGGTACTCACAGAGGTCTTATCCGTGAGGGTGGGACAAAGAGAAGTGGTAACACGGTAATCACCCGTCTTCTTAGAGATAAGAAGGCGGGATTTTTGTTCCGGCAGTTCAGTCATGCACCTGACCTCAAAGTATGCTTTTGCGAATGGCACCCGCTGAATTGTCAGAACATCTACACAAGGGAGGTAATCATGTCAGAGAAACAGAAATACTACATCACAACCGCCATTGCCTACACATCAGGCAAGCCGCATATTGGCAATACTTACGAGATCGTGCTGGCGGACGCGATCGCGCGCTACAAGAGAATTCAGGGATATGATGTGTTCTTTCAGACAGGAACAGACGAGCACGGACAGAAGATTGAGTTAAAAGCTCAGGAGGCAGGCATTACACCGAAGGAGTTTGTGGACAATGTGTCCACAGAGATCAAGAGAATATGGGATCTGATGGATACATCTTATGACAAATTCATTCGTACAACGGATGAGGATCATGAGAAACAAGTACAGAAAATTTTTAAGAAATTGTTTGAGCAGGGCGACATTTACAAAGGGAATTATGAAGGAATGTACTGCACGCCGTGTGAGTCTTTCTTCACGGAGTCCCAGCTTGTGGACGGGAAATGTCCGGACTGCGGGCGCGAGGTGCAGCCGGCGAGGGAGGAAGCATATTTCTTCAAAATGAGCAAATATGCGGACCGCCTGATCGAGCATATCAATACGCATCCGGAATTCATCCAGCCGGTATCCCGGAAGAATGAAATGATGAACAATTTCCTTCTTCCGGGCCTTCAGGATCTGTGTGTGTCCAGGACATCCTTCAAATGGGGTATTCCGGTGGACTTTGACCCAAAGCATGTTGTTTATGTGTGGCTGGATGCACTGACAAACTATATCACAGGGATTGGATATGACGCGGATGGCAACAGTACAGAGCAGTTCGGAACGCTGTGGCCCGCTGATCTGCATCTGATCGGAAAGGATATCATCCGTTTCCATACGATCTACTGGCCCATCTTCCTGATGGCGCTCGGTCTGCCGCTCCCGAAGCAGGTGTTCGGACATCCGTGGCTTCTACAGGGAGACGGCAAGATGAGCAAGTCCAAGGGAAATGTGCTTTATGCTGATGAGCTGGTTGATTTCTTCGGAGTGGACGCGGTGCGTTACTTCGTGCTTCATGAAATGCCATTTGAAAATGATGGCGTCATCACATGGGAGCTGATGGTGGAGCGTCTGAACTCTGACCTTGCAAATACACTGGGAAACCTTGTGAACCGTACTGTTTCCATGACCAATAAGTATTTCGGCGGAACTGTGGCAGACAAGGGTGCGGCAGAAGAAGTGGATGCTGACTTAAAGGCTGTCATCGATGGGACGCCGGCGGCAGTGGACGCAAAGATGGATGGTCTGCGTGTGGCTGACGCAATGACAGAGATCTTCAATCTCTTCAAGCGCTGCAACAAATATATCGATGAGACAATGCCATGGGCACTGGCAAAGGACGAAGAGGAGAAAGACCGCCTTGAGACGGTGCTCTGGAATCTGATCCATGGGATTTCGGCAGGGGCAAGACTTCTCGAACCTTTCATGCCGTCCACAAGCAAGAAAATATTAGAACAGCTCGGCGGCGGTCATGTAACAGAGAAGCCGGAGATTCTTTTCCAGAGACTGGATCTTGAGGAAGTGATGAAAAAGGTCGAAGAGCTTCATCCGCCGGTAGCGGAGAAAGAAGAGACCGCTTCTGATGAGGCTGTGATCGACATTGAATCGAAAGATGAGATCACCTTCGAACAGTTCGGAGCAATGCAGTTTCAGGTGGGTGAGATCATCGCCTGTGAAGAAGTGAAGAAGTCGAAGAAACTTCTCTGCTCACAGGTGAAGATCGGAAGCCAGGTCAGGCAGATCGTGTCCGGGATTAAAGCACATTACACACCGGAAGAAATGCTCGGAAAGAAAGTTATGGTCCTTGTAAACTTAAAGCCGGCGAAGCTGGCAGGCGTCCTCTCGGAAGGAATGCTGCTCTGCGCGGAGGATGCGGAAGGAAATCTGTCACTTATGGTACCGGAGAAAGCAATGCCCGCAGGAGCGGAGATCTGTTAATTTAGAGAACTCAATATATCCGGCAGTCTTGAATTATCCTGCGACAGCATGATAGAGAACCGCACGAACTCTCCGTCCAGACATTGGAAGGAAGAACAATCGCGGATCATAAGGCCGTCTTTGATACAGGTTTCAAATGTATCGAAGGCGGTCAGTTCTTTTTTTAAGATCTTCATAATGATGCCGTTGAAGCGCAGAATGTCAGCAGATGTTCCATATCATCCAGGAGAATGGCGATGGAGGTCGGATTGTTCGGATTACAGAGGATGAGAAGATCATATTCGCCCCAATCGAGAGTGCGGCAAAGATCATCTGTGTTCAGAATAAAGTCTTGCTCTTCTTTGAGATGATAATAGTCCGGTATACTTCTAGAAAACGATAACTCTCTTGAATATTCCGAGCAGGTGTAACCCGGGATCAGTGTTCGTTTCGGGGCACATGCCCCGATCAGCAGCGAGATCAGTTCGCTGGAGCCGTTTCCCGGAAGGATAAAATCAGCGGGGATGCCGCAGCAATCTGAAGTGACGCTGCGAAGTGAGGTATAGTCCCTGTCAGGGTAGGAAGACAGGACTCACAGATGAGATGCAAGCGCACTTTTTACTCTCGCATAATATGGGAAAATGCGTTAAAATCAAAGGTAGTTTAGGTCACATAGAGTCGAAGGCATAAGAAACAATGCTTTTTAAACAGGAAAGGGCATATATTATGAACCAGATCTTCCAGAATATCTTTAAAGCTATTCATGAGGGAAAATGGCTGAGCGTTGAATATCGAAATAAAAAAAATGAGACAACATGTTACTGGATCTCCATAAATGGGATTAATATAAAATCCCGCAGTCTGAGTGTAGAAGGCTTCCATCTCACAGATCATACGATCGCGCAGTTTGATATGATTTATATAGATTCTATTTTATCAGCTGTTGTGGTGGAGGCCTCCTACTGTAGGAGAAATGAAAAGCTCATCCGGGATATGGAGGAGAATCCCGGGAAATATGAGCCGCTCTTTGGTAAGACTGTGAATCTGAAAATATTAAATTATCTTATCGACTGCAGCCGGCTGGACACGCATACATATCAATGCGATTATGCCCTTGTCAGCCATCTGGACGGGGAATGTTTCAGGGGAAAAGAATACCGTCTGAGTGAGAAACAATTTACAGAACTGGTCAGACAATTTCAGAAAGAAAGTGCGGAGTCAGGCAAAAAGCAGGGCGGCTGGCAGTATAAGCAGCTTGCAATGAACGAGTTGAGCGTCGTGGTCCGGGGAAGTGGCGGAAAACAGGAAGCTCTCTATGTGATGGCGCATCGGAAGCTGAATCTGGACGTGCGCAGACGAGTGCTGAAGCCGGACGATGACGTCACGATCTGCCGTGAATTTACTATAGATGGGGAGAAGCAGAGCATCCGCAAATATATGGACCCGGCAGACTATGACCTTCTGGAAGATTTTGAGCGGAACCGCGAGACTATCAAGGACCGGATCACTTCATACAGCCGACTCGCACAGGGAGTGGATGACCGGCCTTACATCATTGCACTGGCAAGAGATGTAAAGGTGGATCTGAACAAAGAGTATCAGTCCATTATAAAGAGTATAGAGGCCGGAAAGGAGACATATCCCGTCAAAGGATTTTTCGGTAAGCTGACAAGCAGGGCAGTGAGGAGAAAGGTGTATCCGATCACATTGCTGGAGCGCCGCGCTAATCTGGACCAACTCCTCGCCATCCACAATGGGATCAAATATCCTCTGACATATGTGCAGGGACCGCCTGGGACGGGCAAGTCATACACGATCGTCAATACCATTGTCACAGCGTTTTTTAATGAGAAGACGGTCCTGCTGTCCTCGTATAACAATCATCCCATCGATACCGTAGTAGAGAGTTTAAAATCTATTTCGTATAAAAAAGGATATAAAATTCCTTTCCCGGTGATACGGCTGGGAAATGCCGAGGTAACTAAAGCGGCGCTGTGCGAGATGAAAAGCCAGTATGAGAAAGCAATAAAATGTAACGTGTTTGAGGGCACGCTGGAAAAGAACAAGGAGGAAAAGGTACAGCGCACGGAGCAGCTGACGGCATTGCTTGAGAGATACGAACATAAACTGGAACTTCAGGAGAGGAAAGAGACGATCGAAAGCCTGATGGATCACAGCCGTCATCTGACTTTTCAGACAGACCTTCAGGGGAGGCAGCTTGAAGAAGTGCAAAAGGAGCTGGCGGAACTTGGTGAAATTACAAATGAACAGGCGCTTTCATTGCTGGATGACGACCGGCAGGAGTTTCGGAAATACCTGAATTTTACTTCCATCCGTTATCTGAAAAGGCTTGGAGAGCCGAAGAATGAGGATCTGAGAAATATCCTTGAGATGGAAAATGAGGATGAGCGGGTAAAAGCGTTCAACCAATATATCAATGAGACGGAAAATTTAAAAAAGTTTTTGCGCATCTATCCTGTCGTTGCGACGACCTGCATATCCGCCCATCGTCTCGGCAGCCCGCAGCCTCATTTTGACATGACTATTATTGACGAGGCCAGCCAGTGCAACATGGCAATGTCCCTTCTTCCGATTCTCAGGGGCAGGAACCTGATGCTCGTGGGAGATCCACAGCAGCTGAGCCCGGTGATTCTGATGGATGATAAGGATAATGCGATCTTAAAACAGCGTTACCAGGTGCCGCCGGAGTACGATTACGCTGCGAACTCCATTTACAAGGCGTTTCTGGCAAATGATTCTGTCAGCGAAGAAATCTTGCTCCGGCATCATTACAGATGCTGCCCGGCTATCATTTCGTTTAACAACAAGAAATATTATAATGACAGACTGAACATCGAGAAGACGGATAATCCCCGGCAGCCGCTTGTGTATGTGGATGTGGAGAATAACCGGACAGACTATAAAAATACGTCTCCCAGGGAGGCGGAAGCTATCGTGGATTATGTTCTCCATAACCGGGACAAAAAAATCGGGATCATTACACCGTTTGCCAACCAGAAAGAGCAGATCGAGGAGAGGCTCAAGGAGAGCGGGATCAAAGACGTGTCTTGCGGAACGGTACATGCGTTTCAAGGAGATGAAAAAGATATGATCCTTTTCTCTACTGCCATCACGGATCAGACGCCGCAGAAAACATATGACTGGCTGAAAAATAACAGGGAGCTTATCAATGTGGCGACTTCCCGTGCAAAGGATAAGCTGGTTTTATTCTCGAGTACAAGGAATTTAAAAAGGCTCCACAATGAGACAGAGAAGGACGACATGTACGAACTGGCGGAATATGTAAGAACAAACGGGAAATATCAGGTGACTGCCGATGAAGTACATTCCCGTGCCTTGGGGATCAAGCCGTACAGTACACAGACTGAGGAAGCATTTTTTGTCAGTTTAAATCATGCTCTTGACAATATCCTGAATAATGGGAAGAGATGCACTGTCAAAAAGGAAGTTCCCATTTTGCAGGTGTTCCAGGAAAATACATCCCACAAGGAGCTCTTCTTTAACGAGCGGTTTGATTTCGTAATCTATGAGCGGAAATTCGGCGGAGAGGAAATGCCGATCCTGGCGGTGGAACTGGACGGAAAAGAACATCAGGAGGAAGAACTTGTACGCCGCAGGGACCGGCAGAAGGAAAACATATGCAGGGCACACGGATTCGAACTGATCAGGGTAGAGAATTCTTACGCAAGGCGGTATTATTATATCAAAGGGATTTTGGAAGAATATTTCAGTAAGATCCGATAAATATATTTTATATTATGAGCAAAGGTCACGAAAGAAGGAGGTATCGGTTATGATCAAAGCAGTTTTTACAGATTATACCGCAACCGTCATCCGGGAAGACGGGCCGGTGTCCAATATGCGGCAGCACAGACATATGGCGGCATAGTTAGTACAATAGAACAGAGAAAGGGAAGGGATAAAATTATGTACGAAGCATCAGAAAAACGATATGGGAAAATGGTCTACAACCGGTGTGGAGAAAGCGGCCTGAAGCTGCCGGCAGTTTCGCTGGGGCTGTGGCATAATTTCGGGGATATTTCATCTTTTGAAAATATGAGGCAGATCTGTTTCACAGCATTTGACAATGGAATCACACACTTTGACCTTGCCAATAATTACGGTCCGGCTCCGGGGAGCGCGGAGAAGAATTTCGGCAGGATATTAAAAGAAGACCTGGGTCAATACAGGGACGAGATTATCGTCAGTACGAAGGCCGGATATGAGATGTGGCCGGGACCATACGGTGACTGGGGAAGCAGGAAATATCTCCTGGCCAGTCTGGATCAGAGCCTAAACCGGATGGATCTGGAATACGTAGATATTTTCTACCATCACCGTATGGATACGCAGACGCCGCTCGAGGAGACGATGGGTGCGCTGGCACAGGCGGTCTTTTCGGGGAAGGCGCTGTATGCAGGTCTCTCAAATTATGATGGTGAGACCATGAAAAAGGCGTGTGCGATCTTAAATGAACTGCACTGCCCGTTTATCATTAACCAGAACCGCTATTCAATCTTTGACCGCACCATTGAGAAGAACGGATTAAAAGAATCGGCACAGGACTGCGGAAAGGGAATCATCGCGTTCAGCCCACTGGCTCAGGGGCTTCTTACTGATCGGTATCTGAACGGTGTGCCTAAGGACAGCAGGATCCGTACGGACGGAAGATTCCTCAAGGAGGATGCGCTGACAAAGGAACGCATCCGGCAGATACGTGCGCTTAATGACATTGCCGCGGACAGAGGGCAGACCCTTGCGGAGATGGCGCTCGGCTGGGTACTCCGGGATGGGGTTGTAACAAGTGTTCTGGTGGGCGCGTCGAGACCGGAACAGGTGATGGATAATGTCCGCGCCATCAAGAATACAAAATTTACGGAAGAAGAGCTAAAGAAGATAGATGAAATGTGATCTGACAAAAGGAAATATAACGACAACCATGCTGTATTTTGCGGCTCCCATGATACTGGGAAACATACTGCAGCAGTGTTATAACCTTGCGGACACATGGATCGTGGGAAGATATGTGGGCTCCGGCGCTCTCGCGGCGTCTTTTGTACTCATACTGGGTATCACTGTCGTGATCACGGCAGGGGCCTTTCTTTTTCTTCATCCGATCCTGAATGTGATGGAGATCCCGGCGGATGTATATGACATGATGTTTGCCTATGTGAAGATCATCTTGTACGGGCTGGTCTTTATTTTTCTGTATAATTATTTTTCGTTCCTGCTCCGTTCCACGGGGAACTCAGTGATTCCTCTTGTTTTCCTCAGCATAAGCACTGTGTTAAATATTGCGCTGGATTATATTTTCGTGGCAGCGCTGGACTGCGGAGTGGAAGGAGCAGCGGAGGCTACGGTGATCGCCCAGATTATTTCCGGCGTGGGGATCGGGATATACAGTCTGATAAAAGAACCGGTTTTACGAAAAAATGGTGCGGGAACTGTTCGGACAGGCGGCCGCATCCGCATCCACGCGTCGGTCTTTGGTGAGATATTATCCTGCTCGGCAGCTACAGGCATCCAGCAGTCAGTGATGAATTTCGGCATCCTTATGGTGCAAGGGCTGGTGAACAGCTTCGGAACAGCGGTGATGGCAGCGTTTGCCGCAGGGGTAAAGATTGATACGCTTGCCTATATGCCGGCGCAGGAGTTTGGAAACGCGTACTCCATATTTATCTCGCAAAATTACGGGGCAGACGAAAAAGACAGGATCACAAAAGGGACGAAAAGCGCGGTGGCCATTGTGCTTGTGTTCTGCATCTTCATCTCAGCGGCAGTCTTTCTGCTGGCTCCCCGGCTCATGGGTATCTTTATCTCTCCGGAGGAGACAGAGATCATCGGAATAGGCGCAGGGTATCTGCAGATCGAAGGTGCGTGCTACTGCGGTATCGGCATATTGTTTCTGCTGTATGGATATTTCCGGGCAGTGGAGCGGCCGCGGATCTCCCTTCTTCTTACGGCCATCTCCCTTGGAACAAGAGTCGTTCTTGCTTATGCCTTTGCTCCGCTTTTTGGTGTGGACGGGATCTGGTGGGCTATCCCGGTCGGATGGGCGCTGGCGGATGTGACCGGAGCAGTGCTGGTACGGAAGGGATGATTTTATCGTTTCATACAGTATGGCCTGTATCCGGGCTGGTGTATATTTTCCCATCTGCAAAAGCGTTCTTCCGCCATCCGCCAGTTTACTACACGGAACCAGTCGTCGATATATGTCGCGCGGATATTATAATGTTTCAGATAATAAGCGTGCTCCCACACATCGATGTTCAGAAGAGGATGCTGGTTCTTTGACAGAGGAGTGTTCTGATTAGCTGATGTGGTGATCACAAGCCGTCCGTTTTCCATTACGAGCCATGCATAGCCGGAACCGAATACGGACAGCGCGGCTTCTTTGAACTGTGTACGAAATTGTTCGGGAGAGCCAAATTGCCGGGACATTTCCAAGGAGAAAGAAGACGGTCTGTTTCCGGAGTTTAAGACTTCGCCGAAGCATGAGCATGTCATGTCAAAAGCTGCAGATGTGCACTGCTCCCCAATAGGAATCATACCCTCAAAATAGAAGCGGTGGTTAAATACCCCGCCTGCGTTGTTTCTCACAGGCGTCTGGAGCTGTTTCGGGAGACGGCACCAGTGGGTTATGAGCTCTTCTAAAGAAAATCTCTGGAGAGAGGGATTCTCATCAAGAAGTTTGTTAAGGTTGTCAATATAAGTCTGGAGATGTCTGTCGTGGTGAAGGTGCATTGTCTTTTCGTCTATGAACGGTTCAAGAGCATCATAGGCGTATGGAAGAGGCGTGTTTACAAAAGGATACAAATTATTCATAAGGTTACCTTAGCGTCGGTGTATTGTTCCATACACCGATCCTGCTGTTTTTTATAGTATATGAGCAGGAACCAGCGGAGTGCCAAAGAAATTATATAGATGCACGGAGCATGTGCAATGGCTTATCTCTTATTGTAATGCAGATGTAAAAATATTATAATCAAAGGAGAAAATGTTTATGGAAGAAAACTTAAACAGGATAACTGGCGGGAGACTTTCTTTTGCGTTGTCCCGGCATACCATATGAACAAAATGCACTGGAATTCCATCATTCTGGACAAAACAGTGCCCGATAAAGATATTAAGTGGATGATCGCTGAGAGTTATGATCTGTGCGGCGGCCGCTAAGATATATATAAAGAGGTGGCATCATGTATATAGCGGATTTACATATTCATTCCAGATATTCGCGGGCGACCAGCAAGGACTGCACACCGGAATATCTGGATTTGTGGGCGAGACGAAAGGGGATACACATTGTGGGGACGGGGGATTTTACCCATCCCGCATGGAGAGAAGAGTTGGGGGAAAAGCTTACGCCGGCTGAGGGCGGGCTGTATGTGCTCAAAGACGAATATAGAATACAGGACGGCAGCGTGCAGGGGGAGATGAACCCCCGTTTTGTTGTTACAGGAGAGATCAGCTCTATTTATAAGAAGAACGGAAAAGTCCGCAAGGTTCACAGTGTGATCCTTCTTCCCGGATTGGAAGATGCGGAGCGCATTTCAAATAAATTGGAACAGATCGGCAATATTCATTCGGATGGGCGCCCTATCCTTGGGCTGGATTGCCATGATCTGCTGGAGATTACTTTGGAATTATGCCCGGAGGCAGTTTATGTGCCGGCACATATATGGACGCCGCATTTCTCTATGTTCGGAGCTTTTTCCGGGTTCAATACAGTAGAAGAATGCTTTGAGGATCTGGCGCCGTATGTATATGCTGTGGAGACAGGGCTTTCTTCAGATCCGCCTATGAATTGGCGCGTGTCAGCATTAGACCGTTTCCAGCTTATATCCAACTCGGACGCCCATTCCCCGGCGAAGCTGGGGAGGGAGGCCAACCTGTTTGATATCCCTATGTCTTATGAGGGGCTTGCCCGTGCCATACAGACAGGAGAAGGACTGCATGGCACGATTGAGTTTTTCCCGGAAGAGGGAAAGTATCATATGGACGGACACCGGAAATGCAATCTCTGTCTGTCCCCGTCTGAAACAATGAAGCGTAACGGTGTCTGCCCGGTGTGCGGGCGGAAGATCACGATCGGGGTGTCCCACCGTGTAGAAGAGCTGGCAGACAGGGAAGAAGGGTATGTAAAAGAAGGAGCGAAGGCTTTCGAAAGTCTTGTGCCGCTTCCCGAGGTGATTGCGGCGACCTTTGGCTGTACGGCGGCGAGCAAGAGGGCGGAGCGGGAATATATGAGGATGCTCTCGGAACTGGGACCAGAATTTGAGATATTAAGACGGCTTCCGTTAGAGGAGATCCGCCGGGTGTCGGGAGCGCGGATCGCGGAAGGGATCGGGCGTCTCCGGGGCGGACAGGTGGAGCGGATACCGGGATTCGACGGAGAGTATGGAGTGATCCGCCTCTTCAGCGCAGAGGAGTTGAATAATACGGAAGGACAGATGAGCTTCCTTGATCTGATTGATAAGCAAAACCAATCACAGAGTCAGCCCCAGAGTGACACACAGGGCCGCCCACAAAACCTGGCACAAAATCAGCGGCAGAGTCAGCAGAAAAGCCGAACGCAGGAAAAGAAGGCGGTTTTGAACCCGGAGCAGGAAAGGGCGGTTATGTCAGATTCTGTCTGCATCGCAGTAAAAGCCGGACCCGGAACAGGTAAGACAAAGACGCTGGTATCCCGTCTGAAATATCTCCTGGAGCACCGCAGAGTACGGCCGTCTGATGTTACGGCAGTTACATTTACGAATCAAGCGGCGGCAGAACTTGAGGAGAGAATCGGGAGAGAGACCGGCAGGAAATCAGTGGGGAGAACGATGCAGATCGGCACGTTCCATGCGATCTGCCTGGATTTTCTGAAAAAGAAGGGAATAGAGTTTGAGATTGCCACAGATGCAGAACTGCGTTCTATTGCGGAAGAGACGCAGTGCGGCAGTGCAAAGGAATTTCTTGAAAGCGTATCCCGGTATAAGTCGGGAGTCATGACCTCGGAAGAAACAGACAGATGGGAAGAATGGCAGAAGACTTATGAGATGTACGAGCAGAAGAAGGCAGATCGAAAACTGTTTGATTTTGACGATCTTCTTCTTAAAACAGCAGAACTGGTCGCAAGCGGACAGGCATATCCGGGATGGGAGAAGCAGTTCCGCTACCTGCTCATAGATGAATTCCAGGATATCAATCCGCTTCAGAACCGTCTCATCCGTCTGTGGCACAGCAGAGGACAGGAACTGTTTGTTATCGGGGACCCGGATCAGTCCATCTATGGGTTCCGCGGGGCAGACGCAAAGTGCTTTGACAGGCTGGCTCAGGACTATCCGGATATAGAATTGATAGAACTGTCAGAGAACTACCGGTCGTCGCCTCAGATCTTATCTGCCGCAGCGAGTGTGATGCCGGGCCGCGAAATGCTTCGTCCCAACTGTCCGGGCAATGTCCCGGTGCGTATAGTGGAGACGGAAAGCTCTCTGGCGGAAGGAATATTTATTGCTAAAGAGATCGGGCGTATGTCAGGCGGCATCGGTATGCTGGAAGCCCACCGGGATACATGGGAAAATGACGGAAGAAAAGTGCGGGGGTTCGGAGAGATCGCTATATTGTACCGGACAAACCGGCAGTCGCAGCTCATTGAAAACTGCCTGAAAAAGGAAGGAATTCCATATATTGTGGCAGGGCGGGAGCCGTTTCTTGAGAAAGACAGCGTACAGGGAAGCATATGCTTCTTTAAGTATCTGCGGGATTCGAAAGATGTTTCCGCCATGAAGGAGAGCGCGGCATTGATATGGAAACTTGAGTGGAATCCTCTGACAGAGGAACTGGTCAGAAAGACAGCGGAGAAGTTTCGTGGACTTTATCAAAAGAATAAACCTAAAAAGTTCACGGAAACGTGGATGAAAGAGGCGGGACTTACGGAAGATCCGGCGATGCAGAAGCTGGCACAGACAGCAGTGTTCTATAAGAGCATGTCTGAGTTTTTAAGCGCGCTGGAGCTGGGAGTGGAAAGTGATCTGAAACGGTGCGGGGATAAGGAATATATCTCCGAAGCCGTGACCTTGATGACACTTCACGGGTCAAAGGGACTGGAGTTCCCGGCGGTGTTCATCTTTGGCGCAGAGCAGGGAATGATTCCTCTGGAGAGTGAGAAGCATCCTGCGGATAAGGAAGAAGAGCGCAGACTGTTCTATGTAGGTATTACCCGCGCGAAAGAGGAGCTGATCATGACTTGTTCAGGAGAAAAGTCGGAGTTTTTACAAGAATTGAAGGAAGGAGAATATATAAGACAGGAGAAGGCGACTGAGAAGAAAAAAGAAAACGAGTGCTATCAGATGAGCCTTTTTGAATTGTAAGATAAAATTTCTTTATTAAACGGCGAAACATTTCTTTTAAAGGCGGCATTGACAATTTCCCTGGGATACTTTAGATTAAAGTGAGATAAAGACAGATTCCGGGGCAGAGACCGCGGCCGGGGCCTGCAAAGGAGAAAAGCGTTTATGAGATTAGGAGAAAAACAAGTACTGACGGTTGTTAAGAGAGTGGACTTCGGTGTGTACCTTGGAAGTGATGAAGAACGGGTGCTTCTGCCGAAGAAACAGGTGCCGGATGGAATTGACGTGGGAGATCCGGTAGAAGTGTTTTTATATAAAGACTCATCTGACCGTATGATTGCTACGACCAATGAACCGAAGCTGACTGTCGGGGAACTTGCGGTTCTTGACGTGGTTGATGTGGGACAAGTCGGCGCGTTTCTTGACTGGGGGCTTGAGAAGGACCTGCTCCTGCCGTTCAGAGAACAGACCACAAAGGTAGAAAAAGGCAACCGCTGTCTAGTAAGCCTTTACGTTGACAAAAGCGGACGGCTGTGCGCGACTATGAAAGTCTATCCTCTGCTGCGGACGGATTCCCCATATAAAAAGGACGACATGGTATCAGGGACAGTGTATGAGACAAGCAGAGAGTCCGGCGTGTTCGTGGCGGTGGACGACAAATATTCTGCCCTTATACCGAGAAGAGAAGTATACGGCAGGATGTATGCCGGGCAGCAGATTGAGGCCCGCGTGACAGCGGTAAAAGCAGACGGCAAACTGGACTTAAGTGTGAGGGCAAAGATCCCGGAGCAGATGGATAAGGATGCACATCTTGTCATGGAACGGATCATGAAGAATGGAGGAGAGCTCCCGTTTACAGATAAAACAGACCCGGAATGCATTAAGGCAGAGCTTGGGATGAGTAAAGCGGCGTTTAAAAGAGCGGTTGGAAGACTGTTAAAACAAGGGAAGATCACCATTGATGAAAAGCAGGGAAAAATCTTGCAATCCAACTGAAATAGGGTATAATAAGATGTGTGTGAAAGAAACCGTTTGAGAGACAGATTGAACTTAAAGTCAAAGCTGTCACAGTATGTTTCTATGGCGAACATCCTCTCCAACGGGGAGATCCCCGAGCTGGAAGTCATCGCGTATGAGAAAGAGGATACGGACAGGGAATATGACAGACAGGACCGATGAGGGCAGTTCCCGTAAGGGAGCCGCCCTTTTAACATTCAGAGGTGAAAGATGAGTTTTGTACATTTGCATGTCCATACAGAGTACAGTCTTCTGGACGGATCTAACAAAATAAAAGAATATGTCTCCAGAGTAAAAGAGCTTGGAATGAACAGCGCGGCGATCACAGATCACGGTGTAATGTACGGCGTGATCGATTTTTACCGGGAGGCGCGTCGCCAGGGGATTAATCCAATCTTGGGATGCGAGGTGTATGTGGCTCCGAATTCCCGGTTTGACAGGGAAGTGACGGGCGGGGACGACCGATATTATCATCTTGTGCTGCTCGCGGAAAATAATGAAGGCTATGCCAATCTCATGAAGGTCGTATCAAAAGGCTTTGTTGAGGGATACTATTATAAGCCTCGTGTAGATAAAGAGCTTCTGAGAAAATACCATAAGGGGATCATTGCCTTGAGCGCATGTCTGGCCGGAGAGGTACAGCGGTATATCGCAAAGGGGCTTTACGATGAGGCTAAAAAGACTGCGCTGGAATATCAGGACATTTTCGGAGAGGACAATTATTTCCTCGAACTCCAGGATCATGGCATACCGGAACAAGGGCTGGTGAACCAGCATCTGCTTAAAATGTCTCAGGAAACAGGGATCGGACTGGTGGCTACCAATGATGTCCACTATACTTACGCGGAAGATGCCAGACCTCATGATATCCTGCTGTGCATCCAGACGGGGAAAAAGCTTTCCGATGAGAACAGGATGCGCTATGCGGGGGGACAGTACTATGTGAAATCCCCTGAGGAGATGGAGAAGCTTTTCCCGTATGCGCTCCAGGCGCTGGACAATACACAGCGGATCGCGGACCGTTGCTCGGTAGAGATCGAGTTCGGTGTGACAAAGCTTCCAAAGTATGATGTGCCGGAGGGGTTCACTGCATGGGAGTATCTGCAGAACCTTTGTTACGAAGGACTGAGTGACCGCTACGGCGAGCCGTCCCAGGAGTTGAAAGACAGACTGGCATATGAGCTTGACACCATCCAGAACATGGGATATGTAGACTACTTTCTGATCGTGTGGGACTTTATCAAATATGCGAAAGACCACGGGATAGCGGTAGGACCCGGAAGAGGATCGGCGGCAGGAAGTATTGTGTCCTATTGTCTGGGAATCACGACCATTGATCCCATCCGGTATCAGCTCCTCTTTGAACGATTTCTCAATCCGGAACGTGTCTCCATGCCTGATATCGATGTGGACTTCTGCTTTGAGCGCAGACAGGAAGTGATCGATTACGTGGTGCGCAAATACGGGGAAGACCGGGTGGTGCAGATTGTTACCTTCGGTACGCTCGCGGCGCGGGGCGTGATCCGGGATGTAGGACGGGTCATGGATCTGCCGTATGCGTTCGTGGACAGCATCGCGAAGATGATCCCGCAGGAACTGAATATTACCATTGACCGCGCGCTTAAGGAGAATTCAGAGCTTAAGCGGACTTATGAAAATGATGAGCAGGTAAAGACGCTCATTGATATGGCAAAACGTCTGGAAGGCCTTCCAAGGCACAGTTCCATGCACGCGGCCGGAGTGGTCATCAGCCAGAAATCTGTGGACGAATATGTCCCCCTCTCAAGGGCGGCGGACGGTTCAATTACCACCCAGTTTACAATGACTACATTGGAGGAGCTGGGCCTTCTTAAGATGGACTTCTTAGGTCTGCGGACTCTGACTGTAATACAGAATGCGGTAAGGATGGCGAGGAAGAAAAATGCGGATATCGATATAGACAAGATTGACTATAATGATGCAAAGGTGCTGGACTATATCGGGACAGGAAAGACAGACGGTATCTTCCAGCTTGAAAGCGCAGGGATGAAAAGCTTCATGAAAGAGCTCAAACCCCACAGCCTTGAGGATATCATTGCAGGTATCTCGCTGTATCGTCCGGGTCCTATGGATTTTATCCCCCAGTATATCAGGGGAAAGAATGATGAATCCGCCATTGCCTATGACTGCCCGCAGCTTGAACCGATCCTTGAGCCGACCTACGGCTGCATCGTATATCAGGAGCAGGTCATGCAGATCGTGCGTGACCTTGCGGGATATACGCTGGGAAGGAGCGATCTCCTGCGGCGCGCGATGTCTAAGAAAAAGGGCGATGTCATGCAGAAAGAACGTCAAATCTTCGTGTATGGCGATGAGGATACGGATGTTCCGGGATGTGTAAAAAATGGCATCGATGAGAAGACGGCGAATAAGATCTATGATGAGATGATTGATTTTGCCAAGTATGCGTTCAACAAGTCACATGCCGCTGCGTATGCAGTGGTGGCCTATCAGACAGCATGGCTGAAATATTACTACCCGGTAGAATTCATGGCAGCGCTGATGACATCCGTGATCGAGAATCCATCAAAAGTGGCAGAATATATTTACGCGTGCCGCCAGATGAACATTAAGATCCTTCCCCCGGATATTAATAAAGGGGAGGCAGACTTCTCGGTTGACGGGGGCGATATCCGATACGGGCTCGCCGCAATCAAGAGCATTGGGCGCCCGGTCGTACAGACGATGATCAAGGAGCGGGAAGAACTGGGACCGTTTAAGAATCTGGAAGATTTTATTACACGGCTTTTGCCGAAGGATGTACTCAATAAAAGGACTATAGAGAATCTCATAAAAGCAGGGGCTTTGGATACTTTAGGAGGCACAAGAAAGCAGTTTATGAGCATCTACGTCCAGATCGTGGATCATGTTAACCAGGAGAAGAAGTATTCCATGTCTGGACAGATGAGCCTGTTTGATCTTGTGGGTGAGGAGCAGAAGGCAGAGTTCCAGATCCGCATGCCGGATGTCGGCGAGTACGCGAAGGAGAATATGCTTGCCTTTGAGAAAGAGGTGCTCGGTATCTATATCAGTGGACATCCGTTGGAAGAATATGAGGAGAAATGGAAAAAAGTGATCTCGGCTACTACAATGGACTTCCAGCCGGACGAAGAGACCGGACGGGCGAAAGTGCATGACGGAGCAAAAGAGATTATCGGCGGAATGATCACGGACAAGACGGTGAAGCATACAAAGACGAATCAGACGATGGCGTTTGTCACTGTGGAGGATCTGCTGGGAACAGTGGAGGTTGTTGTGTTTCCGCGAGATTATGAAAGTAACCGCAGCTTTCTCGATGTGGACAGTAAGGTGTTTATCCGGGGGCGTGTGTCGGAGGAAGATGAGAAAGCAAGCAAGCTGATCTGTGAGAAGGTGATCCCTTTTGAGAGAACAAAGAAAGAACTGTGGCTCCAGTTCCCGGACAAAGAGACATTTGCGGAGGCGGAACAGATCGTCTACGGTTATCTGGCAGACTCAGAAGGGGAAGACGAAGTTGTCATCTACTGCGCGAAAGAAAGAGCGATCAAGCGGCTTCCGAGAAACCGCAATATAAGAATCAGCCCACAGGTTTTGGGAAGACTGATGAATCATTTCGGAGAGGAGCGGGTAAAAGTGGTGGAAAAAGCTATTGAAAACCACTTCTAAATAGGGTAGAATAATTTTCGAAAATTGTGAAGAAATTTTCAAGGCATGGGTGGGGCAGTTATCTGCTTTTACAGAAAGGTGGAAAAGACATGGCAGAGAATAATGTAAATGAGAAAGAAAAGTATTTAGACGAGATCGAAGACAGTATTCGCACGATCGGTGTCCTTACAAGCGGCGGTGATGCTCCGGGCATGAATGCGGCAATCCGTGCCGTTGTCAGAAGAGCACTTTCAAAAGGATTGAAAGTGCGTGGTGTCCGCAGAGGGTATCATGGACTTCTCAAAGAGGAGATCATAGATCTGTCCGCGCGCGATGTATCCGATACGATCCAGCGCGGCGGTACCATCCTTCAGACAGCACGCTGTAAAACAATGCGTACGGAAGAAGGACAGCAGAAAGCAGCGGCCATCTGTAAAAAATACGGCATTGACGGCCTTGTAGTTATCGGTGGAGACGGGTCTTTTGCCGGTGCTCAGAAGCTGGCAAATCTCGGCGTTAATACTGTAGGCGTTCCGGGAACGATCGATCTGGACATCGGATGCACAGATTATACGATCGGCTTTGATACAGCGGTGAATACAGCCATGGAAGCGATCGATAAGGTGCGTGATACATCAACCTCCCACGAGAGATGCAGTATTATTGAGGTTATGGGACGCGATGCGGGATACCTTGCACTTTGGTGCGGTATTGCCAATGGCGCTGAGCGCATCCTGATGCCGGAAGAGCATGATTTCAACGAGCAGGATATCATCGACGATATCATGGAGAATAAGAAACGCGGAAAGAAGAACTATATCATCATCAATGCAGAGGGTGTCGGCGATTCTATTAATATGGCAAAAAGAATCGAAGAGGCGACAGGAATCGAGACAAGAGCCACGATTCTCGGACATATGCAGCGTGGGGGAAGTCCGACGTGTAAAGACAGAGTGTACGCTTCTATTATGGGCGCTATGGCTGTAGACCTTCTCTGCCAGGGCAAGACAAACCGTGTGGTCGGCTACAGAAACGGCCAATATGTTGATTTTGATATCGAGGAAGCACTGTCCATGAAGAAATCAATCTCCAACTATCAGTACAACGTGGCAAAGACACTGGCGCTGTAAGGACGGATATCTTGTTGTGGGTGCTGCGGCTGAAATATCGAGAGACCAAGTCAGGAGAGAGCAGAACGTGAGTATAGAAAACAGGAAGAAAGCGCCTGTCGGCGTGTTTGATTCCGGCGTGGGAGGGCTGACGGTAGCAAGGGAGATCTCCCGTCAGCTTCCTAATGAAAGTATTGTGTATTTTGGAGATACGGCACGTGTTCCATATGGAAGCAAATCACAGAATACGATTATCCGTTTCTCGGAACAGATCATCCGTTTCCTGAAGACAAAACAGGTGAAGGCGATCGTGATCGCCTGCAATACCGCGAGCGCCCTGGCGCTGGATGCAGTGAGGGACGAGTTCGGAATCCCGATTATCGGGGTGGTCATTCCCGGCGCGAGGGCGGCTGTGGAGGCGACAAAGAACCGTAAAATCGGTGTCGTGGGAACAGATGCCACAGTACAGAGCGGGATGTACACGAAGATTATCCAGGGTATGGCGCCGGAGGTCACAGTCATTGAGAAAGCATGCCCGCTCTTTGTCCCTCTTGTGGAAGAAGGCTTCAAGGAGCATGCAGTGACACAGGAAGTGATTGAGTATTATCTGGAATCTATGCGCAGCACGGATATCGACGCAATGATACTGGGATGTACCCATTATCCGCTCCTGAGATCTAAGATCCGCGAGTATATGGGCGAAGAGATACAGATCGTCAACCCGGCATATGAGACGGCGATGGATTTAAAAAGGATTTTACACGAACAGGATATGGAAAACGACGGGGCAACAGAAGAGCACAGCCGATACTCATTCTATGTGAGTGATGCGGCGGAGAAGTTCCGAAGGTTCGCCAACACGGTCATGCCCTTTGATGTACCGACGACAAATGTAGTAAACATCGAGGAATATTAATGACAAAAGACGTATTAGTCAGTATTTCGGGAAAACATATTGACATTATGAACGGCATTGCACAGGAGTACGAGGGCGGGGATGCCGGCATTGAAGTCGTTACGCCGGCATGCTATTATCTGCGTAACGGCAAACATTATATTATCTATGATGAAGTAGTCGAGGGGATGACAGGGACCATACGCAACAAGATCAAGATTACCGGAACAGATGTAGTAGAGATTATGAGAAGCGGACTGTCAAGCTCTCACATGGTATTCGAGAGAAATAAGAAGAATCTCACATATTACCACACGCCCTTCGGACAGATGCTTGTAGGGGTTAATACAAGGAATATGAAGATCAACGTGGGTGAAGATAAGATTGATGTGCAGGTTGGATATGAGCTTGACGTGAATCATGAGCCCATGGCGGACTGCGAGATAAAAATGAATATCATGTCAAAAAATAACGGTGACTTTTCCGTTCTCAGATGAGATGGAAAAGTCACCGTTGCCTGCATCATGACCTTTTGAACAGACCTTTTTTCTTCGGCGGCGCTTCGATAGATCCGCCTCTTACACTCTTGATCCCTGTTATGTAGAGACCGCTTACGACCGCTTTGATCTCCTTCTTTACCGGGATGACTTCGAACACTTTATTCTCACACATGAGCGTCATGATCCTGGGACCTACTTTTGCCTTTACGATCGGTACTTTTGTCCGGCGTAAATACTTCGGTGTGTTCTCAATGACAGTTGCGGGCAGTCCCGCTTCTTTTAGTTTCATTTTCTTTTTATCAATGACAAGCATGCTGATCGTCTGTGCCACAGCATCCATCTGTTCCTGCTGTTCTGCCTGCTTTTTCTCAGCCCTTTTCCCAAAGATATAAAGGGCAATGCATGCTATGACCAGCAGTACGAGGATGACGATCAGTACAATAGTTAATGGACTCACGGTATAATCCTCCTCAATATTAAATTTCCGTTTTCAGGCAAGTAGTATTGTATCATTGTTTTCAGGCGAGTGCAAGCAATTAAGCACATTTGAGGGCCTCGTAAGGTATATTTGGGGTTTGCTTTTCAGATGGGAAACAGGTATACTGTTAGAGTAGCGCCGGTAAGGTGTTTTTCAACAAAAGGAGTTTTATCATGGCAGAAATGATTTGGAGCGGGGCGGTGGTGGTCTATAATTTTATTATGGACAATATTGTCATCATCAATATTCTCTTCGCGCTGGTCATCGTGTTTTTCCAGAGGAGATCTCCACAGACAGTTTGGACATGGCTGCTTCTGCTGTATTTTATACCAATACTCGGATTTATCCTGTACCTGATTATCGGACAGGATTTCCATAAGAGCAGGATGTTCAAAGCAAAGGAGATAGAAGGTGAATTAAAATACGCCGTGCGTCGGCAGGAGGAGACGATTTATCACAAGAGACTGCGCCTGGCGAATCCGGAGATGGCGAGGTTCAAAGATCTGATCCTTTATAATCTGGAGGCCGGAGAGGCGGTGCTGACGGATAATAATGACATCAGGATCTACACAGATGGAAAAGCGAAGTTCCGCGCGCTTATGGAGGAGATGAGGGAGGCAAAGCGCTATATCCACGTGCAGTATTATATCATCCGAAATGATGAGCTGTGGGGCGAGATTGAAAAAGTGCTGATCCGGAAGGCAAGAGAGGGCGTTGAAGTGCGCATCCTTTTTGACAGTATGGGATGCCGCACGATGAAGAACAAAGACTGGGAACGCCTGGAGAAAGAAGGAATCATGGTCGCCGAGTTCTTTCCCGCGCTTCTCGGACAGCTCCAGCTTCGTGTGAATTACCGCAACCACAGAAAGATAGTGGTTATCGACGGTAGGATCGGTTTTGTCGGCGGGTTCAATGTGGGAAGAGAATACATTGGAAGAGATAAGAAATTCGGCTATTGGCGGGATACCCATCTGTGTATAGAGGGGGCGGCAGTGACTTCTTTGGCGGTCCGCTTTGTGCTGGACTGGAACTATGCTGCGAAAGAAAACCTGTTTCTTGAAGATACGCTGTTCGAAATCCCTCAGTATGTGAGGAATGGGCGCGATCCCGTACAGATTATATCCAGCGGTCCGGACTCACAGACAAAGACGATCCACGACAACTATCTGAGGCTGATCCACAGTGCGAAGGATCATGTTTACATTCAGACGCCGTATTTCATACCGGATGAATCTATATTAGATGCATTGAAGATCGCTGCCAGATCAGGGATCGACGTGCGCATCATGGTGCCCTGCAAGCCGGATCATCCGTTTGTTTACTGGGCAACCTATTCTTACATAGGGGACATGGTGGCAGCCGGAGCAAAGTGTTATGTATACAATAATGGCTTCCTTCATGCAAAGACACTGAGCATAGACGGTCTTGTGGCGTGTGTCGGCACTGCGAACATGGACATCCGCAGCTTCGGGCTGAACTTCGAAGTCAACGCAGTTATTTACAGCGAGCGGACCGTGCAGCGTTTAGAGAGGGCGTTTGAGAATGATATGACGCAGTCCACGCAGGTGACCAGGAAGGTCTATGATGAGAGAAGCCTCATCATTAAAGGGAAGGAGCAGTTTTCCAGGCTGCTGTCTCCACTCTTATAGAACATTTACGACAAAGAGGAGAAAAGATTGATGAAAAATAAAATCATTGCGGCGGCGCTTGCCGCGATAACAGCAGTATCACTTGCGGGATGCGGCAATGAATTGTCTAATGAATATGTGATTGTAAAACAGTATAAAGGACTTGAGGTGCCGCAGACGGAGGCGCCGGACGAGGTGACAGATGAGGAGATCGAACAGACCATACAGGCGAATCTTCAGGCGTCAGCCGAAAAGAATCCGGTGACAGACCGGGCGGCTGAGCCGGGGGACTGGGTAAATATAGATTATGTGGGAACTGTGGACGGGGTCGCGTTTGACGGCGGAACAGCACAGGCACAGGATCTTCAGCTTGGAAGCGGTGCCTATATCGGTGCAAACGGTGATTATGAAGGGTTTGAGGATCAGATCGTAGGACATAAGGCGGGAGAAGAGTTTGATATTACCGTCCAATTCCCGGAAAATTATTCGCCGGATATGGCAGGAAAAGTGGCGGACTTTCACATTGTGCTCAATGAGATCTCTGTTGAAAACATTCCGGAGTTGACGGATGAGTGGGTCTTAGCCAACAGCGAAGGGGCAGAGACAGTGGACGAATACAAAGAAGAGATCCGCAGCCAGATCGAGGAAAATAATGATATGCAGATTGAGTCCACAATGACAGAAGCTGTTTGGGGCGTATTGATGGAAAATGTCGAGATAAAGAAATATCCGGAAGATGCCGTGGAGAAGCATATCGAGCAGACAAAAGAGCAGTATACTCAGATGGCGGAGCTCTATGGTACAACACTGGAGGATATGATCACAACACAGTTTATGATGACAGTGGAAGAGTTTGACGAGATGCTCAGAGAGTCTGCGCAGGAAGCGGCTGCGTTTGACGAGGCGGTGAAGCTGATTGCGGATAAGGAAAAACTTAATCTGTCTGATGAGCAGTACGAGGAAAAGATTGCTCAGTATGCTGAAGAATATGGTTTTGAAGCGGCGGAGTATAAAGAACAGATAGGCGAAGAGAGGCTTAAAAGTACAATTCTGCGCGAGACAGTGATGGGGTATCTTATAGATGAGTGCGTTCAGGTAGAGCAGAGCAGCGCCGAATGAAAAGCCTGATCTTCCGGCCGGGCCAGGGGATGGCATAAGTGGATTTAAAGGAGGGATACGGATGAAACTTGAAAATGAAAGGCTGTGCGTGGAAATCTCGGCGGTGGGAGCGGAACTGACGAGGATCTATGACAAAAAGAGAGGATTTGAGCTTCTGTGGGAGGCTGATCCTGCCTATTGGAACAGGCATTCGCCGATCCTGTTTCCGAACGTAGGAAAAACCTATCACAATACTGTACGGATCAACGGAACGCAGTATCCGACATCCCAGCACGGGTTTGCAAGGGATAATCAGTTTAAATGCATTAGCGCGAAAGGGAAAGAAGCATCTTTTCTGTTTGTTTCCGATGATGAGACAATAGAAGTCTATCCTTTTGATTTTGAGCTGGCAGTGACATATACCTTAGAAAAAAAGATACTCCATGTAAAATGGGAAGTGAAGAATCCGGGGGAAGAAGTGATGTATTTTACGATCGGCGGACATCCGGCGTTTCGATTTGCCGGAGAAAATGAGGGAAAGGCAGATTACATCTTACAATTCCCGGGACAAGATTCGCTGGACTATATCCTGATAGATATGAAAGAGGCTGCGGCTGATCCTTCGAAGGTGTATAAATTAGACCTTTCAAGGGAATGCTGTCCGTTGTCCGAGGAGATGTTCGAGCGGGATGCTCTGATCTTTGACGGGGGACAGATAAAAGAAGTGTGGCTGTGCCGTAAAGATGGAAGCCCGTATGTGGGCATGAAATGTGACGGATTCCCGAACTTTGGTATCTGGTCTGTGAAAAACGCGCCCTTTGTATGTCTGGAGCCTTGGATGGGGCGCTGCGACGACGTGGGATTTACAGGGGAAATTTCCGAGAAGCCCAATATCAACAAGGTGGCTCCGGGAGAAGTATTTGAACAGAGTTATACGATCATAGCGGGCGAATAGCAGAAAAAAGAAAGTTATATAAAGTAATAGAAAAGATATAAAAAGATGAAGAGACTTAAGATAGGAAATGTAGAACTTGAAAACCGATATATACTCGGTCCCATGGCAGGTGTAACTGACCTGCCATTTCGTCTGCTGTGCAAGGAGCAGGGCGCAGGGCTTCTGTGCATGGAGATGGTCAGCGCGAAAGCAATTATGTATAATAACCGCAATACAGAAAGTCTGCTCACCATTCATCCCGGGGAGCCGCCGGTATCGCTTCAGATCTTTGGAGCTGATCCTACGATTATGAGTGAGATGGCAAAGCGCATTGAAGAGCGCCCATTTGCCATATTAGACGTCAATATGGGATGCCCTGTCCCCAAAGTTGTAAGAAACGGGGAAGGCTCCGCGCTCATGAAAGAACCAAAACTGGTGTATGAGATTGTCAGCGCTCTGGTGCGGTCGATCAAAAAACCGGTCACTGTGAAGATAAGAAAAGGATTTGACGATGAGCACGTAAATGCTGTGGAGATCGCGAAGATCATAGAGGAGGCGGGAGCGTCCGCCATAGCGGTGCACGGCAGGACAAGAGAACAGTATTACAGCGGCAGAGCAGACTGGGATATCATCCGACAGGTGAAAGAGGCAGTGTCCATTCCGGTTATCGGAAACGGGGACATAACTACTCCGCAGAAAGCGGAGGAGCTGGCGCTTCAGACCGGGTGCGACGGCATTATGATCGCCAGGGGTGCGCAGGGGAATCCGTGGATATTTTCTCAGATGTGCGAGTGGGAAAGATCAGGAGGGCTGCCGCGGCAGCCGGATAAAGATGAGATACGCCGGATGATCTTAAGACATGCAGGATTACAGCTCGAATTTAAAGGTGAATATCTGGGTATACGAGAGATGAGAAAGCATGTGGCATGGTATACAAAAGGGATCAAAGGAGCCGCCAGACTCAGGGAAAAAGTGAATTTAGTAGAGAGTTTTCAGGAGTTGGAAAATCTCTTGACATCACTATAGAGTTTGGTTATAATATTGAAATTGCGAAATAGACTAGAATAAAAGTGTACAAGGCATTTGAGCCGGTGCATGAAATATACAGAGAATTAAAGAAACAGAAAGGGAGCATTACCAATGGCAGAGGCGAAGAAACGATTACTTACTTATGCCGGATTAAAGGCACTTGAGGATGAACTTGAGAATCTCAAGGTCGTTAAGAGAAAGGAAGTCGCAGAGAAGATTAAAGAGGCGAGAGAGCAGGGAGACCTTTCCGAGAATGCGGAGTATGATGCAGCGAAGGACGAGCAGAGAGATATCGAGGCCCGCATCGAGGAGCTGGAAAACATCCTGAAAAATGCCGAGGTGGTTGTTGAGGACGAAGTTGATCTCGATAAGATCAATGTCGGATGCACAGTAAAGGTATTTGACATCACATATGACGAGGATATGGAGTTTAAGATCGTCGGCTCTACAGAGGCGAACAGCTTAGAAGGCAAGATTTCCAATGAATCCCCGGTCGGACAGGCGCTGATGGGAAAGAAAGCGGGAGATACTGTTACAGTGGAGACACAGGCAGGAGATATCCAGTACAAGATCCTTGAGATCAGCCGTTCAAAGTAAACATAGCCCATGATGCAGACCTCTTTTTATAAGGGGTCTGAATTCGCTTGTAGGGCTGATGCGGAAACAGCATTAAAACATAAACGGAAAGACAGGCGACAAAATATAAGCGGAAAAGATGAGCAGAAAACGTACGCAGTAAAATATGAATAAGCCGGGCGGGTGAGGAAGGAAATCGCCGCTCGAGAGGAAGGAGAAAGAAAAGTGGCACAGGAGCAGAAAAATATGCAGGAGCCGGATCTGAATCAGTTGAGAAAGGTGCGCCGTGAGAAGCTTGCGGAGCTTCAGCAAAGCGGCAGAGATCCGTTTGTTATTACAAAATATGATCAGACACATCACAGCCAGGAGATCAAAGATCAATTTGATGAGCTGGAAGGAAATAAAGTATCCATCGCAGGGCGCATGATGTCCAAGAGAGTGATGGGAAAAGCTTCCTTCTGTAATGTTCAGGACCTGAAAGGAAATATCCAGTCCTATGTGGCAAGGGACAGCGTGGGTGAGGAGAATTATAAAGAGTTTAAAAAACTGGATGTGGGCGACATAGTCGGCATTGAGGGCGAGGTGTTCCGTACAAAGACAGGGGAGATGTCTATTCACGCATCTCATATAGAACTGCTCTCCAAGAGCCTTCAGATCCTTCCCGAGAAATTCCACGGTCTGACGAACACGGATATCCGCTACCGTCAGAGATATGTGGATCTCATTATGAATCCCGAAGTGAAGGATACGTTTATCAAACGTTCAAAAATACTGAGCGCCATCAGAAGATATCTGGATGGCGAAGGCTTCATGGAAGTGGAGACGCCGATGCTTGTAAGCAATGCGGGCGGTGCAGCGGCAAGGCCGTTTGAGACACATTTCAACGCGCTGGATGAGGACTTTAAGCTCCGCATCTCCTTAGAGCTGTACTTGAAGAGACTGATCGTAGGCGGCATGGAGAAGGTGTATGAGATTGGCCGCGTGTTCCGCAACGAGGGTCTTGACACGAGACATAATCCGGAGTTCACACTTATGGAGCTGTATCAGGCATACACAGACTATAACGGTATGATGGACTTGACAGAGAACCTGTACCGCCATGTGGCGCAGGAAGTCCTCGGTACAACAAAGATCAATTACAACGGTGTGGAGATGGATCTCGGGAAGCCGTTCGAGCGTATCACCATGGTAGATGCGGTGAAGAAATACGCGGGTGTTGACTGGAATGAGGTGGAGACGCTTGAGCAGGCAAGAGAGCTTGCGAAAGAGCACCATGTAGAGTTTGAAGAGCGCCACAAAAAGGGCGATATCCTCTCCCTCTTTTTCGAGGAGTTTGCGGAGAGGCATCTGATCCAGCCGACATTTGTCATGGATCATCCGATCGAGATATCACCGCTTACAAAGAAGAAACCGGAGAACCCAGATTATGTGGAGCGTTTCGAGTTCTTTATGAACGGATGGGAGATGGCGAACGCTTACTCTGAGCTCAATGACCCGATCGACCAGAGAGCACGCTTTAAGGCGCAGGAAGAACTTCTGGCACAGGGGGATGAGGAAGCGAACACCACGGATGAGGATTTCTTAAACGCTCTTGAGATCGGAATGCCGCCGACAGGCGGTATCGGCTTCGGTATCGACAGAATGTGCATGCTTATGACAGACAGCGCGGCGATCCGTGATGTGCTCCTCTTCCCGACAATGAAGAGCATCGGCGGTTCAGACAGCAAAAAAGCGGACAGGCCGGAAGAGTCCGCACCTGCTGTGAAGCTCGATCTTTCCAAGGTGAAAGTTGAGCCGCTGTTTGAGGATATCGTTGATTTTGATACTTTCAGCAAGTCCGATTTCCGGGTTGTAAAGGTAGAGGCATGCGAGGCAGTTCCGAAGAGTAAGAAGCTCCTGAAGTTCACACTGAACGATGGAACAGACCGGAAACGCACGATTTTAAGCGGTATTCACGAGTATTATGAGCCGGAGGAACTGGTCGGAAAGACCTGTGTGGCGATTACAAATCTGCCGCCGAGGAAGATGATGGGTATCGACTCAGAGGGGATGCTGATCAGTGCGGTGTACGAATATGACGGACACGAAGGACTGAATCTGCTGATGCTCGATGACAGTATTCCGGCAGGGGCGAAGCTGTACTAAAATCGAAAAAGAAAAGCGGTTTTGTACCAATCTTGTACCAATTTTGTACCAATTCTGAGCGAAGTTTTAAAAAGTTATAAAGAGATATAAGAAAAATCCTGGGAGAGAGATATCTTCCGGGATTTTTGAATAAAACGATTTTAGCTTAATTTAAGAATGGATTATGAGAGCCTGATGGATGAAGCGTTTGAAGAATATGGAAAAGTGGCACAGAAATATGGACCAGGTGGAATTTCAGATCTGATGGATGCAGCAACAGAGTTGACAGAGGTTATACCTGCGGTGTATATGGAGATTGGCTTTCAGTGTGGTCTTTTATTCATGCAGGAAATTTATCATAATTCAGAGCGAGGGAGTTTATCAGAGAGAAAGGCAAAGAGCAGGGACCAGAAAAAAGAAAATAACGAGAAAATGAGCGGAAAGTCCGGGCTTAATCAAAGCCCGGATTTTTCGTAAATGTACTGATCGACTGCAGTTTTTGTGACTTTCCAGATAGATCCTATGCGGAATCCTTTAATTTCGCCGGAATTTAAAAGCTCGTAAGCCCGGTTTTTGCCAACGCCCAGATAGTCGGCAAGTTCTGATGCAGTCATTAAAAAAGACTCGTTTTCGCTATATGATATGAAATCAGGTCTAAGTAGATTTGACACATTCTATCCCTCCCAAATAAAATGATTTATTATCAGAATGTTTTAGTCATATGCGGAGATTTTATGATTATAGTGGGAGCGGACGGAGTATTGTCATGGAGATAGGGAAGAGATGTGGGCAGTCAGTAATTGCTAAGAAAAATAACTTCATTAAGGTTATATTAAAAAGAGCCGGGGTGGTAATGCTCCGGCTTAATTTAATTTCAGAAGAAGAGAGGTAAAAGAGTATGGAAAGACAAAACTATGTGCCATTAGTCCGTCTGACAATGGTAAAAGAAAAGGAACTGCCGTACGGGGGAAAGCGGATTAATGAGCCGGAGTTAGTCGCAGAATTGGCAGGGCAGATTTTAAAAGATGCTGACCGGGAATATCTGTTGGTTATTTCTGTTGATGCGAGAAGCAAACCGTTAGCGGTTGAAATAGTGTCGATTGGCACGGTAAACGCATCATTGGCAGAACCCAGAGAGATATTTAAACATTCGATCCTGAATAATGCTGCAGGAATCATCTTAATACATAATCATCCGTCAGGAGATTGTGAACCAAGTGAGGCAGACAGAAGGATTACGGAAAGAATTGAAAAAGGCGGTTCTCTGTTAGGAATTGAGATTTTTGATCATGTGATTGTGGGAGATGGATATTACAGTTTTAGAGAGTCAGGAGAATTAGGAGTGTAGTAATGGATAAAAGAATACGAGAATTATATAACGCTATGGCACAGACGAAAAATGGAATGGATGAGGTCAGTAAAGAAATTTATGAAAAAATTATGGAACTGACAAGGTCGGAGAAAAAAGCTATGGATTGGAAAGAATATGAACAATACAGGGATAAATTATTTCTGATTGCTTCGATTGCGGAAGAGGGCGGCTTTGTAAGAGGATTTCGATATGCAAGTGAACTGATGGCAGAAGTATTTCAAGGAGCGGATTAAGTTAGTGTAAAGCTCGAATGATTTTTAAAATCTGTTTTTGAGTTTCCAATGGGAATGAATGAACTTCGAGCAAGATTTCATGTTCCAGAACGGAAACAGGATTGTTATATTCATCAGCTAAGATAGAATCAACAGTCACTTCCAGAGCATTACATACATGGATAAGTGTAGAAAGTGAAATCTTCACACGATTATTTTCAATATTGCTAATGTGGCTGGTGTTTACATCTGCCATATTAGCAACGTATTCCTGTGTCAGTCCTTTGGAAACTCGAATATCTTTTAGTTTTTTACCTATATTTTCAAAATTGATTTCTTTCATATAATTTGTACCTTTCAGAAACTTTATAGTTCTGATTGTAATAAAAATATAGGTGTAGTATAATGATGTGTAAATATAAAAAGTTTAGTTAAGGAAAAAGTGAGGGAAGTAAATATGAAAAGTGAAAATGGGAAAGAAACGAGGAGTGGAAAACATAAAGAACGATGGAAATTATTAAGTGAATTTCATGTCATATCTGATAAAATTGTGCGAATTGCCGTTGGACTTTGTTTTATAGTAATTTCTTGTTCAGGGTGTGGGATAGTAAAAATAATTGAAGATGACGTAATCAATTACACTCCATATGATACGCTACCTGAACCTGAAAAGATAAGATTGATAGAACCAGAGGATATGTTTGAAATACCTATAATAATTAAAAATAATACAGGAGAAGAGATCTGTGAAATATATGCATCTAAAGTAGATTCGGAGAGTTGGGGAGATGATTTATTACAAAATGATACCCTAAAAATTAGTGAGAGTATACTTGTGAACCTTGAAATGACTATAAATACATTAAAATGGGATTTTTTAATTGTCAATGAAGATGGGGAAAATAGTAATTTTTATAATATAGATTTTTCAAGATATGATGAATCTGGGGTAATATTCATTTTTAATGCGGATGATACAGTTACTATTGAAAAAAGAGAGAGGAGTTCTTTTTCGGATTCTATCTCAAACTAAACTTGTGTCAGAAATATTATCAATGCGGGAAATTAGCACCTAAATTTATGTAAAGAAATGTTGAACAGTGTAAAAAAAGAATGATATAAGGACTATTTAATATTTACAAAAAATGTGGAAGGAAGAATAAGGTATGTTTTGCAAGAAGTGTGGGAAAGAAGTGAAAGACAAATGGAGCCACTGCCCGTATTGTGGAAATGAAATACCAAGTGATTATAGTACGGAGAATAAAGAAAAACGAGAAGATGAGAGTATCAGTATAGGGGGAATCTTTAAATGGATAATAAAGACGGCTGCATCTGGTCTAGCTATTTTACTTGTTTTAGGAATTATATCATCTTTATTCAATGAAGATGAGACGAGATCTTCAAGTGATGAACAAATTGAAAGTTCAGAGGAATATATAGTAACAACCATAACTGATATAATGAGATACCCTAAACAATATGAAGATAAATATGTTTATATAGAAGGAGGAGTATTTGGTGTATATACAAGCGATGCGCTTTATATGACTGAAGATGGAACGATTATGAGTGAATCTATAGTTGTAACAGGGATGGATGAAATACCAGAGCCAAGACCGATTGCTGGAGAGGCAATAGGGGTTTATGGACAGGTGACAGGGCAAACGCTTGTAGGTGGTTCCCCGGAAATTACGGCCCATTATGTGGAAATTCTTGAATAGGAATACCTTTTAGTGGAATAAGTTTAAGGTGTAATACATAGGAGAAGGTTTGTAAATTAGACAGAAGAAAAAGTAATGAAAGGAAGAAAGAAGATGTTTTGTACGAATTGTGGAAAAGAACTTGAGGATACATGGGCAAAATGCCCATATTGTGGAGCTATTGTAGAAAGTGATGAAAATAAAGAACAGGATATAAAACTAGAAATACATAACAATCTGGCAGAGAACAAAGAAGATGAAAGTCCGGCCTCAGGGTATATACCGAAATATCAAATGGAAAATATGGGTAAGATAAAATACAGAAGTTTTTGGAAATTCCTGCTTTTATCTTGTATTACTTTTGGCATCTACGGTATTTATGTAATGTATGGATATGTCAAAGACCTGAATAAAGTGTGTGAAGGAGACGGGAAACAGAGTAAAAATTATATTGTCGTGATTTTACTGTCAATGGTGACTTGTGGGATTTACGGGTTGTATTGGTATTACACGCAGGGAGAGCGCCTTTACCGGATCGCCCCAAAGTATGGGATTCAGATACAGGAGAAAGGGAGCACTATTTTGCTTTGGTCTTTGTTAGATGTTGTTACATTTGGAATCAGTTCTATGGCCGTTACTTATATCATGTTTGACAACATGAACCTGATCGGGAAAATCTATAATGGAGAAAAAACTGCTGAAGAAATAAGCAGATCAGGAAAACCCCATCCGCATCTGTTAAGAAACGTACTGATTATATGTGCGGTATTCTGGGTACTTATTCTGGGCAGCATTTTTTGGATTGTAAAAATGCTTTTTACATATGATGCATCCGTCGCTTTGGACTATGATGTTATAACGGCAGAAGATGATACTGCAATGCCAGGAGAGATGACGGAGGATTATTCCGGCATTGATCTGGAGACATATTTTGGACAGCCGGAAGAGATGCTGAAAGAACTTGGCATCGAGGGTGATGAGGAATATGGTGAGTATATGGCTCTGGACGGAGCCATATATATAAGCTGTACCGATGGAACAGCAGATATCATCATGCTGGAGGGTGTGAATGAAAATATGCCTGCTTTCCACGGCGTAAAGACGGGGATGAGTTTATCGGAAGCGGACACCCTGTTGTCAGATACATATATGTCGGCAGGTCAGATGGACGATCAGTACGCATATCTGGATGCTGACGCCGGCACTAATATTGTGCTTGAAACAAGCGGAGAAGAAATAATACGGATAACGGTAATGCAGATGTCACAGGATGAAATCGACAGCTATATGCAAGAGGCATATATATTCCCGGACAGTGATAAAAAATATTTGTCTGAGGATGAAGTCCGCAGTGTGGAAGCGGACAGGCTTGCAATCGGAAGAAATGAAATTTTTGCAAGACACGGCTATATTTTCAGTGAGGATACCTATAAACAGTATTTTGAAAGTATGCCCTGGTATAAAGGAACCGTCCCGGCAGATCAGTTTAATGCGGACGAGGTATTCAATGACTTTGAGAAGAAGAATGTTGAGCTGATTAAAAAAGTTGAAGATGAAGTAAGTGGGATTAATAAAGCAGATAATTTTATCGGTATGGACGGTTGGTACACTTGTATTACAGGAAGTGAAGGCACTACTGGACACGTTAATGTTCAAGTAAATGGCGACGGTACAGTAAATTTGACATTTAGAATATTAGAGATGTCCTATGATATATTAACAGTGCAAGGAGCAATTATCGACGATACTACAATACAAGTAGACTATTATGGGTACATAATCACAATGATATGGTCTGATTCCGAAAATATGACCATTGTAAAGTCGGGAGAGCTTTCAGGCACAGATTCTGGAATCATTATGGATATAACAGATAATCAATCATACCTGAGAACAACAGAATTTAATTAATGGTAGTTATATACATAGCAACGGCAGGGAGAGCGATCTTCCTGCTTTTCTCATGTAATATTTCAAATTTTCAAATACATATTATCATAGTGAAACCATTCAACAAAAATAGAAAAGCTAATGATATGAAAACGGCAGGGAATGATTCTCTGCCGTTTCATGCGGAAAAGGAGGAAAGCGAGATGTTTGATGGATTTGGTCTGTTTGGCACAGGAATTGGAACGGGATTTTTCGGAAAAGTGGAAGATCTGATGTTAGGTGCAGGATGTGCTGTTACCAATGCAAAAAATAAGTTAGAGGAGGTAAAGTATAGGGATAAAAAGAGGAAAACTCAGATAGAGGATCAGGAGTTTGAGACAGATAATGAGGAGCCTGAGATAGAGGAACGGGAGTCCGGGATAGACGAGGGGAACGTAGAAAATATTCCCTGATTCAATGATATATTATAGTGAAATCTGGCAGAATCCAATAACGGGTTCTGTCTTATTTTATTACACAAATTTATCAGGAGGGAGGTGAGCATGTGAAAGGAATCCAGATTGCGGTTGTTCTGCTCGGATGCGGAATCAAGCTGCTGGAAGTAATTGCGGATGAGTGACAGGTAAATGGGGAACAGGAGAAACAGAAAAAAAGTAAAAAATAATTCAGAAAAAGGAGGAATTTATCATGTCGGCAAATGTGGAAAGTATGTTTTATGTAAGGACAGCTCCGTGGCACGGACTGGGAACAAAGGTGATCGAAGCGCCGGATTCAGAGGGAGCGCTGGTTGCGGCAGGACTGAACTGGAACGTAGTTCAGGAGCCGATCTATACGCGGGAAGAAGAAATGATTGACGGATACAGGGCAAATGTCCGGGATTCTGACAGGCGCGTACTGGGTGTGGTGACAGACCGCTATAAAATTGTGCAGAACAGGGAGGCTTTTGCCTTTACGGATGAACTGTTAGGAGAGGGCGTCCGCTATGAGACGGCCGGGAGCCTGCAGGGCGGCAGGCGGGTATGGCTGCTGGCGCATATGCCCCACGAGTACATCATTTCAGGGGAACGGATCAGTCCCTATCTCCTGTTTTCCAACGCCCATGACGGGAGCGGCGCAATCAAAGTGGCTCTGATGCCGATCCGGGTGGTGTGCCAGAATACCTTAAACCTTGCGCTGAATACGGCGAAACGGTCGTGGTCTATGAACCATACGGGGGATATCAGGGGAAAGATGAAAGAAGCAAAGGACACATTGTTTATGGCAGAGACGTACATGGATGAGCTTGGGAAAGAGTTTGAATCCTTAAGGAAGAAGAAACTGACGGATAAACAGGTCATGGACTACATTGAGATCCTCCTGCCTGTGGAGGACGGTTCAACTCCCCAGCAGATACGGAACATGAAGCGGCTTCAGGAGGATATGAAACGCCGCTATTTTGACGCTCCGGATCTGAAGGACGTGGGGAACAATGCCTACCGCTTCATCAACGCGGTATCTGATTTTGCCACCCATTCAAAGCCGCTCAGAAAGACAGCGAATTATAAGGAAAACCTGTTTGCCCGGACAGTGGAGGGGAACCCGCTGATTGATAAAGCATACCAGATGGTCAGCGCGGCATAGGAGACGGAGAAAGGAGGGAAGAGCGCCATGAAGAAATTAGTATCTACATTGGGGATGGCGGAAGAATTATGGCTGAGATACCGCAAAAATGGTATCGGAGGATCGGATGCCGGGGCGGTCTGCGGGTTGAACCCGTACCGCTCCGCAATGGCGGTCTATCTGGACAAGACGACACAAGAGACAGAACAGACTGATAACGAAGCAATGCGGCAGGGCAGGGAGTTTGAGGACTATGTGGCAAGAAGATTCATGGAAGCGGCCGGGAAAAAGGTCAGGCGCGCAAACGCCATATTCTGTAATGAGCAGTATCCCTTTATGATTGCGGATGCAGACCGTATGGTAGTCGGGGAGAACGCCGGACTGGAGTGTAAAACGGCAAGTCCCTATCTGGCGGATCATTGGAAAGACGGGAAGATTCCCGCACATTATGAATTACAGTGCCATCACTACATGGCGGTGACGGGAGCAGAGTGCTGGTATATTGCCGTCCTGATCTATGGCCGGGAGTTCAAGTGGTGCAGGATCGAACGGGATGAGGAGATGATCCGTTATCTGACTGAGGTTGAAAAAGACTTCTGGGAGAACCATGTGCAGAAAAAAATCCTGCCGGATCCGGACGGCTCCAAGATTGCGGACAGCGTGATCGCAGAGTATTACAGACAGTCTGTGCCGGAGAGTATTCCCCTGACCGGATTCGATGAAAAGTTACAGCGCAGGCAGGAGCTCCTTGCAGTGATCGAGCGCATGGATACCGAAAAGAAGCAGATCGAGCAGGAGCTGAAGCTGTATCTCGGAGAAGCGGAGCTTGCGGAGAATGAGCATTACCGGGTATCCTGGAAAACCGTGAGCAGCAACCGTCTGGACGAGAAACGCCTGAAAGAAGAACAGCCGGAGATTTATGAGAAATATCGTAAGGAGACAATGAGCCGACGGTTTCTAATCAAGGCGGCATAAGCTAAGTGAGGCGGGCGGCGGGAAATCCTGCCCCTGTTGGAAAGGAGATTATGAAGTTAAGGGAGCGGCTTTTATATTGGCTGCTTAAAAAAGTGTGGGATGCATCTTGAAATGGGATAAAGAATCTCGTCCTGAAATCAGAAAAAGGACTATGAAAAGAAAAAGGGATTCGGTATAATACAAATAGAAGTCTGCAAATCAGAAAGTAAAGAGGTGATTGTATGCCTAAGACTTTGGAACGGTTATTGCAGGAGTACCGGACAAAACTGCAAGATGTATCAGAAGAGCATATTAAAAAAGTCATTCTTTATGGTTCGTATGCCAGAGGGGATTTTAAAACAGATTCGGATATTGATATTATGATATTGGTAGATTTAGACGAAAAAAGTTTAAAATCCTGTGAAGATAAGATATACGATCTGACATATGATTTTAATTCAGAGCACGATACGGAGATTATGCCGGTAGTTCAGAATGTGGATCATTTTAATTATTGGAAAAAGGCATATATGTTTTACAAAAACGTGGAGGAAGAGGGGGTAGTCCTGTGATGGAAGAAGCGCATAAAGGGACTTTTGCTGATATGGCGCTATATAAAATAGAACGTGCAAAGGATGAATTAGATACAGCAAAGATTGTCTTGGAAGCTCAGAAATATAAGGCGGCAAATAACAGGGCTTATTATGCCTGCTTTCATGCAATCACAGCAGTCTTGGCATTAGAACCAATCGCATTTAAAAAGCATAAAGATACTCTGGCATATTTTAATAAAAATTATGTTCGGACTGAAATTTTCCCAAGAGAAATGGGGCGTAAAATTTCAAAATTAGAGATCATCCGGCATAAAAGTGACTACGATGATTTTTATATCGCCAGTAAGGAGGAAGCGGCTGAACAAGTGACAACGGCGGAAACTCTGATAGATATGATAGAACGATATGTAGCACAAAAAAGACTGCTTTCAGAACTGGAAAAAGGAGAAACATCTGCTGAGGATGCAGGATGGCTTTCTCCAGAGAAAACAGAAGAAGAGATATCGGATGAATCGTAGACGGGAAGAATGAGTAATGTAAAATGTAGTAGTCAGCAGAGGTGTATCTGCTGAGAACGGGAAAATAAATAAGATTTAAAGATTCACAAGGGGCAGGAGCAATATCCTGTCTCTTTTTATTATGGAGGAAAAGCAGATGGCAGGAAGAACGACAAACGTAAAAGAAGAACTGGCTAAGAAAGCAGAAGTCACAAAGGGCGAGGCAAAGCTGACAAAATCCATGAGCATAGCGGATCTGATCAAGGCGATGGAGCCGGAGATCAAGAAAGCTCTGCCTGAAGTGATAACGCCGGAACGTTTCACGAGGATGGCATTATCCGCATTAAATACTACGCCTAAACTGCAGGAATGTACGCAGATGAGCTTCCTCGCGGCGCTGATGAACGCCGCGCAGCTCGGACTGGAACCGAATACGCCGCTGGGACAGGCATACCTTATTCCTTACAACAACAAGGGGACAATGGAGTGCCAGTTCCAGATCGGCTATAAAGGTCTGATTGACCTGGGATACCGGAATCCGCAGATACAGATTATTTCTGCGCAGGCAGTCTATGAAAATGATGAGTTTGAGTATGAACTGGGTTTGAACCCCAAACTGGAACACCGTCCGGCATTGGGGGAACGCGGGGAAGTCCGGCTTTTCTACGGGATGTTCAAGCTGACGAACGGGGGATTCGGGTTCGAGGTCATGAGTAAAACAGCAATAGATGCTTTTGCGAAAGAATACTCCAAAGCCTTTGATACCTCTTTCAGTCCGTGGAAAACCAGTTATGAGAGCATGGCCAAAAAGACAGTCATCAAACAGGCGTTGAAATACGCCCCGATCAAGGCGGATTTCCGTAAGGCGATTTCCACGGACGAGACGATCAGGAATAAGATTGCCGAAAGCATGGATGAAGTGAGCACAGAGGATATCTTTGACGCGGCTTATACAGAGGAAAGCGCATAAATGTAACGGCATATGCAGACAGAGACAGAGTGTCAGTTGAAAAAAGACAGGAGAAAAGGAATATGCAGTATGAAGAATTTGTGCGGGAAATGCACACAAGGTTACAGGAGAGGTTAAAAGAGGACTACGAGATTAGGGAGGAAGAAGTGATAAAATGCAACGATACCAGGGACAGGAAACTGATCTTTGCCAGAAAGGAGAAAGGGGAAGTGCAGGCAGTCCCGTCCGTCAGCATAAAAGGCTTTTTTGAGATGCATGAGATCGGGATTACGGTTGAGGAGTGCGAGAGGGTGCTTCTGCGCTGCGTTGAAGATGCGGAGGCAAGGAGCAACTCAGAAGAATGGGAAGAAGCAGTATTGTCGTGGGAAGCGGCAAAAAACCATGTTTATCCGGTGCTGCTGTCAAAGGAACGAAACAGTAAGTTTTTAAAAGATCTGGTATGGCGTCCGTTTCTGGATCTTGCGGTGTGCTATATGCTGGTGCTTCCGATAAATGAGGGGCAGGGAAATATGAAGATAAAAAAGGAGAATCTTGCCCGGTGGGACATAAAGGAAGAAGAACTGATTGCACAGGCAGAAGAAAACAATCTTGGGCAGAGATATCTTCTGACAGATATGGACGAAACGCTCAGGAAAATGACGGCAGGATCAAAAATTGCGGGCAAGGAGAAGATGGAGGGGGCAGGGATGTATGTCCTGACAAATCAGAATAATATGTACGGCGCGGCAAAGCTGCTTTGCAAGCCGCTTCTGGAGAAGATTGCAGACGGGCAGAGCTTTTACATCCTGCCTTCAAGTGTCCACGAGTCCATCCTGGTGCCGGAGAGCGCGGGGATACCGGGAAAGGCATTGGATGAAATGGTACGTGAAGTGAACAGCGCGGTGGTGGCAGAGGAAGAAGTGCTGTCAGACCATGCGTATTTCTATGACAGCCGGACAGGACGGATACAGATGCAAAGTAAAAATACGAATCATTTGGAGGGTTTATGTTAATTGAAAAAATCTATAAAGAAGTCTATTTAAAAATGAAAGAAGATACACAGGAGGATGATTTTGCCATGAGTGACCGCCTGAGCGCATTACTCGAAACCCCTGTGGAAACTTTGGATAAAGAAAAGCTGGAAATGCTGCTGTGCAGTGCCACGATCGTGGGACAGGAACGGGGATTTGTAAACGGATTCCGATTCTGCCTGAGACTGCTTTCGGAGGGGATCGGATGAGAGGGGGATGGAGATGAAACATATGGATTTTGATGAATTTAAAGCGCGGCTGATTAACGAACTCAGGGAAAGGCTGAGGGAATCTGTCAGGGCGGAGATTATCCCGGTCTGCGGGAAGGACAGCATTACAAAAGAGGCAGTCGGACTGGGGGAGGGGGCGGACGGACTCAGACCTCTTGTCTATGTAAAGAATCTCTATGACCAGTATTGCAGGGGAGCGGCCATTTCTGCCTGTGCAGGATTTGTGACCGGACTTTATAATGCAATACCGGAGTTTTGTGCCGAACAATATTTTGAGACATGGGAAGATGTAAAGCCAAGGATTGAGATACGGCTTGTGAACTGGGAATGGAATCGGGATGAATTAACGGAAATTCCACATAAGAAATATCTTGATCTTGCGGTTTACTGTCGGATTGTTACGGGAAAGAATGAATATGGAATCATAAGCAATGTGGTCAGGAAAAGTATGCTCCGATATTGGAAAATCAGCGAAAAAGAGCTGTGGGAGGCGGCAAAGGACAACTTCGGGAAAGAAAAGTTCCTGCTCCGGCATATTGATGACGAGATCGGCTATCCCGGGCGGTATCTGGATAAATATGCCAGACTTCACGGAAAGAAAGACGAGACGTATGTGCTGACAAATGAATACCGGAATCACGGGGCGTCGGCGATGCTGAGACTGGATATCCTGAAAGGATTTGCGGAGAAGATGGACGGGGATCTTTATATCCTCCCCGGTTCCTTAAATGAAGTCATCCTGATTCCTGACCGCAAAGACCGGGATCCGAATTTTTTAAGGTCGCTTGTCAGGAAGAATAATAAAGTTTATGCATCAGATGAAGATCTTTCTGAAAATCTGTATTATTACAGACGGGAGAAAAACCGGATTGAGGTTGTGCTTTAAGCGATGAGCCGCACAGTACGATGAAAACTGTATGTTACTGAGATAACAATGAAGCAAACTTCTGATTGGTAAAATGCCTGCTTCCCTGTTTCCCGTATTTCCCCTATATTAGACTATATATGGTAATATATTAATGCAGCTATATTATGCAGCTGAACCAAGGGGATACCCTAAAAAATATGTGGGAAATGAGGGAAGCAGGGATATGGATAAAATAATTTTAGATGGTAAGATGAGAGAATTGAGTATTATTTTGCAGGAGGGTGATACGAGAGATTGTATAAAGACAATTTGTGATTTGCTATATGGCAGGAACAAGCAGGAGGATTCTGAAAATACAGAGATGGGTAGAATATGGGAGCAAAAAATAGAAGCTACGATTGCAAATTCTATGAAAAGCGCATATCAGAAGTCTGCCAATGGAAAAGTTATTGTTCCGCATTATAGTGCATGGCGAACAGAAAAATATAGATTTTTATTTACTCATCTGGATGAAATAGAGGAAGCGTATATAAAAATTCCTGAAAAGATTGAAAAGGCAGAGGATATTCAGATTGATGAAGTGCAAAGAGAAAAGCAGGAAAAAGAGCGTGTCCAGAGACAATATATGAAAGCGATTGATAATGACTTCGGAAGATATTACCAAAATATATATGAAACAATAGTAAAATCGCCTTTATTTTTTGAAGCAGATATAACCTATATATTACTTCAAGAATTGTGGATAGAAAGTGGGAAAAGCCAGATTTTTGATGATGAAGTATTTGAGCTGTGGAATGATGATTATGGAGATTTTTTGGATTGCTTCCAAAAAAAAGAGACGGCTCCTATCAAATATATGGGGGATCAGCTAAGGAAACCAGGGGTGATTCCGTATTATTATATAATTGAGCATGAAGATAATAATGAAAAACAAGAATTTAAAATGACAATGGCTAATTTGGAATTTCAGATAGCTTTAATATATTATGAAAAGTTTCGTGATTTATGCCACGGGACTAAAAAGGTGAGTTATGATTTTGAAACAGTAGATAAAATTATAGAAAATATCCATAAAATGATAGAAGAGATTATAGAAGAGACAGAAAGTATGGTGTTTCCGTATATGGTTGAAAAAATAACAGGTATGAATTTATGCCTTGAGTTTTCCAGATATTACCGTATTATTACTAGATTGGAAAATGGGAAAAAAGACATTAAGAATCACTTATTACATATTTTTAATACATTCTGCGTAATGCCTAATGTTTTTTCGCGAGCGTATATTCTTAAAGAATTGCTAGAGCCAGTAATATTTTTTGATAAGGATCGTAATAGGCAGCTTATTATAATTGAGAATAGAGTGAAACAGATGAGAAAAATATTTTCAGAATATGTAGAAGCAATTATACACGCGTTTAAGCAGATGCCAAAGAATGTGAGAAATAAATATCTTGAAGAAGTACAAAAATCATACAGACTTTTGAAGCAGGACATGCGTCCTATATTTAAGGAAGATCATCATTACCTGTTTATAAAGAGCCAACTAAATGAAGAAGAAAAATTATTATATCGAAAAATACAAAAATCATATATAAACTTCTCATTATACTATATAAATGAAAAAAAATCAAATTGAGAAATAAATGGCGATAATTGATAATTTCTTTCAATTTTACATAAGGTGATACAATACCTCCATAAAAAAGGAGGTATATAAAAATGAAATTAGAAAAATGCAACCCAAGACTTTTCACGCACGTTACACAAGAGGAAGAAAGACTAAAGGGAACGGAAGAAAATGCACGGCAAAGCTACGGCATTTGCGAAATAGGACGGCAACTCGCTGCGTATGTGGAGAATCAGAACAGCGTGCCAAAAGGGAGGGCGTTTACGCATCTGACTGATGAAGAGAGAAATCAAGCTCTGGAGGAACTCAGGCGTGAAATAAATAAAGAATGCAACAGCGGAGCAATAGAGTATGGAACTGCTTTGGATAGGGGAAGCGTACCTACGGAGCTGAAAAATCCTGTGACTTTTCAAACGATGGATCCCTTTGCTGAAATGCCGGGGATACAGCTAAGACAAAGAGTTCGTGAAAACTTTGACTTTGAAAGCGCAGAATTTATATATACAGAAACGGCGCTTGTTGCATTCGATAAGAATGGAAATCGCAAAAAAATTCATATTTACTTAATGGGGGAGAAAGATAATGAGAAATTATACAATAACGTCTAAGTTTGCATTAGGGGTATGTTTGTGTTTTTATATATTTCCGGTAGAAACTGAACATTTCAATAAATCGGATTGCTGCTGAGAGAGTGGTAGTACAGAAGATTATGTATTGTCTATGACAGAAAGTTGAGGGAGAAAAAATGAAAAGGATTTCCAGGAGGGGGCTGTCAATTATAGGATTAGCAGCAATATTGGGTGCGGTATTATTACTGACAGTATCTTTATTTTTACGATTTAAGCCATTGCCAAGGGATAAAGATAAAGAATTCGAAAATGGTTCTAAAATTGAGAGGACAGTGCTTTCTGAGGTCCAGGAAGAATCTCTTTACAAGTTATGTAAAGTGTGGGGATATGTTAAATATCGTCATCCGCTGGTTGTTTCAGGAGATATAAACTGGGATGCAGAACTTTTTCGGGTAATGCCTGAAGTATTAAAATCCGAGAACTGTGCTGCAACAAATGAGATTCTCCTGGATTGGTTGCAGAAATTCCCATATGATGTAAAGGACAGCAAGGAAACCGAGAACCTGAAGTCCCTTCAGGATAGGAAGGGGCTTCAGGTTGCGGATACTGCATGGATAGAAGATAAAGAATTTCTTGGAAATGAATTGAGCGGATATCTCTGCGATTTGTCTCAGATTTATATTTTAACACGGGAAGATTCTTATGCACCTTTTGAGAATCAATCAAAAGTTACTTTTCACAATGAAAAAAGATATCCGGTGGAAGATACAGATATGGGAATGAAATTACTGGGGTTGTTTCGTTTCTGGAACATGTACGAATATTATTCTCCAAATGTTGATATTACGGTAAAAGATTGGGATACAGTTTTAAAAGAATCCATTCCTGTAGTTGCAGAATCCTCCGATTACCGCAGCTATGTTCTTGCAATCGCACAAACTGCGGCTATGACGGGGGATGCACATATTACAATTAGTGATAAAGAGCAGATACTGGAGTATTATTATGGCGATCATTTTTTGCCATGTAGTATTAAAATGGTTGATGGACAGGCAGTAGTAACTCAGACAGCTCAGAGTAATTGTCAGTTAAAGCCAGGAGACATTCTTCTGGAAATTGATGGAATGACAATGGAAGAGCGGATAGAGGAACAAAAGAAATATCAGGCTATACCTGAGTCGGATAAAATCCTTTATAAAATGAGAAATTTATTACTCCAATCGAAAAAGGAACAGGCTGAAGTGCGAATTGCCCGAGGAGAATCTGAAGAAACAGTGCAGATCACGACACAGAACTCTCCCTATGTTTATCAAAATCCTATTGAAAATGGTCTTTTAAAAGAAAATACAATTGGATATATTGATCCATCAGTCCTTAAAGAGGGAGAACTGCAGAAATTAATGGATAGATTTCATGATACGAATGGTATTATCATAGATCTACGGTACTATCCCTCGGTTTATATCCCGTATTTATTGGGAGAATATATTGTACCAACTCAGAAAGTATTTACTATTATGACTACCCCTAACCCAGCAATGCCTGGTGCTTATTTAAAAAGTGAATTAGTAGTAGGGAAAGAGCAAAATTTAAAAGAAGATGAGTTATATCGTGGGGAAATTATTCTTTTAATGAATGAAGAAAGTATTAGCCGGGCAGAATTTACAATTATGGCACTCCGCCAGGCTCCCAAAGCTACAGTTGTGGGAAGTCCGTCGCTTGGAGCAGACGGAGACATTGTTGAATGTTATTTACCCGGGCAGATTAGGATGTATATGACCGGATTAGGAGTTTACACACCACAAGGAGAACCGACTCAGCGATGTGGGCTTGAACCGGATGTAGAATGCTATCCAACGGTAGAGGGAATCAGAGATGGAAGGGATGAGCTGATAGAAAAAGCAATAGATATAATCGAAAGTGTTTAAAGAGGTTTCCTCGCGCTCGGATCATGTATATATATGCTCAGATAAAATATAATCATGGTATTTATAGACACGCAGAAAGAATTGCTACAACATGATTCTTAAATGATAACAGTATGATAACAAAACTTTTTGAAACTATGCGAAATCAGTGGAAAAATCGTAGTTTATTACACAGAATGAATTGAAAAATACGCTTTACATATTCTAATATACCAGTCTGATACCGTGAGGGTGGACGTACAGTAGGATCAGGAACAGTAGCTAAAATCATCGAGTAATGTTCGCGAAGGCTGCAAGCCGTGTGATAGAATAAGAAAGAGACCCCGGGAGAGTGTTTACACTCTTCCGGGGTCTCTTTCTTATTCTATCATAGGACGTCAGTCCGTGACCGAGGAAACACGAAGTGTTTGCGAAGTAAGCACGGCGCAGTAAATGAAACAGGGGCAGCCTGTGCCGACACATATACAAAGTTTCCCTTTATTATGTCGATAATATAAATAACTGAAAGCGGTTGCCTTAGGGAAACAGATTTAGATTTATTATATTAATCAGAGAGGAGGGCATTATGTCAAGAATAACAGACTACAGCCTCTTGTTTCAGATGATGTTTGGAACAAAAAGCAGTGTTGGCATGGTCAATTCAATTAAGGTGTCAAGTTTGTCAAGCGCCTCGGTAAAGGCACAGTTAAATGCTGCTGGCATTAATACGAACAGCAAGCAGTACAAGGCGGCTATCAGACAGATGACGCAAGATCCCAGAAGCTCGGCAATGTTTACAAATGTGCAGGCCATTAAGAATTTGATGCGTTCTTATGACAGCAATGGTGACTGGATAGATCCCTCTACAGGATTGACAGGACTTTTGGTGAACGAATATAAGGGAGACTGGCACAAGATAATTTCTATTCCGGAGAGCAGCAGACAAATTGATGAAAAAGGCAGCTGTTGATTTGTAAAAAGTCATGGCTGCTCTTTTTATATGCCTCAAAAGCTCTGCCTTTTTGTAGATCCCGCGCGCTGAAATCTGTATTTCGCGCGGGAAGGATCTGTCAATCTTCTCTGTCTTGTGGAAAATTATTAAATTTATATGATATAACCATAAAAATTTCAATAAAATGCAAAAAAAATTCTATGTTTTCTCTGCCATTACTTAGATATACTGTCACTATCAACAAATGACATGGAAAAATGTCGGAAAAAGGAGGAACAATGTAGTATGAAGAAAAAAATTGCATTATTGGCTATGGCAGCGATGATGGCGGCTTCACTTACCGCTTGCGGCGGCAGTGGCGGAAGCACATCAGAGGGCGGCGGAAGCAGTTCAGGATCAGATGTTGCAAATGCTGACAAACCTCTCGTATGGTTCAACCGTCAGCCGTCCAACAGCTCCACAGGAGAGCTTGATATGACAGCCCTGAATTTCAACGAGGATACATATTATGTTGGATTTGATGCAAACCAGGGCGCAGAGCTTCAGGGAACAATGATCAAAGATTACATCGAAGCGAACATTGACAAGATCGACCGCAACGGCGACGGCGTGATCGGATATGTCCTTGCTATCGGCGACATTGGACACAACGATTCCATCGCACGTACAAGAGGCGTTCGTTCTGCTCTTGGTACAGCAGTTGAGGCTGACGGGGCAGTGAACAGCGATCCGATTGGAACAAACACAGACGGCTCAGCAACAGCCGTGCAGGACGGAACACTTGAGATCAACGGAACAACCTATACAGTCCGTGAGCTTGCCTCTCAGGAGATGAAGAACTCGGCCGGCGCTACATGGGATGCGGCGACAGCAGGCAACGCAATCGGGACATGGTCCTCATCCTTCGGTGATCAGATCGACATCGTTGCTTCCAATAACGATGGTATGGGAATGTCAATGTTCAACGCATGGTCAAAGGACGAGGGGGTTCCTACATTCGGTTATGACGCTAATGCTGACGCAGTCGCAGCTATTGCGGAAGGGTACGGCGGAACGATCAGCCAGCACGCAGACGTACAGGCTTACCTGACTCTCCGTGTGCTTAGAAATGCACTTGACGGAGTTGATATTGATACGGGTATCGGCACAGAGGACGATGCAGGGAATGTGCTCAGCGATGATGTATATGTATACAATGCGGACGAGCGTTCCTATTATGCATTGAACGTTGCGGTTACGTCTGAAAACTACACGGAATTTACAGACTCTACAAAGACATATGAGCCGGTATCCAACCAGCTCGACGAGTCTACATCACCGAGCAAGAGCGTATGGCTTAATATCTACAATGCTTCCGATAACTTCTTAAGCTCAACATATCAGCCGCTCCTTGAGAAATACGATGACCTTCTGAACCTTGACGTTGAGTATATCGGCGGCGACGGACAGACAGAGTCCAATATCACAAACCGTCTTGGAAATCCGAGCCAGTATGACGCGTTTGCGATCAACATGGTTAAGACGGATAATGCAGCTTCTTATACATCCATTCTTAGCCAGTAATTGATACTTAATTAGTAATAAAGAGGAGGGGTTAATAGGGAGAAGAAATTCTCCCTATTCCTTCTTCTGTGAAATGTAGATTGTAATAATACATACAGGAGTAAAAACAATGGCAGATAAGAAAGATGATATCGTCTTATCGATACGCGGCATGAGTAAGTCCTTCGGACGGAACCGTGTGCTGGATCACATCAATCTCAATGTGAAGCGCGGTACGGTAATGGGACTTATGGGAGAGAATGGTGCCGGGAAGTCGACGATGATGAAGTGCCTTTTCGGTACTTATCAGAAAGACGAAGGAACAATCTTCCTTGATGGAAAGGAAGTAAGCTTTTCAGGACCGAAGGACGCACTTGAAAACGGAATAGCAATGGTGCATCAGGAGCTGAACCAGTGCCTGGAAAGAAATGTAATAGATAATTTATTCCTTGGGCGGTATCCGGTAAACTCTCTGGGTGTGGTTGATGAAGGAAGAATGAAAAAAGAAGCTTCCGAACTTTTCAGGAAGCTTGGCATGACGGTTAACCTTACCCAGCCGATGCGTAATATGTCTGTCTCTCAAAGGCAGATGTGTGAGATCGCCAAGGCAATTTCTTATAACTCAAAAGTGATCGTTCTTGATGAGCCGACCTCCTCGCTGACAGTACAGGAAGTTGAGAAGCTTTTCGAGATGATGAATATGCTGAAAGAACAGGGAATCGCCCTGATCTACATCTCTCATAAGATGGATGAGATATTTACGATTTGTGATGAAGTATCCGTACTTCGTGACGGTAACCTTGTTATGACAAAGAAATCCGAAGAGACAGATATGAACGAGCTGATCGCGGCGATGGTAGGAAGATCCCTTGAGAACCGTTTTCCGCCGGTAGACAATGTCCCGAAGGACGTGATCCTGTCTGTTCAGCATTTGTCAACCAAGTTTGAGCCTCATCTTCAGGATGTTACATTTGAGGTGAGAGAGGGAGAGATTTTCGGTCTGTACGGACTGGTGGGAGCAGGACGGACAGAGCTTCTTGAGACGATTTTCGGCGTCAGGACAAGGGCGGCAGGACGCGTATATCTCAATAACCGCCTCATGAACTTTAACAGTGCGCGGGAGGCCATGGATCACGGGTTTGCCATGATTACGGAGGAGCGTAAGGCCAACGGTCTGTTTTTAAAGGGTGACCTTACCTTCAACACTACGATCGCAAACTTAAGTCAGTACAAATCCGGCCCGGCTCTTTCAGATTCCAAGATGGTGAAAGCGACGGCAAAAGAAATTAAGATCATGCATACAAAATGTATGGGACCGGATGATATGATCTCAAGTCTTTCCGGAGGTAACCAGCAGAAAGTCATTTTCGGCAAATGGCTGGAGCGCAGCCCACAGGTCTTTCTCATGGACGAACCTACAAGGGGAATCGATGTCGGGGCGAAATATGAAATATATGAGTTGATCATTAACATGGCAAAACAGGGCAAGACGATCATTGTCGTCTCGTCTGAGATGCCGGAGATTCTGGGAATTACGAACCGCATTGGTGTCATGTCGAACGGACACCTTTCTGGAATTGTCAATACAAAAGAGACAAATCAGGAAGAGCTCTTAAGGCTCAGTGCAAAATACCTATAAAAAGGGAGAGTAAAGGATATGGCTAATGGAAATAGTAAGATCCTTACGGCGGAGCAGGAGCTGGAGCTCCGCAAGCCGATCGAGGATTATGTCGGTAAAATTCAGGAAAAGATTGACAGCCTGCGGGTAGACGGCACAGATAAGATCGTTGCTCTTCAGAGCGTTATAGACTCGGCGAAGAAGGACAAGAGCCTTACATCAGGAGAGCGCGAGAACCGCATCTCTCAGGCGAAAAGCGAGCTGGAGAAGGCAAAGGCGGTCGAGGCACAGAACAGAGACCAGATATCAAAGCTGATCTCTGACGCGGAGGCTTATATTAAAGCACACTTTGACAACGAATATTATGCTCCTGTCAGAGAAAGCTGCGCTCAGGAAAAGGTTGCTGCAAAAGAGAAATACCAGAAGAAAGTTGCAGAGCTGGAGAAGGAGCACCAGCAGAATATGTCAAAGATTTCCGACCAGCAGGAAATCAAGGACGAGAAATACGTGCATAAAAACCGTCTTTTCGATGCGAAGCTTGAGCTTCAGAAAGACTATCAGGCGATCAAGGACAGGCAGCACGCTGCGTTTGCATGGAAGTACCATCTGATTGATCTGCTGCGTATGTCTAAGTTTACATTTGCGGAGACGCAGGCGCAGAAATGGGAAAATTATAAATATACCTTCAACCGCAGGGCTTTCCTTCTGCGCAATGGTCTGTATATTGCGATTATATTGATTTTCATCGCTCTGTGTATCATTACACCGATTGTGAAGGGCTCACCGCTTCTTACATACAACAATGTGCTGAACATTTTGCAGCAGGCTTCGCCGAGGATGTTCCTTGCCCTTGGTGTTGCGGCATTGATCCTGCTTGCCGGTACTGACCTGTCCATCGGACGTATGGTCGGTATGGGCATGACGATCGCCACGATTATCATGCACCAAGGCGTCAACACCGGCGGTGTATTCGGTCACATTTTTGACTTTACCTCCATGCCGGTTGTAGGCAGGATGGTTCTGGCGCTTGTAATGTGCGTGCTCTTCTGTACGTTCTTTACAACAATTGCGGGATTCTTCACCGCGAAGTTTAAGATGCACCCGTTCATCTCAACGATGGCGAACATGCTGGTCATCTTCGGACTTATTACATACGCGACAAAGGGTGTGTCCTTCGGCGCGATCGAGCCTTCGATCCCGAGCATGGTGATCCCGAAGATCGGCACGTTCCCGACGATTATCCTTTGGGCAATCGCAGCGATCGTGATCGTGTGGTTTATCTGGAACAAGACCACATTTGGTAAAAACCTGTACGCTGTCGGCGGAAACGCAGAGGCTGCGTCTGTTTCAGGCATCTCGGTGTTTGCCGTAACAGTGGGGGCATTCGTGCTGGCCGGTATCCTGTATGGCTTTGGCTCATGGCTTGAGTGTCTGAGAATGGTAGGTTCCGGTTCTGCGGCTTATGGACAGGGCTGGGAGATGGATGCCATCGCTGCCTGTGTTGTCGGCGGTGTATCCTTTACCGGCGGTATCGGTAAGATATCGGGCGTCGTAGTTGGTGTATGTATCTTTACGGCGCTGACATATTCGCTGACAATTCTTGGTATCGATACGAACCTCCAGTTCGTATTCTCAGGTATCATTATCCTTGTGGCAGTAACACTTGACTGTCTGAAATACGTCCAGAAGAAATAATATTCTTAATATGCGGGGCCGGGCTCATAAGAGTTCCGGCTCTTTGCATTTACAGTTTTTTGCAGCTTTGATATAATAATCTCATCTGGCACTTTTGTATGGCGCGGAGGAATGCAGGGATGGGGGCAGTAACAGGAAAATCAATACATGGAGAGAAATGTATGGACAAATATACGGTGCTTCTGGCAGACGATGAAGAGGAAGTAATACAGGTCATTATGAAAAAGATTGACTGGGAGGGACTGGGGTTTTCCGTGATCGGATATGCCAATAACGGCGTGAAAGCGCTGGAGATGGTGGAAGAGTTTCAGCCGGATGTGGTCATGACAGACATTAAGATGCCGTACATGGACGGAATGGAACTGGCAAACCGCATCAAGACGGAATATCCCGCCACAAAGATCCTGATATTTACTGGTTTTGATGAGTTTGAATACGCGAAAGAGGCGGTTCATCTTGAGGTGGAGGAGTATTTATTAAAGCCGGTCAACTCTGTGGAACTGACCGGCGTATTCTCTTCTCTGAAAGCCAAGCTGGATCAGGAGATCAGTGAAAAGCAGAATGCAGAGATCCTGCAGAAATATTATATGGAATCGCTTCCCCTTCTTCAGGCGAACTTCTATTCCACCCTGATCGAGGGCCGGATAAGTGAGGAAGAACTGGATAAATATATGGGGGATTATCAGATCTCTTTCGAGGGACCGTATTTCTGTTGTCTTGTCATCCATACCTCATCGGGACAAGTGCCGGAGAAGATGAGCCCGATGCTCCTTGCGACGGCTGTGCAGAAGCAGGCGGAGGAACGTCTGGAGAAGAGATGGAGGACGAAATGTTTTGCTTATCTGGGGAACACGGTTCTGATCGCCCAGTTAAAAAGTGAGAATGAGGTGTCAGAGCTGACAGATGAGTGCGACCGTTTCTGTAAATACGCGCGGCGCATCATCGGTGCTGTAGTCACAGTGGGAGTGGGTCAGGTGTGCGGTGATATCCTGGAACTGTCCCAGTCCTACAGCAGCGCGAGAGAGGCGGTCTCTTACCGGGTGATATACGGCGCTTCCCGGGCAGTTAATATCAAGGAGGTTGCCCCTCAGGCAATAGGTGAGACAGAGATGATAAACGATACAGAGCTGGCGAAGCTGTTCAAAGCTATCCGCATGAGCTCGGGCGAGGAAGTCAAAAAGGCGGTGGACCATTATCTGGAACATGTGGCTTTTCCTGTTAAATCCTTGCAGCAGCATCATGTGACAGTGATGGAACTGGTCAGTGCCATGTATCGGTTTAAGGCAAATAATGATGTAGAGATCGAGGGATTTTCAGAGGATATGCGCACCCTGTACGGACGTCTTATCGATATGGATCCGGAGGCCCTGAAAAAGTGGCTTACCGATATCTGTCTGTCCTGCAGGGAAAAGCTGATCACCGCGCGGAGCAGATCGACCAGATCCTTTGTGCAGAAGGCGGAGGAGTATGTCAGAGAACACTATGCGGATGAAGAATTGTCGCTGGATAATATCTGTCAGGTGCTCGGAGTGTCAAACTCCTATTTTTCTACGATGTTTAAGAAGGAGAAGGGGACCTCTTTCATCGGTTATCTGACAGACTATCGGATGGAACAGGCGTCGAGGCTTCTGCTTGATACGGACGAGAAAAATTATGTCATAGCAAAGCAGGTGGGCTATGCAGATCCCAATTATTTTAGTTATGTTTTTAAACGGCGGTTCGGTGTATCCCCTGTAAAATACAGAGCAGAGCACAAGGAACAGAGGGCGGAGCATACAGAAAGTGAAAGATAAATATTTCAGTCAGATAAAAAAACTACAGCCAAGAGGCATCCAGCCCATGATCATGATCGCGTTTTCCGTGATATCGATCTCCATCATGCTCATCATCGGAGTGGTGCTCTACATGAGATTCTCCACTCTGTCCCGTGAGGAGATGGTGCAGAGCACGGAGAAGCTGATGGAGCAGACCGGAGAGAACTTAGAGGATTATCTGGTAAGCATGAGGCAGATCTCGGACGCAGTGTATTACAACGTTATAAAGGAGAATGATTTCACCAGTCAGGAACAGGATATACGGACCGGGATGTATCTTTTGTATGAGGCGAACAAAGATAATCTCCAGACGATCGCCCTGTATGACAGAGGGGGAAACCTGATGGCCGCAGAGCCTGTGGCAGATCAGAAAGCGAATATCGAAGTCGCTGAGCAGGGCTGGTTTGTGAGGGCGTCAGAAGAGATGGAGAACATGCACTTCTCCACCCCGCATATCCAGAATCTGTTTGACGACGGGACACAGCGCTATTACTGGGTGATCTCTTTAAGCCGTGTGGTAGAGCTTACGGACAAAGGAGTGTCGCAGCCCGGCGTGCTGCTGGTGGATATGGATTACTCTGCGATCTCGCGGATGATGAAACAGATCAATACATCTAACAACGGTCAGTATTATTATCTGTGCGACAGCAATGGCGAGATTATCTACCATCCGAGGCAGATACAGATCAGTGACGGTATCAGCAATGAGAACAGCGGCGCGGTATCAGAGTATAAAGACGGCGTGTATAATGAGACCTTTGAAGGAGAGCAGGGACAGGTCGTGGTAAATACGATCAGTTACACCGGGTGGAAACTGGTGGGTGTGATTCCATATTCCGCATATACATCAGGAATGCTCAACATCCGTTACTTTATCATTATGCTTATGCTTTTAATGGCAATGATGCTGGTCATTATCAACCGCGTGATCTCCGTGAGGATCTCAAGGCCGATCCTCCGGCTTAATGATTCAGTCAGAGACTATGAGGCGGGAGAAAAACCGGAGATCTACATCGGCGGTTCGGCGGAGATTCGCCATCTCGGATATTCGATCCAGAGGTCCTATGAGCAGATCGATCATCTTATGAAGCAGATCGTCATGGAGCAGACCGAGAGAAGAAAGAGTGAGCTGGACGCCCTACAGAGCCAGATCAATCCCCACTTCCTGTATAACGCTCTGGAGTCTATTACATGGATGGTAGAAGGGGAAAGAAATGACGAGGCGGCATTTATGATATCCCAGCTTGCAAAGCTGTTCCGCATCAGTCTTTCTAAAGGACGGACAGTCATCACGGTGAGGGATGAGCTCCAGCATGCGCAGAGCTATATGAATATCCAGAAGGTTCGTTATAAGAATACATTTTCCATTATCTTTGAGGTGGATCCCGACATCCTTACTTACTGCACAGTGAAACTGATACTGCAGCCTATTCTTGAGAATGCGATCAATTATGGCGTGGCGGGAATGGAGGATTCCGGTGAGATCCGTGTGACCGGGAAACAGGAAGACGGAATCGTTGTTCTCGCTGTATCTGACAATGGTATCGGGATGTCAGAAGAAGAGGTCAGCCTTGTTTTGACAGACAGCAACCGGATTCATAAGCATGGATCCGGCGTGGGGCTTGTGAATGTGAACAACCGTATCCAGATTCTCTTCGGGAAAGAGTACGGTCTTACTGTAGAAAGTGAGCCTGATGAGGGCACAACTGTCTCTATCCGCCTTCCGGCAGTGCCATATACAGAGGAAAACCGGAAGATATTAGAACAAGGCAGAACATTCAACAGAGAAGAGATAAAGGATAACTGACGGGGAGCGCCGGACGGCGAACGGACAGGCGAGAAGGAAATAAGAGATGAAGAATGGAAAAAGATTGTTCATTTTAATAGAGGCAGTGCTCGGAACGATGGTCCTGATCGTTGCCCTTCTTATGCTTATGGAGAAGAGGGACAACGGGCTTAATAAAATCTCTGTGATCATACCGAACGCAGAGGACAATCAGTGGGCTGCGTTCAGGTATGGTCTTGAGATGGCGGCAGAGGATCACGGGGTCGAAGTATTCGTCGTCAGTACCGGGGCTGCACTGACAGTGGAGGAAGAGCGTGAGCTCATTGAGACAGAGATAAGAAACGGCGCTGACGCGGTGATCGTAAAACCTGTTCCGGGTATTCTTACAGGGGAGATGCTCAGGGAGATGGATTCAAGGGTCTCTGTAATACTCGCAGACACACTGGAAGATAAGGATCAGGCATTGGCGCGGCTTCCTGGAGTGGGGCCGGATAACTATGAGATGGGCAGGGCGATGGCGGAAGAGATGATAGCGGATTATGGCGGGGCGCTTGAGGGGAAAACCATTGGGATTCTCTCGCAGACCGGAAGATTCCACTCATCTGCGGAAAGGGAAAGAGGATTCCGGGAGACGATTCAAGATTCAGGAGCAGTTATCCGCTGGACACTGCGTTCCCCGGTTGAGGAAGAAGAGGACGGTCCTCTGAGGGAACAGCCGGAGGTGGATATTGTGGCAGCATTTGACGATGACAGTCTGACGGAGGCGGGAGAGTACTTTGCGGCAGACGGCCTGCATGGAGCCGGGATATACGGAATTGGACATTCCACAGAGGCGGCATACTATTTGGATACAGGGGTCATAAAATGTCTGGTTGTTCCGGATGAATTCAACGTAGGCTATCAGAGTCTGACAGAAGCGGTCAATGTTCTTTCCGCACATTATTATAATACAGCGCCGGAAAAGGCAGTTGACTTTACAGTCATTCGGAGAGATACGCTGTTTACGGAAGAAAATCAGGAGCTCCTTTTTAGGATGAGCCAGTAAAAGATAACAGATTGAAATATGATGACAGGGCGAATGGAAAGATGACGGGGCTAAAAATGAAAAACGGAAAGGTAAAACGTTTCAGCGTTAAAATAGGGCTGGCAGTATGTGCGCCGGCAGTGCTTATATGTGGATGCGAAAAGCAACAATCTATTGCGGAAAATAAAGTTCATGTCGGGGTGACTTATTATAATCAAAGTGACACCTTTCTCAATGAGCTGCTGGAATGTTTTGAAGAGGATCTTAAGGATTACCAAAAGAGCGGCATTGAGACGACGGTAACTATACGGGATGCGGCAGGAGCCCAGCGCACGCAGAATGATCAGGTGGAAGAGCTGATCGACGCGGGCTGTGACGTGCTGTGCGTTAATCTGGTAGACCGGGCGGACCCGTCGGAGATTATCGACCTGGCGAGGGATCATGACGTGCCTATTGTGTTTTTTAACCGGGAACCTGTGGCGGAAGATCTTTTGCAGTGGGACAAGCTCTACTATGTAGGCGCGGATGCGGATCAGTCCGGTGTATTTCAGGGAGAACTTGCCAGCGATCTGATAAAGAACGACGGGACAACAGATAAGAACGGAGACGGCAAGATCCAGTATGTCGTTCTTGAGGGAGAGGCCGGTCATCAGGATGCGATCATCCGTACAGAGAACGCGGTGGAAACAATGAAAAATAACGGGGTGCAGCTTGAGAAATTAAGCTATCAGATCGCTAACTGGAACCGGGCACAGGCGCAGAACCGGATGCAGCAGTTGATCGCGCAGTATGGGGACAGGATCGAACTTGTCCTTGCCAACAATGACGATATGGCGCTCGGAGCTGTCGACGCTTATGAAAAATCAGGTTATGCAAAGGAGGAGTACCCTGCGTTCTTCGGAATTGACGGAACGGATGTGGGGCTGCAGGCTGTGGTGGAAGGCAGTTTTTCAGGTACTGTTTACAATGACAAAGAAGGACAGGCAGAGGCCATGGCGGAACTTGCTGTGGCGCTTGTGACGCATGATGGTCTGCAAAATATGGAATTTGAGAGGGGGAAGTATATTTATCTTCCCTATGAAAAGATCACCAGCGGGAATGTGAAAGATTTTCTTGATGAAACAGAGACAGGGAGTTAAAAAGGCACTGTATTATGAGCATACAGATACGCTGTGGGGGAATGATTTTATATAAATTGCATATTCTGACAGTAACGCCCATATATCATGGCGCGTCTGGAATATGAATAGTTACATTTCAATGGTATCTTATAGAGCAGGAGAAAGAGACATGAAGACAAAAAGAGAAATCATTATCAAACAGATCACTCTGGATCTGATCTATAATATTGCCGGCAGTATTCTATATGCCGCCGGCCTCTATACATTTGCGGGAAACGGAGGATTCGCGCCGGGCGGCGTCTCCGGCTTAGCGCTCATCATGAATCATCTGTGGGGGCTTCCGGTAGGAACAGTGACCCTCCTGCTTAATATCCCGCTCATCTTGATCAGCTATAAGACGGTGGGAAAGCGGCTTCTTATCAAGAGCGGGGTAACTATGGTGATCTCCACAATAGTTTTGGATCTGATATTTCCGCTCTTCCCTATGTATAGCGGCAGCCGGATGATGGCGGCGCTTTGTTCCGGTGTGTTCCTGGGGGCCGGCATGGCATTGTTTTATATCCGCGGCTCTTCCTCGGGCGGGATTGATTTTTTGGCACTTACTATCAAGAAAAAGAAGCCGCACATGACGATCGGCGTAATCACAATGATCATCGATGTGGCAGTCATCCTCCTCGGAGTGCCGGTATTCGGAGATATAGATTCCGTCCTGTACGGACTGCTTGCCACCTTTGTATCCACTGTGGTGATCGATAAGATCTTATATGGCGCCGGCGCGGGAACACTGGCGGTCATCGTCACCGGAAAGGGGAAAGAGACGGCGCAGCGTATCGCAGAGACTGTTAAACGGGGAGTGACTTCTCTGAATGCGGTCGGTGCCTATACTGGGACAGAACGCGACGTGCTCCTGTGTGCCTGCTCCAAGGCGGAAGCTTACATGGTCAGGGCAGCAGTGCGGGAGGCGGATAAGGAAGCGTTCATCATGTTCACGGAGACAAGCGAAGTGTTTGGAGAAGGGTTTAAGGACGTAGGAACGTGATAGTCCGGGCGCCGGTCCTGAGAAAGCACAGAAGGCAGACAGGTCTTGCAAAATAAGGGGTTATGCCGTAAAATAAGGTGCGAATGATCTACTGACAGCTAAGCCGGAGGGTAAAGCATATGGAAATGATCCATGCAGAGAAGCTTATATATGAATATGATAAACGCGACGAAGAGGGAAATGTGATCGGGACAAACCGTGCCATTGACGGCGTGGATATTGACGTGCCGCAGGGTTCCTTTGTCGCAGTGCTCGGCCACAACGGTTCAGGGAAGTCCACGCTGGCGAAGCATATGAACGCCATCCTCGTACCGACGGGAGGTACGATGTGGGTGGACGGACGGGATACGAAGGAGCCGGCAGAGCTGTGGAATGTGCGCCAGAGCGCGGGTATGGTGTTCCAGAATCCGGACAACCAGATCATCGGTACCGTGGTGGAGGAAGATGTAGGATTCGGTCCCGAGAACTTAGGCGTTCCGACAGACGAAATCTGGAAACGGGTGGAGGACAGCTTAAGATCTGTGGGAATGATCGAATACCGTAAAGCCTCGCCCAATAAACTGTCCGGCGGCCAGAAGCAGCGTGTGGCGATCGCAGGCGTCATCGCCATGGAGCCGAAGTGTATTGTGCTGGACGAGCCAACCGCCATGCTGGATCCCGACGGGCGCAGGGAAGTCATACGTGCGGTGGAGAAGCTTCGGAAAGAAAAGCAGGTCACGGTCGTCCTTATCACACACTACATGGAAGAGGTAATAGATGCGGATCAGGTGTTTGTCATGGATGACGGGCATATTGTCATGCACGGGACTCCGCGGGAGATCTTCAGCCGGGTGGATGAGCTGAAATCTTACCGTATGGACGTGCCGCAGGTAACAATGCTGGCAGAGGAGCTTAGGAAACGCGGTTTGGATATTCCGAGGGGGATACTCAGACGGGAAGAGTTGGTGGAGGCATTATGTCAATTGCGTTAGAACATGTGAATTATATATACAGCCCGGGAACAGCGTATGAGAAAACAGCGCTCAACGATGTCAGCCTTGAGATTCCTCATGGACAGTTCGTGGGGGTCATCGGGCATACCGGGTCAGGGAAATCGACTCTCATTCAGCATTTGAACGGTTTGGTGAAGGCTACATCGGGGAAAATACTATATGAAGGGCAGGATATATACGCAGAAGGCTATGACATGCGCTCGCTGCGCGGACAGGTGGGACTTGTGTTTCAGTACCCGGAGCATCAGCTTTTTGAGGTGGATGTCATAAGTGATGTCTGCTTCGGCCCGAAGAATCAGGGACTGCCGCCCGAAGAGTGTGAGGCGCGGGCAAGGGAGGCTCTGGAATTAGTAGGATTTCCTGAAAAATATTATAATCAGTCGCCCTTTGAGCTGTCCGGCGGCCAGAAGCGGCGTGTGGCGATTGCAGGAGTGCTTGCCATGAGGCCCAAAGTACTTGTTCTTGATGAGCCCACCGCAGGGCTTGATCCGAAAGGACGGGATGAGATATTAGACCAGGTTGAGCGTCTCCACAGGGAGACAGGGATGACGGTCATTCTTGTTTCTCACAGTATGGAAGATGTGGCGCGGTACGTGGAGCGTATCATTGTCATGAACCATGGAGAAAAGATGCTGGACGGCCCTCCGTCAGAGGTGTTCCGCCACTATAAGGAACTGGAACAGGTAGGTCTTGCGGCGCCTCAGGTGACCTACGTGATGCATGACTTAAAAGACCGGGGCTTTCCCGTGTCGCCGGATGCGACGACCATCGAAGAGGCCGCAGAGGAGATAATGAGGAGTTTTCAATGATCAGAGATATTACGATCGGGCAGTATTACCCGGCGGAGAGCCGGATACATAAGCTGGACCCAAGGGTGAAGATTGTGTGTACCCTGTTTTTTCTTGTGTCCCTATTCGTTCAGAACAGTCTGCTCGGGTATGTGGTCGCGACGATATTTCTCGGCGCGGTGATCGGGCTGTCCAAAGTACCCCTCAAGTTCATTTTAAAAGGCTTAAAGCCGATCATGATCCTGCTTATGTTCACGATGGTGATGAACCTGTTTCTCACAAGAGGCGGGGAGACTTTGGTTCATTTCTGGATCTTCACAGTGACAGAGGGCGGGCTTCGCACATCCATATTCATGGCGGTACGCCTGATATATCTGGTGGCGGGCTCGTCGATCATGACATTTACGACCTCACCCAACGGTCTGACAGACGGTATGGAGAAGCTGCTCCATCCGCTGAATAAGGTGAATGTCCCGGTGCATGAGGTAGCGATGATGATGTCCATTGCCCTGCGGTTTATCCCTATCCTTCTGGAAGAGACGGATAAGATCATGAAAGCGCAGATCGCGAGAGGCGCGGATTTTGAGTCGGGAAATATCATCCAGAGGGCGAAGGCTATGATTCCCATTCTGGTACCGCTGTTCGTATCTGCGTTCCGCCGTGCCAATGATCTGGCGATGGCCATGGAAGCGCGCTGTTATCACGGCGGAGAGGGAAGGACGAAGATGAAGCCTCTCCGGTATAAAAGGCGCGATGTGACGGCATATGTTTTGACGCTGGTTTATTTTGCGGCGATATTTGTGATCGGACGTTATGTGCCGTTTAAGTTGTGGATATTCTGAAAACGGAAAGATTTTAAAATTCATTTGAGTATAGTGGATCAGAGCTGGGGACGGGGTCAAATACATTTGGCTGCGTCCCCAATTAAGGAGGAAGTATGAGAAGGATCAAACTGACCGTTGCTTATGATGGTACGGATTACTGCGGGTGGCAGATCCAGAAGAACGGGCTTACGGTGGAGGAGATGCTGAACAAGGCGCTGTCCCGACTGACAGGAGAAGAGATCACAGTGACCGGGGCGAGCCGTACAGACGCAGGTGTCCATGCGCAGGGAAATGTGGCAGTGTTTGACACAGATACACAAATTCCGCCGGAGCGTCTTATCTATGCGCTGAACACTATGCTCCCGGAGGATGTGGTGGCTGTAAAATCAGAAGAGGTCCCGGCAGACTGGCATCCAAGGCGCTGTGTGTCCGTCAAGACATATGAATACCGTATCCTTAACCGGGAACTGCCGGATCCGGTCCGGCGGCGGGACACGTATTTCGTCTCTTTCCCTCTTGATCTGGAACGGATGATGGCGGCAGCAGAATACTTGAAGGGAACGCATGATTTTAAAGGGTTCTGTAGTGCGCAGACAGCGGTAAAAGATACCGTGCGCACGATCTACGATCTGGATATTCGGAAAGAGGGAGACATCATCATCCTCCGCGTACGGGGGAACGGTTTCCTCTATAACATGGTCCGAATTATCGCGGGAACGCTGGCCGGTGTGGGAAGAGGATATTTTGAACCTGAGGAAGTGAAGGAGATGCTGGAGAGCAAAGACCGTACAAGGTCAGGAGTCACTGCCCCTCCGCAGGGACTTACTCTGATCGGGATTGAATACGAAAACAGTCCATAGAGTTCGGAGGACGAAAGGAATCAGATTGAGAAGGTCAAAGGCATCCGGGGTATTCTGGGGGCTTTTGCATGCCATAAAATCAGTTGTGGGTCTTTGAAAATCCTCCGCGTTATGTTATTATAAATCTATTGATATTGCCGGGATATTACAAAAGAAAAGGATCAGATTTTCAAGTTATACGGCATACTTTGGAAATCTGGTTTTTTGTTCCGGGGGCCCGGCAGACAGCATAGAAACGAGGAGGAAATAAAAATGAAGATCTATGAGGCAAAAGACTATCAGGAGATGAGCAGAAAAGCGGCAAATATCCTGTCGGCGCAGGTGCTCCTGAAACCGGACAGTGTGCTGGGACTGGCGACAGGTTCCACGCCGATCGGTACATATGACCAGCTTGTAGAGTGGTATGAGAAGGGCGACCTTGATTTCTCAAAGGTCAAGACTGTCAATCTTGATGAGTACAAAGGACTCACACGCGATAATAACCAGAGCTACTATTATTTTATGCATGAGCATCTTTTTGACCGTGTGAATATCGACCCGGCGAATACAAATGTTCCGGACGGCACAGAGCCGGATTCGGCCAAAGAGTGCACAAGATATGAAGAGCTGATCGAATCCATGGGCGGCGTTGATATTCAACTTCTCGGACTGGGGCACAACGGCCATATCGGATTTAACGAGCCCGACAGTGCTTTTGCGAAATCAACACACTGCGTAGATCTGACAGAGAGTACCATTGAGGCAAACAAGAGATTCTTTGCTTCCGCGGACGATGTGCCGAGACAGGCGTATACAATGGGAATCGGAACGATCATGAAAGCAAAGAAGATCCTCCTTATCGTAAATGGAGAGGGAAAAGCAGACATTGTGGCAAAGGCTTTCTTTGGACCGGTCACACCGGAGGTTCCAGCCTCCATTCTTCAGTTCCACAACGATGTAGTCATCATTGGCGACAGCGCGGCGCTGTCAAAAATTCCGAGATAAGAGATTGTGCGAATCGCGTAGATTTATCGGTAAAAAGGAGCCAGACACTCATTAGGAGGGGCTGGCTCCTTTTAAAAATATGACTTTGAAAGGAGGATGACATGTCATATATTCTTGAGGTATGCGCAGACAGTGTTCAGTCTGCGGTCGCGGCACAGGAAGGCGGCGCGGACCGGGTGGAACTTTGTTCCGCTCTGGTGATCGGCGGCCTCTCCCCATCAGCGGCGATGTTCCGCCAGGTGAGGGAAAATACAGATTTAAAAATCCGGGTTTTGCTCCGCCCGCGATTTGGGGACTTCTGCTATGATGAGTATGAGTTCCGGACACTGAAAGAAGAGGTGGAACAGTTCCGCGGGCTTGGAGCGGACGGGGTGGTCATCGGTATCTTAAAGCCGGACGGAACCCTTAACATGGAACAAATGGAAGAACTCGTGAAGGCGGCAAAGGGGATCGGGATCACGATGCACCGTGCGTTTGATGTGTGCAGGGATCCTTACGAAGCTCTGGAGCAGTGCGTATCTCTTGGTATCGATACTATCCTGACCAGCGGACAGAAGAGTTCTGCGTGGGAGGGCAGGGAACGGCTCTCGGAACTTGTACGCCAGGCAGACGGGCGGATCGATATCCTCGCGGGCGCAGGGATCGGTCCGGAGTCGATCAGAGAGCTGGCAGATTATACGGGCGTCTGTTCTTTTCATATGTCCGGGAAAAAGGTGCTGGACAGCCAGATGGAATTCCGCAGAGTAGGCGTGCCAATGGGTATTCCGGGATTCAGCGAGTTTGAGATCTGGCAGACAGATGCAGAGCAGGTGAAAAGAGCGGCAGAGATACTGAGGAAGGAACAAGAATAGTAAAACAGGGAATCCCAGTACTTGCATCTCCGGGGGTTCCATGTTTCGTTCGGGCAAGGCGCGGGGTGCTCCCGTTATTGGGGAACAACGTGCTACGGCTTAACGAGGTCTGCCAGCAGATCTTTCGCCCGTCCCACATCCTCTGGTTTCACAGAAATGTAATAAGTCAGCCGGTCGATCTTTCCGTTGGGACCGAAGTTCCGGTGGTCCAGTTTAGCGCCGCAGCCGCATAGCGGCGCTTCCGTTTCGTAGTAGCCGGTCTCCATGATTTTTATGCCGGCCTCTTTCAGACGCGCCTTAGCCTCTTTTAACCGGGGCCTGTCTCCCCACACCTCAAAAGCTTTTTCCCGTTTTCCAAATAATGCCATACCTCTGCCCTCCAGTGTGTCCAAAGTGATCCGCTTTCGTATTCTTTATTTAGTATATTGCAATTTCTCTTCCGGCGCAAGGACAGATACACGTCCGGCAGCCTACAGAATACGCGGCGGTGAACCAGAATCCAGACTTGACTTTGCCAGGTGTATATGTTATATTGTGCGCAGACAAAATTACAGAAGTCCATACAGGACAACAAAATGATACAGGCTGTGAAAAGAAGAAGTAGCAGACGACCGTGAAAACAGAAAGCTGCCGGGAGATGAGAGGCGCATGATGCGGTGTTTGTGAATACATCTTGGAGCCTCACACTGAAAGCCCCCGCTTCAGACTCTTCGCAAGGTTCGTGTTACCTGAGCCGGGGATGGGTGAGTAGACTGTGACGGAGTGGCACACGTTATCGTGCCGTATGAGGCCGGATATATTTGCGTCCGGTGAATTAAGGTGGTACCACGGTTGAACTCAAGCCGTCCTTATTGCGTGAGCAGTAAGGGCGGCTTTTTACATCTGGAAATATAGAAAACATTAAATTGAGAAGAGGAGAGAAAAATATGGGAATCTATGAAGAACTTCAGGCAAGAGGGCTGATCGCCCAGGTGACAGACGAGGAAGGTATCCGCGAACTGGTGAATAACGGGAATGCTGTATTTTACATTGGATTTGATCCTACGGCGGACAGCCTTCATGTAGGACACTTTATGGCGCTCTGTCTTATGAAACGACTTCAGGAAGCGGGCAACAAGCCGATTGCCCTGATCGGCGGCGGCACAGGTTATATTGGAGACCCGTCGGGGCGCAGCGATATGCGCAGCATGATGACGCCGGAGCAGATTCAGCATAACTGTGACTGCTTCAAGAAGCAGATGAGTAAGTTTATCGACTTTTCCGAGGGAAAGGCGCTCATGGTAAACAACGCGGACTGGCTGCTTGGCCTTAACTATGTGGAGGTGCTCCGCGAAGTGGGTCCACATTTTTCTGTGAACAGGATGCTGGCGGCAGAATGTTATAAGCAGAGGATGGAGAAGGGCTTAAGCTTCCTCGAGTTCAACTACATGATCATGCAGGCATATGATTTTTACGCACTGTTCCAGAAATACGGCTGCAATCTGCAGTTCGGCGGAGACGACCAGTGGAGCAATATGCTGGCAGGCACGGAGCTGATTCGCCGCAAGCTGGGAAAAGACGCGGGGGCAATGACCATCACGCTTCTCCTCAACTCAGAGGGCAAGAAGATGGGCAAGACTCAGTCCGGCGCTGTATGGCTGGATGAGAATAAGACGACCCCGTTCGAGTTCTACCAGTACTGGAGAAATGTTGCCGACGCCGATGTGCTCAAGTGTATCCGTATGCTGACATTCCTTCCGCTTGAGGAGATCGATAAGATGGATTCCTGGGAAGGCGCGCAGCTTAACACGGCGAAGGAGATCCTTGCGTATGAGCTGACAAAACTGGTACATGGTGAGGAAGAGGCGAAGAAAGCGCAGGAGAGCGCGCGGGCGTTGTTTACACAGGGAAATGCGTCAGAGATGCCGACCACAGAGCTTGAGGAGGCTGATTTTGAAGACGGCGGCATCGATATCCTGACTATGCTTGTGAAGGCAGATCTTGTTCCGTCCAAGTCAGAGGCAAGACGTGCTGTGCAGCAGGGCGGAGTCTCTGTCGACGGAGAAAAGGTAAACGACATCAAAGCAGTTTATACAAAAGACGTGCTTGCAGACGAGGGTGTTATCTTGAAGAAAGGCAAGAAGAACTTCCGCAGGATCATTGTCAAATAAGAAAAATGTAATGAGACGGCGCAGCTTTCCCGGGGAGGCTGCGCCGTGATATAATACAGAGAAACGGAACATTTCATATAAGGCAGGATATATTAGGAGGGATCATATGAGTATGAACCAGACGCCCGCATCCGAGCGGGTACATATCGGTTTTTTCGGAAAGCGTAACGCGGGGAAATCAAGCGTGATGAACGCGGTAACAGGACAGGATATCGCGGTTGTATCCGACGTGAGAGGAACCACCACGGACCCGGTCTACAAGTCGATGGAGCTTCTTCCCCTTGGCCCGGTGGTGATGATGGATACACCGGGCATCGATGATGAAGGAGAACTGGGAGCGCTCCGTGTAAAGAAGAGCTATCAGGTGCTTAACAAAACGGATGTTGCGGTACTTGTCATCGACGGCAGCGCAGGTGCTTCTTACGAGGACGCGGCGCTTATGGAGAGGATACAGGCAAAGAACATTCCGTATGTAGTCGTAATAAATAAGAAAGAGCTGACCCTGCCTGGAACGGCAGAAAGGATACCGGAGATGCTGGGACTGACAGGGGCGGAAGGGGTGTTACATTTACATGAGGGAGGCGCGGTCAGGATGATACAGGTCAGCGCGCTTACAGGCGAAGGGATCAGGGAGTTAAAAGAGCAGATCGCCGAGGCTGCGAACACCGAAGCGCCTGAGAGATATCTTGTCCGCGACCTGCTTAAGCCATCTGATATCACAGTGCTCGTCGTACCTATTGACAAGGCGGCGCCAAAGGGGAGGCTTATCCTTCCCCAGCAGCAGACGATCCGCGATATCCTGGAAGCTGATGCTGTTTCCGTAGTGGCGAAGGAAAACGAGTTGAAGAACCTTCTCCCACAATTAAATAAAAAGCCAAAGCTGGTCGTTACAGACAGCCAGGTATTTGGAAGGGTGGCGGAAGATACGCCGGACGACATTATGCTGACTTCTTTTTCCATTTTATTTGCAAGATATAAGGGAGATCTGGAATCTGTCGTCCGCGGCGTGACCGCCCTGGACAGTCTGGAGGACGGCGACACAGTGCTCATCAGTGAAGGATGTACTCATCACAGGCAGTGCGGAGATATCGGCACAGTAAAACTTCCCGCGTGGATACGCGCCCACACAGGCAGAGAGATCAAGATCAGGACGACGTCAGGCACCGAATTTCCGGACGATCTGACCGGATATAAGCTGATTCTGCACTGCGGCGGATGTATGCTCAATGAGAGGGAGATGAAGTACCGTTTGAAATGCGCTGAAGATCAAGGCGTGCCCATGACTAATTACGGCATCGCCATCGCGTATATGAAAGGGATACTCAAGCGGAGTGTAGAGCCGTTCCCCGAAATATATAAGCTGCTCTAAAAGAACTGGAACAAAAAGGCGAGCATAAAACCATATGACTGTAGCGCCACCAAATAGCATGGTTATGGTGCCAAACAGCATCTGCCTGTTACAGAGGGTCTCAAAAAATGATACAATAAAGGCGATTAAAGTCTCAAAAACCAGGGAAGGGATATATGCCATGAAAGAACTGACTATTGCCGTCTGTGACGACGAAGAATTTTACCGGGATGAGATAAAGACTCTGCTTGCCGCGTACGAGAACGAAACAGGATATCAATTCACTGTCAGGGAATGGGAATCTGCTTTATCTATGGTCGATGAAATGTCCTCTGACAGTAAAAAGTATGACCTGGCTTTCCTCGACATTGAGATGCCCGATCTGTCCGGGATCGATGCGGCCGCCAGACTGCGCAGTATCGGAAGTGATACTGTGATCTGCTTTGTGACAGCGCACAAAGGTTATGCATATGACGCTTATGGAGTAGATGCTGTCGGATATATAGCGAAACCGATTAAATATACAGATATGAAAAAAATCATGGAAACAGCTGAAATGTATATCGCCTACAAATGTGATCGTGCTTCTGCCGAAAAGAGATACCTAGATATTGTTTCAAGCCGGTCAAATATCATCATTGACCTGAACAAAGTGGTCTATATTGAAAAACGCCGCAACCAGTGTGTATTCCACTGCACAGATAGCGAACAGATATGCTATGATTCGCTCCGCAATATCTACAGACGTCTGGATCATGAGCAATTTCTGTATACTCATCAGGGATATATCGCCAATTTTCCATACATTAAGGAAGTGCTGCGCGATCACGTCTGTTTCGGTTCAGGCATGGAAGCCCCTCTGAGTCGGCGGCATTATGAATCTATTAAGCGGCGCCACATGGATAAATTAAACCGGATTATTATGGAAGCAAGAAAAAAGAATGAAATGCAATAGAAGCGCTTTCTTTAAAAAACTTATAGAACTTATGTCTTTTTTAATTGCCGGGAGCAGGCTAATATGATATGGAGATATTTCTTGGGGAGGTCTTTTTATATGTAATTAGGCAGAGTTATTTCAACATGGAATGTGTCCTGAGTGTGAGATATCTCGATCTGTCCGTTTAGGTTCTTTACCGCTTTTTGGACATTCTTGATGCCGATTCCATGCAGATGGGGCTGTTCTGTTTTTGTACTGCGAAAAATGCCGTCTTTTTCATGAATACTTTCCTCATGGCTGTTGTCAACGGTAATTAGAAGAAGCATGTCGGCCTGACGAAGGCTGACGTGAATCCATCCGTCATAGCACTTGGCGGCGGCTGTCAGTGCATTATCGAGCAAATTTCCAAGGATCGTGGTCATGGCGAAATCATCTGCTCTAAGATATGTGAAATTACATGTGATTTCACAGGCAATGCCTTTCTGACGGGCGAGCATTGATTTTTCATTCAGTATTGCGGAAACAAGTACTGAAGGGGATTCAATCAGTGGAATATCCGTAAAACGTCTGCTTGTCCTACTAATGTATTCACGTATTTTTGCAAAATTATTCTGGGCCGCATATCCGTCAATAACAATAAGATGATTTTTGATGTCATGCCGGATGGAATGGAGTTCTTTTAATGCCTCTTCCGTCTGGCGGGCATAGCTCTCCTGTATACGGTTGATTTCTGCCTCATATTTATATTTGATATTTTCTGTGTAGATAGAGATGAATTTATAGTATATGAGCAGAATCAGTCCAATAGCTATATACAAGAAAGACAAAATGAGTGGGAGAAGGAACGTATTTGTTATATCTGTTTTGCATAAATACAGCGTCAGATAGCTTAAGACAAAAGAAATAATACTGATGGCGCCTATAAAACAATATTTATAACGCTTTTGCGAAACATTAAACTGTTTTGCGGATATGTATAATGTATAGAAAATAGTCAAAAATGATACGCATATAAAAGATTTGAAATACGCATAATAATCATTTTGTGTGTAAGTATGTCCATCTGATAGTATGAGTGAATGGATAAAAGTGATGATAGGAATAAATACAAATAATATCAGCTTATACTGAATTAATATTTTAAAAAAATTTTTTACTCTCATAGGAAAACATAAAAAAAGTATAGATAAACCGTCGATAAATAAAGAGAATATTATATTTATATTATAAGGAAGCGGAGGAAGAATCGCATAAATAACAGCCATCATGATACATGGCATGATGCCTGCCCTGTTGGGAGCAGATGATAAAGTGTGCTTTAATAATGTGTAAAGAAATACCAATAAAAATAAATTGTATAAAAGATCAAAATAAATCCTTGCCCATGTCTGCATAACTGTTTTCCCCTGTACCTTAGAACTTCTGACATTCATTATAAGAATAAAAGGGTCTAGATGTCAAATGGCACTGATGAACGGTCAAATAGCACAGGTTTGTTGACTTAAAACTTTTTGGAATGATAATGTAAAAGAAAAGGAGATGAGAAGATGAAAGGTTGGAGAATGTTAAGTCTAAATGAATACTACACGGTAAATGGCGGAGAGCGTAATAATAATTTGTCCGAATGGATAAGAGCGCTAATGAGAATTTGGCAATAAACAAAGAGAGAAAAAGAGAGAATTTAAAACAGTAGGAGGAAATCCATGAGGTACTATTGTGTTAAACAGCATGATATAACCGATTGTGGTGCGGCGTGCCTTGCTACGATAGCCAAGCAGAACGGCTACCGGATATCTATTTCCAAGATCAGGGAGATCGCGGGAACGGATAAGCAGGGCACAAATGCATTTGGGGTCATTAAAGCGGCAGAGCAGCTTGGATTCTCTGCAAATGGAGTCAAAGGAGATAAGGAAGCTTTCTTTTCCGAGTTCCCTCTGCCGTGTATCGCACATATGGTCGTAAAAGGCAATCTGATGCATTATGTAGTCGTGCATAAGATTACGAAGAAACAGGTGATAATCGCCGATCCGGGAAGAGGGATCGTGAAGCTTACACCAAAAGAGTTTTTCGGAGAGACGGCAAGAGGGGGAAAGCCGCCGGAATATCAATGGACAGGGATACTAATCCTTCTTGTGAAGTCAGAGAGCTTTGTCAAGGGAAAAGAGACAAAAGGACTGTTCCAGCGCTTTTGGCGTCTTCTGCTTCCCCAGAAAAAACTGCTGGCGCATATTTTCCTGGCTTCGCTCGTATACACGGCTTTAGGAATTGCGGGGGCATTTTATTATAAGGCGCTGATGGATGATATTCTTCCAGACGGGCTGATACGGACTCTTACAACGCTGTCAATAGGCGTTATTTTTTTAAATATTTTTAAAGTGATACTGGACGCTGTACGATCCCACCTTCTGCTTTATTTGAGCCAAAAACTGGATATTTCACTGTTGCTCGGGTATTACAGACATGTTCTTGAGCTGCCGATGAATTTTTTTGGAAGCCGTAAGATAGGGGAGATTGTCTCCAGATTTAACGATGCGTCAAATGTCAGGGATGCGATATCAGGAGCTGCGCTCACGATTATGATAGATACGTTTATGGCGGCGGCAGGAGCGGTCATACTGTATATGCAAAATGCAAAAATGTTTGGCATAGCAGTTATTATGGTCTTTCTTTATGCGGTGATTGTAGTAAGTTTCCGTAAAGGATACGATAAGTGGAACCGCAGCCAGATGGAGGATAATGCACAGCTGACATCCTACCTCGTAGAATCTTTGAACGGAATGCAGACGGTAAAATCGTTTAATGCAGAAAGAAGAGCAAACCGGGAGACAGAAAGCCGTTTTGTAAAACTTCTTAAAAGTGTATTCAGACTCAGTTTTATCAGCAATATGCAGAATGCGTTGAAGATTTTTGTTGAATCGGTGGGTGGTGTCATGATTCTCTGGGTGGGAGGCGTGGATGTAATACATGGCGCTCTGACGATGGGGCAGTTGATTACGTTCCAGTCTCTTCTTGTTTATTTTCTGGATCCGGTGAAGAATCTGATCAATCTGCAGCCACAAATGCAGACGGCAGTCGTGGCCGCAGACAGGCTGGGAGAGATTCTCGATCTGGAAGCAGAAAAAGGGAAAGACGAAAGGCGCAAACTTCATCCGCAGAGCATTGCGGGTGATATAGAGCTAAAGAATATTGATTTTCGTTATGGAACAAGGAAGCTTATACTAGAAGATGTGAGTCTGAAAATAAGAAAGGGAGAAAAAGTAGCATTTGTCGGCGAGAGCGGATCAGGGAAAACGACACTGGCAAAACTCCTTTTATACCTCTATAAGGCAGAAAAAGGCGAGATTCTAATTAATGGAAATAATATCAAAGATATACGAATAGAGACATTACGGGAACGTATTGCATACATCCCGCAGGAGACATTCTTGTTTAGCGGTAGTATTTACGACAATCTGACACTGGGAATCGACTTCCCTGTAATGGAGGATATTGTTGATGCAGCGAAAAAGGCACAGGCGCATGAGTTTATCAATGATCTGCCGTTACGTTATGAAACACGCCTGGAGGAGAATGGGGCCAATCTTTCCGGCGGACAGAGACAGAGGCTTGCGATAGCAAGGGCAATGTTGAAGAACCCGGATATTTTGATTCTTGACGAAGCCACAAGTAATCTTGACGCAGTGACAGAACGTGCTTTGGATAGTACAATAAGTGAATTTTCAAAGGATATGACGACGATTTTCATTGCACACCGCCTGAGTACGATAAAAAATTGTGACCGGATATTTGTGATGGATAAAGGCAGGATCATTGAGGCAGGTACACATGAAGAGTTGAAAAGACTTGGCGGAAAGTACGCAGGTCTTGTGCAGCACCAGTCGCTTGGAGGTGAAAAGTAATGAATCCGATCATTTTAAATATGGAGGAAATGTCTGACAGTACAGAAGTGTATTCTACCCGTCCCAGTCCTATTTTTGCGATATTGATCTATTTTCTGGCAGGGGCGCTTGTGCTGACGCTTATCTGGGCAGGACTGTTCCGTATTGATATTGTGACCCGTGCGGACGGTATAATCCGGCACGGGGAAGCAACGGCTACAATTACAAACCTTATGGAAGGAAGGGTTATTTCATGGAGTGTGCAAGACGGGGAATATGTACAAGAGGGGGACGTGCTGTTCTCTATCGATCCGTCAGAATTGAAACAGCAGGAGGAGAGATGTCTGGAAGAACTGGAAAATATCGAAGAGAGGCTGGCGATTATGGATGCATACTACAGGGAATTAGACGGCGAGACAGGCGCTTTGGGTAATTGTAGCGCGAACCGTTATTATGAGGAGTTTAGCGCCAGATTCGAGGCGGTACAGATAGGACGCGACGTTATATATAATGATACGGCTGTGCAGCAGTCGCAATATGAAAATAGTATCTCGGCCATTAATAAATCTATTGACAGTCTCACGACACAGCAGGCAAAGCTGGAGCAGATGATCCATGATGTGAGGAACAGGACTAACAGTTTTGCACAGAATGAAGTTTACTATTATGCGGCGGTCGAAGGCTATATCAACAGCCACAATTATACAGCCAATCAGTATGATATCCAGATTAGGGAACTGGAAGTGCTGGACGAGTCAGAACAGTTGACAGAAGGTGAGGAAGAGGAAATTGCTGCGGACAACAGCACTGCAATCGAAGAACTTAATAATCAGAAGGCTCTGGCTTTAAACCAGATCGAGACAGAAATGATCGCCTCTATACAACAATCACTTGCCTCAGTGCAGGGGAATATCGAGGCAATGGAGGCAAGCCGAAACGAGGCCGAGGGAAACATTAACAGTCTTGGCAGCGGTGCCCGGGAGATGGACACAGATCAGTTAATAGTAAATGAGAAAAACACTGTGTATACTGAGATTAATACATACAAGGGACGGAAGACAGAGTATGAAGACACCCTGAACTCAGTGCGCACAAGGATTGAGGAGTGCAATGTGAAGGCGCAGTCAGACGGCTACCTGAATCTAAGTGTGGAGAAAACGGACGGAGACTACATATCTGCGGGGGAACATATTGGAACTATTATCCCGGAGAGTGAGGGAACATTTAAGGTAGTTATTTATGTGGAGAATCAGGATATTGGATCTGTGCATGAGGGACAGAAGATCAGATATGATGTGGCCTCATATCCTCAAACAGAGAATTATGGTATATTTGAAGGCAAGGTGACATCTGTCTCTAAGGACATCAGGGTTGATAATGAAACGGGAACAGGCTATTATGAGGTGGAAGCTACTATTGCAGTGCGGGACGGATCGAAAGGAAAGGAAAGCCCGGAGTTTATACAGGGGATGGCAGTGAGAGCAAAACTTGTGACAGGGCAGGAGAGCGTGCTGCAATACTTGCTTGAGAAGATCGATCTTGTGGATAAGTAAGAGCTAAAATATTCCCAAATATCATGGCTGGCGTACTAAATATCACAGGTCTGTTGACTAAGTATTTTTAAAATGATATAGTCACAACTATAAAGAACATATGTTAAACCGGTTAAACTGAATAAGAAGTTGTTTATTATTTTCTTGTTCGAAAAATCATGTGCATGATTTGTAATTATCTACCAACATTTTTTATGTGAGAAAGGAGAAAGGATGACCTTGACAGAAATAAAATTTAGTGAAATGACAGATTTTGAACTGAATCAGGTATCTGGAGGCGGGGTTTTTGATTTTGTCGGTGACATATATGATGGATGGTGCGAGATGTGGCACGACTTTGGAACTAACCTCTATTATATGACTCATTAAAATTCCAACAAGGAGGATGCTATATGGATAATGCGAAATTTAAGAATCTTAGGGATGATGAATTATTTGAAACGGATGGCGGCGGTATACCGGTCATAGGCGCCATAGGAATTGGTGTAGGAGTCGTAATGGGAATTTCTGCCATTGTATCAGCGTATAATGGTTATCAGGAGGCAGCGCGGGGGGTCAGATAACAAAATGAGGAATGTTGTTTGTTTCATAAAGGAATATAAAAAAATGATTTTTGGAATAATAGCGGCGATTTGTTTGTTAGGCATCTTCGGCGTGTGCTATGGCACATGGAATGACATGTGGTATGATTTTGGAAAAAATTTATATTACTTTTTCCATTAAATTATTATAAAAAGACCGCAGGGGATTTGAACCGACCCCCAAAAGTTAGACCAAAATTCTAACGATTGGGAGGTCGGTTTTTCATGGCAAAATATTCATTTGAATTGAAAAAGCAAATAGTTCTTGATACTATTGCAGTACGGGACGGATCGAAAGGAAAGCCCGGAGTTTATACAGGGGATGCCATAACATTCCGGGCTCTTGTGCTGCTGGGCATCCCAGCAATTCTCGTCTTACTTTTGATTTTTGAGATGTAGGAACATGGAACATACTATGAAGTTTATGGAACAAAGGAAGAAAATCATTATCCTGTCTGTGATGCTGGCGGCGGATCAATTTATCAAATGTATTATGAATACTTTTTTCCGTGATTTTGATTACAGCTTCCATGACCTGATCGGGTTCAGAGTGTATTTGAATCAGGATGAGTTAAGCATATTCAACAGTGAACTTGGGCTTCAGGTTAGCATGAATGTTTTGGTTTTTATAAATATAGCGGCCTTCGTCATTTTTGAATATGCTATATGGTTGTTGAAAAAAGACGGATCATATAATAAGGTTATAAAAATTGGGTTTCTTTTACTGGAGGGTGGAATGGTCTGTTCTCTGATAGATAAGATATTCTGGAAAGGAAGTCTGGATTATATGATTGTCTTTCATAGCATTGTGGACTTAAAGGATATTTATCTTTTCGCAGGGGCAGCGCTGTGCATTATTGGACTGGTGCCGGTTGCGGCGAGCCAGAAAAAGAGAAGTTCCCATAAAGAGGGAGAGAAAATATGGAGAAATATAAAAAAATAATTTTTGAAGTTTTAGCGACAATCTGTTTGTTAGGCGTATTCGGCGCGTGCTATGGCGCATGGAATGACATGTGGTATGATTTTGGGAAAAATTTGTATTACTTTCTCCATTAATTATTATAAAAAGACCGCTGGGTATTGGTTCTTTTTCATTCTGATCTGCCCCCAAAAAGTTAGACAAAATTGATGGTTACGCAACTGATGAGGATTGAATCCTGTATTGTACAGGACTCAGTCCTTTTAGTTTGCTCTT
>CAJFQC010000005.1 GCA_904418845.1 uncultured Ruminococcus sp. | reverse complement strand
AGGCATGACCATGATGAAGAAAAAATATATGAAACAGGTCGGCCATGCCGATGCACAGATGTTCTTTTATGTGGATTCAGCGGAAGAACTGGCAGCAAAAATCGGGGGTAATGTGAAAGTGATTGCGGAGGAACCATACTATCGTTACATCCCTAAAAACGGCTTAAAGATGTCCACAAAGGTCAGTATGGCGGTTTCTGATCAATTCAAGATGGTAAAAATGATTTGCTTAAAAACCTAAATTTTTTTAACACAGAATATTTTATGCAAGTGAAAGAAATAAATCAACGCTTGAGAAAAGAGTAAAAAATATTTGTATGCAATAAAAAGTCCTATCGGAACAAAAAAGACTGATTGGAGCGGAAAAAATTTTTTAGATCTGTTAGGATAATTACTGAAAGCGCCATAAGGCGCTTTCAAAAAGTCAAAAGGTTAGCAGTGTCTAACCAAAGGAGGAATTTATCATGTCTGATATGAGTACGAACAAAAAACTGAAAGGAAAAGACCTAATCACTATCGGTATCTTTTCCGCAATCTACTTTGTCATCAATTTCGCATTCATGCTCATGGGCGGTATTCACCCAGTTCTTTGGATGCTGATGCCTGGCTTCATTGCTGTGTTTGCAGGCATTCCCTTTATGCTGATGGTCGCAAAAGTTCAAAAACTGGGTGCAGTTTTCCTGATGGGGCTTATCACTGCTCTCATCTATTTTGCCACTGGACAATTTACCTTGGTAATCCTGATTTCGATGGCTTCTACCTGTATTTTGGCCGAAGTTGTCCGAGCGGTGACCAAGTATAACAGCTTCAAGGGAAATTCGATTGCCTATGTTATTTTTTCGCTGGGGATGGTTGGTTCTCCCCTTCCCATCTGGTTGTTTAAGGCCGATTTCCTGGCGCAGATTACAGAACAGGGAATGCCTGCTGATTATGTTGCGGCAGTTGAAGCTCTGTCATCCAATGCAATGCTAATCGTTCTGTTTGTTGCGCCGATCATCGGTGGTATCATCGGCGCATTTATTGCCAGAGGTCTGTTCAAAAAGCACTTTGTAAAGGCAGGAATTGTGTAATGAATGGGGCGGGCAAAAAACATACATTAAGGTTCGATCCACGGACGGAATTGCTTTTGTTGGTACTGGCAAATATTGTGGCCTTTACCCAGCACTCCTTATGGGTTGAAATTACATGGGTTGTTTTTCTGCTCCTGCTGATCGTTGCCTGCGGGTGCAAAAAATCCGCAGTCAAGCTGGCAATCGCATTTGGGATTTGTCTGGCACTGCAATACTATGTATTTCCAAATGGACCCAAAATTTTAGCCAGCAGCTTCACGATCATTGTATCTTATGCAAGAAAGATCTTCTGCGGGTCAGTGAAAGCGGTTGCCTCATCCAAAATCACAATAGGCGCATTTTTTAGGATTGCTCTCGCAATAGCAATTCGCTGTTTTTCTCCGCCGGATAACCGCTTGCCAGCGTCACCGGCTGAGGTGTCATAACCTTTTTCCAGATGAGCGATAAAATCATCACAGCAGGCCGCTTTTGCAGCGGCATATACTTCCTCATCCGTGGCATTTGGATTGCCCAAGCGGATGTTCTCTTTGAGAGAGCAGTTAAACAGGAAATTGTCCTGCGTCACGAAACTAACCAACTCGGAAAGTTGGGATATGGGTGTGGACTGCTTGTGATCCTCTCTGTTCTGGTAGTTGGATTTTCAAAACAGCTTTCCGGTCTGTTTGTCAGAAGCAGCGATGTTGCGGTTATTGTCGGTATATATTTTCTGATTGTCAGCATCGGCTATGTTCTTAACACAGTCACAAACTGCTATTTGGGTGCGCTTAACGGCATGGGAAAGCCGTCAAAAAGCATGTTCTTGATGATTTTCTATTATATTGTAGTTCGGATACCTTTGGCCTATTTGCTATCTTATTTGGGATTTGGTCTAAACGGGATTTGGGTTGCGGTTCTGGTTAGTCATATAGTAGCCAGTTTTGCAGCTGCTATAACAGGGACAGTTTTTATAAGGAAGAAAGGAAACATTAAAGCGTAACGACTTTTTTCGTAAAGCCCATCATGCGCCATACAGTGGCTATTCTACGAGATGGTAGATTTCTCACAATGGATGAAGATCACTTTCTCCATTTGACCGATGTAGGCTGCGAGGTTGCTGAAAAGATTTATGAGCGCCATTGCTTCTTTGTGGAACAGCTTATCGCAACAGGTGTTGATCATGAAACCGCAGAAGTCGATGCCTGCCGGATAGAACATGTAATCAGTAATGAAAGCTTTGAACGATTGAAAAGGCTGCCTTTAGAAATCAGGAAAACGAGATTTCTGCCCTGTCAAAAGAGATAAAGGATAAGCCCACCGAATAAAAAAAACGGTGTTTCGGTGGGCGGATTCATCATGCCTTATTACACATCTTCCCTCTGAACCCGTTTTGGGTTTAATCTGCTTTAGTATTGTATAGACATTAGGTAAGGATAGCAACAAGACACAAAAATAGCCGCCCTGTCTGGTAAACTAAGCGGCAATTATCTGGCATAGTAATTATCGAAATGGTCAGGATCAGAATCCAGTCAAAAACACATAGACAAACCGTCCAACTCAAGGTATATTAAGTATAGAAAAAAATCAACGGAATACTGTTTATCATTCTTGAACGCATGAAGAATGGTAGACATATAACAGATGCCCGTGGTGACAATGAGGCAATCCCCTGAAATTAGCTGTAGCTAATACTCAGCTAATTTTCCAGTCTTATCTGAGCCTGACAGAGAGTGACAATAGGTCGACCTCTCCTAAGCGGGAAGTGTATGGCAAATTTGAAACCACCATGATCTTTATTAGGTTTAGATTCAAATGGCGAAACCGCCTGAATGTTTAATTGTAAAATTTTTTGACAATATAAATTTTAAAGAAGAATATTCAGATCATGAAATTATGAAGTACCGGAGGATGCCCCTGTGATGAAAGATTTGTGGAAATATTTTGAGGATATGAAAGAGATCATATATGTCGTAGATACGGATAATCATTCTATGGTTTATATGAACAAATATGCAATGGATGTGTTTGGAATTAGGTCAGAGGAGGAATATATAGGAAAAAAATGTTATATACTTCTTCAGGGATTTGCCTTCCCCTGTCCGTTTTGCAATACCGACGATCTTAAAGAAAACAAGTTTATGGAATGGAGGTATAAGAATCCTATTCTCAAAAAGACATTTCTTTTAAAGGACACCCTTATACGCCAGAACGGAAAGACCTATAGAATGGAAATTGCAATCCAGAAAGAAAAAGAGCCGATTTCTGTCAACGGATTTATTCACTATGAGACATTGCTCAACGACTGTCTGATCGAACAGAACAGTGCAGGAGATTCGGAGCAGAGTATCAACATACTGCTGGATTCCCTTGGACGTAAGATCAAATCCAGGAAACTGGTTGTATACGAGAAAGATTCTTCAGAGGATTTTGTCCGCAGTTATGGATGGCCAAAAAAAAATGAAAAAGAGAAAAAAATAAAAAAAGAAATGCAAAAATTTCTAAAGGACTGGTGTAAAAGATTTGACTGTAATGAGCCTATTATCATAAGAAACACAGATTTTTCTAATGAAATAATAATAGATGATACGAAAGGAAAAAAAACTAAAAATAAAGCCAACGTTATAATAATCCCATTTCTGGATGTAGGAGAATTAAAAGGAGCTTTGCTGATTGACGATCCAAAGATGGGTAATCTGGAGGATATAGGAGAGATAGGGAGAATTCTGTCCAGTTTTATAGTCAGACTGATGGAACGCAGGGATCTTATAAAACGCCTGGAGTATATGGGATTTCATGATCAGCTTACGGGAGCGCTCAACCGCAATGCCTTGGAAGAGTATATTGACAGTATTGACCCCGATAAGCCTGTGGGACTTGTATTCTGCGACATCAATGGACTTAAGAAGATCAATGATTTGCAGGGGCACGAGAGCGGCGATAAAGCCATACGGCAAGTGTATGAGACACTTAGGACCGCGTTTTCTGGCGGCAGAATATACCGCATGGGAGGGGATGAATTTCTGGTTGTGCCGCACTGCGAAAATGAAGATGAATTTGACATACAGGTTCAGTTATTCCGTCGCATGGTCATGGAGAATAACTGTCAGGTATCCATTGGCGACATATGGAAGAAAAAGGCGGGGAAAGATTTCAACGGGCTGTTAAAAGAAGCGGATGAAAAGATGTATATAGAAAAGAAAGATTTTTATATACAGAGCAATTCAGTAAAGACAGGCGGACTGCCGGAACCGGTACAGGATGGGGTGCGCCATCCCTTTCTGAAATTCATGCAGAACTACTATTTTGATGAAGAAACTTTTTTTAAAACCATGTCGTCTCAGAGATTTACGAGCTACATGTACTGTGGCGATATGAAAAAGAATATGTATTATATTTCCGATTCCATAAAAAATGACTTCAAGTTTTCGGACAATTTGGTGTATGATTTTATATCTTTGCTGGAGCAGAGAATCGTGGAGACGGACAGACAGTTTCACATCGACGACAGGAAAGAGATGCTGGACAAGAAAAAAACGTGGCACAGTATGCATTACCGAGTTTATAACAGAGACGGGATACCTGTGTGGATACACTGCCAGGGCATATTGAAGTGGAATGAAGACAAGTCTAAACCGCTTTTTTTCTCAGCGTGCATGGAGGTGCTGGACAATGAATCTGAAGAGGGCAATCTCTCTGTAAGCCAGCGGTTTTCCAAAGCTTTGGATGTTTTTACAGAACAAGAGGATGGTTTGCAGGAAATTCTCCTCATATGTGTTGCCCTGAATAATTTTTCTGCGATCAGCCAACTTATGGGCAGCAGAAGAGGGGATAATATCATATGGGAGATTATGAGCTATATCAGGAAAGAGTCAAGTGGAAAGATCCGGCTGGTAAGGACGGGAGAATCAAGATTTATACTGATGGCTGAAAATGTCTCTGACCCGGCTCCAAAGATCAAAAAGATTAAAGAAGCAGTAAAGAAGGTATACATACAAAATCAGATATCCATTGTTTATCCCTGTTCGGTTGGGATACTGCGCAGACCCAAAGACGGAGAAAGCGCGGAGACACTGCTCAGAAAGGCCAATGTTGTCATGCATGCGGCGAACAATCTTCCAGATATGCCCTATGTAGAATTCTATCAGGAACTGGAGGAGGAATATAAGGGCGAGAAAGAACTTTACATGGAGTTAAACCGCTGTATCAGAGAGCGTTTTGAGAATTTCAGGATTGTCGTACAGCCTCAGGTACAATCGGAAACAGGAGAGATATACGGCGGAGAGGCGCTTCTGAGATGGCGATACAATGGGGTGGACGTCCCACCTTCCAGCTTCATCCCCATATTAGAGAAAAATGGGCTGATTATTCCGGTAGGGAAATGGATTATTACGCAGGTAGCGGCTTTTGTCCGCTGCATTACAGAAATAATGCCGGACTTCAGACTGTCATTTAATGTCAGTTACTACCAGATCAGCGATACGACATTCTTTCCGTTTATCAAAAAAGTTATGGAGAATAATAAGATAAAAGGAAAAAATCTCATGATAGAACTGACAGAGACACATTTTAATGAGATGCCGGAGAGACTGGAAACATTTATAAAAGAGTGCGGGGAACTTGGCATAAGCTTTGCACTGGATGATTTTGGAAGCGCATATTCCAGTCTGCAGCTCCTTTTGCAGTATCCGGCGGATGTGATTAAGCTGGACCGCGAAATGACGAAAAAAATCACATCGTCTTCTGAAAAAATGGATTTTATTATGAGCATTATGTATGCATGTCATAAGTTTAATAAAAAAATATGCGTCGAGGGAGTGGAGACAGAGGAGGAGCTGGAGATAGTACGTCAGACAGGGTGCGACTTTATACAGGGGTTCTATTTTTACAGACCCCTTGAAAAAGACCATCTTCTTGAAGTACTAAAGAATGCATAAAAACAGAGGGGGGAAAGAAAAAAGGAGGTAAAGAATGGGCGAGGAAACTTATGGAGGAGAAAAGACAGTAAAATTTGTCGCTGAAAATGAAGGACTTGATATCGAAGCACTCTCAGAGGACAATGAATATCTGTTTTCTGCAACGATAGGGAGACTGTCCCCATCCGGGGAAGAGTTTAAGATAAAGATGCGCAGAGGAAAAGAGATCCCGGATATAATTGCAAAAAGAGATAAAATCAAGCTGGTAACAGCAAAATCCAACATGAAAAAAGGCGATCAGATTGCCGTCATCAACGGGGCGGTAACTGAGGTAGGAAAGGATTTCATCTACGTTGCCCCGAATGATGCGGAGGAATACACAGAAGGCAGAAGGAGTTTCCGGTTATCGCTTAGAAAGGAATGCATCGTAAGAAGAAGCGGCGGTTCGCAGAAAAAAGAACTAACTGCGGATATCAGCCTGACGGGCATCTGCATCATAAGCGATGAAGAGTATGAGCCGGGAGAAGAAATAACAGTGTCAGATCTTCAGATTATTGATGGAGGGAAGTTACATACCCTGCCTGCCAGGGTAATCAGAAAGAACAGTGGGACAGATGACAAGGACAAGACAATCAGATATGGATGCTGCTTTGAAAATCTGCCTGAGAGCGTAGAGGATAAGCTCTGCCACGATATTTTCGCTCTTCAGTTAAAGAGGGTGAAAGGATAGAAAACACAGATAAAAGATCATTATAGAAAAGAGAGGAGCAGAGTTATCATAAGCTCCCCTCTTTTTCAGTATTGTTCAAGATATTCTTCGAGAGTGATTCCAAGAGAATGTATTTCGGCAGCGGCATCCCCGACATAGCGGTAATGCCACGGCTCGTAAGTGATTCCGGTAATGTCCTCAGTTCCTTTGGGATACCGCAGGATGAAACCATATTCATAGCAGTGGGACATCAGCCATTGCTGCTCAGGAGTATCAGCCTGGCTTTCTTCCAGAACAGGGTAGGAGGCGGATGTAATATCAACTGCAAGGCCAGCTTCGTGCTCGCTCGTCCCTGGGAGGGTAACAGAACGCACGGTTTCTTTATATGCCTCCAAAGGAGTAAGTCCGGCGGACATACGCTCTGTCATTCCATCAGAAAAAAGTTCTGCCTGTCTGTCATAGGAACGGTAACCAGATACAACAGTCAGTTCGATTCCCTGTGATTTCGCGTCAAGAAGCATCTGCTGCAGATTCGCGGCAATCCGTGAGTCTACCGTGCAGCCGTAGCCGCAGTCCACCAGAGATGGCGGGATATAACCGGAAGAGAGAGGATGCTCTCTGTTTATGAGGGTAAGCTCCCATCCCGAGTCAGATGCAAGCTGCGTGTCGGGGGAAAGCTCCACGATATCCACCGCTATATCGGAAGAGAGAGCGGCTCCCGGCTCCTCCTTTTTTCCAGAGGAGCCAGAAGCCGCAGTAAGAGTCAGGCCTGTAATCATATGGAAGAGGTCAGGGCATACAAAAGTGAGGGTAAGAAGCATGACAGCGGCTCCCATGAAAGCGCCGCCCGTAAAATATCCAAGTCTCCTCAAAAAACGTTTTTTCTGTATCATATGCAAGTCTCCGGACTAGAGAGTGTTCAAGTGATTAACAAGCAGCGTGGCAATCCTGGAGCATGGGGCTTCGGTGCACACTGCGCCGATCTGATTTGCCACCATAGGCATACCGTATACCACGCAGGATTCTTTATCCTGCCCGATTGTGAAGGAGCCTTTCTGACGCATGGCGAGCAATCCCTCCGCACCGTCAGAGCCCATACCTGTCAGTATAATGCCGATGCCATCGCTGCGCACTGTTTCCGCAACAGAGTAGAAGAGCACGTCAACAGACGGTCGGTGTCCGTTTACCTTAGAACCGGGAACACAGTTTACATAATAGTTGATCCCCTTTTTTGACACCTTGAGGTGATAATCACCTCCCGGAGCGATAAGCACCTGTCCCTGGTGGATCTGGTCACCGTTTTTCGCCTCTTTTACCTGCATTGCGCACAACCGGTTCAGTCTTTCCGCATACATGGCAGTAAAGCCCTCCGGCATATGTTGGGTTACGACAATGCCCGGCGTATCGGAGGGGAGATCCCTGAGAACCTCAAGCGTTGCTTCAGTGCCGCCGGTAGATGCTCCCAGGGCAATTACGGTGTTTTTAAGTTTTGGAGCATGAGGATTTTTGATTTTGAGCTGTCCTGCAGCCAGTTTCGGCAGATTTATATGCACACGGGAAGTATGAGCTCCGGCAGAAAGAGACGGCTCTCTGCGCGACGGTTCAGATTCAGATTTTGCAGTAGACGACGTAGCAGAATCATTCATCAGAATATTGTGGGGAACCTTCACGGAGGCAGTAGAGGCCATCACGATCTTGGCGGCAAGGCTCCGGGCAAATGATTCAGTTGTGTAGCCCTTGGACATATCCGGTTTTTTCACAAAATCAACGGCGCCGTATGACAGTGCGTCAAAAACGCTGACATTGAGCGAGGATACCAGGATGACGGGGATACGGTGTTCGGGCAGAAGTTTCTTCAGGAACTCGATCCCGTTCATTCCGGGCATCTCAATGTCGAGAGATATTACATCCGGTTTCAGAGAAGAGATTTTCTTCATTGCATCGAAAGCGTTCATCGAATATCCCACGACTTCGATCCTCTCGTTCATCTTCGGAAGATGTTCTTTTAGAAAACGACAGAAGACCATGGAGTCATCCACGATCATCAGTTTAATTGATTTTGCATTATACATGAAAAAGTGTCCTTTCTAATATCTAAGTTTATTTCAGCGGTTTTCTGTAAATAGAAGGCTGGATATACTTATAATTTATGTTGGAGCGGTCCAGTGACTCCGAATGACCGATCATGAGATAGCCGCCCGGAACTGTAGCATCATAAAAGCGGTCTATCAGGCTGTTTTTTGTCTCCTGGTCAAAGTAGATCATTACATTCCGGCAGAAGATAACATCAAATTTCAGGCGGAACCGGATCGGATCCATCAGATTAAAGGTGCGGAAGATGACATTGTCCTTAAGCGCCTGAGATACGGTATAGACATCTTTTTCTCCCGAAGGACGAAAATACTTGCGTATCCACTCCGGTGGGAGCTGGCTTAAGGATTCTTTGTCATAGACAGCGTTCTGCGCGGTTTTGAGCACATTCTGTGAGATGTCGGTGGCAAGGATGCGGGTATCCCAGCTGCCCGCTTTTGAACCAAAATATTCTTTAAGTATTATAGACAATGTGTACGGCTCCTCACCGGTCGAACACCCCGCGCTCCATATGCTCAGAACATGATCCTTCTTTACCTGTTCGAGGTAAGGAAGGATCGTATTCCGGAAGAAATTGAAATGGGCTTCTTCACGCATGAAGAAAGTATAATTTGTAGTGAGCTGGTTTAACAGTATCTCTATATCGGCAGGATTCTTTTGAGAAATAATACGGTCAGTATATTCTTTGAAAGATTTCATCCCCATAGCGCTGATCGTGTTGGACAGACGCCCAATGATCAGCTGCTTTTTTTTACTTAAATCTATACCATAATCATTCTTGACAAAGCGGACCAGCCGCCAGAAATCTTCATCAGTAAGCGTCATCATGGCAGAAAAACTCCTTTCCGGTCTTTATGACTCAATGATGGCGGAACAGTTGAGCAGAAGAACGATTTTTCCGCCGTCCACGGATATCATGGAAGTGGCAAGCTGCTGGCGATCTTCCAGAGGAACCGGAGAAGATTGTGATTCGTCAAGCGACAGCACCTGAGACACTGCGTCTACACAGATTCCGATTCTGTCAGAGCCAATGTCAAGTATAATGATACATGTCTTAGAGGTGTATTCAAGGAATGGTTTTCCAAGACGCAGCCGAATATCAATGATCGGAATGATCTGCCCTCTCAGGTTGATGATCCCGCGCACATAATCGGGAACAAGAGGCAGGGGGCGTATAGTGTGGTTTGTAATAATCTCTATGACATGCTCCGTGGGAACACCGTAAGTCAGTCCGTCGGAGACAAATGTCAGGAATTCTTTTGTGGTAGTATCCTCGGCAGCAGAAGTTTCCAGCTCCTCGCTTTCAAGAATCTCCTGAGCAGTAAGCCCTTCCTTTTCATTTGACATGGTTAATTCCTCCTAATCAGTTTATTATGAATGAATAACAGCAGAATAAATGCTTGCAATATCCAGGATAATGCTTATATTGCCATCGCCGAGTATCGTGCAGCCGCTGATGCCGTATTCCTTGATGCCGAAATTATTGAGGTATGCGGGCAGTGGTTTGACAACGACCTGCTGTTCTCCGAGAAGGCTGTCCACGAAGAGGCAGAAAGATTTTTCGTTTGCCTCAACCCACATCAGTATTCCGTCCTCAATATTTGTGCAGACCTCTTCATATATGCCGTACAGATTGTGCAGACGGATGATCGGGTAAAATTCGTCCATACAGCGTATGATTTCATTGCCTGAAGCGTCAAAGATAACGTCCTCAGCCGCCACTTTGAAGGACTGGCGGATGTTGGAGATTGGCACTGTAAATATAGAATTGCCTACGGAGATCTCCATGCCGTCCACGATAGCAAGAGTGAGAGGGATCTTCAGCGTTGTGCAGGAGCCTTTCCCTTCCTCGCTGGTCATGGATACGCCTCCGCCGATGCTCTCGATGTTCTTCCTTACAACATCCATGCCGACGCCGCGTCCTGAATATTCTGTGACTTCGGCGTTTGTGGAGAATCCGGGTTCCATGAGAAGAGCAAGGATATCTTTTTTTGTATATTCCTCCTCAGGCTTAGTAAGGAAATTGTTTCTTTTGGCTTTTTCCAGCACAGCATTTGTATTCACTCCCCGCCCGTCATCCTGGATAGAGATGATTACTTCATTGCCTGTGTGTACGGCGGAGAGAATAATCTCACCCTGCGGATCTTTGCCTGCCGCGATTCTTTCCTCGCTGGAATCCTCAATGCCGTGATCCATGGAATTACGGACAATATGCATGATAGGATCGCTGATGCTGTCCACGATGGATTTGTCGAGCTCTGTGTCTTCACCAACAAGAGTAAGGCGGACATCCTTGTTCAACGTCTTTTTCATATCGCGGACGATACGGTTCATTTTCTGGAATACGCCGGATACGGAAACCATCCTCAGAGACATGGAAATATCCTGAAGATCATCAGTCAGTTTGCGGAGCTGGCGCGCGGATTTCATAAAGTTATCAAGTTTAAGTCCTTTCAGGTCAGGGGACGACGTCACCATAGATTCCGTAATGACGATCTCGCCCACAAGAGCCATAAGGCTGTCCAGTTTGGACAGATTTACACTGATCAGGTTCTGCTTGACCGGAGCATGGTGCGCAGAGGACTGCTGGCGTCCGGGCTGCTGAGTGCCCTGGGGTTTTTTAACGGTGTCCGGTTCAGCGGCGCCGGAGGTTTTTTCTTTGCTTTCTTTTTCTTTCTCCCCGGACAATGCATTTTCAATCAACTCATAAGAATGGATATTGTTGCTTCCGGCGACGATGACGGCTGCCTTTTTTGCCTGATCCTCATCCTTAAATCCCAGATAAAAGCCATTGCTAATAATTTCCTGGGAGGTCTCGCCGTTAGTTTCCACGTCTGGCGGGGAACATATAAAATCATACCCGTTCTCCTGAAGCGTCGTGACCAGCATGAACGCACGCAGATTCTCCATCCCGCAGCCCTCCTCAAAAAAGAGGCGTATGCACCATGGGGAGTCGGGAATACCGGGAATGTCTGTCAAAGATACCGAGGCAGAAACAATTGCAGCGTCGGCGTCTGAACCTGAATCCTGCCCTTTGCCCTGCCCGCTGATTTTGCTCAGAAAATCATTTATTTCTTCTATAAAACTGTCGATATTAGTACTGAGCGGCTCATTGTTTTCAACTTTTTCGATCTCTTCGCGAAGTCTGTCAACAGATTTGAACATGAGGTTAAACAGTTCGTTTTTCTCCTCGGAATTCAGGGCGGACATTCCGTTTTCCCTGATATAAAAGAAGAGATCCTCAATGTGGTGGGCGATCTCCATGAGAGAGTTGAATTCAAGCATGGCAGAAGAACCTTTGATCGTATGCATGCTGCGGAAAATTTCGTTGACTTCGTCTTCAGTGAAATCTTTATTCTGCTCTGCTTCGATCAGAAGCTCGTCCAGTCGTTCCAACAGTGAGTTCGTTTCAAATAGATATGTATCAAGTAAGCTGTCAGTTACATTATCCATGGTATGCACCGCCTTTTCTATGATAAGATAGTTTGTAACAGAGGGTATATGCTGTGTGAAAACAACTTCATAAGAATCTCTGTCGTTCTATATTTCGACAAAAAAGAGAAAAAAATAATTACCGGGAGGCGAAAAAATGGCAAATATTTTAAAGGTGACGACTCCGACTACAGGTTATGACAATGCGGCAAATGTCAGGGCGAACCCGGAAATGCAGAATCCGGTCCATGTGCAGGGACCGGTTGATCCCAACAAAGTCGTGCGTCCGGACGCCAGAAGCGATGCGTTGGGGCAGCAGGAAGGGGAACCGCTTCAGTTTAAATTCGAGTCAAATTTTGACAACTTTATACGCCAGCTTCAGAAGATGCCGTCAGTGGCGGAAGAACTTCCAAAACTTTTAGCGGAGCTGTCGTCCACCTCTGTCCAGTCAGGGCTTAAAGGAGGCATCGCCCAGGAGATCGCAAAATTTCTTGGGATGATAGAAGCCGGACAGGGTAATCTCCAAGGGCTGCTCCAAAATCAGGGGATGTCGGCAGTACGGTATACAGGAGCGTTCTTCGGACTGCTCAGAAAGATGATGAATGAAACAAAATCTGTGGAGCTTAAGACGAATATTCTGAATTTTCTGAAAAAGTATACAGATATGGCGGAGAGCGGAAGCATCATGGAAGATATTCAGAGAGATCTTAAAGAAGTGCTTCAGCGGATGTTTCCCCGACAGAGGGAAGAGGCTGCGCAGATGGGGCAGAGGCTTATCAGCAGGGAAGGAGCGTCGCCGGAACAGCAGGCGGAGAACCTTCGTACTTTGAAGTCTGATATTCTTCCGTATCTTAATGAATATATATCAAAGACACATGACAGAGGAGTACTGAGGGATACAGTGGCTCATATGGCGGATCTCATCGGCCGCTATGAGAACGGGCAGCAGCAGGGCGTGCTCCAGGCTTTTCAAAAGCTCATGGACTATCAGGCATTTCAGCGCATTTTCGGAGACTTTGACCTGACAAAAATATTTCATATACTGAAAAATACAGAATTTGAAAAAGCGTCCGCCCGGAACAAACAGATGGATCAGCTTGCCCAGATTATTGTCAAAGGAGCGGCAGGGGAGGCTGGAACAGAGAATGTGCAGGCGTTCAGGCAGCTTATGGAAGCGATGGTGCTCAATGAGAGCGTCTATATGCCGCTTCTTCACCTCCTCGTTCCTGCGTCAGTAGACGGGACAATGATGTTTTCTGAGATGTGGGTGGATCCAGACGCCGAGGGCGGCCAGGAAAAGGAAGACGGCAGCAGGGAGAGGATGATAAAAGGATTAGTAAAATTTGACATCCAGGATCTCGGATTTTTTGATCTGTTCTTTCTGTGTGGAGAAGAGAAGGTATCCGTCCAGATCAATATCCCTGCTGCTCTGGAGAAAGACTCAGGAAAAATACAGGCGGACATCAGGCGGATATTGGAGGAACACTCCCTGAGACCGGAAGAAGTGCTGACCGGAAACAGCTCCGCTTCTATACCGCTCACAGAAGCATTTACAAAACTCAAAGAAAGGAAGAATTCGATCAATGTCAGCATTTGATGATGTACTCAACCAGAAAGCTGTGGCGTTATCTTATGATGAAGAGGGACAGGCAGCTCCTGTTATCGTGGCGTCGGGCGTGGGTTACATGGCCCGGAGGATCATTCAGGCAGCCAAGGACAGCGGAGTGCCTATCTATGAGGACAATTCCCTCGCTACAGTGCTCACTCAACTTGATCTGGGCTCTGAGATTCCCCAGGAGCTGTACGCGGCAATAGTGGATATCTATGTGTATTTTCTTAATTATGGAAAAGCAAAAAAAGAAAAAGAGAAAGACACGGATAAAGAATTGCCGGAACAGCCGGTGGAAGAAGAAGCTCAGGAGTCGCGCGAGAGCGCGGATGAAGACTCTGTTTAGCCGCGTGACTGCGCTGATGCCAGTGTAAATACAAAAAATAAAATCCCCCAGATACACGTCTGAGGGGATTTTATTTTTCTGTTTAATATTTATCATTGCTGCCGACAAAGGAGCCGTTAAATGCCGCCGGGCGGGAAACAGGTTTGTCAGATACAGGCTCAGGAGCCGCCATATCTTCGAAGGTATCCGTCGTTTCTGATATGGTTTCCGCCCCCTTTTCTGTCTGTACCGGAGAAGAAGCAACAGATCTCTGAGCAGGAACACTCTCGCCCGCCTCCCGGAGCGATGCGGCGAGACGGTTCAGATCCTGGTCGCTGCGAAACTTAAAGCCCGATACGATCTTGTGGAGAAGAACAGCCTGTGCAGACATTTGCTGGCTTGCCGCCGCGCTCTCTTCTGCCGTAGCGGAATTCGTCTGTATCACGCTTGAGATCTGATCGATCCCTGTAGTAACCTGGGAAACTGCGTCAGCCTGTGTCTTTGAAGTTTCCGATATAGAGCTTATCTGGTCTACAACCATCTGCGCGTTTGCAACGACTTTGTTCATGGATTCTGCCGTCTCGTCTGCGATAGTGATGCCCTTGTCCACAGCGGCGATCGCATTTTGGATCATGACGGCGGTATCTTTTGCCGCATTCTGGCTCTTTCCGGCAAGGTTGCGAACCTCGTCGGCAACGACGGCGAAGCCTTTGCCCGCTGATCCTGCCCTCGCAGCCTCGACAGCTGCGTTAAGTGCAAGGATGTTGGTCTGAAAAGCAATATCCTCAATTGTCTTGATGATCTTGTGGATCTGCTTGGAGGCCTCCTTGATCTCCGCCATGGCATTGGTCATTTCACTCATATGAAGATTACTGTCCATCATATCGTTTCCGACGCTGTTGGCAAGACTGCTGGCGGTCCCCGCATTTCCTGCGGATTCAGTAATCTGTGTGGAAATGTCATTTATCGTAGCCGCAAGCTCTTGAACAGAACTTGCCTGCTGGGTTGCACCCTGGGAGAGCGCCTGCGCTCCGTCTGACACCTGTGTGGACGCTGTGTCCACCTGACTGGCTGCGCTGCTGATCTGCTGAAGAGAGCTGCCCAGGTGGTAGCAGAGCCGCTGCATAGATGTAAGAAGCGGCTGGAAACCGTCTGCATATAAATCACGGCAGTCAGAGCTGACGGTAAAATCGCCTTTGGACATGGCGGTAAGTATTCTGTCTTCATCTTCAATGATCTGGCGGAGCGTGTCGGTAAGCTTTCCGGTACACCGGATGAGCTCTCCGATCTCGCTGCCCTTTTCACATTCCGGCATAGGGGAATCCAGATCCCCTGCGGCAAGGGCGCTGATACGCTCTGCGCATTCCATAAGAGGAGTGAACAGTCCTCTGCCTGTCATGAGGAGCAGTAATGCCAGAAGAACGGCTGAGACTGCAAGAAGTGTGATCTCTATTACCGTCAGTACTGAAAAGGAAGCGTTTCCCTGCACACTGGCGGCAATTCCCACGATTGCGGCAATCCATGCTGCCAGGGCAAGAAGGAAACATATAAGTTGTGTTTTCCATTTTAAAGTTGTTTTTTGATACATGTTTCTTACTCCTTCCATATACATATATTGAGTAGATTATTTACAGTTTAATGTAAGAAAGATAATCATACCCATACATTTCACCATACTGATATATTCGACATCAGAGAAGAAAAAATAAGGAAATAATGTGTAATTTTTTGCAGAAAAATTTACAAATGATATTAATCCGAATTATATAATTATATAATGGTAATAAATGTTATAAATCCAAAAAAAATAGCGTTTTATCAGGATTTTAGCGAAATAAAGTATTGACAATGTTGGAGATAATTAATAAAATACTAAGAAAAAACAAAAAATTTGTCGAAAAGGGCCGGGGAATCAAATTTCAAAGATGCTGGATCATATCAGTAAGTACGAAGGATAATTAGGATGTCCCGGCTGATGTTTGTTAAGACAAAGAAAGGACGTGTCTCTATGGCAATAAGCGGAATATACGGAAATACCATCAGCATGGCGTCAAAAGCTCTGGACTTTCTCTGGACGAAAGAGTCCGTTATATCAGACAATCTGGCGAATGTGGAGACGCCCGAATACAAGGCAAAATACGTTACATTTGAAGAAGAGTTCCAAAGACGCCTTGAGGCGGCCGGAAACGGCAGCGCGCAGGACATCGCCAAGGCCATTGATGCAAGCCGTTACCAGATACATACATCCGATGAGGAATCATCAAGGGTGGATGGGAATAATGTGAATGCAGATGTGGAGATCATGGAGCTGACAAGAACCTCTCTCCAGTATCAGTACCTTCTTAGAAGTGTTACCAGCGATATCAGCCGCCTCAATACAGTGATCACGGGACAATGACGCCCGGCGTGGAAGCAGTTAACAGGAGATTTTATTTTTAAAGGAGATGAGTGGCATGGAGACTAATTTTATCACACCGATCCGCCTGTGGGGATCAATAGAGGGGATAAACAACGTTTCTGCAGTTTCGGAAACGGCGTCTGCGGACGGGATGTTCCGCAGCATTTTTGAGAACGCCATACAGGACGTAAGGGATACAGAGAGCAATCTTCAGACACAGCAGTATCTTCTGGCCACGGGACAGATTGATAATCCTCATTCCGTTCAAATTGCGGCTTCAGAGGCGCAGCTTTCCACAAGCATGCTTGTTCAGCTCAGGAATAAGGCGCTGGATTCTTATAATGAGTTGATGAGGATAAGCCTGTAAAAACAACGGGAGAGGAAAGCGTAAGATGAAACTGGACATAAACGTAAAGAAAAAAATACAGGAATTGAAAGAATTTACAGGGCGGCTTGATAAACGGGTGAAGATTATCAGTGCAGTCGTCGCGGCGCTCGTGATAGTAGGGGCGGTGGCTGCAGCGGTAATCCTCAATCATAAGGATTACGTACCGCTATTTTCTGAGGTTTCGCAGGATGAGGCGTCCGAGATTGTGACAAAGCTGCAGGAAGACGGAGCTGACTACAGGTACGAAGGCGGCGGGACCATCCTTGTGGAAAAGTCTCAGGCCGACAGCATCAGGGCTCAGCTTGTGTATGAGGGATATCCAAGCAGCGGCTTTACGTACGACATCTTTACTGCAAATGCCGGGGGAATGGCCACCGACTCAGAGCAGCAGACTTACAAGCTCTATGAGCTTCAGAACAGGATTGGAGCCACTATAGGGCTTTTTGACGGCGTAAAGGACGCGAAAGTTACGATCGCGCTCGGTGATGAGCAGCAGTTTGTGCTCGAGGATACGCAGAACAGTACAGGAAGTGCGTCAGTCGTTGTGACGATGAAGAGCGGCGCGGAGTTAAGCGAGCGTCAGGCGAGCGCGATCCAGCGCCTTGTGGCCCGAAGCGTGCCGGACATGGAGATGGAGAATGTCTCAGTATTCGACCAGAACGGGATCGAGCTGACCACTGATACAGACGGTACAGGGACAAATACGACAGAAGCCGAGCTCGCAAGAATTGTAGAACAGAAGATCGAGCAGAAAGTGGTGAATGTTCTTGTGCCTTTCTACGGCGAAGGGAATGTGCGCGTAGCGGCAAACGGCAGTATCAACATGGAGAGGATCATCCGGGAGACGACTACGTACACTACGCCGGATAAGATCAATGAGAATGATAAGACCGGTATCATTTCCCACGAGGAAGGCTCTACGGATGAAGGAACAGGGACCGACACTGCCGCTGGAGTGGCCGGAACAGAAGAAAATGCCGACATTACTGAATATAACCAGCAGGACGGCGCTAATACAAACACTTATAACAGTGAGACTTACAGCAGAGATTATCTTGTAAACCAGGTGAAAGAACAGACGGAGATAGATCCGGGAGTCATGGACAACCTGACAGTATCTGTCTCAGTCAACGGAACAGGCTTTGGAAATCTGCAGTATAATGAAGTGAGAGAACTGGTCGCCAACGCAACAGGGATTCCGATGGACGAGATAGACCAGAAGATCACTGCAGTGGCTGCACCGTTCTACACAGATGAAACGGCACAGGATGTCGGCGCGGTAGCGCAGGGCTTCATACAGAGATATGGATGGATCGCCGCAGTCATCGGCGGAGCGCTTCTCATTATCTTCCTGATCGTGTTCCTGATCGTAAGGCGGATCAGAAAGAAGAGAAGAGAGAGAGAGCTGGCGGCACAGGCTGCCGATACGCTGGTGATTCCGGACACTATAGACGACAAGGAAGATCTCAATATTCTGAGTATGCAGAATGAGCGGAGCAGGGAACTCAGAGAGAACATCAGGGACTTTGCAGAGGAGAACCCGGAGATTTCCGCCCAGATGCTGAGATCATGGCTGAATGGAGGGGAAAAAGATGCCGCAGACGCAAACTAATGCCAACAGTCTGACTCCCGAACAAAAGGCCGCCACAGTTGTTGTGGCGCTGGGAGCAGACAAGGCGTCGAAGGTATACAAATATCTCAACGCCGATGAAGTGGAGAAGCTTACTCTGGAAGTTGCCAAACTGGGGCATATCGAGGCGGCCAGGACTGAGGAGGTGCTGGACGATTTCTACAAAACATGCCTGACGCGAAAGGTAGTGACAGACGGGGGCATGGAGTACGCCCGCACAGTGCTTGAAAAGGCGTATGGAGAGGCTACTGCCCGGGAGCTTCTGCAGAAAGTTGCAAAATATCTGAAAAACAGGTCCTTTGAATTTCTCCAGAAGATGGACAGCAAGAATCTGTTTGCGGTGCTCCAGTATGAGCGGCCGCAGACAATCGCCATGGTCCTGTCCTACTCGGACGCTGAGCAGGCCGCAGAAGTTATCACGGAACTGCCCGAAGATAAACGGATCAAGGTGGTAGAGGCAATCGCCAGGATGGAGAGCGCTTCGCCTGAGGCGATCAAGATCGTGGAAAAACAGCTCAGGAACAAGTTTAACAGTATTCTTACTACAGACTTTACTACGATCGGCGGTGTGGATTACATTGCAGATGTAATGAACAACATGGATCGGTCAAACGAGAAGTACATATTCGACGAGATGAGCAAGACCGAACCGGAACTGGCGGACACTATCAGGAAGAAGATGTTCGTATTCGAGGATATTTCTACTATGGACAACCGCTCGATCCAGAGGTTCATAAGAGAATGCGACATGAAGGATATCGTCTACGCACTCAAAGGCGCGGACGAGTCGCTCGCATCGCTGTTCTATGCAAATATGTCCACGCGTATGGCCGACACGATTAAGTCCGACCTTGAGATTACAGTCAATGTCCGCTTAAGAGATGTGGAGGAGGCACAACAGCACATTGTTAACCTGATCCGTCGTCTTGATGAAGAAGGCGAACTGGTAATCAGCAAAGGCGGAAAGGATGAGATCATTGTCTAGGATTGTACAAAGCAGGGAACATGCTCTGTGGCAGGAAGCACCTTTTCCCGACCTGAGCGACCTGAGTCAGCCGGTCAGTGAAAAGCCGGAAGTGAAGATCAAGACAGAAGAAGAGATTTTACGGGAAAAGGGTCAGAAGATATTTGATGAAAATGTAGAAAAAGCAAAGGCAGTCCTGAACCAGGCGCGCATAGAGGCGCTTCGTATGAAGAAAAAGGCCTACGAAGAAGGATATGTAGAAGGCATGGAAAAGGGCTGTGAGGACGGCAGAAAAAAGGCGTATGAAGAACACCGGGAGGAACTTAAAGGCGAATACCTCAAGCTCCAGGAGGAGATAGAAAAGTACGCCATTGATATGCAGCATGCAAAAGAGAAGGTGACAGAAGATTATCTGGATGATCTAAAAAATATTTCTCTTGCCATTGGGGAAAAGATCATTCAGACGAGCCTGAAATCAAGCGGCGATATAGTGAAAAATATGATCCTTGCAGCGACTGAGAAGCTCAAAAAGACTGCATGGGCAAAAATCTATATCTCTGACACTCCGGAGGAAAAAGCCGGGGACATCAGAGGAGATGCGGATCTTCTCAGAGAATTGTCCAAGATTTCGGACAATGTAAAAATCATTGTTATGGAAGACGCGGCGCCTGGGACATGTATCGTCGAGCTTCCGCAGGAAGTCATGGACATCAGCGTCAGCACGCAGATGGAAAACATCAAGGAAATACTGAACAATGCACGCGTGTAGCCGATAAGGAGGGACGGACATGCTCAGCGAAATACCTAAACTGATCTTACAGTCCGAGACAATCAATCATATCGGAAGAATAGAAAATATCACGGGAATGTCCATGGAAGCATCGGGAGGCGGAGCCAATATCGGCGACATTGTAATGATCTACGATGAGGAGCAGCACAGGCAGATACAGGCGGAAGTGGTTGGGTTCAGAGAAGACAAGGTTCAGCTTATGGCATACGAAAGCATGAGCGGGATCGGCACGAACAGTTTCGTCAGAAATACAAAAAAACGCCTGAAAATCCCTGTAGGGGAGTTCTTAAGAGGACGTATCATAGACGCCTTGGGACGCCCTATGGATGACCTTGGAAACTTCACCTCTCCCCGGTATTATTATGTTGAGAATCCCAAGATCAATCCGCTGAAACGTCCGAGAATTTCAGAGCCGCTGAGTTTTGGAATCAAGGCGATCGACGGGCTGAATACGATCGGGAAAGGACAGCGTATCGGAATTTTTGCCGGCAGCGGCGTAGGCAAAAGTACTCTGATGGGTATGATTGCAAGGAATGTACGCACGGATATTAATGTCATTGCGCTGGTAGGAGAGCGAGGCAGAGAGGTGCTGGAGTTTGTTGAGAAAGACTTGGGGCCGGAGGGAATGAAACGTTCCGTTCTGGTCGTGGCGACTTCGGATCAGCCCGCGATGCTCCGTATGAAGTGTCCTCTTGTAGCGGCGACTATCGCGGAGTATTTTAAAGACCGGGGCAAAGATGTGCTTCTGATGATGGACTCTCTGACCAGATTTGCCATGGCGCAGAGAGAGATCGGTCTTGCTACGGGAGAGCCGCCTGTGGCAAGGGGATATACGCCCTCAATCTACGCAGAATTCCCTAAACTGCTTGAGAGGAGCGGGAATTTTGAGAAAGGGTCAATAACCGGGGTATACACGGTTCTGGTGGAAGGCGACGACACTAACGAGCCGGTGGCGGACACAGTCAGAGGTATCTTGGACGGGCATATCGTACTTTCCAGAAAGCTGGCAAATGCGAACCATTTTCCGGCCATTGATGTCAACGCCAGTATATCCAGACTTATGTCGGAGATCGTAGGAGGCGAGCACAAGGCGCTTGCCTCGGATATGAGAGACATCCTGAGCCTTTACTCCCAGAACGAAGACCTGATTTCCATAGGAGCTTATAAGGCGGGAACAAATCCCCGTCTGGACAATGCAATATCGCGTATACAGAAGATTAATGATTTCCTGATGCAGAAGACAGGGGAATCCTTTACTCTGGAACAGACAGTGACAAAGATGAAGCAAATACTCAGATAACACAATCATGACGAGGAGGGACAGTCTGTGAAGAAGTTTTCTTTTACACTGGAGCGCGTGCTAGATTATAAGGAGCAGGTGGAGCAGAACTTAAGAAATGAGCATGGCCAGGCTGTCAGAGAAGTGAAGGAGCAAGAGCAAAAGATCGGAGAGCTGGAAACCGGTTTCCGATCCTTTAAGGAGCGGGTGGATGAAATTAAATTTTCAGAAGTGTCTTCCGCGAGACTACAGGGATATTCAGGATATCTCAGTCTGCTGATCGGAAGGATCGCCTCCGAGAAAGAGGAACTTGCCAGACGGCGCAGAGAAGAGGAGCGCAGGCGGGAGTTGGTAATAGAGGCGAAAAAGGAAACCTCATCCATACAGATGCTCAAGGATAAAAAAAGGAAAGAATACGACGCGCTTGAGGCAAAAGAGCACGAGCGGGAGATTGAGGAATTTGTATCCAACCGCTCTATAGCGCAAAACCGTGAGAATGGAAAGGGGTAGTCCTGCTCATTCAGAGCAGATTACCATAGATATTATTACTATGAAAAAGGAGGTGAGTGGAAATGGACATGATAATGCAGAACATGATGATGCAGCAGCCCGCAGCCATGACGACAGGAAACGACATGAACGCAGGGCACAAAGGACAGGCATCCGACGCCGGCTCCGATACGTTTTCACAGATGATGGAAGCGGCAGATGCGATACAGGACAGCCAGACAGGCGATACCGATCCGGCTGACTCTATTGCTCAGAGCGTGGCTTCGCAGTTTGTGCAGACAGCGCCCGTGAATATGATCATAGCGCAGCTTCTTGAAACAGGACTGGTGCAGACGGGAATATTGTCCGGCGTGCCAGGCACAGAGATGGCGGCTGAGAGCGCGCTGAAGGGTTTGCAGAATATGCAGATTGACACTGGAACTGCGATGACAGCCGGAACTCCTGCAGCAGGAATTGAAGGAGAGATTGCGACGCCTGTAGCAAATGTGGAGGAAGTTCTTACAGAGAACCAAACGCTTAAAGAACAGTCCGGTTCGGACAAAGGAGTCATCCAGTCCACGCAGAATGGGGCGGAAAACATAACTGTGGCAGAAAGCGGACAGCCGTCTGCATATCCGGGAGATTCCGGACACACAGATCTGTCAGACGGACAGCAGACACAGACCGCCATGACAAATGCCGGCACAGCGGGCAGCCGGGAGGCAGAGAAAGATTTCCGGGTGACTGCGGACCATACGGAGCAGGTACAGTTTAACCCGTCGCCGGGCACGTCGGCGGAGAGGGGCAGCCAGATACAGCAGAACGCTGATACAACCCCGATACTGCGCTTCAGTACAGCAGACCAGGCAGAGAACATACAGAAGCTGTCAGAGATGATCAAAAACGCGGTAAATTCATCGGTAAAAGAGCTGGAAATACAGCTTGAACCGGCAAACCTGGGGAAGATCACCTTGAAAGCGACCTATGAAGCCGGGAAAGCGGCCGTGGTTATCAGCTGCACAAACTCCGGTACCCTGGAGGCGCTGTCACGTCACGCGGCGGAACTCGGCGGGCTTTTGCAGGATCATATGGGCGGTCATACAGAGATCGTAATTGATCAGCCGCAGCAGCAGTATCTGAACGAGGATGGCAGAAGCGGCGGAGAGGACCCCCGCGAAGAGCAGCGCCGGCAGCACGACAGGCAGAAGAACAGGCCGGCACAGGGAGATTTCCTGGAGCAGCTCCGGCTGGGGTTAGTGTAACTAATAACAACAGATAAGGCAGGAGGAATAAAAATGCCAGATTTAGTATCTGCGCTGAGCAATCTCAGCATATACGGAGGAAGCAGCGCAGCGGCAGCGAAAAGCAGCGCGTCTGCCACGAAAGAGACAGAAAATACGAAGGCCACATCCACTACGGATGAGACGGGAAACCCATATGACCTTACTATGTCGGATTTTTACAAGCTTCTGGCAACGCAGATCCAGTATCAGGACGCGGACAACCCCATGGACACCTCGGAGATGGTCAACCAGCTTGTGCAGAACCAGATGTCCAAGGCAATCACACAGATGTCAACGGCGGTTTCGGATCTTACGACTGTGAACCTGTTAAATTATGCGTCTTCCATGATGGGTAAAGAAGTAACTGTCGCTAAGGTGGATAAAGACGGGTATTATACGGGAGAGGAGATCAAAGGAGTAGTTTCGGGCGTCTCGCTCGGTACGGTGCCGGCGGTGGTCATTGACGGAGAAGAATACAGTCTTGTACAGATCATGGGCGTAGGTACAATTCCTGATAAGCCGGATCCGGAAGAACCGGGTGACGGCGACACAGGAGGATCGGGTGACGGTGGTACAGAAACGGTGTAATGAGGAAAGATGAGGTGAGCAGCACATGAACCAGACAGGGAAGATTACGTGTTCCCAGTCGCTGAGGGTTCAGCATGAGTTCGGACACAGCAAAAGCTCCGGGACAGAGTTCGTCGACCGGCTCAGACAGGCGGCGGCTCAGACAGGGGAGATCCAGTTCTCCCGGCATGCGTCCCAGCGCATGGAAGAGCGCGGGATACAGCTCTCAGGTGAAAACCTGGAAGAACTTACGCAGGCGGTTGAAAAGGCCCGTCAGAAGGGCTCGAAGGAAACCGTAGTGATCGGCAGTCACGGCGCTTTTATCGTCAATGTGGCGAACAATGTGGTTGTGACCTCGATTACAGAACAGGAAATGAAAAACAATATATTCACCAATATTGACAGCGCCGTCTTTATGTAGGCCGGACCTCCAGGAGGAGGCCAAGCCCGGGGGTGCGACTGACAACCGGGCGGGGGACGCGCTTTCAAAAGGAAAAGGAGAGATTCAGCAATGATAAGATCAATGCAGTCGGCGATTGCCGGTTTGAAATCACATCAGACAAAAATGGATGTTATCGGAAACAATATAGCAAATGTCAACACATGGGGGTACAAGTCAAAGAGTGCCAACTTCGCGGACGCGATGTACCAGAATTATATTACCGGGGCAGCGGGAAACGAGGCGGCAGGATTTAACGGCGGTATCAACACTTCCCAGATCGGATACGGCGCCAATGTAAGCTCCATTACTTCCAACATGGAGACAGGCACACAGTCATATACAGGAAGGGCATTTGACTGTATGATTAACGGACCGGCATTTTTTATTGTAGGACCGTATACTCAGAACGTAGATCCGACTAATCTGGACGGCAATGGACTGAGCCTTTCCCGCGTCGGTATTTTCGCGATGGACAACAACGGATATCTTGTTGATGATCAGGGTAATTATGTGTACGGATATACGACGGGATCAGGAGACGGACAGGGAAATATCACAGTGAATACAAACGGTAACCTGGAGCCGATCCGCCTCAATGTGGCGATCGGAGACGATGCTGCCGGTACGCCGACCCCAATAACTTACAACTCTGTCAAGATCGGCACGGACGGAGTCATCACTGTCATTGACGAAGACAGCGTGGCTCATGTGGTCGGACAGATCGCCATGGCGACTGTAGAAAACGTCAATGGTCTTGAGCAGGACAGCGGATTTCTTTACGAGATTTCCGAAAACGCGGGAGCGATAAACGTGGGACCGCAGAACGATGCCACAGGAAGAGTGCTCAGCAGTCACCTGGAGATGTCCAACGTGGATCTTGCGACAGAAATGTCATATATGATTACTACACAGAGAGGATACCAGGCGAATACAAGGATGATTACAGTGTCAGACCAGATGCTTGAGGAACTGGTAAATATGAAGCGCTGATATTCAGCGGCATAATTAGTGTGGCCGGGGCTGAATATGCGTCCGGTTATGCGTAATCTCTGACATACGCATATGCCTGCGGGGCTGCAGCGCCCCGCAGAGACAAAAGGAGGACTGTATTACATATGGTTAAGTTTACAAAACTGAATGGGGATACGATCCTGATCAATCCCTTCCAGATTGAATATGTGGAGTTAATTCCCGAATCAAAGATCATCATGATGAACGGACACTTCCATATCGTGAAAGAGAACGAAGACGAGATCATAATAAGGATTACTCAATATAGAACAGAAATCTACCGAAAGGCGGATGCGGAGGTATAGAGATGGATATTACAAGTATTATCGGCATAATAGCAGGTTTTGTTTTCGTATTTTACGGAATTATGGACAGCGGAAGCATCTGGAATTTTGTGGACATTCCCAGTGTAATTATTGTATTCGGCGGAACAATCAGCGCTATTTTCGCGAGCTTCCCGCTTAGTATTTTAAAAAATGTGGGAAAACATATGGTCATTATATGCAGTTCCAAAAAATTTCGGCCCGAGCCTGTGATTGATATTCTGGCAGAGTTTGCGCAGGTCGCAAGGAAAGACGGCCTTCTCGCCCTTGAAGGGCGGGTGGCGGAACTGGACGACCCCTTCTTAAGGAAGAGCGTAATGTATGTGGTGGATGCTATGGATCCTGAGAAGATCCGCAGTACTCTTGAACTGGATATTGACAATATGTCCCAGCGTCATTCAGAAGAGGCGGAGATGTACGTTAGAGGTTCCGCATATGCGCCCGCTTTCGGAATGATCGGAACGCTGATCGGACTGATCAACATGCTCAAGGACATGGATCTTTCGGCTGGAGCGTCTGAAAGCCTCGGAGCAAATATGTCGGTTGCACTTGTAACAACTTTTTACGGATGTATGCTTGCCAATCTTGTCTTTCTTCCAATCAGTTCAAAGCTGAACCTGCGGGATGAAGAAGAACGGCTGTATAAAGAAATTATTGTGGAGGGCGTTCTTGCCATTCAGGAAGGCGACAATCCTAAGGTGCTCAAAGAAAGACTTGCCTCTTCACTTGCACAGAAACGCCAGCTCCTCATCACAGAGGAAGAAGGCGGCTCGGCAGGCAGAAAGAGGGCAAGGAGAAGCAGAAGAAAAAAATAGAGGAGGCGCAATATGAAACGACCAAGAAAAAAAGCCTCAGCTGGATCATGGATGGATACATATGGCGATATGGTTACGCTTCTTCTCTGTTTTTTTGTACTTCTCTATGCGATTTCTTCCATGGATCAGTCAAAGTGGGAGAATCTTGTCGCCAGTATGAATCCTGAGGCGGCGGAACAGCTTGAAGAGATGAGAAGTCAGGAGGCGGCCGAGGCTCAGACTGAGTCAGATGCTCTGCAGCAGATGTATGACAATCTTGTCAATGAACTGCACACCATGGGGCTTGATGCCAATGTAACCATAGTCAGAGGCGACGGGTACAACTTTATCTCCTTTAGCGAAGAGATTTTCTTCGAGGGGGACAGCTACAATGTGACAGACAACGGAAGACGCGTGCTGGACGGCTTCGGCAGGGCGATCGCTCCTGCTGCGGGCGAGATACATGAGATACAGGTTCTCGGACATACGACAGAAGTTCCTGACAGATTCGAACATCTGGAGGATCGTATGCTCTCCACAGCGCGCGCCGCACAGGTTACGGCGTACATTCAGGCGCTTAATCTGGTAGATCCGGGAAGGCTTGTGAGCCTGGGCTTCGGACAGTTCCGTCCTATTGCGGATATAAATACCGAGGAAGGCCGGCAGAAGAACCGGCGTGTGGAGATCCTGATAACAAGCGACGATGCTGTGATGAGGAGTCTGACCGAGTATTATGCGGAAGTGTACGGCGAGAATGTGGCGGCGATGCAGCCGGATGCAGAGCTTCTGGAACAAAACACGGACGCCCAGTCTCAGGAGACTCAGAGTGCCGGCGAGGGCACGTAGGGACAGTCTCAAATGGGGGAGAAAGAATACGGCGCTGTCAGCCCCGTAGATTAGGAGGAGAGAAATGGCAGAAGTACTGTCTCAGAGCCAGATCGACGCTCTGATGAAAGAAATGCGCAGCGGCGGAAAAAAGAAAGGGAAAGAAAAACCTGCCGTTGAAGAAAAAAAATACAGAAAATATGACTTTCACAGCCCGAAAAAGATAACAAAAGACAAGATAAAGCTGCTCAAAGGAATTTATGACAATTATTCCAGGATCGCCTCCTCACGCCTTAACGGGATACTGAGAGTAAGCTGCGAGCTGTCGGTGCTTACGGTAGAGGAACAGCGGTTTTTTGAGTTTAATAATATGTTGAGCGAAAATGATATTTTTATCACGCAGAGGCTCAAGCTCCCGAATAAGAGCAAGCAGCCGCCCCTGTTAGTACATATTGACCAGGCTCCTATACTGAGCATGATGGACAGACTTCTTGGCGGCGACGGCTCTGAGTTGAAAGAAATAGAGAGTAATTACAGTTACACTGATATTGAGATCGAGCTGTATAGAAAGATTATGAGCTATTTTCTGGACTTTACGCTTGACGCTTGGGCGAGTTACATTCACATAGAGACAGAAAGTATATATCTCGAAGAAAATCCAAGCCTGTTCCAGGAGATCAGTCTTGATGAGACGATCGCTATCATCATGCTTGACGTGGTTACAGGATCAACGGAGGGGCGGATTGCTATATGTATACCGCGGACTCTCCTGATAGAGATGTTTAATATTATAGATTCCAGAAAACATGCAGTGGACATATCCGGTTCGGATACGACGGACAGCAGGACGGCCATTATGTCGAAGATCAGAAACTCGGCGCTTACCGTACAGGCTGATCTGGGCAGAGTGGAGGTATCTGTTCAGGATATCCATGATCTGCATGTAGGGGATATTATAGATCTCGAGAGACCCAAAGATTCCGAAGTATATCTCAGAATCGGCGGGGAGTCATGGCTGCAGGGCAGACTCGGCACCTATAAGAAAAATGCTGCCGTGTTAATCAGCGGACGGCCTGATGCAGAAAAAGAACCAGACCGGACTGTAGAGGAAAAAACAGAAGAGCCAGTACCGGCAGAGTAATTCTGCTGTGTCTATAAAAACTAATCAATTTAAGAAAGTGAGAGGGACAGAAAATGGCAAAAATTTTAATCGTGGATGATGCGGCATTTATGAGGATGATGGTGAAAGACGCACTGAGCAAGGGCGGATACACCGATGTGGCCGAAGCTGTGGACGGCGCCGAGGCCGTGGAGAAGTATAAAGAACTTCATCCGGATCTTGTGATTATGGATATTACCATGCCTAACATGGACGGACTTGAAGCGCTGAAAGCCATTAAGCAGGAGAATCCTGATTCACAGGTCGTCATGTGCTCCGCTATGGGACAGGAGAGCATGGTTATAGAGGCTATCAAGTCAGGAGCAAAGGATTTTATCGTGAAGCCCTTTAAGCCGGAGAGAATCCTGAGCACAGTTTCAAATATTATCGGATAAGAGAGGGGAACGCCTTATGTCATTTTTGAGCACACTGAACATAAGCGGCAGCGGTATGACTGCCCAGCGCCTCCGCCTGGACGTTGTCTCTGACAATATTGCTAATCTCGAGACTACACGTACAGAAGATGGAGGACCTTACCGCAGAAAGATGGTCATCCTGCAGGCTCAGGAGCCTTCTTTCCGCGAGATCCTCGAGGGAGTGAGAACAGGACAGACGAAGAATCCCACAGGAGACGGAGTGAAAGCCATAGCTATAGTTGAGGATCAGACCGAGCTAAAGCCCGTTTATGATCCGACTCATCCCGATGCGGACGAAGACGGCTATGTTATGATGCCGAATATCGACTTGGTCAAGGAGACAGCGGACGCCATGGCGGCATCGCATGCGTACCAGGCAAATATCACAGCATTTAACACCACAAAGCAGATGGCGCAGAGCGCCCTTGAGGTCGGCAGATAACATGTAGGTAGGAGAGATAGCGATGAATGAAAAAATTTTAAGCACGATGGAAATTGACGCTATAGGCGAAATACTCAATATCAGTCTTGGGGCTTCCGCGACTGCGGTTTCTACGATGCTGGACGCAAGAGTAGACATCACGACGCCGGTCGTCCGTGTAGTAAAGAAGGAAGACTTTTCTTTTAGCAGGCTCAAGCCTGCAATCGGCGTGGAGATTTCCTACATAGAAGGACTTTCGGGCAAAAATGTCATGCTCCTTAAGCGGGGAGACGTTAAAGTCATAGTGGAGATGCTGATGGGCGTGACCTACACTGACGAGGAGTTCGAACTCAATGAGATGAACATCAGCGCCATCAGCGAGGTCATGAACCAGATGATGGGGGCGTCCGCCACAGCTCTGTCGGAACTGTTCGGCAGGACAGTCAATATCTCAACGCCGCACTCCTTTGAGGTGTCGGGAGAGGAAGAGTTTAAAGAGAAATATTTTGTGACAGAAGATCCGATGGTAGTGATCGGATTTTCACTGAGTATTGACGACAAGATGAAGAGCGAATTCTTGAATCTTATGAGCATTGAGCTGGCGAAAGACCTTGTTGCGGGCTTCTTTACAGACGGGCTTCCGGACGCGGTGCTGCCGGCGAAACAGGCGCCGTCACAGACAGAAGCAAACGGGACGTCTGCTCAGGAAGAGCCGGCAGCAGCGGCACAGCAGAGCGCTCCTGCCGCTCAGGCAGCCGCAGCGCAGGCGGGTTACCCGGCAGCACAGACAGCGGAAACGCTGCAGAGCGCTCCGGCAGGACAGCCTGCAGCGCAGAGTGTTCCGGCGTCACAGGTGCCGACAGGCACCATGGAACAGATGATGCAGACGATGATGCAGATGCAGCAGACGATGATGCAGATGCAGCAGAGCCGGGAGGAAAGGAGAATTCCTGTGAGGAAAGTTCCTTCACCGGCTCTGCGAGGCGAAGAGACGGAAGGCGATCCGGACGCAAACCTGGATCTGCTTATGGGAGTGCCTCTCGAGCTTTCTGTGGAGATCGGGCGTACCAGGAAGCTTGTCAGGGATATCCTGGAGCTGAACAAAGGCTCCCTTGTCGTACTTGACAGAATTGCGGGAGAACCGGTTGATCTTTACGTCAATGGGGAATGTATCGCAAGAGGCGATGTGGTTGTCGTGGATGATAATTTCGGAATCCGCATCACAGAGATTCTCCAGGACGATACCGTGGCAGAGGAGTAATGGCAGATGTGGGAAAGTATACTCACCGGTATGGGGACACTGCTGGCAGTTGCGGTGGTGCTTGTCGCGGCCTGGTGGTTTACACGAAGAATCGCAGGCAGCGGACAGTTTGGCGGAAGGTCCCGTTATATGAAGATCATCGACAGGATGCCTCTGGCACAGGACAAATACCTTGCGCTTGTACGGCTGGGGGAGAAGACATATCTGGTAGGCGTCGCGGCTTCTGAGATTTCGCTTCTTGCGGAGATGGAGGAGGAGCCCGAACCGCTGCCGCAGACGGATCAGACAGTTCCCGGGGCGGCTGATTTCCGGGAGCTGATGAAGAAAATAGGGAGGAAGAACAATGGACAGTAATTCCCTGATAAATATAAACGGGAACGGAGTCCCTACGCTGGATATCCTGATACTAATGACCATCGTTATGCTTCTTCCCTCGATCCTCATTATGATGACCTCCTTTAGCAGAATCCTGATCATTCTCTCTTTTACGAGGAATGCTCTGGGTATCCAGCAGACGCCGCCGAATATGGTGCTTGTGGGAATATCCCTGTTCCTGACTCTTTTTATTATGCGCCCTGTGATCAGCGATATCAACGAGACGGCATATCAGCCGTATGTGGAGGGACAGATAACGCAGGAGCAGGCGCTGGACGCCGCCGCAGTCCCCATGAAGGAGTTCATGCTCAGCCAGACAGAGGTGGATACATTGAATATGTTCATGGACTTTGCAGGGTTGGAGGCGACGGATAATGTGCAGGATATCCCAATGACGGTTGTGATCCCGTCATTTATGACGAGCGAGCTGGCCAGAGGATTTATGGCAGGATTCCTTATATTTATACCGTTTCTGCTGATTGATGTCATCGTCGCCAGCGTACTGATGTCCATGGGAATGATTATGCTTCCCCCGGCAACGATATCTCTGCCCTTTAAACTGCTGCTGTTTGTGACCGTAAACGGGTGGGGGCTTCTGTTTTCCTCCATTGTGCAGAGTGTTAATTACTGACGGGCGGCGCCCGGGATAAAATAGAAAGGATGACAGGCTATGATAACTGCCGGAGAAGTAAATGACTTAATGTACGAGTTCTTTGTTCTGTCCGTCCAGATTGGCGGACCGGTTCTCATAATCAGCATGGCGGTGGGCGTAGTGATATCGATCCTGCAGGCGGCGACACAGATACATGAGCAGACGCTGACCTTTGTTCCGAAGCTGATTGTGGTCGGATGTATCCTCATTATGACAGGAAGCACGATGATGGAGAGACTGCAGGATCTGACAGTGCAGATCTTCCGCATGATAGCGGGATAGGAGGAGAAGTATGCTGATTGCAGGTACGCCTGAATTTATGCTTTTCTGCCTGATACTTATGCGGATGTCAGGATTTATTCTGCTCAACCCGGTTCTTGGACGCAGAAATATGCCGGCAATGTTCCGTACAGGGCTTGCCCTGACGATTGCGGTGATTATATACCAGGTGGAGAGTGCGGCGGGAGTTTCCGTTCCTGATGTGAGTAATCCGGTTGCTTTTGGAATGCTGCTTCTTTTAGAGTTTGGAATCGGTTATGTGCTCGGCTTTGTACTCCAGCTGTTTGATTTTGTCATGACTCATGCAGGTTCGGTCATTGACTTCCAGATAGGACTGTCCATGGCGACGGTATATGATCCGCAGAGTGGAGTGCAGATCGCGCTGACCGGGCAGTTTCTGGAGATATATTTTATCCTGCTTTTTTTTGCGGTTGACGGACATCTTGCATTGATTCATATTCTTCTGACCTCAGCGGAGATGGTTCCTTACGGCGCGGCAGTCATCGGGCAGCTTCAGGCGGACGCGGCGGTAACACTTTTTACAGAATGTGTCGTACTTGCCATGAAACTGGCTTTTCCACTTATTGCGATTGAATTTCTTGTAGAGATTGCGGTAGGGCTGCTGACAAAAGTGATCCCTCAAATCAATCTTTTTGTCCTGAATCTGGACTTAAAAGTAGTGATTGGCCTTCTCACAATTCTCTTACTGATCTCGCCTGTCGGAGCCTATTTGAACAATATGGTGACAGAAATGATCCGGCAGACGCAGGAGATGCTGAGACTGATGGCGGGCTAGAGCGCAGAGGATGCGCTGTGACAGAGTACTTGCTAAAGGGAGTGAGAGATAATGGCGGACAGTTCCAAGACAGAAAAAGCCACCCCGAAAAAACGGCGTGATGCGCGGAAAGAAGGAAACATATTTTTCAGTTCAGACGTGATCACGATCGTGGGGGTTGCAGGCACGTTCTATGCGCTTAAGGTTCTGTTTCCCGGTATTTATGAGGCCGTGGGCAGCTTTACGAAAGAGCTTATAGTTATGAGCGGAGGGGCAGACAGTTCCGCCGAAGGACAGCTCAGCGCTGTTACGAAAGAGTTTATCAGCGTATTTTTACGAACCTCGCTCCCCATCATGCTTGTCAGCATAGGACTGGCAATAGTTGCTACAGGCGCACAGACCAGATTTCTTTTTACCTCAAAAAAATTTGCTCCCAAATTTAGCAACATAAGTCCGATCCAGGGGATAAAAAAACTGTTCTCACTGAAGAATATTGTGGAACTGCTCAAAAATATTATCAAAGTTATTATTCTGTGCGTAATACTCTATACAATACTTAAAGATGATTTTACGACAGTTGTGCGAACCATGGACATGGGGATTGCCAGATCATCGGTCTATATGTTTAATCTTGCAATGGACCTCGTCTTGAGCGTAGCGGCGGTTTTCGCCGTGATCGCAGTGCTGGATTATTTTTACCAGTGGTGGGACTATGAGCGTCAGCTCAAAATGTCCAAAGAGGAGGTAAAAGAAGAGTACAAGCAGACAGAGGGAAATCCAGAGATTAAAGGAAAGATCCGCAGTATGCAGAGACAGAGGGCAAGGGCCAGAATGATACAGGCTGTCCCGACGGCAGACGTCATCATCCGAAACCCCACGCATTTTGCTGTGGCGCTTAAATACGACATGGAGAAAAACGCCGCTCCTCTGGTAGTGGCGAAGGGACAGGACGAGCTGGCTCTGCGCATCGTTAAAGTCGGCGAGGATAATGGGGTCACAGTGATTGAGAACAAACCTCTTGCCCGCGCTCTCTATGCTTCTGCGGAGGTCGACCAGGAGATACCGAGAGAGTACTACGGTGCGGTTGCAGAGATCCTTGTATATGTATACAGACTGAAGAAAAAAACGGAGTAGATGAAGTAGATTATGAAGAGATTGCTCAATAACGCAGTATCCCTGTTCGTGATAACGATCGTGCTGCTGCTTATTATTCCACTGAGTCCATTTTTGCTGGACGTCATGATCATTATAAATATTTCCATATCGCTGATTATCCTGCTGATCAGTATGAATATCAGGACGCCGCTGGAATTTTCTATCTTTCCGTCACTGCTGCTCGTAACGACGCTGTTCAGGCTGGGAATCAACGTATCCTCTACAAGGAATATCCTGATGAACCAGGGAGAGGCAGGAGCCGTAATCAAGGCGTTCGGAGACTTCGTCCTGCAGGGCAACCCGGTAGTCGGTTTTATCATCTTTATCATTATACTTCTCGTGCAGTTTATCGTAATTACGAAGGGTGCGGAACGTGTGGCTGAGGTTGCCGCAAGGTTCACGCTCGACGCTATGCCGGGAAAACAGATGGCTGTGGACGCAGACTTAAGCTCAGGTCTGATTACAGAGGATCAGGCTAGAAAGCGCCGCTCGGATATTCAGAGAGAAGCAGATTTTTATGGAGCCATGGACGGTGCGACAAAGATCGTTAAGGGCGATGCCATCATGTCGCTTCTCATCACGATTGTCAATCTGGTAGGCGGTTCTGCTATCGGGATGCTTAACTACGGGATGTCGTTTACGGAAGTGCTGACAGTATATTCCATCGCCACGATTGGAGACGGTCTTGTCTCACAGATTCCGGCGCTGCTGATCTCAACGGCGACCGGCATGATTGTTACCCGTTCTGTATCCGAGGGCAGCCTGAATGAGGATGTGTCTCATCAGTTCTTAGCGCAGCCCCGCGCTTTCATAATCGCGGGAGTTGTCCTGCTTGTGCTTTTGCTTGTGCCGGGCATGCCGAAATTCCAGCTTCTTATACTGGGAGCCGGCCTTCTGTTCGCGGGATTCCGTCTGTCGCAGAAAGTGAGGGATATGGCGGAATACGCGGAGAAAGAAGAGGCAGGAACCCAGGAATCATCGGCCGGAGAAGAAGCTTCTCCCGACGACTACTACAGAGATATCAGGAATGTATACTCCCTGATCGGCGTGGAGCCTGTGGAGATGGAATTCGGATACAGCCTGATCCCACTTGTAGATGAGGCGAGCGGCGGGAAGATGATGAACCGCATCGTCATATTCCGGCGCCAGTACGCGCAGGAGATGGGACTTGTCATTCCTTCGATCCGCTTAAGAGACAGCTCCGCTCTGAATACTAACCAGTACAGAATCAAGATAAGAGGAGAGGAAGTTGCCAGAGGAGAGATCCTTGTGGACTATTATCTGGCTCTGGAGCCATCTGAACCGTCAGGTCAGATCGACGGGATCGAGACGATCGAGCCCGCGTACGGCATTCCGAGTAAATGGATCTTGCCGGAGAATAAAGAGATGGCGGAGATTTACGGTTACACTGTCATTGATCCTCTCTCAGTTATGGTCACGCACCTCTCCGAGACAGTCCGCAGACATGCCTATGAGCTGCTGAGCAGACAGGAGACAGTGCAGCTTGCGGAGAGCCTGAAAAAGACGGCTCCCGAACTTACGGAAGAGAGCATTCCCGGAACTGTGTCCTACAGTCTTCTCCAGAAGATACTTGTCAGCCTGTTAAAAGAAGATATTCCGATCAAGGACTTGGAGACGATAGTGGAAACTGCGTCAGACTGTGTGACCTCCGGGGCTGATTTCCACAATACTGTCGAACATGTCAGAAGCGCGCTTAAACGGACAATCACAAGAAAATTCTGCCATGACGGTCAGATGAGCGTAATGACACTGGACGCTGACCTCGAGAGGATGATGGTGGAAAATCTTGTGAAAGGGGAGTCGGGAGTGCAGATATCCCTGAGTCCCGATACCGTGCAGAGTATGATCAACCAGCTCGGCGCGGAGATGAAGAAATTCTCAGAGCTGTCCAGAGAACCGATCCTCCTTACAAGCCAGGTGCTCCGTTTCTACGTACACCAGCTTCTGGAGCCTGTTTTTCCTGACCTCAGTGTTCTGGCGTTCCAGGAGGTCACGAATAATATTCAGATCCAGGTGATCGGCAATATCACCCCGTAAAAACCCCCGGCGCGCGGGAGGAAGAGGATGAAAGATGAGCCATAGCAGAGAATCATACGAAAATATGACAAACGAAGAGCTGCTCGAAGAATACGCCCGTACAAAGAGTCTGGAGATAAAGCAGGAGCTGGTTGTCCGCTATGTGTATGTAGTCAGGACAATTGCCTTGCAGATGAGAGATATCTACATGGGTTTTACTCAGGTAGAAGACATTATCCAAGAGGGAGTGATCGCACTGATGAATCTGCTCGATAAATATGACAGCACAAAAAACGCTAAGTTCGAGACCTACCTCTCCCGGAGAATGAGGGGGCTTATTATAGATATTGCCCGAAAACAGGAGTGGGGCTCCCGCAATGTGCGCAAAAACATGAAAGCGATAGAAAACGCCGTGTCAGAGCTGACAGTAAAAAACGGCAAAGTACCGGATTCAAAGGTAGTGGCGGATTATCTGAATATGCCGTACGATAAATATCAGGAGGTAATCGGGAAAAACAGCCTGCTCTCTGTCGTGTCCCTGGATACGATACTCGAAGAGGCACAGGAGAAAAAACGGGCGTCTCAGGTTCCTGCGGCGGAGACGGCCCAACAGCCCGAAGAGGCATATCTGCGCAAGGAACTGTCTGAGGTACTTGTGCAGGGGATTGAGAGGCTTAAGGAGAAAGAGAAGATTATTATTTCACTCTATTATGTCGAAGAACTTAATATGAGGGAGATCGCACAGGTGCTGGAGGTGAGCGAGCCTCGCGTCTCACAGATCCACACGGCTGCAATAAAGAAGCTCAAAGAATACATTGAACGGGAATTCCATATGTCCCCCGGATCAAAGAAAGGATGAAATTAAGATGTTTCAGGGATTTTACACACTGACCTCAGGAGTGCTTACACAGAACAGAAATCTGAATGTGATCAGTAACAATATGTCAAATGCCACAACGCCCGGATTTAAGGCGGACAGATTTGTCATCTCCGATTTTTATAATGAGATGATAATCAGGACAGGCAACAAGAACAAGTCCGATACCACGCGCATAGGCGGTATGTCGCTGATCGCAGGCGGAGACGAGACCGCGACGGACTATGAGCAGGGAGTGTTAAGCGTATCCACCAGCACGCTGGACTTCTCCATAGCAGGAGACGGATTCTTCCCTATCCAGACTGACAATGGAACGGTCTACACAAGAAACGGTAATTTTTCCCTGGACGACCAGGGTTATCTGTGTCTGCCGGGAGTCGGGAGAGTACTCGGGGAGAACGGCACGATCTACCTGGGTACGGACAGGATTGCGGTAGATCAGAACGGCAGGATATTCAACGAGGCAACCGGCGCTCAGCTTGGAGCGCTCATGGTAGTGGATTTTGCCGATTATGCCCAGTTGGATAAAGAAAACAACAATGTCTTTACAACGAACGCCAACGCTATTGCGTCAGATGCAGAGATTGAGTGGAAGACGCTGGAGAATTCCAACGCTGATCCCGTGGAGCAGATGACGCGGATGATGGCGAGCCAAAGAGCGCTCCAAAGCTCCGCGCAGATACTTTCGATCTATGACAGCCTTATCAGCCAGGTGACGTCAAAACTGGGACCAACAGGATAAAATCAGGGCGTCAATCCTGATTTATATAATTAATGAGAGTGAAAAGGAGGAAACAAAGTGGACACTTCATTTTACACGGCAGTGCGGGGGGCCATGACGCAGCAGACGCACATGGATATCCTTTCCAATAACATCGCCAATCTTAATACAAACGGCTACAGGACGAAAAACGCGTCGTTTCTGGACCTGATGTATTATAACATCCGGGGAACCGAGGATGAGATGGGAGATCTCCGGGCGGGAACCGGAGCTGTTGTGCAGCGGACAGAGTCCGACTTCACCAGCGGAGTGATGATCCAGACGGGCGGAAGATTTGATTATGCGATTCAGGGGAATGGCTTTTTCATGCTGCGCAGCCCTGTGGACAACTCCATCGTCTACACCAGGGACGGCAGTTTCGCCCTCTCCCAGAGGGATGACGGCTTCTATCTTGTAGATGCGGAGGGCTGGCTTGTTCTGGACGCACAGCAGAACCCGATCCGGTACGACGGCGGAGAACTGAGCGCAGATCCGGCAATCTTTGATTTCGTCACCACAAATGGGATGCTGAGCACAGGCAGCAACAGGTTTGTTCCTACGGAGAAGAACGGACAGCCGTTCCTTGCCGGCGCGGCGGAGTCGCGCCTGAAGCAGGGGGCTCTGGAAAGCTCCAACGGGGACTTGGCACAGGAGATGTCAAAGGTCATCGTATCCCAGAGGGCATATTCATATATGCTGAGGATGATACAGACTTCCGATGAGGTGGAACAGACGATCAACGGGCTGAGACGATAAAGTGAGCGAGGACATTGAGATGAAAATTCAAAGTTACGAAGAGATGGGCGCGGAGGAGCTGGATATCATACGTGAAATAGCAAGCATAGGGACTGGGTATGCGGCTACTTCGCTGGCAAATATGCTCGGCAGGGAAGTGAGGATGACCATACCGGAGATCAACCTTCTTGGATATACGGAGTCCATAGACAAGATGGGAGATCCGGAAGAGGGCGTTGCCGCGGTTCTGACCCAGATGTCGGGAGACATAGAGGGGATTATGCTTTTTCTGCTGCGGCTGGACTTTATAAACGAAGTATTGAGCAAGATGCTCGGGCAGACGGTGGAGTGCTATGAAGAATTATCGGAGATGGAGATCTCGGTTCTGACAGAGGTGGGAAATATTATTATTTCATCTTACGCAAACGCCATATCCCAGCTTGCCGGCATACGGATCAAGCTGAGCGTTCCGGGCGTATCTGTCAATATGCTTGGCGGGATACTGAGCGTTCCTATGGTGGAGTTCGGCTATGTTACAGATAAGCTGCTCCTGATCGACGGACAGCTCCTGGTAGATCAGAAGAGACTTAACAGCACGATCCTGATGATGCCGGAGATCGAGTCTCTCAATGTGCTGATGCAGAAACTGGGGGCTGTATATGAGAGAGGAAATTAAGATAGGCATAGGGGATATGAAAGTTCTCAGGCAGTCGGGCACACTGATCACATATGCGCTCGGCTCCTGCATAGGGATTACATTGTACGATCCCGTGATCAAGCTGGGCGGACTTCTCCATATCATGCTGCCAAAAGCCGGGGACCAGGGAGCGGCTACGCCATTTAAATTCGCCGATACCGGCATACGGGAGATGATCAGGAAGATGGCGGCATACGGCGGGATAAGCAGAAGGTATGTCTGTAAGATTGCCGGAGGAGCGCAGATGTTCCAGATGACCGGGCCGATCGGAAACATCGGGGAAAGAAATATAGCCAGTGTGCGGGAAGAGCTGGCGGCGCAGCAGATACGCATACAGGGCGAAGACGTAGGAAAAAACTACGCAAGGACAATGCTGATGGATGTCAGCACCGGAACCGTCAGGGTTCGTACGATGGGCCGCAATGAGATTATATTATGACAGCGACCAGAAAGGGAGGAAAGGAAATGTCAGAAACATCAATTTTACTGGAGTCAGGCACAAATGAAATCGAAATTATGGAATTTACGATTTACGGAGAACTTTATGGGATCAATGTAGCCAAGGTAAAAGAGATCATGATGTCGGCTAAAGTAAAACCTATCCCTCACTCTGATCCGGCGGTGGAGGGAATTTTCAAGCCGAGGGACATCATGCTGACCGTGGTGGATCTGCCATATTATCTGAGCGGCAAACCGACGACTCCCGCCGAGAAAGACCTGTTTATCATTACGAATTTTAATAAGATGAACATTGCTTTCCGCGTAAACACAGTGGTCGGCATTAAGAGGATATCCTGGGCCGATATCCGCAAGCCGGACAAAACGCTCAACAGCGGCCAGGAGGAAGGGATTGCAACAGGAATCGCACAGTGCGACAGCGATCTGATTACAATACTGGACTTCGAGAAAATCGTGGCGGAGATTGCCCCTGAGACGGGCATCCAGCTTAACGAAGTGTCAAAAGTGTCAGAGGATCAGAGGAACAGTTCACCGATCGTATTTGCCGAGGACTCGTTTCTTCTTTCAAAGATGGTGGAAGAGTCGCTTAACAAGGCAGGGTATGTGAATATAAGGAAGTTCAACAACGGGCAGGAGGCGTGGGACTACTTAACTGAGATACGCGACGACTCAGACCTGGATCAGAAAGTTTCTTTGATCATCACAGATATAGAGATGCCGGAGATGGACGGACATCATCTGACAAAACTGATCAAGACCGACAAAAAATTACAACAGATTCCGGTGATTATCTTCTCATCTCTTATCAATGAGCAGATGGAGGTAAAAGGAAGGGAAGTGGGAGCAGACGAACAGCTCTCCAAACCGGAGATCGGACATCTTGTATCCGTTATAGACGGTTTGCTTGAAAGGAGGAAGAACGGATGAAACATTTTGTAGTGAAACGTGCAATAAAAGCCGCAGAAGCGGACACAATACTGGGGTATGAGCTCCTGTTTGATGAGGGAGGAGAGGGCCTGTACGGCACGCAGGAGAACACTGCGGCGGATACGATCGCCGGATTCCTTATGAACAACAGCGGCAAGATATTTAAGGATAAACAGATATTTCTGACATTCACCCCGTCGCTTCTTCTCAGGAATACACCGAAGATATTCCAGAAAGATAAGGTAATCATCCAGATAGGAGACAACCTGATTATTCACCCGCTGGCAATGCCTATCATAGAGAAGTTCCACAAGGCAGGGTACCGTTTTGCGATTAATGATTTTCAGTTCTCACCCAAATACTTCAGCATGCTCGACTATGCGGATTATGTGCGTCTGAAAATGAAAGAGTCTCTTACTTCCAAGGAACAGACTTCCATTGAAAATGTCATCAACATGGCGCATGGGTTCGGGAAAAAGTGCATCATAACGGATGTGGACACAAAAGAGGAATACGAGAAGGCGCTTGAAATGAAAGCGGATTACATCGAGGGTAATTATATTGCGGAGACACTCTATGTAAAAGAGGAAAAAATCAGCTATCTGCAAGGTAATTTCTTCCAGCTCATTGTGGCGCTCTCAAAAGAGGAGCCGGATGTGACAGAGATCGAGGAGATCATAAGCCGCGACGCAGGACTGAGCTATTCTATCTTGAAACTGGTCAACTCCGCTTACTACGCTCTGCGCCGCAGAACAGCGTCCATACAGCAGGCGGTCATGACAATGGGCATCGGACAGCTTCGCCAGTGGGTATACATGCTCAGTCTGCGCGGGGATGAGAGCGAGGGAGCAGATGAGATTCTGCGGCTTTCTTTCCTCAGGGCAAAATTCGCGGAAGAGCTCATCACAAGCACAAATATGAAATTCATCACGCCTACCGAGGCGTATATGATGGGGATGTTCTCTACCTTAGAATATATGGTGGACGCAACGATCCAGGATATCCTCACCGAGATTCCGATCAGCGAGGATATCAAAAAGGCGCTCATCAGCAGGGATGGAGATGCAGGAAAACTGCTGGATCTGGTGATCTGCTACGAGAAAGCGGACTGGAAGAGATGCCAGCAGGTAGCGGATGAGCTGGGCGTCCAGACGTCTCAGCTTTCCCAGATATATATAAACTGTGTGGAAGAGGTAAGCACAGTGTGGGATAACCTGACCGGAGAGTATACAAGACCGGGCGAAGCCAGCCTGTTCGCGCCAAAAACGGAGGAGCCGGGTGAAAAGCTCGAAGATGTCCTGCGGTAAAGGAGGAAAAAAGTGGCAGTTACGATTGTATTGACTAATCAGAAAGGCGGTGTCGGCAAAACGACCACAACAGCGGCGCTTGCGGCAGGCCTTGCGGCAAAGGATAAAAGAGTGCTGGCAGTCGACCTGGATCCTCAGGGCAATCTTGGATTCAGCTTGGGGCTTGACATCGAGACAGAAAGCGCCTCCACGATCTATGAGGTACTCAAGAACAGGCTTCCTTTAAGCCATGCCCTGCGCAGCGCGGGAGTGTGCGATGTGGTACCGTCTAATATCCTGCTCAGTCAGGCTGAGATCGAGCTGCAGACAGCGAACAGAGTAACGCTTCTAAAAGAAAGCCTGGAGGAAGTGGCGCGGGATTACGACTTTGTGGTAATAGATACGCCGCCGTCGCTCAATATACTGACGATGAACGCCTATGCCGCTTCTGATTACCTGGTCATACCGATGGCCTCAGAGATATTAAGCCTTGTGGGACTGATACAGCTTCAGGAGACAGTCGCGGGGGTGAAGTCGTCTGTAAATCCACAGCTTGAGGTGCTGGGGATACTGCTGACCAAGTACAACAGGCGGACACGCCTGGCAAAGGATGTCCTTGAGATGGCAGAGACTGTGGCGGCACAGACGCAGACGGCCCTGTTTGACACGAAGATCCGCGCAGGAGTGGCGGCTGCAGAGGCTCCGGCTCACGGAGAGAATATCTTTGAATACGCGCCCAGGTCGAATCCGGCGAAAGATTATGAGTGCTTCGTAAACGAGGTGCTGGAGCGGATCGGGCGGCAGGAGAAACACTTATGAGCAGAAAGACAAACAAGACGACACATGTGCTGAACCTGCTCTCAAACGGGGTGAAAAAGCCTGAGGACGGCGTTACAGAGGAAAGCACAGAAAAGGCAAAACAAGAAAAAGAAATCCGGGCTGAAAAGCAGGCGGAGGAAAAAAGCAGCGAGAAAATTCCGGGAGTATCCGTAGTCCGCAGGGGAAGCGGCTCTGTCGCAGACGCTATCAAAGCTTCCTTGGAGGAGGAACTCCGTACAGAGGAGGAGCAGCGCACACAGGAAGCTAAGTGTGCGGAGGAAGCGAAAGAATCGGAGAAGGAACAGGAAAACGTGGTCAATCCTCCTTCCTGCGCTTTCCCGAAAGGGCAGGAAGAAGGAAGAGAGACACGCTCCGGACATACAGACGCGCCTGACGCCGCGAGAGCAGAAGCGGACAGCGGGCCGGAAGATGATTTTGTGACAGTTAACGTAATGGAAAGACTTGTAAAGGAGAGAGCGCCGCGCTACATCAGGCAGTTTCATCTTTGCGGATGCAGCCGGTGTCTTGCGGATGTGACCGCTCTCGCCCTCACGGGGCTTCCGCCGAAATATGTGGTTATCAACAAGAATGCGATGTCTCCTCTGATGAACTTTTATACGGTGAAATATGCGGGTCTGGTCGCTGTCGAGGTGACAAAAGCATGTATGACGGTTCAGGCAAATCCGCACCACTCCGCTGAAAAAAGTGAATTTCTCGAAAAACCTTAATGAAAGAAACGATTCTGCCGATAATTATAACAGATAAACAGGATCATCATAGAATAAGATCGTTAAGGTAAAGGAGATGATATTATGGCATCAATAGACGCACTTACATCAAGTACAAGCACTATCAGAGGATATGGAGGACTTGCCAGCGGGCTGGACAGAGACACACTGATCGAGCAGCTCACGTCGGGCACTCAGGCCAAGATTGACAAGGCAAATCAGCAGAAGACGAAGCTGGAGTGGGAGCAGGAGGCGATCCGGACTATCACGGATATGATCTATGATTTTACACAGAAGTATACCTCCTACTCATCCTCGACAAACCTGCTCAGCTCAGCGTTCTACGGACGCACAAACATAACGGCGAACGGCGTGAACAGCAAATATGTATCCGTCACCGGCTCCACAAGCACCGCGGATCTTATGACAGTGCTCGGAGTGAAGCAGTTGGCCAAGGCGGCTTCCCTCAACTCAACAACTAATGTTTCCGACAGGACGCTTACACTTGGAGAAATCTCCATGAATTTAGACGATATGACGGATGTCAATGTTGTGGGCGGCGGCAAGATATATATCAAATACGGTAATACAAAATATACGGTGACTCTCGGCAGAGGAGACGGCTATTCTTATGACACGCCGGATGAAGTTGCGGCTTCTATTGAGAAATCACTGGGCGAGGTGAATCTGGCAAGCGGAAAGACTCTGGCAGATGTTATGGACGTCTCGGTAGACGGCGGTAAACTGAAAATTACCAACAATGATGCCGCGGGCAACACGATTACCGTGACAGGCGGCAGTACGGGTGTCCTTGACGCCCTGGGATTCAGTGCAGATGCAAATGGCAAATATAAAATCGAGATAGCTACAAACGCTTCTGTGACGGCCGACAATGCAGAGAACGCAGTACAGAAGAAGTCCATTGCCTCCCAGCTTGCAGGACAGTCCATCAGTTTCGAGTACAACGGCACAATAAAATGGATTAAGATGCCTGAAGAGAGCGAGCTTACCGGAAAATCGTTGACCGATGTGCAGGCGCACCTCCAGAAGGAGCTTGACAGTGCCTTCGGCAAAGGCAGGATTGAAGTCGGCCTGAATACGAACGGAGGTAACGGGGCCCTTACTTTTAAGACGACACTTCCACAGGGCGGGGATGATTCCACATCGACACTCTCGATTACTGCATCGCAGGGATATCTGACAGGCGAAGATTCTCTCTTCCAGATTAAGGACGGAGAGTCAAACAGGCTGAATCTGAACGCTACGCTTTCCGAGGCAGGGCTTGCGCGCGGCTGGACCGGCAGCGCTGCACCGGAACTTATAATCAACGGGAAGAAGATTGATGGGATCACAGCGGACAGTACGGTGCAGGATATTATCAATGCCATAAACAATGATAAAGAGGCGGGAGTGACCATCTCATATCAGAAGAATACGGATTGCTTCGTTATCACATCCACGCAGGAGGGGGCCAGCGGTAATGTGACAGTTTCGGGCAATGTGGCGGACGCGCTTTTTGGCGTGCAGGGTGCAGATTACACCGTAGAGGCGGGACAAGACGCCATCATTGCGGTACAGTATGCGGGTAGCAATCAGGTCACGGAGATCGTAAGAGGCACGAACACAGTGAGCATGGACGGAGTGAACATCACAGTAAACGGCACGTTTGGTTATGATGACAAGGGAGTCCTGATTCCCGATACAGAAGCTGTGACCTTTACGGCAAAAATGGATACAGACGCAGCGGTTGAGACTATAAAGTCCATGGTCGATGAATTCAACAAGATCTTGGAGCATGTCAACACGCAGGTTTCTACGAAGCCGGACAGAGACTATTCACCTCTGACGTCCAGCCAGAAAGCGGATCTGAGCGAGGATCAGATCAAGTTGTGGGAAGAGAAAGCCAAAGAAGGTCTGCTGTTCATGGACACAGACATCAGGGGGCTGGCGAACGAGCTTCGATTCACGATACCGGACAGTCTCAGGTCAGCTCTTGAAGATATCGGGATCAGCGTCTCTACAGACTATTCGGACAACGGTAAACTTACACTGGACGAGAGCAAGCTCAAGGCGGCGCTGGAGTCTGATCCGGAATCAGTAAAGAATCTGCTGGCGTCAGGAGTACAGGCCGACGGCAGTGGAGATGCTGCAAAAGGCGGTCTGGTAACGAATATTAAGAACATCATGGATAAGTACGCGGCTACGACCGGCGCTACAAGAGGTATTCTTGTGGAGCGGGCGGGATCTACCCATTCTGTAAGCAGCATGCTCGACAATGCGCTGTTAGACCAGATCAATGAGATTAATGACAGAATAGCCACTCTGACAGAGCGGCTCACCACTGAACAAGACCGATATATCTCACAGTTCACACAGCTTGAGACACTGGTTGCACAGATGAACAGCCAGAGCAGCTATCTGTCACAGCTAATGGCTTGATACGGGAAGGAAAGACCGGAAATATGACAGAAAATCCATACCAGAGATATAAAGAAGAAGCAGTCATGACCATGACACAGAGTGAGATGCTGCTCCTTCTCTATGACGAGTTGCTCAAGCGGCTGCGCGCAGCCGAGCTTCTGCTGGAGAAAGAGGACTATAAGAGCTTCGACGCTCAGACCGAGCGGGCTGGGGCGATTATCCGCTATCTCAGAGACGTGCTGGACTTCGGCTATCCGATCAGCAGAGATCTCTACCGGATGTACGATTTCTTTCTTGTGGAGATCGGCAGAATCAAGGCGTCGCGTAAGACAGAACAGATCGGGGAACTCAAGCGACTTGTCCAGGAACTCAGGGATGCGTTTAAAGAGGCGGAAAAGAAGGTGAGTGAATGAGTCCATCAGAAGAAGCTCCCGGTCAGCCGGAGCAGGAAGAGATAGAGAGTCTGCTGCTGGGGCTGGCACAGAGAGAATACAGAAAGTGCTGTGAAGTCGAAGAGCTCACCGGACAAATGGCAGAGGCGCTCGACCGCGACGATCAGGTGGCTATGGGGATGCTCCTCAGGATGAGGGGCGAAGCTATGAATGAGATCGGGAAGATACGGCGGGACCGCGAGATTCTGTTAAAGGCAAGCGGCGGCAGCCGGAAGCGGTTCGAGGAGTTGGAGAGAGGAAGCGCGCCGCTTTCTATGACGAAAGGAGAGGAACGCATTTTCTCTTTAGCGAAGGGCAGAAGAGAAGCTTTAAGGCGCGCGCAGCAGTCTGACAGGCGAGTGAGCGCACGGCTGGCGGGCGACAGATCTTTTTATTCGAATTAAGAATGACCGGAAGCGTAACGATTCCTTTTCATATAAAAGAAGCGGTACGCTTTCCGGTCTGTTTTGATTGTGAGGAGACATATGGATGCAGTCGTTTTTGAGAAAGTAAGCAAAGTGTTTTCGGGCGGCAGGGTAGCTGTGGAGGATATCTCCTTCCGTATCAGGAGCGGAGAATTCGTCTTTATTATCGGGCGCAGCGGAGCAGGTAAGAGCACCCTGCTCAGACTGATGAGCGCACAGGAGAGACCGGACTCGGGAAAGATCTGGGTGAACGGCGAGGACCTGGATACAGTTACAGGAAGAAAGCTGCCGTATTTTCGCAGACGGATCGGGATCATGCAGTCTGGGATCGGACTGCTGGAGGACAGGACGCTGTTTGACAACGTATACCTCTCTGTCATCGCCACGGAACAGAAGAGAAAGGCAGGCAGAAAGCGCGTGGAAGGATTGTTAAGAGCGATGGGCATCCAGGACAGATCTGACTTCTATCCCAGAGAGGTCTCTATGGGGGAAGCGGCGCGGGCGCTGCTGGCGCGGGCCATGGTGATCAGTCCCACGTTGCTTTTAGCGGACGAACCCACCGCGAACCTGGATCCTGACGCCGCATGGGACATCATGTGCCTGTTGTCAGAGCTGAACAGGCAGGGAGTCACGGTTGTTGTCGCAAGCCACAATCAGGAACTGGTATCCATCATGAGAAAACGGGTGGTCACCCTCTCGGCAGGCAGACTTGTGGCGGACGAGCGAAACGCTGTTTACAATGTCAGAGCGGCAGATGCCATGGAAGAAAGAAGGATATTATATGAGCGTGAGTATGGAAAGCAGAATGGAGCGGTATCTGATCAGTCTGGTAGCTGACGCGCTGAATCAGAATGAATCTGCAGAAATCAAATGGAAGCCCTCGTGGGAATGGATTTACAAGATGTCAGATTATCATCATGTGGCGAACCTTGTGTATTACAAAGTTATGTGGTCGGACGATGCCCGCGTCAGGAAGTGGAAAGAACGCTTTGAGGAGCGCTACAAAAGCGCGATACGCCTCCAGGAGAGAAACCAGATCCTCAGAGACCAGATAGAGCAGGAACTGGAAAAGAAGGAGATACACGCGCTCTTTGTGGGTGAGTCAGCCATACTCCGTTACTATGAAAGACCGGAGATGAGAACTCCCGAACCTCTGCAGATACTCGTGCAGAAAAAGAAATATGACGATGCGCGCAGAGCCGTCATATCTATGGGATTTGAAGAGATAATTGACAGACAGAACCAGAAGACCGGACTGTTTGTAAAGATACCGGATCAGAGGATACGTCTGTTGCACGAGCTGCCGTTTTCCGGGAAAAAGGTAAAGATGTGGTTCAAGGACATGCCAGGCGAGCTTCCCAGGGAAGACGGCAGACACTATATACATTACATGAATGAGGAGACGCTGTATATATATTTTATATGCAGGCTTGCAGATAAGTTCGCCAGAGGACAGGCCGAGATAAGGGATGTCACGGATCTCTGGGCCGTCGTCTCAAAAGAAGGACACCGGATGAAATGGAAAGAGGTCAGGGAGGAGCTGGAGAGCCTGGAGCTGGAGACTTTTGGGGAGTATATCGTAAAACTGGCGGGGAAATGGTTCGGCAACATGCATTTCTATGGCGATAATGACTTATTAAACGCCATGCAGACCTATATATTGTCAAAAGGGGCGTACGGCCGCCGGGAGAACGAAAACGTCCTTCCGCTGGTTCCCGGTGTGGTGGACAGCTATTACAGAGACCTGAGAAAAGAAGAGAAGAGGAAAATGCGGGAGATGCAGTTCCCCCCTCTTGAATATATGGCGGTCTCATTTCCTAAGCTGAAAAAATGGCCTCTGCTTCTGCCGGCATACTGGATCATACGTCTGGCGAAAAAATGGAAATTCACGAAAAAAGAACAGTCAAAACTGGGGAAAGATGAGGATAAAGCTTAATATTTTCCGAAAAGTGCCGATAAAAATAACAGATAGTTTGAAAAAGCAGGGAGGTGTACGATAGATGAAAATAGGAACAGAAAACCTCTTGAACACATACAGCGCGCGGTCGGCAAAAGAGACAGCGGCAGCCACGAGGGGAACCGCTGCGGACGACTGGGGAAAGAACTATGACGAAGTTGTGTTTACATCGACATCACAGGAGAAAGAAGAGAAGCTGTTTATCGGAAAGATAACAGAGACGTTGAAAGCAGAGATCCGCAGCTTGGGCGGACAGGAGGATAAGATCGAGCGTCTCAGAGAAGCGGTGCAAAGCGGACGGTACATTCCTGATTCCCGCGAGACAGCGGCGAAAATACTGCTTCTGAGAGGAAGGGCATGATGGAAGAGCTGATAAGGATACTTACTGATACTACAAAAGTCCTCAATGACAGTCTGCCCCTGGAAAAAGAGAAATTAAAGGCTGTCCAGGAGGACAGGATAAGCGCTCTGGAAGAATGCATGATGAAGGAGCAGGCCATAGCCCTCAAGATGAAGGGGCTGGAGCAGAAGCGGGAAACGTTCATGGAAGAACACGGATACAGCGGGATGACGCTCAAAGAGATTATAGAGAAAACCGAGGGCGATGACCGAAGTAAGATGCAGGCGCTGCTTGACGAGATTGTATTGGCGGCTCAGAATTTCAGCTCATATAATGATGAGGCCATGAAGCTCATACAGCTCAAGCAGCATACGCTCGAAAAAGCGTCCCTGGCAGACGGAGGGCGCACATACGGAAAAGACGCGCAGAGCATTGAGACAGATCATCTGCTGAGCAGACTTCTGTAGATCTGCGGCGCAGGATACGATAGTTATATGATAAAGGAGGTAAACTAAAATGGTACGATCTACTTTCGCAGGATTCTCTGTGGCACAGCTTGCGATGGCGGCGAGCCAGAATGCGCTGGACATAGTAGGGCAGAATGTATCAAACATACACACAGGCGGATATACGAGGCAGAGGCTTGACCAGCAGAGCGTAAGCCCGACAGGGCACAGCGCCATGAACAGTCCGTTCTCTGTAAAGGTCGGTCAGGGAGTCATGGCGATAGGAGTCTCACAGATCAGAGACCCGTTTCTGGATATCCAGTACCGAACTCAGCTCTCTGAGGTGGGGACAGTTGACGCGATGGATGCAGTCCTTGCAAGGCTGGGGGACATCTTTGACGAGACAGCGTCTTCAAAGATAGGCACAGCGCTCAACGAGGTGATCAGCCAGCTTGAGAATATGGCAAGGCCGGACACAGGAGGGCAGGATACGTACGATACGATTGTCCGCTCGGCTATGGAGACGTTCATCAATCTCATCCATGACAATGCAAATGAGATCACATCAGTGAAGCAGGAATATATCGACAAACTGACTGGCTCCGAGAGCTCGGAGATTGAGTCTTACCTCACCAAGATCGTGGAGCTGAATCAGTCCATCAAGAACAGCCAGGTGCTGGGAAATCCCGCGCTGGAGCTGATGGATCAGAGAAACGAGCTGATTGATTCACTGGCTACGTATCTTCCTATTGATGTAATATACGAAGACCAGAGCATGGGCGCTAATATCAAGGTAGAGACGCTTAAGATCACATTCACGGATGCGAACGGCAATGTGCATACGCTCGTAGATGACAATGAGAGGGGGACGGTCGACATTGCAGAGACGCCGGGCATGGGGATATCAGTTTCCATTACAGGCGTGGGCGCCGCCGGACCGACAGACGTGACGGACGCCCTCGGCGAGGGCGTGCTCAAGGGCTATTCCGACATGCTGAACGAGAGAGGCGTTTATGGGAATGACGACACGAAAGGGATCGGGTTCTATGAGGACTATTTCAACGAGTTCGTAAATATGTTCGCGACGACGCTCAATAATCTTAACGCGCCGGGCGGAGCCTTGTTTGAGACCTCGGACGGTTCAGCCACTTTTACAGCGGCAAATATCAAAGTGTCGGCGGGGTGGCTTGACGGAACAGTCAGCATAACTACATCTACTGATCCCAACGCCGGACCAGGGGCTTACGAAAATGTGCAGAGAATGATAAACGCTCTGAGCAAGGACAATCAGAACTTTACAGACCCGGCAACCGGCAGTGTGGTGTTCACAGGGACATTCCTCGAAGGATATGACTTCCTCCAGAACACGCAGGCAGTAGAGAGATCTTCTGTCTCCACCATCCTTAGCAATCGGACGACTACGCTGGAGCAGATAGCCAATTCCAAGGATTCTGTGTCGTCGGTGTCACTGGATGAAGAAGTGATGAACATGATGAGATATCAGCAGTCCTACAGTGCTGCGGCAAGACTTATGACCACGCTGGATCAGGCGCTGGATACATTGATTAACAATACGGGCGTAGTCGGCAGATAGGAGGAAATGTGAGATGAGAATTACGACAAATATGGTCATGCGCAATTATCAGAACAGCCTCTACGACAATCTGGGAGGGCTGGAGTCAGCGCGCAAACAGGTTGACACAGAGATGAGGATATCTTCGGCGTACGAGGATCCGGGCGCAGCGGCGAATGCGGCTGTCCTTAAGAGCCGTTACGCGCGCAATGAGGATTATCTGAACAATCTGGAAAGTGTGGAAAAGTGGTTTGACGAGCAGGAGAGCGCTGTCTATCAGGTGGGGCAGATCACGACGCAGATTGCGGACAACTATTCTATAGCGGCGCTGACGGACACAGCAGGCGAGACGGGGCGTGATACTTATGCGGAACAGTTAAGGAACCTGCAGAATACAATGGTGCAGTTTTTGAACTCCAAGTTCGGAGACACTTTCGTGCTGGGAGGAAACGCAGGGACACAGGATGCACCCTTCGAGCTCTCGGACGACGGAAAGACTCTTCTCTACAGAGGAGTAGATGTCAACGATCCCGCCAACGCGGCAGTGCTGGATCGTCTTGCGTCGGAAACATCTTTTGTTGATATAGGATATGGAATGACATTTGACGCTGCGGGGAATATCGTGCCATCCACTGCGCTGGACGCGTCCCTTCCTGGTATAACTGTGGTGGGATACGGACAGAATGCGGACGGTACCAGCCAGAACCTGGTTCTTCTGGCAGGACAGATGGCAGAGATTCTCGAGGCTGATACATTTGACAGGGAAGAATATGAGAAGCTTTGGACACAGTTCAAAGAAGGGGCGGATGAACTCCAGGACAGCCTGACAAAGATCGGCACGAAAACAAACATGGTGGAGACTACCATATCCAAGCTTGAGGACGAGAAAATTGCTATCCAGGATCAGTTCAATAATGAGATCGGCATAGATCCGGCCCTTGCTATCACAAATTATTCTTATGCGATGTATACATATAACAGTGCATTGAAGGTGGGAACGGGAATCCTTGGGCCGTCCCTTCTGGATTTTCTTGCCTGATCTGCACAGATTATATCAAAGAAAGGAGGAGAGAATATGGAACCTCTGCTGAAGATTACCAGGATTCCGATGGAATACGAACTTTCGATTCAGCATGCAAGGCTGGAGCGGAGTCAGAGCAGTCCTCCGGTTGTGGAGATCTCAAGGCAGAGGGGCGGATTTACTATGAGAAGCCGCCCTGCCAGGCTGCAGCTTGACAGCTACGAAGCGAGGAATACTATTAGACCGACAACGCGCACAGCGATTTCACAGAGTGCACAAAAGGGGATACGCGCTGCGTCAGAAGCGGCTGAGAGCTATTCAAGTGAAGCGGCTCAGATGAGATGGTCCAAACCGGGAGAGGGCGGAGAGATGCTCTCTCAGATATTTGGACAGAGGATGCAGATGCCGACAGGACAGTTTCAGTTGTCCTTCCTGCCGGGGGCGGGGATAGACATTACGTATCAGGCGGGAGATCTTACGACGACCTATCAGATGGACCGGATGGCGTTTAATCTGAAGCTCAACAACAGTGAAGTGGAATATATTCCGGGCAGTGTTGATATTACTATCACGCAGTATCCCGACGTACTGATTGAGTACATGGGAAGCCCGCTGTATGTACCGCCCAGCGCGGAAAGCTTCTTTATCGGCGAAACAGTCGATATAGTGGCGTGACGCGCGCCGCCGTCCGGAGTTATCCGGACGGCGGCAGACCAGATAAAGATGTAAGGGACAGGAGACGTTATGGAAAGTAAGAAACAGGCTGAAAGCACATTGTCATGCGAGGATGAGGGGACTGTTTCCTTTGAGGAAGGGCTTTTTGGATTTGAAAAATACAAAAAGTTCCTTCCTATTCCCGTTGAAGAGGACAGCGATGCAGTCCTGACGCTTTTAAGCATGGAGGATAAGGATCTTGCGTTTATCATCATGAATCCGTTTCTGCTGAATGCAGACTATCACCCTGAAGTCAGGGCAGAGGAGCTGCTTTCTCTGGGAGAGGCAGAGGAGGCAGACTATTCCTGGTATGTGATCTGTACAGCGCATCAGCCGCCGGAGGAGAGCACGGTGAACATGAAATGCCCGATCGTAGTCAATACCCGCAGCAGAAAAGCAAAACAGGTTATACTTGAGAACGAGGGTTACACTTTCCGGCACAGGCTGGGAGATCTGACACAGAAGGAGAAGCAGATATGCTGACACTGACCAGAAAAAAGGGAGAAGAGATTGTCATAGGAGAAGATATCGTGATCACTGTCAGGGAGATAGGATCTGACAGTGTGAAGATATCCGTGTCAGCACCCCGGGATGTGCCGGTATTTCGCCGCGAGCTGAAGATGGCGGTGGAGGAGAATCAGGAAGCGGCAAAGACGGGCGCCGACGCAGCGGGGCTGGCAGCCCTGCTGGCAAAAACCGGGAATTCCGCCGACAGGAGAGAGGGCGGCAGGAAACAAAAAGATAAGGCAGAAAGAAGGAGAGAATATGAGATATGAAGTAACGCCGGATCTGATCACGGACAACCACCTGATCGACAGTGAGCATATGCAATTGTTCGATGCGGTGAACAAGTTGCTGGACGCTATGTCAGATCCGAAAAGCAACGGCGACGGACAGATCGGACAGACAGCAGATTTTTTAAGAAGTTATGTGGACAAGCATTTTGGACATGAGGAGGAGCTGCAGAAAAAGCATGACTGGCGCGAGTATGAAACTCATGTCCGCTTTCATGAGCAGTACAAGAATACTCTCTGCGACATCCTTGACAGCATTCCGCTGGACGGAACGCCGCCCAGTGTACAGAATATGAGCGAGTTGAATGTGCATATCGTCAGGCTGATCACACACATCCGCACCATGGACAAGCGCCTGGGCGCTTATCTTAAGTCCAGGGGCGAGGCGTGATCATATATACAGCACAGATAAAAAGGAGAAAGCAGTAATGAAAAGTATACGAACGAAGATTTTGGCAGGGTCCTCTTTGATAACAGCTTTTTTTGTACTTCTGCTCGGGGTGGTCAGCGCTGTCCTGAACTATACGAGTACGTTTGGTGAGGTGGAGAACAATATGAGCAGGCTCTCTACCATCACAGCACAAAGGGTGGAGTGGGAGATCCATAATTATGTCAGTATAGCGGAGTCCTTCGGAGGGCGCAGCGAGCTGGCTGATCCGTGGGTGCCTGTGGAACAGAAGGAATCGCTTTTATCTGCGTGGGCGACACAGTATGGCTTTATAAGAGCTAATCTGCTTGACAGCAGCGGAATCAGCCAATTTGACGGGCAGAACTATTCAGACAGAGATTATTTCCAGCAGTGTATGCAGGGGAACTCATATGTATCAACGCCTGTCGTGAGTAAACAGACAGGGGAGCTTACGATCATCGTGGCGGCTCCGCTTTGGGCGAACGGCATAGCAAACACACAGGTTGTAGGCGTTGTATATTTTGTTCCGGAGGAAACGTTCTTAAATGACATCATGTCAGACATTCAGGTAAGTGCAAACGGCGGAGCTTACATGATCGACAAATCGGGCAACACGATCGCGGATACAACGATGGATACGATCATGACCCAGAATATTGAGAACGAGGCGGCGGACAACAGAGAGCTTCAGACTCTTGCAGATATTCACGAAAAGATGAGACAGGGCGTGACCGGAGTGGAACGCTACAGCATGAACGGCGAAAGCAAGCTCATAGCCTATGCTCCTGTAGACGGTACAGACGGCTGGAGCGTGGGGATCACTGCTCCGAGCAGCGACTTTATGGCGTCTACATATACTTCCATCGTGGTGATCATCATTCTTGTTGTGCTTTCACTGGTGATCGGTGGACTTATTATCAGCATGATTGCCAGAAAGATTGCGAAGCCGGTGCGGACATGTGCAGACAGGCTTAAATCGCTTTCAGAAGGAGATCTCCATTCTGACGTACCGGTGATCAAAACCAGAGATGAGACAGGTGTTCTGGCGGAGGCCACAAAGGATATTGCGGACTGTCTCCAGAGCCTGATACGCGATGAGAGCTATGTGCTTGGCGAGATGGCCCAGGGCAACTTCGACATTACTGCAGATCAGTCGGTATACAGGGGCGATCTATATGAGATATACAAGAGTCTCAAAGGCATCAACCGTACGCTGTCCCTGACTCTCATGGAGATTAATGAGACGGCAGACCAGGTGGCATCCGGCGCCGAACAGGTAGCATCGGGAGCACAGGCGCTCAGTCAGGGGGCGACAGAACAGGCATCCAGCGTGGAAGAGCTTGCGGCTACGATCAATGATATTAATGGAAATATTCAGGCAAACACCAAGTTGGCAGAGAAGTCAAACGAAGTCTCAGAGGAGGCAGGACGACTCCTTGGCGAAAGCATGGAGAAGATGAATGAACTTGTGGCCGCCATGGATGAGATTAATTCAAGCTCCAACGAGATCGGACGCATCATTAAGACTATAGAGGACATTGCTTTCCAGACCAATATTCTGGCCCTCAACGCGGCGGTCGAGGCGGCGAGAGCAGGCAATGCGGGCAAAGGGTTCGCGGTTGTGGCTGACGAGGTGAGATCACTTGCAGAGAAGAGCGCAGAGGCGTCCAAGACGACGTCAGAACTCATAGAACATTCTATCCAGGCAGTGGAGAACGGAACACGTATCGCGGGCGATACGTCAGAATCCATCAAGAATACCGCAATAAGCGCCAAAGAGGCGATCAGCTTTAACGGTGAGATCAGAAAGAACTCCACTGCACAGGCGGAGCAGGTAGCTCAGGTGACAGTCGGAGTGGATCAGATATCGAGCGTGGTACAGACGAACTCAGCGACAGCACAGCAGAGTTCTGCGGCAAGCGAAGAACTGGCAGGCCAGGCAGAGATGCTGAAGAAAGCAGTCGGAAGGTTCAAGCTCAAGGACAGAAATGCGTTTGATTCAACCGAGTATGGACAGGTAGCGAACAATACAGGGAATTGATACCAGAAACATGATACTAGATTAAAGAAGAGACACTCTCCGGCAAAGGAGAGCGTCTCTTCTTTTCTTTAGATGTATGTTCTAATTATCCAACCTTTCCAACTGTTCAGACCAGATAGTTCATCATAAGTCCGACTGCGTAGAAGTTGTTATTCAGGTATGCGCTGTTGCGGGAATACATCCCTATCACATTGAACGGGTTGTTCAGTATCTCATGCTGAGCTTCCGCCATATCATTGTTGATCAGAGAACTTGAATTCACATTCATCCCGCCTGACGCTTTATTAAAGGCTGTGTCTGCGATGCCTCCTGTACCGGATATGATATTCCGGACAAATGACGGATCTTCCGCGAAGCTTTTTGAAAAGACTTCTTCGTCAAACTCCAGTGTGGCGTCTTTGTTCACAGTGATTCCCACTTTTGCCAGTGACTGCTCGGAACCAAGGCCTCTGACAAGATTCCTCAACTGCCTGTCCACTCCGCTGCCTCTGCCGTAGTTGTCATTAAGGACTTTAAGCGCGCTATTATAGCTGCTCACCAGATCCTGAACTGCGGCGGATATTTTCTCCTCGTCCATACCGGCGCTTATGGTCACTTCTCCAGTGTCCTTAAGGCTCACACCGATCCGCCCGGAGTTGACAGTGATGTCATTGGTCGAAGAGGTGTAGCTGCGGGTGAAGCCGCCGTCAGTGACAGAGTATTCTGCATTCAAAGCGGCAGTATCTACCCGGTCTATCCCGGCTGCCGCGCCGAACTGACCCTGGGCGCTAAACCCGTATACCTCTCCGGTATGTCTGCTCTCAAGCTTTAAGGATACCTCTCCGGCGTCTTCTACAACGGTGGCGCGCACCCCCACATCCTGACTGTTGATCTGTTTAGCGGCTTCATACAGCATACTTTCGCTTGTCCTGGCAGTGCCGTCATCATTCGTGCTGCTTACCTGAACCATGGCCGTGCCATGGCTTCCGGACACAGTAAAATCCATGTCCTCCACCGCCGCCTCATTTGCCTTTACCGCATCGCTTGTGTTTATCTGCGTACGGGCGGTCTGGCTGACCTCCAGTGTGATCTCACCGGAGCTGCGCACGGGCAGCCGCTCTGTGACTGTCGCCACTGAGGTGTCCGAGCTGGTCACGGTCAGATCGTTCACAGCGCTGGATGCACCGGAGCCCTTAAGCTCGCTTGCTGCTTTCATCAGAGACGACATGCTGGAGGTGTACTCCTTTACAAAGTCAAAGCTGTCCGAGAGTGAAGATCTTGACGAATCATAGGATTCCTTAATTTCGCTCAGATCGTTCAGCTTCGGGTTTTGCGAGAGCGCCTGCATGAGCCGGGCGTTGTTGATAGATGACTGGTAGTTGTAATATCTCATGCCATAAGAACTAATTCCATAGATCGACATACAATTCCCTCCTTTCTTACATTTATTATATATATATATCGGCAAAAGCGGCTATACAAATAAGGAAAAGAAGATTCTTAGGGTCTTAGGGAAAGAGGGAAATAAAAAATTTCAAAAAGAATGCAAAATTTTTAAAAAAATCTTAATTTATTGAAAGTAAAGCCGATATAAAATATAGACAGGCAGATGGAAGGTGATGAAAGAGTATAAAATTATCTCTCGTCACATTTCCGTTCAGAACTGTCCGAGATAATAAGAGGCGTGAAAGACCAGATAATTGTTTTCCCGCCCGCAGTAAAGTTTTTGCCAAGCGTCCGCCAGTGCACATAGGATCCACGGACAGGCAAAGAACGAAGCTGTATAAAAACATTATAAAATGTATACGAAGCCAAGGAAGGCTTCGGAAAATTACCAAGGAGGTAACATTATGAGAATCCAACACAATATTTCCGCAATGAATTCTTACCGCAACCTGACAAACAACAACAGTGCACTGTCCAAGAACCTGGAGAAACTTTCCTCCGGTTATAAGATCAACCGTGCAGGAGACGACGCTGCAGGACTTGCTATTTCCGAGAAGATGCGCGCACAGATCACAGGCCTTGAGACAGCTCAGAAGAACGCGAACGACGCGATCTCACTCGTACAGACAGCAGAGGGTGCTCTGACAGAGGTTCACTCCATGCTGAACCGTATGGTAGAGCTGGCTATTCAGTCTGCCAACGGCACATACCAGGATGATGTTGACCGTGACAACATTCAGGCTGAGATCGACAGTCTGAATGAAGAGATCGAGCGTATCTCTGACTCCACGAACTTCAACGGCATCAACCTGCTGGATGGTTCCTATGGAAATACAACAGCAAGCACTGGCGTACTTCAGATCGGCGATACTGCTGATGCTTTCAACCAGCTCAAGGTAACGATTTCTGCTACGGATACAGCAAGCCTTGGAATCAGCACTATTAATCTTAGTACACAGGCTGGTTCGTCAACTGCAGTTACAGCTATCAGATCTGCTATTAACATGGTATCTTCCATCCGTGGTAACCTGGGCGCTATCCAGAACCGTCTGGAGCACACAATCAACAACCTGAGCGTACAGACAGAGAACATTACCGCAGCAGAGAGCCGCATCCGCGATGTAGATATGGCTAATGAGATGATGGCTTATACGAAGAACAACATCCTGGTACAGGCTTCGCAGGCAATGCTTGCACAGGCAAATATGGTACCGCAGGGCGTTCTTCAGTTATTACAGTAAGCGGGAACTTTTCAGACTCCCATCCCATTTGGGATGGGGGTTTTTCTTATGGGAGATGGAAGCTTCTCCCATAAGAAAAGCCGGAAGGAAGAGAGTAATAATCTGGAGATATGAAAAGGAAGAGCAAAATATGCAGGACAGAATGAAGAAGGCACGCCTCTCCCAGTGCATGATCGTGAAAAATGAGGAAGAGAATATCAGACGCGCCCTTTCATGGGGGAAAGGGCGCGTCTGTGAGCAGATCGTGGTGGATACGGGAAGCACAGACCGGACAGTGGAGATTGCCAAGGAGATGGGGGCGAAAGTTTATCATTTTAAGTGGCGCGAGGACTTCTCCGCAGCGAAGAACTACGCTATAGAACAGGCGTCCGGGGATTGGATTGCCTTTTTGGATGCGGACGAGTATTTTTCGGAGAAAGATGCAGACCAGCTTATGGATATATTAAGCGGGTTGGATGATCATGGAAGTGAGGAAGCTTTTGTCCACTTCATCCGTTGCTCATGGGTGCAGCTTGGGGAGGATGGGCAGCCCTTCTCTGTGTCCGTCCAGGATCGGATCTTCCGCAATATCCTGCAGATACGCTACCATGGAAGGATACACGAGCAGATCGGCCTTACGGGCGGTGGGGAGATGAACTGCAGAGATGAACAGAGGAGGCTTTCAATCTTACATACAGGCTATGTGCCCTCAATCATGAAAGCAAAAGGAAAGTGGCAGAGAAATGTAGAGATGCTCCTTAAGGAGATCGAAGAGAATCCGAACGATTTAACCCCGTATGCTTACCTGGGGGACGCCTATATCGGCATGGGTGAGATGGGCATGGCAGTGCAGGCATACGAAAAGGCACTTACAGGTATTCCCGGAGATACTGTGAGCCGAAGCAGGCATGAAAGCGCAGGGAAGAATCTCCTCAGACTCTACGCATATGATCTGTCCCTAGCAGGAACTGACGGGAAAGTGGAGGAGACGGCAAGTCGGACAGGTTACCCTGCCGTTGAGAACCCGGATGTATACTATTATCTCGGGCTTTATCATATGAGACGGCAGGACTTCTCCCGCGCCCATGATGAGATCAGGCGTTCCCTTGATCTTCTGGACGTTTACTGTGGAGTGGATGATATCTATCTTCGAGGGGAGCAGGGGAAGGCCTGCGCCGCAATGGCTGTCATCTGTCGGCGCCTGGGTCTGCCGGCGGAAGAGCTGTATTATGCGGTTCTTGCCCTGCGGGCCGACCGCTATCAGGACGATCTGCTCTGCGGGATTCTCAGAATACTCAAGAAAGACGACGCCTCTGGGCAGCGGACGGCAGGAGCATGGCAGCTTCTGCTTGGGATCTATGACAGGGAGAGCAGAAAAGACCTGCTCTTTCTCGCAAAATGTATTAAAACTGTGGGATATCCCTCGGATAACAAACAGTAGGAGAGTGTATGGACAATGAAGAAAAAAAGCAGGAAGATCAGGCTGTCCCAGTGCATGATCGTAAAGAACGAGGAGAAGAATATCCGTCGGGCCCTCTCCTGGGGCAGGGGAATTGTCTGCGAGCAGATCGTGGTGGATACGGGAAGCACAGACCGAACGGTGGAGATCGCCAGAGAGATGGGGGCGAAGGTATATCATTTCAAGTGGTGCGACGACTTTTCCGCAGCGAAGAACTATGCCATAGAACAGGCCTCCGGGGACTGGATCGCTTTTCTGGACGCAGACGAGTACTTTGATGAGAAGAGCGCGTCTAAACTGATTCCTATGATTGCCGCCGCAGAGGATGTAAGCTCTGCAGGCAGACAGATTAATGCAGTCCGTTCAAGGCTGGTGAATCTGAACGAAAAGGCAGTGGTTGGGGTAGTCGGACAACAGGACAGAGTGTTTCGAAATAAGCTGGAGCTTAGATACGCAAACAGGATACACGAGGTTCTGCGTCTTTCTGGAAGTCAACATTATGAATATTTCGACGCCAGCAAGGAACTGATGATTCTCCATACCGGATATACAGCGGAAACATATGGGGAAACCGGAAAGTTAGAGCGGAATATTTCAATGCTTAAAAAAGAGCTAGAAGATGATTCCCAAAATATAGAGATATTGGCTTATCTGGGGGATGCATACATGGCTGAGGAAAAGTTTGACGAGGCAAAAGAATATTTCCATAAAGCTGTGTCATACGGGACGGAGAACAAGGATCACGGAGATAATGTAAAACTACATATTCTTCGTTCAATAACCCTTTTACTGGTACTGTATGCCCGGGAATCTGATCCCGCGCATGAGGAAATGATCAGGGAGCTGCACAGACAGTACAGGGAGATTTACAGCGGATATCCGGACGGGGACTGTTACTTCGGCGTGTGGCTGTATCAGAATAAGAAATATGAGGAGGGCAGGAAGTATCTGGAGTCCGCTCTTGATAAAATGAAGCGGTACAAAGGGAATGTTCCTCTGTATATGCAGGCTAATCTGAAACTGATCTATGCCCAGCTTGCCGACTGCTGCAGACATATGGGAAAAGAGCAGGAGACAGTGCGCAACTGCGTGCTGTCCCTGGGAGTGGACAAGTATTATACAGAACCCCTGATCATGCTTCTGGGCCTTCTGAAGAAGGAAGAGACCGAGGCGGAGTCCGCAGCTGGGACATGGCAGCTTCTGTCTAAGCTGTATGACCTTGCCACATTAAAAGACCAGATGGCAGTACTCAAAGGAGCGAAGCTGACAGGTTTCAAGGCGTTGGAACAGAAGGTGTATGACGCTATGCCGGAAGACCGGCGCCGTGCCGTGCAGGAGGCACTGGAGAAAAAAGTAGAGGAGATGAGAGCACGTGAGAAAAGTACAGAAAAGGCAGATTGAAGAGAGCTTTGCTCTGCTAAGAAAAGCGCATGGAGCGATACGCAAATGGCTAGAAAAAGGGAATAGGACGAATGTCATGCGGCTCTTAAGCAACTGTCAGGAGAGCGCCATAGAGGCGGGAAACCTGATAGAGAAGACGGAGGGGGAGGATGTTCCCGCCATTCGCACAATAGAGGATTACTGCGAGACCTGCTGGCAGATCTACGAGAGAACACAGCAGGGAGAGGAACAGAGCCCTTCGGGCGTGTACCGTCTGCTCCAGAGAAAACTGGCGGAAATGGACAGCAGCGTAAGGCTAAGTATCCCGGTCCGTCTGGAGGTCGCTCTCTTCTGCTGTAAGGCGGATATGAGCGACTGTCTGGAGAGCATCTATCATGCAGTCAAGGAAGATCCGTCCTGTGATGCGTATTTTGTTCCTATTCCGTATTATGAGAGATACCCTGACGGAACGTTCGGGGAGATGCATGATGAGGCGGAGAAAGGCTATCCAGGCGCTTATGACCTTGTAGATTGGAGATCGTATGATGTGGAGGTACGCCGGCCGGATATTATCTATATCATGAATCCGTACGACAGTGAGAACAATATGATAAGCGTGCATCCGGATTATTACTCGACGAAGCTCCGAGATCTGACGGACTGCCTTGTGTATGTGCCGTATCATTTGCAGAGGGCGGTGCCGTCGCCGGGCACGGGTTCTCTGCCGGGCGTGCTCTTCTCTGATCTGACGTTTGTGCAGTCGGAGGACGTCAGGGACCGCTATATCGAGAGCTTTTTACAGGAGAATGAGATCGAGGGGATGACTGTACGGACGGTGAAAGAGAAAATCATAGCGCTGGGCTCTCCCAAGACAGATAAGCTGACACATACTGGCAGAGAGGATTATCCCTTGCCGGAAGAGTGGAGAGAGGCTGTAAGCTCAGATGATCCACATCACAAAATCGTACTTTATAACCTCTCCATCTCCGGGACGCTGAACTCGGTGGAAGAGGGCGGAAAGGCATATTTGAGAAAAATAAGGAGCGCGCTTGAATTTTTCAGAGACAGAAGTGATGTGACGCTGTGGCTGCGCCCGCATTCTCTGCTTGCCCAGACCCTTCGGTTCATGGATTCTCAGATTGCTGATGAGTACGAGGAGATCATACAGGAGTACAGGGAGGCAGGCTGGGGCATTTATGACGACACACCGGATCTGAACCGGGCTGTGGCGTGGAGCGATGCGTGCTTTGGAGATGAAAATTCTGTGGCGCTGATGTTTGAGTTCGTGGGGAAACCGACTCTCGTACAGAATATAGAGAACGTGGGGAGCGAACCACAGGAAGCAGGGGAAGAAAGAGCCGTAAGAGCCGCTGTGGACGCCTTTGTGAACAAGGAAGAAGAGAACAGTTATGTTATGTACGAGGCCGGGGGCCAGACAGAGGGCGACAGGCTGAGCATAGCCGATTTCCTCGGACATATGGACGTGATCCTTGAATACGCCTCTGTCCAGATGGAGAAGTGCCGGAAGATGTATACCAATGCAGACGGCACGGCGGGAGAGAGCATACACAAGTATACGACTGCTCTGCTGAGGAGAGCGAGAAAAGAATAGAGCGCAGAAGTTTTTTATAGTCTATATAATAGGCAAGGTTATTGATTTTCCCTCTGTAAGCCCATATAATGCACTTAGAGGTAAAGATTCATGACGATTAAAGAGATTGCCAAGCTTGCGGGAGTATCCAGCGCCGCGGTGTCGAGATATTTAAACGGCGGTTATATCAGTGATGAGAAGAAGGAACAGATAAAGAAAGTGATCGAGGAGACAGGATATCATCCGTCTGCTCAGGCGAGGATCCTGCGCACAAAGAGGGCATGTCTCGTGGGGGTGGTCGTGCCGAAGATCAACTCCGAGTCCATCAGCCGTGTCACGGCGGGCATCGGTCAGGTGCTTTCTTCAAGGGGATACCAGATGCTCCTTGCCAGCACTGACAACCGTCCGGAGAAGGAGATCGAATACTTAAAACTATTCGAGAATTATCCGGTGGACGGGATTATCCTGATCGGTACAATCATCACGGGTGAGCACAGAAAATTTCTTAAAAACGCGAAGGTTCCCGTAGTGGTAGTGGGGCAGTGCACAAAGTACGCAAATTGTATCTATCATGACGACTATGGTGCGGGAAAGGCGATGGGAAAGCTGGCGGCTTCGCTGAATCAGGCATCCGGCGGAGGCCATATCGCTTACATCGGCGTTACCCGGGATGACAAGGCGGCAGGAGCGGCAAGAGAGGACGGCTTCCGCGCAGGGCTTAAGTCCGCGGGCATAGAACTCGATGAGGATTATGTGCGTATGTCTGAATTCCGCACTGATTCCGGATACAATGCAGCCCTGTCCCTTCTGGAAGAAAAGGATGACATCGATATCATATCCTGTGCAACAGACACTATTGCTGCGGGGGTCATCGAAGCACTGCACATCTATGAAAAACACGTGTCAGAACGTGCAAAAAGCACAAAGGGAGTGAAGGATACGAACATAAGACGGGTGACTGTCACCGGCTTTGGTGATAACCAGCTTTTGAAAGCTGTCAGCGGCGGCATACCGACGATCCACTTTGGCTATAAGACAAGCGGCATCCGCAGTGCGGAACTTCTTCTGGATGTGATCGAGCGGGGAGAGAAGATTCCTGTGGAGATGAAGCTGGGATTTCGGCTTGTGAATGAGAGAACAGAAATCTAAATGAGAGGCTGGGGATTGCTTTTTAATTGGGGAATGTATCGATCTGACAGTAAAGTTGCACAAATTCATACTTTAAATATCAGTAAAAATGCCATCTTTACAAATGGCATTTTTTTTCTTATGATTTAATCAGAAATTATGAAAACGATTACATAAAATAAAAGATTTTATATAAAATAATGTTGTATTATAAGGGAAGGAGAGATAATATGGATTACAGAAAAACTGCGCAGGAAATTCTGGGCAAAGTCGGCGGCAGTGAAAACATTGCTTCTGCTGCGCACTGTGCGACAAGGCTGCGTCTTGTTATTGCGGACAACAGCAAGGCAGACAAAGAAGCGATCGAGAATATTGAGGGGGTAAAGGGCGTATTCGAGGCATCCGGCCAGCTCCAGATCATCCTTGGAACGGGAACAGTCAACAAAGTCTTCGACGAGTTTATCTCGCTTGCCGGAATCACGGCAAGTTCTAAGGCGGAGGCAAAGGAAGCGGCAGCCCGGAAGCAGAATGTGTTTATGAGGGCGGTCAAACTCCTGGGAGATATCTTTGTACCGATTATCCCTGCTATCGTGGCAAGCGGTTTCCTCATGGGTATCATGAATTCCTTAGACTTCATGATCAACAACGGATTTATCAGCCTGGATACGAGCGGCTCGATCTATGTATTTGCCAATCTGTTCAGCAACACAGCATATACATTCCTTCAGATTCTGATCGCATTCTCCGCGGCAAAGGCGTTTGGCGCGAATCCGTATCTGGGAGCAGTCATAGGCATGATCATGATCAATCCGGCGCTCCAGAACGCGTATACAGTGGCAACTGAAGGAGTGCAGCAGACACAGTCTGTATTCTTCGGCCTCTACGATATCGATATGGTAGGATATCAGGGACATGTCATCCCGGTTGTCATCGCAGTGTGGGTACTTTCAGTGATTGAGAAGAAGCTGCACAAGATCGTACCTGAGGTGCTCGATCTGTTTGTGACACCATTAGTCAGTGTATTTGTGACAGGCTATCTTACATTATCCATCATTGGTCCTGTGTTTGTATGGGCTGAGAACGCGATCCTCGGCGGTATCCAGTGGCTGCTCACTCTTCCCCTCGGCATCGGAAGTCTTATCATGGGCGGTCTGTACGCGCCGACTGTCGTAACAGGTATCCATCAGATGTATACAGCGATTGATATCGGACAGATCGCACAGTACGGTTATACATACTGGCTTCCGCTGGCAAGCGCGGCGAATGTGGCGCAGGGAGCGGCTGCTCTTGCGGTAGCGTTAAAATCCAGAGATAAAAAGGTGAAATCACTTGCGCTTCCATCATCCTTAAGTGCATTTATGGGAATCACAGAGCCGGCGATCTTCGGTGTGAACTTACGTTTCTTCAAGCCGTTTATCGCAGGATGTATCGGTGGTGGATGCGGAGCGCTGTATGCGTCTCTCGTACATCTCGGAGCAAAGGGAACAGGTGTTACAGGAATCTTCGGTGTTCTGCTCTGCCTTGAGACTCCAGTACAGTACATCATTGAGATGGCAATCTCCGTGGGCGTTGCATTTATCATCTCCTTTATAGTTTACCAAGATAAGAAACCGGAGACAGCGGCAGAGGAAGCCCCGGCGCTTTCGGAAAACGCGGCGGTGGGCGCATCATCAGAAACTGCAGATACAGCAGACGAGTCAGCGACTACAGAGGAGACTCTGAACAGTCCGGTAAACGGACGGGTGATCCCTCTCTCCAAAGTAAGTGACGAGACATTCGCGTCTGAAATGCTCGGGGCGACTGTGGCGGTGGAACCGGCGGACGGCAGGATTGTGTCGCCCTGTGATGGTGAGGTCATCAATATTTTCGAGACCGGACACGCGGTGTGCATCGCTACGAAGAGCGGCGGAGAGCTGCTGATCCATGTAGGCGTTGACACAGTGAAGTTGGAAGGAAAAGGCTTTACAAAGAAAGTATCCGACGGCGATAAGATTCATGCCGGGGACGTGCTGATAGAGGCAGATCTGGATATGATCAAAGCGGCGGGATACCCGGCCACGACTATGGCCATCGTGACCAATGCGGATCAATATTCCGAAGTGGAAAAGGCAGAGCCGAAAGCTGTTGGAACGCAGACGGTCGTCATGACATTGAAAAAATAGCAGAGACAGGAGATGCAGTATGAACGCATTGACAAGAGATCTGATAAAACTGACAAAGCTGGCGGAAGAAGGGGCGAAAGCCTCTGACCGCTTCCGCCAGAGATTCCACCTGATGCCGCCTGTAGGATGGCTCAATGATCCCAACGGGCTCTGCCAGTTCAGGGGCATATATCACGCATTCTTTCAGTATTCACCTTTCGATCCCAGGGGCGGGGTGAAGATGTGGGGACATTACACGAGTACAGATATGATCAACTGGGAATATCAGGGCGTGGCATTGTATCCGGATCAGCCGTTCGACTGTCATGGTGTGTACTCGGGCTCCGCTTTTGTCGAGGACGGGGAGATGTACCTGTACTATACGGGTAATGTAAAGCTGGAGGACAGAGAGGAGTACGACTATATCAATGCCGGGAGAGAGGCCAACACAGTACTCGTGACCAGCAAAGACGGAATGCAGTTCGGGTGCAAGAAGGAGCTCATGCGCAATACAGATTACCCCTCCGATCTAAGTCTCCATGTAAGAGATCCCAAAGTGTGGAAGCAGGGCGATATCTATTATATGATACAGGGCGCAAGGACAAAGGCAGATGTAGGCCAGGCAATCATTTTCACGTCAGTGGATAAGACCAGCTGGACGTTTAAAAGCCGTGTCGAGAGCTCTAAGCCGTTCGGCTATATGTGGGAGTGTCCGGACTATTTTGAAATTGACGGGGTGAATGTGCTCTCCGCTTCTGTGCAGGGATTAAAAGGCGGAGTATGGGAGGACAGAAATGTCTATCAGTCCGGGTATTTTCTGGTTGACGGTGATATCCTTGGGGAGTATGCTCTGTCGGAGTACCGTCTGTGGGATTATGGATTCGACTACTACGCGCCTCAGAGCTTTGAGACTGGGGACGGGCGCCGTATCATGACCGCATGGATGGGAATGCCGGACTGTGAAGAATATACGAACCCGACTGTCACGGACGGATGGCAGCACTGTTTTACATTTCCCAGAGAGATCTGTGCAGAGGACGGGATCGTGCGCCAGCGTCCGGTCAGAGAACTTGCGGAAAAAGAACGGCGGGTGCAAGAAGCGAAGATCCTTTCTGGTTCAGAGACATTTGAGATGGAAGGATACCAGACCTATGATCTGACCGTATCCGGGATCAAGGGGAATACATTTCGCGCCATGCTGGGAGAGGAACTGGTACTTGAATACCGTGAGGGAAGATTTGAGATGCGGTTTGAGGATCAGGATAAGGCGGCCGTATCCGCAGGGCGCGGACTCAGGTACGCAGAGATAGAAAGGATTGAAGATGTGAGGCTGCTTGTGGATGTCTCTTCTGTGGAAGTGTTTGTAAATGGCGGAGAGTTTGTATTTACGACAAGATATTATCCGAAGAGAGCGCATGTCTGTGTGGAAGCGCCGGAAGCACAGGCAGAGATCAGTGAGATTATCTGACAGAAAGATAAAATGAATGTCCGGGACCAATGCGGATTGTTTGCAGGCGGCTGTCTATCTGCCGTCTGCATGGTTCATAACAGCGCGCCGGATTTGTATCAGCAAAAGTACCATGCTGACGCCCAGCAGGATATGCCCGATCCCGGCGATGCCGGAGACAGCCGCGTCCATGCCGGAGGACAGAGGGGTTTCCAATACCTGAAGGATGCCTCGCGTTGCCAGCATCACGCAGGTCAGATTCAGTCCGATATGGTAGAGAGCTACCACTCGTCCGGTTTTGGGCCGGGTGAAGGAAAAGCTTCTCTCAAGTACAAGCAGCAGCAGAAAAAACACCATACCCATCAAAAAGTAGTGGGTATGTACCACAGAAAGAGTAGTTTTGCCGGTAAAACCGAGGAATTTGGTCAATTCCCGGTAAAAAACTCCGCCGGTCATCGCGAAGATGGCGTACAACAGAGCAGTATTCATATAACGTTTCATATTCATTTCTCCTTTGTAAAGTTTTATTTCGGGTTTGCATATCTTAATGTGATTAATGCACAGTATAATGATTTCTCCGGCATTTTGTCAAGTATTGCAGGGGATGACTTCAAATCTATGGCTTGAAACCCCTTCTGCAATCAACTATAATATAAACAATTATCAGCGGTTTTTACTGTTTCTTAGTTTGGAGGAGAAAATGAAAGCTGGCATAAAACGTATTACTTCCGCGATCCTCATGATGGCGCTAATTTTAACACTGGCAGGAACGGCGTCTGCCGATGAAGAGGCAGACGAGCGGGAAGCAGAGAGAACGGCGTCCTATGACATCACACCGGATACCAACAGTATCGAGGGCTGGCCGCAGGGACCGCAGGTGTATGGCAGCTCTGCGATTGTGATGGATATGAAGAGCGGGGCTGTGCTGTATGCGAAGAAGCCGGACGAACAGCATTACCCTGCGAGTATTACGAAACTTATGACAGCGCTGGTCGCTCTGGAAAATGCAGAGCTTGACGATGAAGTGTATTTCTCCGAGGACAGTATATCTTTCCTGGAATACGGGGACGCCCAGATCGGGATGAGGCCGGGGGAAATCCTCAGCCTGAATGATGCGCTGTACGGCATGCTCCTCGCATCCGCCAACGAAGTGTCCTATGCGATCGCGGAGAGTGTGGGTACACTCATGGGGGGAGGCTTCGACACTTTTATCCGGAAAATGAACGACCGGGCGGCAGAGATCGGCTGCACAGGTTCTCATTGGGTAAATGCAAACGGTCTGCACGACGACGGGCACTACACCACAGCGCACGACATGGCTGTGATCGCATCGGAAGTGTATCAGTTTGAGGAGCTTCGTACAGTTATGCAGACATTGCAGTATACGATCGGTGCGACGAATCTGGTTGGTGAGACGAGGACATTTCAGCAGAATCATAAAATGCTCTGGCCGGAGAACGCCAATTATTATGAATACTGCACCGGGGGAAAGACGGGGTATACAGATCAGGCGCGCACAACGCTTGTTACCATGGCGGACGATGGAAACCTGCAGCTTGCTGCGGTGGTGCTCCGTGATTATGGAAACGATGCGTATATAGATACAAAAGCAATGTTCGACTATGCGTTTGCCAATTTCACAAAGGTGCCTTTGACAAAGGAGGCAAAGCCGGAGGGGATCAGATCCTACACAGAGGAGAGCCCATACGTTGTGCTCCCGTCGGGAGCGGACTTCTCATCAGTTCGGGCGGAGATCGCCGTAACGGATAAGACAACGGCGGCAGGTACGGTGACTTATACTTATCAAGGACAGAAAGTAGGGGCCGCGGCGGTGGAACTCACGGAAGAGTATGTGAAAGCGGGGATAGCCGACAGCGCTGCACCGGAGATTACGGAAGGCGGAACAAAAGCGGACGGGAAGGACAGCGGAGACGGATTCCCCATGATTGCCAAGGCGGCGATCGGCATTACGGCAGGGCTGCTCCTGCTGACTGTGATTCTGTATGCCAGATATGAGTTTGCGAAGCACAGACGGAGACGGCTGATGCGGGCGAAACGCCGCAGACAGGTGCACAGTACCCGCGGACGGAGAGTGCAGAGGGAACACCGGAGGGAAATGGAATAACAGTTTTACATGTGCTGTCTGCGGTAATCCGTAGGCAGCATTTTCATCACATCCTTGAACGCCGCTGTGAATTTGCTCTGGCTTTCGTAGCCTACGGAAGAGGCGATAACTGAGATGCTGTCGTCTGTCTCTCGCAGAAGCTGGGCCGCTTTCTCGATGCGGTACCGCTTCATGTAGGAAGCGACCGGCATGCCGTACACGGATTTGAACAGGCTCTTGAGCGCGGCAGTGTTAATAAGATATGTGCGGGAAAGCTCCTCGATAGTGTAACGTTTCTGTAGATTCTCTGTCATCAAAGAATGGATGTCGCGGATCGTGCGCAGCTGCTCACTGCTTTCCTCCCGGGGGCAGGTGATCTTGCCGATCTTTTCTATAATAAGATGGAGCGCCTGCGCCAGCTCTGTATCCGCCGTGCGGTAGTACATCTCTTTCCCGTCCCTGCGGCTTACGATGAGCCCGCTTCCTTTTAGGAGGCGCAGATGGTGTGAAACCGCCGGGCTTGTCATTCCGACGATGGCGGCGATATTTACCACACACTCTTCGCAGTGGCAGAGCAGCCAGAAGATGCGCAGACGGCTCGGGTCGCCGAGCTGTTTCATCGCCTCGGATACGCCTCCAATCTCATTTTCAGCGGGCATGTGTTCCATGATATCTCCTTCATTATGATTTCCGTGATTATGGGGAAGTCTTGTCATATTTTCCATGCAGTGCGTTTTACCGCTGTGTTTTACCGTATTCGGTGTCATGCCGGACATCTCCTTTCCAAAATAAAATTGTTCCGTTCAGAAATATTTTTCTCCCAAAAAGAAGAAGCGATTCCATTTTTATTGACTTATTATAGCGCGCAGTGTACAGTATAGTCAACAATTAAACAATTATTTAATTATAATATAATAAATAAAATCCGTAAGAAAAGGAGACCCGATATGAAAAAGACATACAAAATCGAAGTTGACTGTGCGAACTGCGCGAATAAGATGGAGCAGGCGGCGAAGAAGACAGATGGAGTAAAGGACGCAGTTGTGAACTTCATGACTTTGAAGATGAAGGTAGAGTTTGAGGAGGGTCAGGATGCGAAGGCGGTCATGCAGGAAGTTCTCAAGAACTGTAAAAAAGTGGAGGATGACTGTGAGATCTTTTTCTGAGATCAGGCAGAATACCTGTTTTGAAGGAAGGTGAATTTATGAGTAAGAAACAGAAAAAAATGCTTGTCCGCATTCTTGTGTCGGCGGCGCTCCTCATCGGCTTCGGCTTTCTTCCTCTTACAGGGGCGCTCCGGTTCTTCTGTTATGTGATACCTTATCTTGTAATTGGGTATGATATCCTGATAAAAGCGTTCAAGGGGATTAAGAACCGTCAGCCCTTTGATGAGAGCCTTTTGATGGCGGCCGCTACTATCGGAGCATTTGTCATCGCGGTCTATGACAGCGCCCGGGGCGGCAGTGCCGGGACGCTGGCAGGGCATGAGGGGGGCGATTACACGGAAGCTGTGGCGGTTATGCTGTTCTATCAGGTAGGAGAGTGGTTCCAGAGCTATGCCGTAGGCAGAAGCCGCAGGAATATCAGCGATCTGATGGACATTCGCCCGGACTATGCGAATATTGAGACGGGCGGAGGCCTGGAGCAGATAGATCCTGACGAGGTGGAGATTGGTTCTGTGATCGTGGTACAGCCCGGCGAGAAAGTGCCGATTGACGGAACTATTCTGGAAGGCAATTCCAGCTTAAATACAAGCGCCCTGACAGGGGAAAGTCTGCCGAGGGAAGCGTCTGAAGGCGACGAGGTATTGAGCGGCTGCATTAATATGACGGGGGTGCTCAAGATCCGGACGACAAAAGAGTTCGGGGAATCCACAGTGTCAAAGATACTGGATCTGGTGGAAAATGCAAGCTCCAGAAAATCAAAGTCCGAAGAATTCATTACAAAATTCGCCCGTATCTATACGCCGGCAGTCGTTTACAGCGCCATTGCCCTTGCGGTACTTCCGCCTCTTGTACGGATGATGGCAATGGGGCTGGCGGCAGACTGGGGAACATGGATATACAGGGCGCTTACATTCCTGGTCATCAGCTGCCCGTGCGCCCTGGTGATCAGTATCCCGCTGAGCTTTTTTGCAGGAATCGGCGGCGCCAGCAGCGCGGGCGTGCTCATCAAAGGCTCCAATTATATGGAGACGCTCGCCCGGACAAAATATGTTGTGTTTGATAAGACGGGCACACTGACCCGGGGGGTGTTCGAGGTGGACGCGGTCCATCACAACAAGATGGAAGAGATGAAACTCTTAGAGTACGCAGCTCTTGCAGAGAGCGCCTCTTCCCATCCGATCAGCCGAAGCCTGCAGCGTGCTTACGGCAAAAAATTAGACCGTACCCGTGTGACAGATATTCAGGAGATCAGCGGTAACGGAGTGACTGCGAAAGTGGACGGTGTTTCTGTGGCGGCAGGCAACGACAAGTTGATGAGACGGCTCGGTATAGAGTATATTGACTGTCACCGCGCAGGGACGATTATCCACATGGCGATCAACGGCGAATATGCGGGACACATCGTGATCTCGGACGTGATAAAACCCCACGCCGGGGAAGCGGTCTCCTCCCTGAAACATTCCGGTGTAGAACGCACGGTCATGCTCACCGGCGATACGGAGAAAGTGGCGGAACATGTGGCGAAACAGCTTGGCATTGACCAGGTGTTCAGCGGTCTCCTCCCTGCGGATAAAGTGTCAAAAGTGGAAGAACTTCTGGAACAGAAGCCCGAGAAATCGAAGCTTGCTTTCGTGGGGGACGGCATCAACGATGCGCCTGTCCTTTCCCGGGCGGATATTGGTATCGCCATGGGAGCCATGGGATCGGACGCGGCGATTGAGGCGGCAGATGTGGTCCTCATGGACGACGACCCGCTTAAGATCGTGAAGGCCATCCGTATCTCAAAAAAATGTCTGGGTATTGTGTACCAGAATCTCTGGTTTGCCATCGGCATTAAGATCGTATGCCTGCTCTTAGGCGCGGTCGGCATAGCCAGTATGTGGCTGGCGATTTTCGCCGATGTGGGCGTTATGATCATTGCTGTGCTCAACGCCATACGGGCGCTGTTCGTGAAGAAATTATAGAAGAAAGAGTAAAACCGTGTATCAGTCTTCCTTGAACGGAAGGCTGGTGCACGGTTTTTATTTGAAAATGTCCCTTTTTAATATTAAGTTTCTTTTAAGATAATGTGATTTTCGTAAAAGGGCATTTGCCCTTTTACGAAGTAGACTCTTATTTCTCAAAAAACAATTCATACAAAAATTTAAGTGACAGGTTATAATCTTCCATCCACCAGACGGCTCTCCATTCTTCACTGCTGTGCCGTAACTGTAAGTAGGGCTCTACGGTTGTACGTATTTTTTAGGGATCTTTATACCGACGTTTTTATTTTGTGGTTTCAGGTATCGGATCGTATCGTAAACCCGGCCGCCGTACTCTACCCGGATGCCAAAACGCGGATTTATCAATACCGTGATCTCACGGCGGGCATTGATGATCGGGAACCCTTCGTCTAAAATCTGGAAACAACGGTTTTTAAAAGAAAAGGTTCCGGCTGCATCTGTTTTTCGTGTGTGTTTTACACAGAGGATAGAATCAAGATCGATGCCTTTGGCTGTCGGGACAAAAATGGACGCTGCTTCCGGTGTGACGGAGAACTTTTGGTTGAAAAGTTCACGGTACTCCATTTCAAGGAAACGGTTCGCTTCCGACAGAGTTTTGATCCTTCATTTCATCTGAAACAGGGTGAGCAGGCTTCCTGCAGGTATTTTTGTGAATGAGGGATTCTGCGCCAGAGGTAAGGACTCCTTTCTTTAAGCGTGTGACCTGGCGAGCAGAAAGGCCTAAAAGCTCAGCAGCCTGTTGTCTGGAAATAGATTTGTGGATAAAACGATTGATGACAGTAAGAGTTTTCAGTTGTTCTTGTGACAATGTAATTTTACCTTCTTTCATAACTTTTACAGGATACCAAAAAGAGACAAAATCTCAAGTGAATCCTAAGGTGACATTATCACAAGTTAATAATATCCTTTTATATTGGTAAAGTTGAAAAGAAGCAAAAGTTGTAGTAATATATAAAAATAATAAAAACAGTAACCGGAGGAAGAAATGGCACAAAAGATAGCAGCAAAGACAGAAGAACAAGAATATTTGGAATTGTTGGATGTGATAGATCAAAAGCTGGAGACGTGCAGAAGAACCAGAGACGGTAAAATTAAAAAAGATATGATCAAGATAATGGAGGATACGTTCTCTGTTAAACCAGTCAGGCTGAAATACTTTGTGATCAAAGAGAGACATAACGAAAAGAAGTCCGCAAAACAGAAGCGGGAAGAACTGAAAAACAAATATGAGCTTCTCTATGATTATCCTGGAGTTATCGAGCTTCTGGATTTACTGGGCTCGTTGGGCCAGCAGGAAAATGATCAGGCAGAGGTTGAGAGAATGATGCTCTGGCAATACCGTCTGGACTCTAAAGTGTTGGAAAATTTTGAACTGTGTGAGGCTGTAGAACTGTTGTGTACAGAACTGAGAGTGCGAAAAACAGAGTTTTTAGAGGACCCGGCGGATGACAGAAGACTCGCTCAGCTAGCCGAAACCTATTATAAGTTTAATAATACAATTCTTTATTTTCTGTCTGTCACAGAATTGAAACGCAGAGGTACAGACTATGCGTCCCGGAATAGTATGCAAGAATTTATGAATGTAGACACCCTCAGAGAGGCACTGTATCCGGAAAACGATATACCATTTGTTCTTGTATGTGGCAAAGAAGCAGACGAAGCGGAGTGGGGGATTGTCAGATATATCCTGGCACAGCTCGGGAAAAGAGTATACACGGTCCAGAGTCCGGCAGAATTTACGGTGGAAGGAAAAATTCCGCTGGAGAAAACGGTGACTGTCAGCTTTGAAAATATGGTAAGAGACGGGAACAGTATGACAGTGCCATCCATTGAACTTATGTCCGGAGAGGAATCTCAGGGAGATAACCAGGCGTATATATTAGAACATCTACTGGACAGTGAACTGAAGGGAGAGTTTGCGGTTGTTCTGGCGCGGGGTGGAATTCTGGATTCGTTAAGCCTGACGCCATTTCTGCGAAGAAAAGTGCGAAATCTGTATGACCCAAATGAGGCAGGCGTGGAGGAGCAGATGTCTTTTGGCTGGGCGGGGGATTATCTTTCCTATATCAGCCTGATTCACAGGATGGACGCTAGGGCTATGCTGGACCGTCCGGCGCAGTATGATTACTCCATTATTGTTCCTGCGAGAAATTCAGCACAGACACTTCGTTATACGCTACAGACGTGTCTGAACCAGAGATATGACGGAAACTTTGAAGTAGTGCTGAGCGATAACTCGACAGAAGGGAACAAGGAAATATACAACCTGTATCTGGAGATGGATGATCCGAGAATTAAGTATTATAAGACTCCCCGGGAATATAATCTTCTGAAAAGCTTTGAGTTTGCCATGCTTCAGGCGCAGGGAGAGTTTTTGATTTTCATGGGCGCGGATGACGGGGTTCTTCCGTGGGCGCTCAGCACTCTGGAACGGGTGCGTAAGCAATATCCGGATGATGAAGTAATTGCATGGGACAGAGGATTTTATGCATGGCCCGGGTTCAATGGCGGACAGGAAAACCAGTTTGAGGTTCCTGGGAAATATCAGAAGGATAAAATTTCATGCCAACATATTAAGAGGGAGCAGTATCTGTCGCTTCTTTTGTCGGATGTTCAGTATATGTACCTTCTGCCTAATCTGTACATTAATTCGGGGTGTGCCAGAGCATACCTGCAAAAGATCCTGGATAAAACGGGAGAGCTTTATACAGGTAATTGCCAGGATATTTATATGGGTATGGTGAATATCAGTATCAATGATGAGATACTGCACGTACAATATCCGCTGACCATTGCTGGAATGTCAAGTGCATCTATCGGGAAGATTACGATGGAAGTACACAGAAAGCTGGAAGAAGAAAACGAGAGGATCAGGAATGCATATCAGGTGGCACATGTGGGAGATGCCAGCCGGTTTGGCTATGAAAAATTTATTCCAACAGTGCCGAATACGGATCTATGTCTGTATAGACCATTATTACGGCTTATCTCACTGGGGACACTGCCAGAGGAACTCTTGGATATTATGGACTGGAGAAAAATATTTGCAAATCTGGTTGCGGCGTTGGATAAGAGAGATGTACTGTTTGACAAGAAGCTTCATCAATGTCGCTACGCGGCTGCGCTGCAAGGGGCTGAGTTCCTGGAATGGTTCGACAAGAAGCTTTATGAGCCTATGTTAAGCCCTCGGCGGTATGGGGAGGAACAGGATAAGCTGGCTGAAAAGACATACCATGAAGAGATGAAGGAAAATGGACAGGGTATTTATGATGCGTCCAAATACGGAGTGACCAATATTGCAGAGGCATGTCGGCTATTCGAGCGGCTCACCAGACTTTAGTAAGGCGTGTTGGAATATTTCAAAAAGAATGGGAAAGCAGAGAAACGAAAGTAGTGATCTTGGCAGATGGCTTTAAGAGTGCGATTGATGACTATTAAGGAATGGATTTGATTATAAATTAATGCAACGAATCTGTGTAAATGATGTAAATGGATTCATCAGGCATTCGATTTTGAGATATAGTGTGACAGATAATGCGTATGGCATGAAACATAAAAAATCTGTTGCAATGCACATATATGCACCTGCAAATATGTGGCAGCACATAAAGGAAAGGGCCAATTACTATCTGAGCTAATTGGATTATAGGATATTCATATGGAAGAAAATAAAACAATAGATAAGGAAACGTTGTATAGAGAATGGAGAGCTTTGCTCGATAAGAAAGGGGATTATTATATCTACGGAGCGGCCAACACTGCAAAGCGGGCATTGAAGGCTGCAGCAGATGCGGGCATGTCTTGTAAAATAAAAGGTTTTGTTGTTTCCAATGGCGGGGATAATCCTAAGTACGTTGCAGAGCTGCCCGTTATAGATGTCCATGAGCTGGAAGATAAAAGTGCACATATTTTAGTTCCTCATGCCGGGGTGTACAAACGGCAGATAAATTCCCTGTTAGAGACGCTGGGATTTCATAATGTATATTCTATCTGTAAATTTACAGCCTTTATCATAAAGGGTGCGCCACAGAGAATTGCCGATGCTGATATGGACCGGGCGAAAGAACAGGAAATGGTATACAATGCTACAAAGAGTCCTGCAGACAGGGAAAAGGATGCGGCTTTTCGCAAATATATTAATGAGATCCGAGAGGCCGGGAGACCGGATTTCGGGCAGGTGCAGTTTTACCAGAGCTTTGAACAAATCGGTTTGACAGGAACACGCCCCACGCTATACCGAATTGAAAAATACAGGATGAAAAAGTTTCTGAGAAAGGAGCAGGATATTTTAGATATAGGCTGCAATACAGGCTTTTTGGATATGGAAATTGCGTCAATGGTAAAGACGGTCACAGGCGTGGAATATGATCAGAGCCTTGTGGAGGTGGCGAACTGTGTGAAGGAATATGTGGCGGCAGAGAATTGTACATTTCTTAACAGAGATTTTCATGACTGGTACCAGAAAAATGACCGGACATACAACGTGATTTTTTCCTTTGCAATACACCATTGGTTGAATTTGGAGCCAGAGGAATATGCGCAAAGAATTGATAAATTGCTGTCAGCGGGGGGGTATGTTTGTTTTGAATCACACGATTTGTGTGAGAAACAAGATGAAGAGTACGAAGACTGTCTTTCTGTGTGGCGTTCTATCGGATATCATATCGAAAATCAGGGAGATATTATGGATGATGGTATTACAGAGCGTCATTATGTTATCTTGCGGAAAGACTGGCGGGAGGAGTGAAAATGAGCGGGGATAAGGGACATGAAAATTGTTTTGACTTACAAAAAGATACGGCTACATGGATATATGGAGCCGGAAACAAAGGAAGAACTATCGCTGATAGACTAATGGATGCGGGATATCATGTTGCAGGTTTTTTGGATAAAAGAGCTGATTCTATAGCGGAAATCTGCTGTGGGAGAGTGATATTGCCACATGAAGCGGTCCGGTTTATATCACAGGAAGACATAATTATTATATGCTTAGAAAATGGTCTGCAGCAAGAAGAGGTTGCGGAAAAACTGGCTACGGCGGGATTGCGTAAATTGATCTATTTACCGATGCATATTAAACAACCCTTATCTGTCCGCAGACAGTATCGTGAAAATTATGCGTATCTGATGAGTGGCGGTTTTGAGCACATAAAAGGGATTCCTTTATTCGGATGGGAAACAGTTTATACAGATTATGTGATAATTAAGGAGAATCATTCAAAGGTTACAATGTGGGTGGGGAGGGACGATGTATATACAGTAGAATTTAAAAATATGAAGTTCTTTTCAAAAATATGGGATATGAATCCTGATATATGGCGGCAATATGCAGATAGAAAAATTGAAGAAGTTCATCCTTATTTTGAGCTGTTTCGATATCTAAAAGGTGAAAAAAACGATCTGAGTTTTTATATGGAAATGCAGGGAAGAAAAACCAAGGAGCAGAGAGAGGAGCTTTTAAATGACCGCAAAAGCCTGTATCAGGTTTATGAACAGGCATATAAATATGAGATGAATTTTTTTATGGATTCGCCTTCTAAGGGTATATGGAATGAGAAGGGATATTTTAATTTACAAGATGGTCTGCACAGAGCGGTATATCTTCTTTCAAAGGGACATACAGAAATTCCGATTGTTATTGCTAGAGGTGATTTTGAAAAATATATTTTAAGCAGAGCAAAGAAATACGGTTCGTATTAGAGACTGTTATGTGAAAAGGATATGGCGAAAGAAGTGGAAGCAGAGTGGTTTTATCTATTGAAAAAACTGAACTGAAGAAATATCCCGAGAGGCAATGCCAACATTTCTTCCCGGACAATAAGATGCAACCTTATTTTAAGGGGAAATATAGATATTGCATTGAATTTAGTACTAGAGAGGTTGGGAAATTGTTTTAATCATATAGCTCTTCTGGTATATAGTGACGATAGAGGCCAGGCTTATTTTTCATAGTTACACTTAGATTAGTATTCCCGGTTTTGCACTACTTTATGAATAGTTCATGGAAGCAGCTAGAGAACAGAGCGGTATGCGATAAGGTTTTATTGCTGAATAAATGTTTCAATAATATGTTTGTCTTATATAAGGGTAAGTTACCTGATATCTTTCTCTTTCGGCATCCAACAGGCACCATATTGGGAAACGGTCTTTGTCTGGCTGCCGGAGCAAAAATTATCGACGAAGAACCAATAGGGGACAGAGTAGCGATAGGAGTAGACGCGGTAGTGTATAAGAGGGCGAGTGAGAGTGACAAGATGGTAATTCGCAACAGCTTTGGAGAGATAAAGGATAATAAAAGACTTTATCAACAAATATATTTTAGAACAGAAATTCCAAGATCGGCTTGACTAACCAGCCCAACATACCTATAATGATATCGTATAACATTCCATAAAGCAAAGGCAACGACGGAGACAGTAGGAGCTGAATGAACGTCACAGCGAGCCGGGGGAAGGTGAGAGCCCGGCGCCAGTAGACAGTATCCGAATATCACTTCTGAGCCGCAGCAGCCGAAACGTGTCATGGAGTATAGGGATAGCGGAGTAAGTGCTGACGTAAGTCCCGCGTTAGAGGATACCATATGCGGATACCCATGTGTCCAAGTATGATGTAACAGGTGGTAAAACGAGAGGATATCAGGCTTTCGTCCTTTTACAGGACGGAAGCCTTTCTTTATCCGTGGAAAAGGATAGTGCCGTTTGGGATGGTCCGGGACAGGAATGCCGGTCAGGGACCGTAAAGGAACGCCGACACTGATCAGAAAGGAAGAGAAAATGTATAAGAAAGTTCCCGCTGACATGAATTTTGTCTCCCGTGAAAAGGAAGTCGAAAAGTTCTGGGAGGACAACCACATTTTTGAGAAGAGTATGAAGGAGCGCGAAGGCTGTCCGGATTACATCTTCTATGACGGGCCGCCGACAGCCAACGGCAAGCCCCACATCGGCCATGTGCTTACCCGTGTAATTAAGGACATGATTCCGAGATACCGTACGATGAAGGGAAACATGGTTCCGAGAAAAGCAGGATGGGATACTCATGGTCTCCCGGTGGAGCTAGAGGTGGAGAAACTGCTTGGCCTTGACGGCAAGGAGCAGATCGAGGAGTACGGACTTGAGCCGTTCATCGACAAATGTAAGGAAAGCGTATGGAAATATAAAGGCATGTGGGAGGATTTCTCCGGCACGGTCGGTTTCTGGGCTGATATGGAGAATCCGTATGTCACCTACCATAACAGCTTTATTGAGTCTGAATGGTGGGCGTTAAAGCAGATCTGGGATAAGGGGCTTCTCTATAAGGGCTTCAAGATCGTTCCCTACTGTCCGCGCTGCGGTACGCCATTGTCCGCTCAGGAAGTGGCGCAGGGATACAAGGACGTCAAAGAGCGTTCTGCGATCGTAAGGTTTAAGCTGGCAGATGAGGAAGCGTATGTCCTTGCATGGACGACGACGCCGTGGACACTTCCGTCCAACTTAGCGCTCTGCGTGCACCCGAAGGAAGATTACGCGAAAGTAAAGGCAGCGGACGGCAACGTGTACTACATGGCGTGCGCCCTTCTGGACACGGTGCTTGGCAGGCTTGCGGAAGAAGGAAAACCGGCATACGAGGTTCTGGAGACTTACAAGGGAACCGAGCTGGAGGGAAGAGAGTATGAACCTCTCTTCCAGTGCACTGCAGATGCTGCGGCAAAGCAGAATAAGAAGGCATTCTATGTGGTATGCGACGAGTATGTCACACTGACAGACGGTACAGGCGTGGTACACATTGCGCCGGCATTCGGTGAAGATGACGCCAGCGTAGGAAGAAAATATGATCTTCCCTTTGTCCAGCTTGTGGACGAGAAGGGAAATATGGATGAGACAACTCCGTTCGCGGGACTGTTTGTGAAGAAAGCAGACCCGGAGGTGTTAAAAGACCTTGATGCGAGAGGACTTCTCTATGACGCGCCGAAGTTCGAGCACAGCTACCCGCACTGCTGGAGATGCGACACTCCGCTGATCTACTATGCGCGGGAATCCTGGTTCATCAAGATGACCGCAGTGCGGGAGGATCTGGTTGCCAACAACAACACGATTAACTGGATTCCGGAGAGCATCGGCAAGGGCCGCTTCGGCGACTGGATTGAGAATGTCCAGGACTGGGGCATCAGCCGTAACCGTTACTGGGGAACGCCGCTGAACATCTGGGAGTGTGAGTGCGGACACATGCATTCCATCGGAAGCATTGCGGAGCTGAAAGAAATGTCCGGCAACTGCCCGGAGGATATTGAGCTTCACCGCCCGTACATTGACGCAGTTACTATACGTTGTCCGAAGTGCGGCAAGGAGATGCACCGCGTGCCCGAGGTGATTGACTGCTGGTTCGACAGCGGGGCAATGCCATTCGCACAGCATCACTATCCGTTTGAGAATAAAGAGCTATTTGAGAAACAGTTCCCGGCAGACTTCATTTCCGAGGCGGTGGATCAGACAAGAGGATGGTTTTACTCCCTGCTGGCAGTCTCTACCCTTATCTTCAATAAGGCGCCGTACAAGAACGTTATCGTCCTTGGACATGTGCAGGACGAGAGCGGCCAGAAGATGAGCAAGTCCAAAGGAAATGCAGTCGATCCGTTTGAGGCGCTTGAGACTTACGGGGCAGACGCGATCCGCTGGTACTTCTACGTGAACAGCGCTCCCTGGCTGCCGAACCGTTTCCATGGCAAAGCGGTTGTAGAGGGACAGAGGAAGTTCATGGGAACACTGTGGAACACGTACGCGTTCTTCGTGCTCTACGCGAATATAGACAACTTTGACGCGACAAAATATACATTAGAATATGATAAGCTTTCCGTTATGGATAAATGGCTTCTGTCCAAGATGAACACCATGGTAAAAGAGGTGGACAATGATCTGGACAATTACCGTATTCCCGAGGCGGCGCGCGCGCTGCAGGAGTTCGTGGACGATATGAGCAACTGGTACGTCAGAAGAAGCCGCGAGCGTTTCTGGGCAAAGGGCCTGGAGCAGGATAAGATCAATGCTTACATGACGCTCTACACAGCTCTTGTGACAGTATCCAAGGCAGCCGCGCCCATGATCCCGTTTATGACAGAGGAGATTTACCAGAACCTTGTGCGCAGTATCGACGCGTCCGCTCCTGAGAGCATCCACCTGTGCCTGTTCCCGGAGGTACATGAGGAACAGATCGACACAGAGCTCGAGGAGAACATGGATCATGTACTCAAGCTTGTTGTTATGGGACGCGCCTGCAGAAATGCGTCCAATATCAAGAACCGTCAGCCAATCGGACAGATGTTCGTAAAAGCCCCGTTTGCTTTGTCTGATTTCTATGCGGACATTGTGACAGACGAGCTGAATGTAAAGAAAGTAAAATTCACCGAGGATGTAAGAGACTTTACTTCATATACATTTAAACCACAGCTAAAGACAGTCGGACCAAAGTACGGCAAAATGTTAGGCGGCATCAAAGCGGCGCTGGACAGTGTGGACGGCAATGCGGCGCTGGACGAAGTCAATGAGACGGGAGCCTTAAAGCTTGACGTAAATGGTCAGGAGATCACACTGTCCAAGGAAGACCTGCTGATTGACACAGCGCAGACGGAAGGCTATGTGTCCGAAAATGATAACGGCATCACAGTTGTTTTGGATACGAACCTGACAGAGGAGCTTCTTGAGGAAGGATTTGTCCGGGAGATCGTCAGCAAGGTGCAGACCATGAGAAAAGAGTCTGACTTTGAGGTCACGGACCGCATCCGTGTGACATATAACGCAACTGAGAAAGCAGAAAGCGTCTTTGCGAAATACGCGGCGCAGATCGCCGGAGAAGTGCTGGCGGACGAAATCGTGAAAACGGAGCCGGCAGGATATGTAAAAGAATGGAAGATCAACGGCGAAGCTGTTACAATGGGTGTGGAAAAGGAAGGAAAGTAAAGATGTTCAGCAAAAGATTGGAAAAAGAAACTTTTAAGCAGACTGTAAAAGAAAATGTAAAAACTTTGTACCGGAAGACTGTTGAGGAGGCGACTCCCCAGCAGATCTTCCAGGCCGTGTCCTATGCGGTTAAGGATGTTATTTTTGACGACTGGTTCGCAACGCAGAAAGCGTACGACGAGGCGGACGCAAAGACAGTTTACTACATGTCCATGGAGTTTTTGATGGGGCGTGCGCTGGGCAATAACCTCATTAACATGACGGCCTATAAGGATGTGAAGGAAGCCCTTGAGGAGATGGGCATCGACCTGAATGTGATTGAGGATGAGGAGCCCGACGCAGCGCTTGGAAACGGTGGTCTCGGCCGTCTGGCAGCCTGCTTCCTTGATTCTCTGGCGACACTGAACTATCCGGCATACGGCTGCGGTATCCGCTATCATTACGGTATGTTCAAGCAGAAGATCGAGAATGGTTATCAGGTGGAAGTGCCGGATAACTGGCTCAAAGAAGGCAATCCCTTCGAGCTTAGAAGAGAAGAGTACGCGAAAGAAGTGCGTTTCGGCGGGAACATCCGTTTTGAGAAAGACCCAGAGACAGGCAAGGACATTTTTGTTCAGGAGAATTACGAGTCTGTGCTGGCGATCCCCTACGATATGCCGATCGTGGGATATGGCAACCATGTGGTAAATACGCTCCGTGTGTGGGACGCAAAGGCGATTACAGACTTTAAGCTGGATGAGTTTGACAGAGGAAACTACCACAAGGCTGTGGAGCAGGAAAACCTTGCGAAACTCATTGTCGACGTGCTTTACCCGAATGATAACCACTATTCAGGGAAAGAACTCCGCCTGAAACAGCAGTATTTCTTTATCTCTGCCAGCCTTCAGGCGCTGATCACGAAATACAAGAAGAAGCATGATGATATCCGCAGACTTCACGAGAAGGTGGTTATCCAGATGAATGACACTCACCCCACAGTGGCAGTGCCGGAGCTGATGCGTCTGCTTATCGATCAGGAAGGGCTGAACTGGGATGAAGCGTGGGATGTGACGACAAAGACATGCGCTTACACAAACCACACTATCATGGCTGAGGCTCTTGAGAAATGGCCTGTCGACCTGTTCTCCAGGCTGCTGCCCCGTATCTACCAGATCGTGCAGGAGATTGACCGCCGCTTCCTTCTCAAAGTCCGCGAGATGTATCCGGGCAACGAGAACAAGGTGAAAAAGATGGCGATCCTCACAGACGGGCAGGTACGCATGGCCAACATGGCGATTGTTGCAGGCTTCTCTGTAAACGGAGTGGCAAAACTTCACACAGAGATTCTCAAAAACCAGGAACTCAAAGACTTCTATGAGATGATGCCGGAGAAGTTCAACAATAAGACAAACGGTATCACCCAGAGACGTTTCCTCGCCCACGGAAATCCGCTGCTGTCCGACTGGATCACTTCGAAGATCGGCGACGGCTGGATCACGGATCTGTCGAAAATCGCGAATTTAAAGCCGTATGTGAACGATGAAAACGCAAGACGTGAGTTTATGAAGATCAAGTATGAAAACAAGGTGCGTCTGGCAAAATATATCAAGAAACATAACGGCATCGACGTTGACCCGCGTTCGATCTTCGACGTACAGGTAAAACGTCTCCATGAGTATAAGAGACAGTTCCTTAATATTCTGCACATTATGTATATGTATAACCAGATCAAAGAGCATCCTGAGATGAGTTTCTATCCAAGGACATTTATCTTCGGCGCGAAAGCGGCAGCAGGATATCTGAGGGCAAAAGAGACGATTAAACTGATCAATTCTGTGGCTGACGTGGTAAATAATGACCGCAGCATTAACGGTAAGCTCAAAGTCGTGTTCATTGAGGACTATCGTGTGTCCAACGCGGAGATTATTTTCGCGGCAGCGGATGTCAGTGAGCAGATCTCCACAGCTTCCAAGGAAGCGTCCGGTACAGGCAACATGAAGTTTATGTTAAACGGAGCTCCCACGCTGGGAACAATGGATGGGGCGAATGTAGAGATCGTCCAGGAGGTCGGAACAGAGAATGCGTTTATCTTCGGTCTGAGCTCTGAGGAGGTCATCAATTACGAGAACAATGGCGGATATAATCCAGCGGATATCTACTTTAACGACTGGGAGTTAAAGCGTGTGATCGACCAGCTTATGGACGGAACATATGCTCACGGCGACCACAACATGTATAAGAACCTTTACAATTCACTGCTTAATACGCAGTGCACAGACAGGGCGGACACCTACTTTATCCTCAAAGATTTTCGTTCTTACGCAGAGGCGCAGAAGAGAGTGGAGGAGGCATACAGAGATCAGCAGAGATGGTCCAGGATGGCGCTGATGAACACAGCCTGCAGCGGCAAATTTTCATCAGACAGAACCATCGAAGAGTATGTAGATGATATTTGGAAACTGGAGAAAGTCATGGTGCCGTCAGGTCAGGAAGACTAGGAGGAACAGTTATGGATTTTGTTTATAACTATAGATACAGCTATATGGACGATCCGCTGAACGCTAATTTCGGGAATGCGGCCGTCGCAGTATTTTTTACTATTTATCTTTTGATCCTTACAGTGGCGCTCATATTCGCTTTGACAAGTTATATCTTCCATTCGATCGGTCTTTACATGATCGGAAAACGGATGGGCAGACAATACCCATGGCTCGCGTTTATTCCCGTTGCGCGGGATTATTTCCAGGGCGAGCTGGCGGGGGAGATCGTGCTGAAGAATAAGACGATCAAGAATCCCGGAATATGGAACCTGGTTCTTCCGATCATCGGCAGCACGCTTTTCGGCATATTCATGATATTTTCCGTAATTGCCGGAAGCATCGCCGTAGCCGCGGGCGGCGCGGTCACCATTATCTTGACATTGGTTATCATGATGTATATTTTCAGTGTCATAATATTGGCCGCGGTAAATGTAGCAAGGATCGTGCTCCTGGTATTGATAAATAAGCAGATACTTGCGAAATTCACTTCAGACAATATGGCGCTCGTACATTCTGTCGCGTCGCAGTTTGTGCCGCTGTATGAAGCGTTTTGTTTCTTTATAATGCGGGATAAAGAATTCAGGCCCGACAAGGAGCCGGCAGACAGTGCAACGGATGCTGAGAAAACAGAATAAGCCTTTTGTGCCCTCCATATAATAAAACATGGAGGGCTATTTTTATGAGACGATATACTGTTGAGCAGAAATTAAAGTCTGCTGTTGCGTTCCTTATTATTTTGACTGTTTTGCCGTATGTTGTTTCCGTGTTTGCAAATGGAGTAGATGTGTCGGGAGATGACAGCGGAAGCCCTTTTTATGTCAGGGTGAGGATTCCGGACACTGAGGAGGCGGATGGGGTGGCTGAAGTCGAGTGGACAGAATATCTCGCGGGTATACTGGCGAAAGAGATGCCGCAGGACAGCGGGAAAGAGGCTCTGAAAGCACAGGCGGTCCTTATTCGTACGCAGATATACAGAAATTTGGACGGTATGGAGGATAAGATCCTCACAGAAGATTATCTATCAAAGGAGGAACTTCGTAAACGCTGGGGTGCGGAAGAATTTGAGAAAATTTATAATAGATATGTCCGTGCAGTGGAAGAGACGGATGACACTGCGCTTATGTACGGAGATACATATGCGTGGACGCCGTTTCATCAAAGCAGCGCCGGCAAGACGCGAAGTGTGGCAGAAGCAATGGGCACAGACGAATATCCTTATGTGGCGGTAAGAGAGTGTCCGCTTGATATGGAGGCGGACGACGAGATACAGGTATTGACATTTACATACGGCGAGATCCAAAAGCTATGCAGGGATTTCCTTGTGGCTGCGCCGGATAATGAGCAGGCGGAAGCAGGAGTTTCTTTTGAGGATCTTGAGATCACGAAATATGATTCGGCTGGTTATGTCAGTGAGATGCGAATCGGGGAAACGATCTGTACCGGAGATCAGTTCCGGGATGCGCTGTCCCTTCCGTCAGGTGCATTTTCCTTTAGTGAAGGCGAAGCATCAGGCGGCGACGGGGTGAAGGATACCGTGAAAATTACAACCACCGGGAAAGGGCATGGTCTGGGAATGAGTCTTTGGACCGCAGAACAAATGGCTGAGGAAGGAAAAACATATGAGGAGATATTGTCCTTTTTCTTTGAGGGAACAGAACTGCGCAAAGACATACAGGAGACGGAACTGTTCTGACGGATAAGAAATACCATATTTAAGGTACAGTTTACTGAATAATACAGTGGCTTTCTGGCAAAAATATAGCCAGAGGTGATGATAATGAATAAGAATGAAAAACCCTCCTTGTTAAAAGGCAAGGGAGCTGCGGTCGGCATTGTGATCTGTTTTGTTGCAGTGATAGCTCTGGTGGGGGCATATACCTTCAACAATTATAAGAAAGAAATGAACGAACAGATGGCAAAGGCTGAGGAGCAGGCAGAACAACTTGCAGAAGATAACACAGAAGAGACGACAACAGATGATATCATTCTCCCGGAGGTCGAGGATGGGACGGATGATGTGGAGGAAGAAACGGAAGTTACGGAGCAGGACACCGGCGAGGTGGACAGCAGCACTCCCACAGAGCAGGCGACAGCAGGAACCGATACATCAGGCATATGGTTTACGGAAGAGAGTACTCTTACATGGCCTGCCAGCGGTGCGGTGATCATGGGATACAGCATGGATCAGACAGTATTTTTCCAGACATTGGAGCAGTACAAGTATAATCCCGCGATGATCATTTCCGGTGAGGTTGGAGAGACCATTAACGCCTCTGCGGCCGGGATCGTCACAGATATTGCGGAGACGGCCCAGACAGGAACGACAGTTACTCTCGATATGGGAAACGGATACAGTGCGGTGTACGGACAGCTCACAGATGTAGAACTGTCCATTGGGGACTATGTCAATGGCGGAGAGACTCTCGGGACATTGAACGAACCGACGAAGTATTACAGTGTGGAAGGCCCGAACCTGTATTTTCAGGTATTAAAAGACGGAGAACCTGTAGATCCCATGAATTTCATGGAATAGTATTGAGACAGGCAGAATGCAGACAGACGGATAGAGAACTCATGTTCTTCCTATCCGCCTGTCTTGTCTTTATTCGCCTGTTTTGATAGAATACATCTGACATGAGAATCGGAAAAGGTAACAAAGATGAATTATACATATATTGTCAGATGCAGCGACGGATCGCTATACACGGGATGGACAAACAATATAGAGAAACGAATAAATGATCATAACAGCGGAAAGGGCGCAAAATATACAAAAGCACGGCTGCCGGTTGTTCTTGCCTACTATGAAGAGTTTGACACAAAGGAAGAAGCCATGCGCCGTGAATGGGAGATCAAGCAGCTTGGCAGAAAGGAGAAGCTGAGGCTTATTCACTGTGAGTCAGATAAAAAGGCCGGGAGGAAGAAAAGAAAGATTGAAACAATTGTATCTGAGGTCTATAATAAAAAGAAAAAAGACGAGGTGTAGGTATGCGTAAATTTATTGGAGTCGATCTTGGGGGAACCAATATCCGTGCGGCAGTTGTGCAGGAGGATGGAAAGATACTGTGCATGAAGAAGTCAGAGAGCCATCCTGAGAGGGGAGCGGAACCGGTCATGCAGACAATGATAGAGCTGATCGAGAGTCTTGACGGATATGAGGAGTGCGAGGGAATCGGAATGGGTATTCCGGGACCGATTGACACAATCAACGGAAAGATTATCGTGTCAACGAACCTTCCAAAGCTGATTGGCTTTCCGATCGCGGAGTATATCGGAAAGCATTTTAAAAAGCCGGCATACATGGACAACGATGTGAAAGTCGCTGCTCTTGGCGAGGCCGTTCTCGGCGGCGGGAAAGGATATCCCATCGTTTACTATGTGACGATCTCTACGGGTATCGGCGGCGCTCTTGTTATCGACCAGAAGGTGATCAGCGGACAGAACGGACATGCCGGTGAGATCGGAAATATCTGCATTGACCGCAACAGGGAGAAGTATAATATTCTTAACGTGGGCGCCGTGGAGAATGAAGCCAGCGGTACAGCTATTACGAGAAAAGGACGTGAAGTTTTCGGGGATCAGATTACAAATGCGGGCGATGTGTTTGAGCTGGCGCGTAAAGGCGACGAGAAAGCGCTGAAGATCGTGGACGATATGGCATATGATCTTGCCATGATGTTCTGTGCGATTGGACATATCGTAGATCCGCATGTATTTGTCGTAGGCGGAGGTGTTATGAAGGGAAAGGATATATTCTTTGAGAAAATGGAAAAGTATTACCGCGATATGATCCACACAGGGATGCAGCCGGTTGTATTTAAGCAGGCTGTTCTGGAAGAGCCGGGCATCATGGGCGCGGCGATGCTTCCGATGACACACAGATAGAAAGACAATACATAAGCAATAAAAGAAGAGCTTTGGACCTTCTGATCCGAAGCTCTTTTTTTGTAAGGCAAGATCCTGTTTTCATTTTGAATATCAATTACCCCGAATGAAAGCAGAATTTTAGTAGTTCTCAGCCTTTCTCTCGAAGTAAGCTCTGGGGTGAGCACATACAGGGCAGATCTCCGGAGCTTCGTCTCCCTCGTAGATGAAACCACAGTTACCGCATTTCCATCCGAGAGGAGCGTCATCTTTGAAAGTCGTACCTGCTTTGTAGTGGTCGAGAAGTCTCTGGTAGCGTTTCTCGTGAGCAGCCTCTACCAGCGCAACGCCGCGGAACTTTGCAGCCAGTTCTGTGAAGCCTTCCTCCTCAGCTTCATCAGCCATTCTCTTATACATATCTGTCCACTCGTAGTTCTCGCCTGCAGCAGCGTCAGCAAGGTTCTCCTCTACATTTCCAATGCCGTGGAACTCTTTGAACCACATTTTTGCGTGCTCTTTCTCCTGGTTCGCTGTCTCTTCGAAGATATTAGCCATCTGTACAAATCCGGCTTTTCTTGCAGCAGATGCATAGTAAGTATATTTGTTGCGGGCCTGCGACTCGCCGGAGAAAGCTTCCATCAGATTTCTCTCTGTTTTTGTTCCTGCGTATTTGGACATGATCTTATCCTCCGTTCATATCATATGTGATTTTGAAAAAGGCTGCCGCTCTAATCTTTTGAGATCTCTGCGGCAGCCGGAAGTTTCCTGTTTATTTTATATGTAGGCTGGCGGATTAGCCAAAGTATCTCTTAAGAAGACCCTCGAATGCTTTTCCGTGTCTTGCCTCGTCTCTTGCCATCTCGTGAACTGTGTCATGGATTGCGTCGAGGTTTGCGGCCTTAGCACGTTTTGCAAGGTCAAACTTGCCTGCTGTGGCGCCATTCTCAGCCTCTACACGCATCTCAAGGTTCTTCTTTGTGCTGTCTGTTACAACTTCACCGAGAAGCTCTGCGAACTTGGCGGCATGCTCAGCCTCTTCGTAAGCTGCTTTCTCCCAGTACAGACCGATCTCCGGATATCCCTCTCTGTGAGCCACTCTTGCCATTGCAAGGTACATACCAACCTCGGAGCACTCGCCTTCAAAGTTCATTCTCAGATCTGCGAGAATATCTTCGCTGACTCCCTGTGCAACACCTACAACATGCTCTGCAGCCCATGTCTTCTCACCTGTCTGCTCTTTGAACTTGTCAGCCGGTGCATGACATACCGGACATTCAGCCGGTGCGGCGTCTCCTTCGTGAACATATCCACATACTGTACATATCCATTTTTTCATGTTTTTCTCTCCTTTTCTTGAAAGTTTTATTATTAAGACTTTTTAATGCAGTCACTGCATTCTCCATAAAAAAGTGTGGAACTGGAAGTAATGATCCCGTCAAAATTTTCCGCGGCAAGGCGGTTGACTTCATCAATGCTGTGCATGTCCAGATCCAGGTCCAGTAACCGTCCGCACTTTGTGCAGAGAAAATGATTGTGCGGCTCAAGCCTTCCATCAAATCTGTCTCCGCCATTCGGAGTAGATATTTTTACTGCATCCCCGATGTCTGTGAGAAGATTCAAGTTGCGGTATACTGTGCCAAGGCTGATATTGGGAAACTCCTGTTTCACTTTCATATAGACCTCGTCGGCTGTGGGGTGCTCTTTGGTTGTCATAAGGTAATTCTTGATGCATTCTCGCTGCCGACTGTACTTCAAAGCTGCCAATGGGAATCCCCCTTTCATATCTAAATGAGAACCGTTATTAAAATAATAATAGTAACGATTACTGTGGTTAAAATATAATACATAAAAATGAATTTGTCAACCGGTATTTTAAAGAATTTTTCGACTAAACCGATATTTTATATCAATAATATATGGAAGAATAATTTCGCCAATTTGTTACAAAATAATTAACGAATATATGAAAAAAAGAGGAAGCTGCAAATAAAATATATAATATATGTCGAGTGGTGTCAACGAAAAGATAGAGAAATTCAGTTGACATGGAATAATTCTATTGATATAATGTCAGCGTAATAAATTTAACAAATGTGTAACATTTAGAACTTCCTACAAAAGATAAAGGCATGATATAAAGGAGGTTTTATATGGAAAAGACGCACATCAGGCAAAGGGTGATCTTTTCTGCTATGGCAGGATTGATCCTGATCCCGGGGAGAGCGCTTGGCGTTTCGGCTGCCGAACAGACAGATGAGCAGCCGTTCATACAGGCAGAAGGGATCGAGTCGGTACTGGAGAATTGTTATGAGACAGAGGTAAAGGATAATATCAATCTCTATCTGGTGCCAACAGAAGAGGGAGAGTATTTGAATATGGCATTTTCTGATACAGAGGATTATACCTATATCAGAAGTGCCCCGGATGAGAACAGCGACTGGGTTGGCAAGCTCTATGCTGATTCGGCGGCCCAGGTGCTGGAATATCTGGAAGGCTGGACGAAGATCAAGTCGGGTTCGGCGGAGGGCTATGTTCCTTCCGATGCGCTTATCACGGGCGCGGCGGCAGAGGAACAGGCGCTTGAGTACGAAAATAATACGGTCACAGTTACCGCATATGCTCTGAATGTCAGGGACGGACAGGGAACTTCCGCAAATATACTGACACAGATAGGGAGAGATGAGACATATGAGGTGACAGGAGAAGCGGTAGACGGATGGTATCCGGTGAAGGTCGGGGAGATCGACGGATGGGTGTCCGGCACTTATGTGACAGCTGATTCCTCTTATTCCTATGGGGAGACAAAGGAAGAAGAGGAGGCCCGGATTGAGGCAGAGAAGCGGAAAGAGGAAGAGGCACAGGCAGAGGCGCAGGCAGTACAGGCAAGCGTATCAGGAGCCGCCGCAGGCGGACAGGCAGTTATTGATTATGCCTGTCAGTTTATCGGAAACCCCTATGTATGGGGTGGTACGAGCCTGACGAACGGCGCGGACTGCTCCGGCTTCGTCCAGTCGGTATATGCACATTTCGGCGTCAGCCTGCCACGCACAAGCAGTCAGATGCGCAGCGCGGGATATGCCGTGAGTTATGAAGAGGCGCTTCCGGGCGACCTGATCCTTTATGACGGACATGTAGGGTTGTATATGGGAGATGGAAATATTGTCAACGCCATGAACGAGGCGGACGGCATTGGAATATGCAGCGCCACTTATACGACCATTGTCGCAGTAAGACGCGTCCTCTGAAAAGAGTAGAAGAAAACGGGGAGCTGTACTTCAAGATAAGAGGTGCATCATCTCCGTTTTCGACATAAAAAATATAAAAATAAGCAAAATGCACAAAAATGTTTTAATTTGTAAAAAAAGGGCGAAATCCGTGGGGATAGAGTTTTCAACTTATCCACACCAAAAACAACGAAAAACGTGGAAAAAGTGAGGATTTACATAAAGTTATCCACATTATCCACATAAAAATATACATTTTCGGTGGATTATTCAGGGAGAAAAAAAGAACGAATGTTTTGGTGAGTTATTATGAAAATACAGATTTGTCGAAAAAAAACGGATTCTTTCTTGACTTTTGAGTATTCAAAAAAACAGAAAGGCAGAATGAACCTGTCAGAAAATTTAGAACGCTATTACTGGTGCAGCCGCTTCCGGAGAAAACAAGGTTGATAATTTAAGCGACAGGGATTATAATAATAACCACTGGAAAAAACATTATTATATATAAGGAGGAAATAGAAATGGCACAGATTTCTAAAGATACAAAGATTGGGGAGCTTCTTGATATCTTCCCGGACAGCGCGCCGATCCTGATGGAGATCGGAATGCACTGCCTTGGCTGCCCGGCATCTCAGATGGAGACAATCGCGGAGGCGGCAATGGTACACGGCATTGACGGAGAGCTGCTTGTAGAGAAGATTAATGCGGCTATGGCGGCAGCAGGAAAGTAAGAGCATTTGTTTCAGGGCGGAATCAGGGCATCGGTTCATCATCAGGCCTGATGATGAACCGATGCCTTCCTGTTTTTGGAGAAAAAAATAGAGCTGCCGCTCCGGCAGATGATTTATCTGCTTTTGCGGCAACCCGGTCATTCACCGTAGTGAAAGCTCATGTTTAATCTTGCTGTGCATTATAGTGTGGATAACTTCTGCACAGCATCCGCTGATACGATGATCTTACAGTGTTCCTCGAGAAAGGCAAGAATCGAAGAGTCTGCCTTTTCGGGAGAACCATATTCAGAAAGCATATTGCATATCTTGTTAAATTCGCTGGCGGAATGTTCGGTAGGTGTAATCGCCAGGATGAACATTCCATTGCTCTTATCCTTATATAATGTATTGGCTCCTCTGTATACCGGAGCGAGAAGCCGGCTTGCCCGGATCACGCTGTCCAGTGTATCGAAGGAGTAGAGGCGCACGGAAAATGAGGATGGAGAGGTCTCCGGTTCGGAGATCCGGGTTCCCGCAGCAGCTTCCTTTACCTTGTTTAAAAGATTAAGGAATTCCTCCGCGCCCTGAAGTTTTTCCAGGGCCGTCATATTGATCGGGTCCGCATCACTTGATGGAGTGAACTTAGAAAACCTTGTATCCAGTTCTTCAGGATCTTCAACTTTCGTAATGATGAGAACGATTGAATCTGCGGAGGAGGGAATGGCCTCTATCATCAGCGGGATATTTTCCGCCTCAAATCCAAAATCAAAGGATGCCTGCTGCATCATATCGCGAAATAAAGCTTTTGCTTTCTCGGTGCCGTAAGCAAGCTCGCTCAACTTTAAATGGCGCGCTGCCAGATCAGCATGTGTCAGCGTACAACGAATCTGATTTTCATTGAGTTTCTCAATTTTCATACAATCACATCCTTATACTATATAAGATAATATGCACCTTCAATAGATTTGGATACATATTCTCATCATCAGTATAAACAAAAAACATAAAGATGTAAAGGGAAAGTTATGTGGAAAACTTTATCAACGAATCTACACAGGTTTTCAACAAAAAACACATTGAAAATACGGGATTGTGTTTTTATAATGGCACTTACAAAAGATGGTATCAACTGATAAGTAAATAAAATGCGAAAGGAGAGAACCGATATAAGAGAAAGACCGCTGCAGGTCCCGCTGTCTTTTGTTCCGTCCGGATTCCGAGAGTATGTCACAGATACTTCCATATGGGAATAAAGACGGGCTGCACTATTTATCATGGCCTGCGGAGGAAAGGAGTATACGTCAGATGAAAATAGACGAGAGAGATTACAGGGATATGTTTACAGAGTTGGAAAAATATGAGAAAAGAGGAATTAATATCCTGCTTGACGGATATCATGCAAGTGCACTCCAGATTGTGACAGCCCATATGATAAAAGAAGAAGGAACGTATATGCGCGATTATGTCATAAGCCATGACGGAAGCATAGAGGAGCTTGGATTTACGGATATCAACGAACATGACCGGGCAGGGACCGCCCCTTGACCTGCCGGACTAAAGTTATAGCTGTGTATTGTATTTTTATGAAAAGAAGAAGGGCTGCATTGTAAAAAGCTGTTTAAAATATGTCCAAACAGGAAAAATGTTAATGAAGTATGGCGAAAGTGTGGTATAATGATCGCAACGAATCCTGTGAGGAGGTACGGCATGGACGAAAGAGAAAGAAAGGGCGCAGCTCAGAGGAGGACCGCAGCAGACGGTATTCGCAGGCAGCGTCCGGATAGAGGCGCCCAGAGACCGGCGGGCAGCAGTCCCGGCAACAGAAGAAAGCCGGGCAGAAAGAGCAGCAGAGCGAGGAGGAGGCAGCGCAACGCGGTGATCCGCGCACTGATTCTTATTGCATTGGTTATCGTGGCGATTGGCGGGTTCGCGATCTGGAAGAAGTACGGTTCATCAGATGAGAAGGCCGACCTGGAACAATATTATGAAGTAGAGACGGACAATGACATCGCCGTGGTTGTAAATAATGAAGTGGTAAGAAAGAGCGAGGCTCTTGCGGAAGGCGCCGAATCAGCAGATCCGGCTCCGGGGAAGATATATGACGGACAGTATTACATCGAGTATTCTGTTGTTCGTGAAAGAATCAACAGCAGATTCTACTGGGATGCGAATGAGAACGTCCTGTTGTATACCCTGCCGGGCGGAAGCGTCTCTGTTGCGGTGGGCAGCAAGGAATATACAGATATAACGGAGAAAAAGAGCGAAGACTATGTAATCCTGAAGACGGAGGGCAGGACAGCATATATTGCACTTCCTTTCATTCAGGCGTATACAAATATGGACTATACGGTGTATGACGAGCAGCCGGTGAGGGCTGTTGTCACCTCGAACTGGGGCGAGACTAAGACCGCAACAGTGAAGCGGGATACAGAAGTACGGTACCAGGGTGGAGTGAAGAGTCCGATCTTGACAGAAGTGAAGAAATCTGATAAAGTCACTGTCCTTGAGGATGAAAGTGACTGGATGAAAGTCGGTACAGAGGATGGATTTGTAGGCTATATTAAGACAAGCGCTCTGAGGGACATCAGTACGGAGACAACTTCCCGCGAGTTTGAAGAGCCGGTATATAGCAATATCAAGAAAGATTATACGATCAACATGGCGTGGCATAATGTGACTAATACGACTGCCAACAGTTATGTGCTGGAGATGATCGCGGGCACAAAAGGGCTGACGACGATTGCTCCTACATGGTTCAGTCTTTCCGATACCGAAGGAAATGTGTCGTCTATCGCGGACTCAAGCTATGTCAACTATGCGCATCAGTCCAATCTTGAGGTGTGGGCTGTGCTCCGGGATTTCCATGGAGGCATCAATTCTTACGCGGAAACTTATGAGGTGCTTAGCTACACCTCGAAAAGGACGAAAGTGATTAACCAGGTGATCGCGGAAGCCTTGCAATCAGGAATAGACGGCATTAACCTTGACTTTGAGCTCATTTCGTCGGACTGCGGGGAGCATTATATTCAGTTTGTGAGAGAATTGTCTGTGAAATGCAGGCAAAACGGCCTTGTATTTTCAGTTGACAACTATGTGCCGCAGCCGTACAATGAACATTATGATCTTAAAGAACAGGGGATTGTAGCGGATTATGTGTTTATCATGGCGTATGACGAGCACACGGACAGTTCCTATGAGGCAGGATCCGTAGCATCTATCGGCTATTTGGAAAATGGTATTGCAGATGCGCTGAAATCCGTTCCCGCGGAAAAGCTGGTCGCAGGGATTCCTTTCTATACCCGCTTGTGGCATGAAACGCCCAAGACAGCCGATGAGCTGGCGGAAGAGGAAGGGACAGAAGCGGCTTCCTATCCGAATAAGTTCACAAGTGCAGCTTACGGTATGGAAGAGGCTGCGAACGTGGTAGCAGATGCCGGAGTACAGACGGAATGGGATGCAGCGGCAAAACAGAATTATGCTCAATGGGAAGGCGATGGCGGAACATATAAGATATGGCTTGAGGACAGCCAATCGCTTGAAGAAAAATTGAAAGTGATAAAAGCGAACAATCTTGCCGGTGTGGCAGAATGGTGCCTTGGCATGGAATCATCCGGGATCTGGGATCTGATTCTGCAGTATGTTAATTGATAAGATCAGACGGAATCCTATAAATTACAGATAGTCCAGAAAGAGACATCCTTCTCTCGCATATATATTGATATATGTGAAAGGAGGGTGTTTTTTATGGTCAAAAAACTGGGGGTCGCAGCCTCGATTGCCGCTCTTCTGGCATTGATCGTACTATGTCAGGCGGGAAGCAGAATCTTAAAGGAAGGATTTGCGCAGGGACGGGAAACTTTGGGGAACGCGTCTTCGGCGGAGAATGGGCGGCTGATCGTCCTCGATCCCGGGCACGGCGGAATGGATGGTGGAAAAGAAGGGGTAAACGGAGCAAAAGAAAAAGATATAAATTTAAAAATCTCTTTAATTATAAAAGAATTGCTTGAAGAAGGGGACGTGGAAGTGATTATGACACGAGATACAGAGGAGCGCATTGGTGAAGATCAGGTTAGTGACCTGAAGGCGCGCGTTGATATCATGAACCGAGAAAAACCGGCTCTTGCCGTGAGCATCCATCAGAATAGCTATCATGAGGAGAGTGTGCATGGAGCCCAGGTATTTTATCATAATGACTCTGAAGAAGGGGCGCGTGCTGCGGCTATAATTCAGGAGACTTTGCGGGAGATCGATCCGGAGAATACAAAAGAGGCAAAAGCAAATAATACATATTATATACTGAAGAAAACAGAGGTGCCTACGGTCATTGCGGAATGTGGTTTCTTAAGCAACTATGAAGAGGCGGAGAAGCTGGTCAGCGAAGATTATCAGCAGGAACTGGCCGAGGCTATTGTAAAGGGGATTCTTCAATATATAAATGAGTAGGAAGAACAGACAGATAAAAGAGTTTTTTTTTATTGTTAATAATGATATAATGTGTCTTATGGAGACAAAGATACGAAAAATAGACAAAAATCAAATAGATGATAATATCATACAGGAAGCGGGGAGAGTGCTGAGAGCAGGCGGACTGGTCGCGTTTCCTACAGAGACTGTGTACGGCCTGGGGGCGGACGCTCTTAAGGAAGAGGCTGCGCTTAAGACTTATGCGGCAAAAGGACGTCCCTCGGATAATCCCCTCATAGTGCATATAGCAGATTATGAGGATCTGAGAAAAATCGCGGTAAATATCCCGGGAGAAACGGATATTCTGGCAGCGCATTTCTGGCCGGGGCCGCTGACCATGATCTTTGATAAAGGGGAGCGCGTTCCTTACGGGACAACGGGAGGGCTTGACACAGTCGCGGTAAGAATGCCCGAAGACCCTGTCGCAAAAGAACTGATCCGAGCTGCGGGGGGGTTCGTGTCCGCGCCCAGTGCCAATACCTCCGGGCGCCCCAGTCCTACTACGGCGGAGCATGTGGCGGAGGATCTGGGCGGAAAGATTGATATGATTCTTGACGGTGGAGCGGTGGATATCGGACTGGAATCAACGATATTGGATATGACGGTCAATCCGCCGATGATCTTAAGGCCCGGTGCCATTACGGCGGAGATGCTCGAGGGAGTTATCGGAGAGGTGAGCGTGGATGAGACACTTTTAGGTGATGAGAGCGAGAAAGCGCCGAAAGCTCCGGGGATGAAGTACCGGCACTACGCGCCCAGGGCAAAGCTTGTTATCGCGGAGGGGGATCTGAGGGAAGAGATTTTAGCGATCCGTCAGTTGGCCTACGCGGCTCATAGAGAAGGCCGCAGGGTCGGAATTATAGCTACGGAGGAAACACTTCCCTTCTATAAATATGGTGATGTCAAAAATATCGGGACACGTGAGAACGAGAAAACCATCGCCCGGAATCTGTACCGCGTGCTCAGAGAGTTCGATGAAGAGGATGTAGATACGATATACAGCGAATCATTTGCTGTTCAGGGCATGGGAAAAGCGATCATGAACCGTCTGGAAAAAGCGGCGGGACATCTGCGTATTGCGGCGTCAGCAGTGGTGAGGCGGCAGAGATACCGGCGAATTACCTTTGTGTGCGAGGCGGATACTGTACGGGCCCCTATGGCAGCAGAGATATTGAGGCACTATGATCTGAAACAGGAGTATGTAATTGATTCAAGAGGAATTGTAGTTCTGTTTCCTGAACCCGCGAACCAGAAAGCGGAAGCGATTATGAAGAGTGCGCAGATGACGCTGGAAGGACATGTTTCCTGCGGGTTTGATGAAGAGGATCTTCAGGAGGACAGTCTGATCCTCACTATTGATGAAAGCCAGAAGAACAAGCTTCTGTCAGAGTATGGACAGGCAGAAAATATATTTACCCTAAGTGAGTTTGTCGGGGAGGGTACCGAGATACCCGATCCTTACGGAAAACCGCTGACCGCATATGGAGAGTGTTTTGAGATCCTGCGTGTGCTGGTTAAGAAACTTGCAGAAAAATTAGATTCACTAGTGGAGGAGGAACAATGACAGGAAAAGTAATCGTTATGGAGCACCCGCTGATCGCTCACAAGATCAGCTATATCAGGCAGGAGAATGTGGGAACAAAAGAATTCCGCGAAATGATCGGGGAGGTCGCACAGCTTATGTGCTATGAAGCGACCCGGGATCTGGAGCTTAAGGATGTGAGGATCAAGACGCCTATCGCCGAGATGACAGGAAAACAGCTGGCGGGCAAGAAACTGGCAATCGTACCCATCCTGCGCGCAGGCGTGGGGATGGTAGACGGTATGCTTTCTCTCATCCCTGCGGCAAAGGTGGGGCATATCGGGCTTTACCGTGATCCTGAGACACTGGAGCCGGTGGAGTACTATTGTAAGCTTCCGGCAGACTGCAGTGAGAGACAGGTGTTTGTCGTAGATCCCATGCTTGCGACCGGTGGTTCCAGCGTGGCCGCTATCCGTATGCTGAAAGAAAAAGGAGTGAAAAATATTCGTTTCCTGTGTATCATTGCCGCTCCGGAGGGGGTCAGGCGGATGCAGACGGAGCATCCAGACGTTGATATTTATATCGGGGCATTGGACGAAAAACTCAATGACCACGGTTATATCGTGCCTGGACTGGGTGATGCGGGAGACCGTATCTTCGGTACAAAATAGAGAAGGGAGACGGGAACTATGACAGAGAAGAGAAAAGACTATTTATCGTGGGACGAATATTTTATGGGAGTGGCGATGCTGTCGGGGATGCGCTCGAAAGACCCCAACACACAGGTTGGGTGCTGTATCGTCAGCCAGGACAATAAGATATTATCCATGGGATACAATGGATTTCCCATGGGATGTTCGGATGATGAGTTCCCGTGGGCGAGGGACGGAGAAGACCCGCTGGAGACAAAGTATGTCTACTCCACTCACAGTGAACTGAACGCGATCCTCAATTACAGCGGCGGAAGTCTTGCGGGAGCGAAGCTCTATGTTTCGCTCTTTCCGTGCAATGAATGTGCCAAGGCTATCATTCAGGCGGGGATCAAGGAAGTTATCTATGACTGTGATAAATATGCGGACACATCCAGTGTTTTAGCTTCCAAGAAAATGATGGATGCCGCCGGGGTAAAATACCATCAGTACAAAAGGACAAACAGAAAGATCGAGATTCAATTATGATACGGACAGTCAGCACAGAAGAGCTTACAGAGAATATTAAAGAAATGTGCATTGAGGCAAATTATTTCCTTTCCGGCGATATGAGACAGGCGATGGAAAACGCGGCGGAAAGGGAAAAGTCACCTCTGGGCAGACAGATATTAGAGCAGCTTCAGGAGAACTTGAGAATCGCGTCTGATGATATGATCCCTATTTGTCAAGATACCGGGATGGCGGTTGTGTTTCTGGCTATCGGGCAGGAGGTCCATCTGGAAGGAGATGCTGTGGAGGATGCCGTAAATGAAGGTGTGAGAAGAGGATATGCAGACGGATTTCTGAGAAAGTCTGTGGTCGGCGATCCACTGGTTCGCGAGAACACAAAAGACAATACGCCGGCGGTTATCCACACACGTATCGTACCGGGAGATAAGGTGAGGATCACGGTTGCTCCGAAGGGGTTTGGGAGTGAGAATATGAGCCGGATATTCATGCTGAAGCCGGCAGAAGGAATTGAGGGTGTAAAAAATGCGGTTCTTACCGCAGTGAAAGATGCGGGTCCCAATGCCTGTCCGCCTATGGTCGTGGGAGTCGGTATCGGGGGCACCTTTGAAAAGTGTGCCGTTATGGCGAAAGAGGCTCTCACAAGAGAGATCGGACGCCGCTCGGAAATCTCCTATATCAGAGATATGGAAGAAGAACTTTTGGAGAAGATCAACCGGCTCGGCGTCGGTCCGGGAGGTTTGGGTGGTACGACGACTGCGCTCGCGGTAAATATTAATACCTACCCCACTCATATCGCAGGACTGCCTGTGGCGGTCAACATCTGCTGCCATGTGAACCGTCATGTGACGCGGGAGATCTAGATCAAAAGAATGCAGAAAACTTTACAGAAAGACGAGGATATGACGATGGATAAGCATATCACGGCGCCGATAGATAAAGAGACGGCAAGAACTTTGAAAGCCGGGGACTATGTATATATCAGCGGAACGATCTATACGGCAAGGGATGCCGCTCATAAAAGAATGGACGAGACTCTCCAAAGCGGCGGCGGGCTTCCGGTTGATATAAAGGGACAGATGATCTATTATATGGGGCCGTCTCCCGCGAGGGAAGGGAGGCCTATTGGCTCTGCAGGACCGACCACGGCAGGCCGGATGGACAGATATACGCCTCGCCTTTTAGATCTGGGCATGGGAGCTATGATCGGAAAAGGAAAAAGATCACCGGAAGTAATCGACGCCATTGTGAGAAATGGAGCAGTTTACTTTGCAGCAGTGGGCGGAGCGGGCGCTCTGCTTTCCAAATGTATCACGTCATCAGAGGTGATCGCATATAAAGACCTCGGGACGGAAGCGGTTCGCAGACTTACGGTAGAGGATTTTCCGGTTATCGTTGTCATTGACAGCCGGGGAAATAACTTGTATGAGACGGCGGTCAAAGAATACATGGATACAGAGGGGGATATGGCATGAAGCGTATTTTAATGATGGTGCTGCGAAATATCTTCGTGGTGCCGTATGGGTGGATTCGTCTCTGTTACAGGGCTGCCCATGTAGATAAATATTCAGAAGAAAATATGTATAAATTTCTTACCTGGATTGACCGCCGTGCGAATCGGGGAGGAAATGTGCATATAGATGTCCACGGGATAGAGAACCTTCCCGAGAAAGATGGGTTTATCTTTTTTCCAAATCATCAGGGGCTCTATGATGTTCTGGCAATCATCGAGGCATGTCCGCGCCCGTTTTCTGTGGTGGCCAAGAAAGAAGTGGGGAAGATTCCTTTTTTAAAACAGGTCTTTGCCTGCATGAGAGCCTTTCTGATCGACCGGGAGGATGTGCGTCAGGCAATGCAGGTTATAGTAGACGTGGCGAAGGAGGTTCAAAAAGGAAGAAACTATCTGATCTTTGCGGAAGGGACAAGATCAAAAAACGGAAATAGAGTCGGGTCATTTAAGGGAGGAAGCTTTAAGTCGGCCACAAGGGTGCGATGCCCGATCGTACCTGTAGCGTTGATTGATTCTTTTAAGCCCTTTGACACAAATACTATAAAACCGGTGACGGTTCAGGTGCATTTTATGAAGCCTCTGTTATATGAAGAGTATAAAGATATGAAGACAACAGAGATCGCAGCCGAAGTACAAAAGCGCGTACAAGAAAAAATAGACGCTAATATGTAGCTCGTTGATCCGGGAGTTGAAGATTCGGCAGAGTCCGCTCCCGGATTAATTTTTCTGAATTATACAAAATTCCTAAAAGTACGGTTGCTTTTATTCGGTGTTTGACAAAAATATAGATATATAGTATAGTGGAAAATACTGGAAGATGGGATAAAAAATATACAATTTTTGAGGTTTACAAATAAAAAATAAAGACAAATTACATAAAAACTCCTTGTTGTGTGATCCGATCTGCAAAATAAAATAGAACAGGGGGGATATCTACATGAAAAAAGATAAGGATATTGGTAAAACACACGGAAAGAAAAGGGTGAGGTTCGGGGTTCTGCCCAAACTGCTGATGGGGACGCTGCTCCCTCTCATCATTGTGCTTACGCTTATAGGAATCCAGCTCGTTAATAATATGTCAGACACGGTCCGCACGGTGGAGACTGATTATCTCACGGCGGAGGCGGGCCGTGCCGCGGAAAGTATAGAGGGCTATTTTGAACGCTATATGGGCATCGCCGAATCATTTGCCAGAGCAGAAGAGATCGTGCAGGGCTCTTCTGACTGGGGACAAGATTTTAACGAATCCGAGCAGCGGGACGATTTGTTTGACGCATTAAGAAGGATTGTGGATGGAAAAGATGGAGTTGCCCATGCATGGGTAGTGAATCTTGGTACGGGCGCGCTTCTGCAGTCAAACGGAACTTACATGGATTCATCGACTTTTGACATGCGGAGCCGCGTGTGGTATGAAAAGGCGGTTGAACAGAAGTCTACAACTGTCACAGAGGCATATTCCGATGCCGTCACAGGAGAGACGGTCGTGACCATAGCTACTCCGGTCTATTCCGGCATCAGCCAGATCGCAGTGTTAGGTCTCGACATATACATAAATGTGCTCGGTGTGGACATGGCGGCGATCGACATAGGAGAAGAGGGGTATGTAACGCTTTATGACAGCAACAACAATATTGTTTATCATCCGAATTCAGATCTGATCATGACAAACGCAGCGGACGTGGATTACTCTGATAATATCAAATCAGCTATCCTCAACAATCAGGTAGTGGAGGGTATGGAGTACACGCATGGCGGTACCGGGTACACGGGATCAACTGTTGCTGTTGATGAAATAGAATATGTTGTTCTTGGACTGCTCCCGCAGGCAGAGTTTGAAACATATATCGTAGAGACGGCAAGGACGGTCACCCTTCGCTTTGTGCTGACTGTTCTTCTGCTTGGCATTATCTCGGTGTTTTTCGGCATAAGCATTGCCAGATCTGTCAAGAAACTGTCTGTGGCCGCGGGACGGATCGCCGACGGGGAATTGGATGTGAAACTGGATGTTAAATCCGGGGATGAGGTGGGAGCGCTTGCTCGGGATATTGATGCCATCACCAGGCGTTTGCAAGAGTACATCCTTTATATTAATGAAATTACAGCTGTGCTGGATGAGATTGCAAATGGTAATTTTGTATTCCGTCTCCGGCATGACTATCATGGAGAGTTTTCGAAAGTGAAGACTGCGTTGCTGCGTGTGCGTGATACGATGACCCAGACGCTTAAGGAGGTTGTTCTTGCGGCAGACCAGGTGGCAAGCGGCGCGGGACAAGTGGCTATGGGCGCCCAGGCGTCGGCTCAGGGAGCTACCGAACAGGCGTCGTCGATTCAGCAGCTCGTTGCAACTCTTCAGGATGTGGGTGCTCAGATCAGTGAGAACACGAAACTGATTAACACTGCGGGAGAGGAAATTGAGAAAGTAACGCGAGAGGTGGACGACGGCAAAGAAAAGATGCAGAATATGCTCGGCGCTATGGAAGGTATTACACACAACTCGCAGGAAGTGGCTAAGATTATAAAGGAGATAGAGGATATCGCATTCCAGACCAATATTCTGGCTCTGAATGCCGCTGTAGAAGCGGCGCGCGCCGGGCAGGCGGGCAAAGGCTTCGCCGTAGTAGCTGATGAGGTTCGCAACCTTGCCGGGAAGACTGCAGATGCATCTCAAAGTACCGCCGTGCTGATTAAAAACGCTCTTGATGCAGTCGGCAACGGAAAAACTCTTGCCGATGATACCGCGGAATCCTTTGACAAGGTTTATAAGACTGTGGGTAGCCTTGCAGAGAATGCAAGGATCATTACAGAGAATTCCGGAAAGCAGGATGCTGCTGTGCATCAGGCGACTGAGGGAGTTGACCAGATATCCAGTGTAGTGCAGACCAATTCTGCTACCTCTGAGCAGAGCGCCGCTGCAAGTCAGGAGCTTTCGGGACAGGCGCAGACGCTGAAGGATCTTGTGCAGAGATTCCGCCTTTCAGAAGAGGAGGCAGACTATATTTCTCCGGATTACATATCCTCGTCTGATACAGACGATACGTCTTCATCTGTGGTGAATGAATCCCAATCCGGGTACTCCGGCGTATCTGCAGGAGAAAAGTATTAAGCGGACATTGAGGTTTTTTGCCGGAATGCCCTGTTTTTATGGCGTGGGCGGTTCGGAGTTTTTGAGCGGCAACTACTCATACAAAAATGGGTGATTGCCGCTTCTTAGTTTTTATATGATTCGGCGTTGCAATAGAGATATCGTTTTTGGCGAGATTCTCGGACATCTTATCATTTGCTTGACAAATCTATGAGAAAAAAGGTAAAATATAGTGAAAATGTCGGAAAACGTCGAGAGATAAGCTGTATGGTATGACGGAAATCCGGGCGCAGTCTGTAAAGGCAAGGAAAAAGGAAAGGGAGTGTCTCAAATAGCAACAGGGAAAACGAATAAACATAATATACAGAAAGAAAATCAAAACAGCAGTGTGGAAAAGTATCATACAGAGAAGCGGCGGGAAAAGACAATTCAAAGGCAGATATTCAAAGGGTATTTCCTTTTTTCCGGTATAGTCCTTCTTCTGGTTGTTATTTCTATTTTAATGATGACGGAGATACGGCGCGAATATGAAGATGTCGCTGCCTACCAAGATCATCAGCAAGAAGCGCAGTCTGTTATTGCGGCTCATTACAAATGGCTGGAGCAGCTCAGTGAATCAATTACTACTGGTGCAGACTTTGCGGGCAGTCTTGATCATGAAACCTGTGCGCTTGGCGAATGGATCAATGGCGATGGCGCCTGGTTGATGAGTGATCCGGAGATTGCCGAAAGCCTCAACGGGATAATAGGTCCTCATGAGGAGATTCATTTGCAGGCCGCTGAGCTTACAGAATTGAGCCGCGTTGACAGGGAGGCGGCATATAGACGGTATGCAGATGAATTCAAGACCAAGGTAGTGGCCATCGGAGAAGGATTGGATACAATTAGCAGCCGTCTGCAGGAAACAGCGGAGAGCACAAGGGAAAAGGCCAGAAATATGGCGCTTATCACGCAAGGGGTGCTGATACTGGCAGGCATAGGCGCGGTTGCCGCTTCGTTGCTGATCGGCCGCCGGCTTTCGAGAAAAATATCTGAGCCGATTCTGAAGATGTCAGATTGGCTGGAGGAGATATCTACAGGTATTGATAACCTGAACGTGGGAACGGAAGAACTTTCAGAGGGCGGTACAACCGAAATCAACCGGATGATGGAGGCGTTCCAAGTAATGGTGAACGCCACGAGGGAAAATTCGGATGCGATAGCACAGATTGCCGACGGAGATCTGACGGTTGATTCCAAAGTGCGCTCGGAGGGAGACAGGCTTGGCAAAAGCCTCAGCTACCTTGTGCGCCAAAACAATACTGCGTTTTCTCAGCTTTCGCAGATATCAGAATCTGTCGCAGGTGAGGCGGCGAACATATCTATAGCCAGCCAGGCTCTGGCTGATAGCTGCTGCACACAGGCTTCGGCCGTGGAGGGTCTTTCCAGCTACGCAAAAGAGGCGAATGACCTGGCTATCCAGAATGTAGAGCGCTCCAGCCATGCGTTTGAGGAGATTGCGAGTATGGAACAGTCGGTGCAGGGTGGAAAAGAACATATGACAACTCTGGGGAACGCAGTCAGTGATATTAATACGTCTTCGGAGCGGGTTGCCGCTGTTATGAAATCTATCGATGATATTGCTTTCCAGACCAATATTCTGGCGCTCAATGCGGCGGTAGAGGCGGCGAGGGCAGGAATGGCAGGAAAAGGGTTTGCCGTTGTGGCGGATGAAGTGAGAAACCTAGCGGCGAAATCTGCCGAGGCTGCGGAGCAGAGCAGGGATATTATTGAAACGATGATTCAGAAATCCATGCAGGGAAACAAACTGGCAGATGAGGCTAATCAGACATTCGATGAAATTGTTGCCAAATCAGCCCAGATTACTCAGACAATGAAGGAAATTGCCGCTGCATCCCAGAATCAGCAGAAACATATAAGTAAGATTGACGATGAGATAACCCGTATATCTGCTGTTGTGACACAAAACGCCGCTTCCAGCGAGGAGACTACCGCGGCTACACAGCAATTGCTTGGAGATGCGGAAAATATTCGTTCAGAGATCGGGCGGTTTAAAATCAAGAGAGACTACGGCGCATAGACGGCATATAACCGATACTGCGTGTAAGTGCAGTGTCGGTTATTTTTGTCTGCAGCCGGTAATCCTCATGCTATTGGGAACAGGCTCTGCACTGGCGTTTATAGCTTTTAGATTATCGCAGTACAAAAAGTTTAGAAAAAGTTTGGAAAACCGTTGACATTAGAAGGGGGATTTAGTATAATAACACCTGCGTCGTTAGTAGAAATACGGCGTGTAATTGAATAGATGTCGCGGCAGAATGCTGCGGTCGAATTCAGAATCAGGAGAAATACTCAAGAGGCTGAAGAGGCGCCCCTGCTAAGGGTGTAGGTCGGGAAACCGGCGCGAGGGTTCAAATCCCTCTTTCTCCG